>CAZGXI010000084.1:0-1597 GCA_964529715.1 uncultured Anaerolineae bacterium | reverse complement strand
GCCGAAAAGGAATATCGACCAGGACAAGCTCCTCATAGCGCTGCAGAAGATATCGGACGAGGATCCCACCTTCGTCCTTAAGACAGATGAAGACGCATATCAGACCGTTGTTTCCGGGATGGGGGAGCTTCACCTTGATGTCATCATCAGAAGGATCAAAGACGAGTTCGGCATAGAGCTTCTCGTCGGCAAGCCGCAGGTTGTTTATAAAGAAAGCATTGAAAAGGCTGTTTCCAAAGAACACACCTTTGAAAAACTGATCAACAATGTCCAGTGCAAAGGCTGGGTGTCGCTGCAGATCGGGCCCAACGGGCGCGGCCAGGGCATCGTGGTCACGTCTCATATCAAAGAAGAACACCCGGTATTCGCCCTTGCCGGCGCTATTGAGGAGGGCATTATGGAGGCCTCCAATATGGGGGTTCTCAAGGGCTACCCGTTAACTGATATCAGGGTTGCGGTCAGCGACGCAACCTTCAATAATCCGGAATTTGCCAGGCTGACGCTCAAGATGGCCGCCTACGATGCCTTTCGTGAGGCATGCAGCGAGGCGACCCCCATCCTCCTTGTTCCCGTCATGTCGCTTACAATAACGACGCCGAACGAGTTCATGGGCGACATCATAAGCGACCTGAACAGCAGAAAATGCCAGATCACGAACGTTTCCTCGAAAGACAGGATAACGGTCATCGAGGCCCATGCTCCGCTGACAAAGATGTTCGGATATTCTACAGATGTAAGGTCCCTCTCCCAGGGCAGGGCGTCCTTCACCATGTATTTTTCGCATTACGACAAGATCGACAATGGATAAGACCGGAGAAACATTGATGCTCCTCAGGGAGAGCAGGGACTACGTGTCGGGAGATTTTATTGCGGCAAAGCTCCACGTATCAAGGACCGCCGTCTGGAAATACGTCAACCACCTCGAGCGCCTCGGCTATCTTTTTCAGAAGTCGAAGGGAAAAGGCTACCGCATCACCGGTACCCCCGATAAGCTCTACGCCTGGGAAATCGACAGGCACTTGAGGACAGACGTGACGGGCAGGAAGGTGGTCCACAGGGAAACTGTCGATTCGACGAACGCCTTTGCCTTCAAGCTTGCCCTCTCCGGCGAGCCTGAAGGCGCCTGCGTCGTGGCCGAATCGCAGGATGCGGGCAAGGGAAGGCTTGGGAGAAAATGGTTCTCGCCGGTCGGGAAAAACCTTTACATCTCTGTTGTCCTGAGACCCCACATCCATCCTTCCTCCGTATACCCCATAACCTTTCTGTCGTCTCTCGCTGTGTACGATGCGATCGAGGAGCTGACAGGCATCAGGCCTTCGCTGAAATGGCCCAATGACGTCCTCATAAACGGAAAAAAGGTTTGCGGCACCCTCATCGAGCTTTCCACAGAGGCAGATATGGTGAGGTTTGTCATCGTCGGCATCGGGTTCAACATCAATATGCAGCACAGCGAAATAGATGAAGAGATAATAAACAAAGCCACGTCTCTCTCGATAGAGACAAAAAAAGTATATGAAAGGGCCCTCGTGTGTGGTATTCTACTGAACCACCTCGAAGAACATTATCGCTACTTCAGGCAATATGGGGCGCCGGGCAT
>CAZGXI010000083.1:0-1814 GCA_964529715.1 uncultured Anaerolineae bacterium | reverse complement strand
GCTCCAAGTTCGCCATCCGCGAAGGCGGCCTCACCGTCGGCGCGGGCGTCATTACGGAGATTTTGGAATAGTGCGGGTGTGGGGCGGCTGAGAGCCTCCCCTACGCCTGTGCACCGCTCCTAAGTCGAGGGCCGGGCACCAGGCACGGGGGAAGATGACGCCGACCAGCCCCTCACCGCCAGTCCAGAGGGAACCCTATGGCAAAGCACAAAATCCGCATCCGCCTGAAGGCTTATGATCACCGCGTGCTGGACCAATCGGCCAAGCGCATCGTGGAAACTGCCGAGCGCACGGGCGCGCGCGTGGTTGGCCCGGTGCCGCTGCCCAGCCGGATCGAGCGTTTCACCGTCCGCCGGTCGAGCTTCATCGACAAGGACTCGCACGAGCACTTTGAGATTCGCACACACAAGCGCCTGATCGACGTCCTGGACCCGGACAGCAAGACGATTGATACCCTGATGCGGCTGAACTTGCCCGCCGGGGTGGACATCGAGATTAAGATTTAGCCCGGCAAGCATCGGCAGCGCCAGGAAATCCGCTTTCGCTGGCGGTATGTTGTGGGATGGTGTCGGTCCGTCCGCCGGGCCGGGCGCGCGGATCACAGTCCCGTGGAGGTACCATGAAGGGCATCATTGGCAAAAAAGTGGGGATGACCCAAATCTTCGATGAGAACGGCACGGTGACGCCGGTAACTGTCATCCAGGCAGGCCCCTGCTATGTGACCCAGGTCCGCACGGCAGAGCGCGACGGCTATACGGCCGTGCAACTGGGCTTTGAAGAAACCAAGCCCCAGCGCCTGACCAAAGGCCAGATGGGCCACCTGCAGCGCAACAACCTGCCTGCGCTGCGCTACCTGCGCGAGTTCCGCGTCCGGGCCGGCGAGGCCGACGTGCAGGAAGGGCAGCAGATCACGGTCGGCACGGCGTTTGCCAAAGGCGACCGCGTCGACGTGGTCGGCACCAGCAAGGGGCGCGGCTTTGCCGGGACGATCAAGCGGCATCATTTTAACCGTCAGCCGACGACGCACGGGGCTTCTGACCGCACCCGCGCGCGCGGGTCGAGCAGCTCTACCACGACGCCAGGCCGCCTGTACAAGGGCACACGCATGGCCGGGCGCATGGGCGGCGACCGCGTCACGGTGCAAAACCTGGAAGTCATGGTCGTTGACGAGGAGCGCAACCTGTTGGCCGTGCGGGGTTCTGTCCCCGGTGCGAAGGGCGGGCTGGTGATCGTCAAATCGTCCCGCGCGCGCAAAGGCAGCCAGTAGGTGGCGAGGAGCATAAGCGATGAACGTACCGGTGCGTAATATGGCCGGGCAAGAAGTCGATACCATCGACCTGCCGGCTGAAATCTTTGAAGTCGAAGTCAACGTGGACCTGATGCACCAGGCCTATGTGCGCCAGATGGCGAACGCCCGCCTGGGCACCCATAGCGCCAAGACGCGCGGCGAGGTCAACCGCACTACGGCCAAGTGGTATCGGCAGAAAGGCACGGGCCGCGCCCGGCACGGCAGCCGTGGCGCCCCGATCTTCGTCGGCGGCGGCAAGGCGCATGGCCCGCGCCCGCGCGACTACAGCCAGAAGATGCCGCGCAAGATGCGCCGTGCTGCTCTGCGCAGCGCCCTGAGCGCCCTGCTGCGCGACGATCAACTGGTCGTCGTGAACGAATTCAAGCTCGACACCGCACGCACGCGCGAGGCCGCCAGCGCCCTGTGGACTCTGGTCGGCGATAGCAGTGCCCTGGTGCTGCTGCCGGGACGGGATGAGGTCGTCGAGCGCGGGCTGCGCAACGTGCGCAATGTCAAGACCCTGCAC
>CAZGXI010000082.1:0-1820 GCA_964529715.1 uncultured Anaerolineae bacterium | reverse complement strand
GGCAGCTCCGGCTGGAAGGGGGCCATCAGCAGCGACTGGCGGATGCGGTTCTCCACAAAGGCCAGGTCCTCGGGGTGGCGGACGAAATCGATCTGGTTGGCGTCCAGCACCAGCACCGGCACGCGCCGGTCCTCGCCCAGGAAGGACTTGTCATAGGCGCGGTTGAGCATGTCGATGTAGCCGGGATCCATCTGGCGCTCGTAGGGGCGGTCGCGCATGGCGATGCGCTGCATGAGCGTCTCGGTGGAGGCGCGCAGGTACACGATCAGGTTGGGCGTCGGAATCTTCTCGGCCAGCGCTTCGTGCACGCGGTAATACATCTCCAGCTCATCGCCCTGCAGGTTGATGCTGGCGAACAGCGAGTCCTTCTCGAAGGTGTAGTCGCTGATCAGGTGCTGGCCGTCGGAGATCATGCCGGGCACGTTGCGATTCTGCTGGTGGTAACGCGAGAGCAGGAAGAAAATCTGCGTCTGGAAGGCATAACGGGCGCGGTCGGAATAAAAGTTGGAAAGGAAGGGGTTTTCTTCAAAGACTTCCAGCAGCAAATTGGCCTGGAAGGCCGGCTGTAACATGCGGGCGAGCGTCGTTTTGCCCACCCCGATGACGCCTTCAATCGCAAAAAACATGGCAGCTCCGTCGATGATGCCCCGCCGGGCAGGACCAGGGCAAAAGTTGTATTGCTGATACTATACCACACAACCCCGCGCGGGAAGGATGCGCGAAATTCTTAAAATCTGTTAGTTGACCGCGGGTGTAGAATAAGAATAACATAATTATTGACTAAAAAGATAATGATATCTAAATACCAGGCCGCCGCGCACTTCCCCCTTCTTCCGCTCGCGGCTGCCCGGAGCAAACCCGCCGGGCAGTTTTGAACAGCACGCCGTGAGGAACCGTTTATCCGTATTCTGTTCACCCAAGGAGCCTGTCGAATGTCGATCAAATCCAAAAGCTGGACCCATCGCGCTCTCACCGCCGCGCTCGTACTGGGGATGCTGTTGATCCCCACGTTTACCGCCTTGGCCGCCAGCCCGGCCTATTCCTATTCCTTCACCGGGCCGATCTTCGGCCTTTCGGCCGCGCCGGATGGCAGCCTGCTGGTGGCGGATGCCGCCGCCGGCGTGGTGAGCCTGCGCAAAGGCACAGGCAGCCTGATGGCCGGGCTTCCCGGCGTGAGCGACGTGGCGGCCATCGGCGTTGGCAATGCCTTCGCCATCACCGGCGCTGGCGATGCCAAACTGTACCGCGTTTCCAACGGAAAGGTGCGCATGCTGGCCGATTTGGGCGCCTTTGAAGCCACGGTGAACCCGGACGCCCCGGAGATCAATCCCAACCCATTCGACGTGGAAGCCCTCAACGGCGGCAAGGCGCTGGTGGCGGACGCGGGCGGCAACGACCTGCTGATCGTCGACCAGCAGGGCAAGATCGACTGGGTGGCCACGCTGCCCGAGGAGATGGTCTCGACGGATCATATCAAATCGCTGGTCGGCTGCCCCAATCCGCTGCCCGGGCTGGAGTCCTTCTGCGGGCTGCCGCCGGTCATGCCGGCCCAGGCGGTGGCCACCAGTGTGGCGGTCGGCCCGGACGGCGCCTATTACATGGGCGAATTGAAGGGTTTCCCCGGCGCGTTGAACACCTCGCGCGTGTGGCGCATTGAGCCCGGCACGCTGCACGCCCAATGCGGCGTCAGCCCGGCCTGCAGCGTCGTTGCCAGCGGCTTCACCTCGATCGTCGACCTGGCCTTTGGCCCGGACGGCACGCTCTACGTGACGGAGTACGACGAAGCCAGCTTTATGGCGATCGAACTGGGCGTGGGGATG
>CAZGXI010000081.1:0-2053 GCA_964529715.1 uncultured Anaerolineae bacterium | reverse complement strand
CATTCCTTATTCTGAGATCGGAGTAAGAGATGCAACCAATCATCGAAATGAAAAACATCGTCAAGATCTATCCCAACGGGGTGGTGGCAAACAATGGGGTGAATTTTTCCGTAAACAAAGGAGAAATTCACGCCCTGGTGGGTGAGAACGGCGCCGGTAAATCCACGCTGATGAAGATCTTATATGGTATGGAAAAACCCACCGCTGGCGAAATCTTTGTCGAAGGAAAAAAAGTCAGCTTCAACTCTTCGCATGATGCCATAGCCGAACGCATCGGTATGGTACATCAGAACTTTATGCTGGTGCCTTCCTTCACGGTGGCACAAAATATTGTTTTGGGCGGCGAACCACAGCAGAAAAACCGCCTGATCGACCGCGCAGAAACCCTGCGCATCACCAAGGAATTATCCGAACAGTTCGGCTTATATGTTCAACCAGATGCCATTGTTGACAGCATCAACGTGGGTATGCGCCAGCGTGTTGAAATTTTGAAAACCCTGTACCGCAAAGCAGAGATTCTCATCCTGGATGAACCCACTGCAGTGCTCACCCCACAGGAAACGCAAGACCTCTTTAAGGCGATTCACAAGTTGGTGGACCAGGGCAAGACGGTCATCTTCATCACGCACAAACTGCGTGAAGTAAAAGAGATTTCCCAGCGTACTACCGTTATGCGCAATGCCAGGGTGACCGGAACGGTGGACACCAAGGACGTAACCCGCGAGCAGATTGCCAGCATGATGATCGGCCGAGATGTTTTCATGCAGGTGAAAAAACCACCCATGAAGCGCGGACCTGCACGCATGCAGGTGAAAAATATTTCGTATGTATCCGATATTGGGCGTCAGATGCTCAAAGATGTATCCTTCAACTTATATGAAGGTGAGATTCTGGGCATCGCTGGCGTGGAAGGCAACGGTCAGACCGAACTGGTGGAAGTGCTGACCGGGCTGCGCGAAGCCGCCAGCGGTGAAGTGATTGTTAAGGGGAAAAATGTAGTCAATCAGAGCCCGCGCGCAGTGCGCATGCAAGGCGTGGCACACGTTCCCGAAGACCGTCTGACCAACGGCGTGGCATTGGATGCTACTATCGATGAGAACCTGATTGTTGACCGCTATTTCCAAAAACCTTATGCCAGCGGTTTATTGATGGATTACAAGGTTGTTAAAAAGAAAGGGAAGGAATACATTAAGGAATACAGCATCCTCACCCCTTCCGGGGATGTACCGGTAAAAGCCCTTTCAGGCGGCAACATGCAAAAAGTGATCGTAGCCCGCGAGCTTTCGCTTGACCCGCATGTGCTGATTGCAGCCCAGCCCACGCGCGGCATCGATATTGGAGCGACCGAGTTCGTACAGGACAAGATCGTCGATATTCGCACTAAGGGTGCCGCCGTACTCTTGGTTTCTGCCGACCTGGCAGAGGTGATGAGCGTGTCTGATCGCATTATTGCCATGTACGAAGGCCAGGTAACCGGTGTTTTCCCGGATGCCTCCAAAGTTGACGAAAAAGAACTGGGTTTGTATATGCTGGGGCTTAAACATCAGTCCAAGGAAGAGATGGAGAAACTGCTATGAAAAAATTCCTACAATTACCCATCGTTCGCGAATTAATGCGCGTTGTCCTTGCCCTTTCTTTGGGTTTGGCGCTTGGTTTTTTGATCACGGTCATCTTCTCAAAAGATCCGATTGGCGCGTATAAAACCCTATTATTTGGGCCGCTTACCCGCCTCAACCGTATTGGCGATTGGCTTGAAAACTCCATTTCCATGATCCTTGCAGGCTACTCGGTTGCCATTGTATTCCGCGCCAAACTCTGGTATATCGGCGCTGAAGGCAGTGTTTTATGGGGCGCTCTGGTTTCGGGTGTTATTGCCTTGTTTGCGCCTCTTCCAGCGATACTACGAGTTCCTGCGGCTGTGCTGGGAGGAGCCTTAGCAGGGGCTTTGTGGGGTTTTGTGCCAGCCTATCTCAAAGCTTACCTGAATGCCAGCGAATTGGTGACTTCTTTAATGTTGAATACCATTTCCGTGAAACTATTTGAATACCTTTTG
>CAZGXI010000080.1:0-2278 GCA_964529715.1 uncultured Anaerolineae bacterium | reverse complement strand
AGAGTAAATGCTTTTTTTGTCGTCATTTGTTCCTGGTCGTTGATAAAGCCGATTATCAGCGGAATGCTTGCCAGATGGCATGGGCTGAGGATTATGCTGAGTATTCCCCAGATAAAGGCTGCGCTCAATGCGATCAACGGGCCGGAATAAAGAGCGGAAGATAATGATGTAAATATCTGCATTATCATTTCTTCGCGCCTTTAAGAGACAATATCTTTTCGATCTCATCCTTCGGGAAAAACCCGACATGCCGGTAGTATTCTTTGCCGTCATTATCGAGAAAGACCTGAGTAGGGATCATTCTGATCTTGTATTTCTCCGCGTAAGGCCTCCCTTCAGAGCTCTGGACGTCATAAAACTCCACTTTCACCGTTTCTTTATATTCTTCTTCTATCTCTTTCATTATCGGCTGCATCATTTTGCATGGGATACAGTTAAGAGATCCCAGCTCGATAAAAGTGACTTTGATATTTTGTTTTGCATTGTCCGATTTTTTGCCGCTAACAGCTGATTTAGTTCCAGTAGTTTTCAAAGGACTTGCTGCTATAGCTTCATCGTCAGGAATAGAACATAAGACAGCAAAAGCGGCAATAAGAACAGTGGCAACAGCAGCGTATCGAATTTTGTTATTCATTGTGTCTCTCCTTAGCATTTTCCGCCGCAAGAACACCCGCCGCCAAGAGCTTGGCCGGTATTTTCTTCGACCTTCCCTTTTTTGTCCGAGCGGATGAAGCCGCACGCTCTTTCAATATTCTCTTCGTTAACCTCTGTCTCGAATTTCTTAAAGCCCATCTCGGTCACGATAAAAGACCTTGGGGTCAACCATATCTTTTCGAGGTTCTTTCTGGCGCAGGCGATCGGACAGCCGTCTATAGTTATGTTCTCATCCGCTCCCTTTGCGGATTCGATAAATCCGGATATTTCGGCTCCTATGCCTGCCAGGCAGGACATCGCCCCGAAATCCTCTTTAGTCAGCTTTCTGGCCGCCCTGTCAGCGATCTCAGCCACATCGGCCGCTCCCGAGCACGGCCAGATCAAAGTTGTTTTGCCTCCGCAGCATCCGCTCATGAATAGTTATCCTTTCTAAAAGAATATTCCGAATATCAGCCCGGTAAAAGTGGCCATTGATATAACAAGCGCTGAATAAATAACGGTTTTTTGGGTTCCGAGCACGCTTCTGATCACCAGCATGCTTGGCAAAGAGAGGGAAGGGCCGGCCAAAAGAAGAGCGAGCGCGGGACCTTTTCCCATGCCGCTGTTGATCAGTCCCTGAACAATGGGTATTTCGGTAAGGGTCGCAAAGTACATGAATGCTCCGATGACGGAAGCAATGAGATTTGATCTAATAGAATTGCCTCCTACCAGTGCCGCGACCCATCTTGACGGAATCATTCCTTCGCTGCCGGGCCGTCCCAGGAGAAATCCTGAAATAAGAACGCCCATGATCAAAAGCGGGAATATCTGCTTGGCAAATTCCCAGGAAGCCGTGAACCATTCCTCTGCTTCCCCCTTGCCGGAGCTGAGCATTATGGAAAAAGTCACGATGCCGACAGAGAAGGGTGCGAGAACGTTTTCCGGGAAAAGAAACGCTGCCGCCGCGGTCAGAGCCGCGCTGATGATGACCTTTGCAGGGTGGATCTTGAACCAAGAGACAAGCAAAATAAGCAGCGCGCCGAAAGATAGCGATGTTATCTGCCATTTTAGGTTGTATATGATCTGCCATATATGCGAAGCATTCTTTGCATCCGCCCAATTCGAGAAAATAAGTACTGCCGAAAGCATGGCAAAAAAGAAAGCGTTCTGCCACAGGGGCCTTTTTGGCTCTTCCTGCGGAATTGCCAGTTGAGCGGCGCATTTCTCCGTTTCCTCTTTTATATATATGAAATGCATGATCAGGCCGATGATTATGCTGAAAGAGACTGCTCCTATAGCCCTGGCCAAACCTATCTCAAAACCAAGTACTCTGGCGGTAAGGATTATCGCAAGAACATTTATTGCCGGGCCTGAATACAGAAACGCTATTGCCGGACCAAGGCCTGCGCCCATCTTGTAGATACCGTTAAAAAGCGGGAGCACTGTGCAGGAGCACACCGCAAGAACAGAGCCCGAAACAGAAGCAACTCCGTAGGCCAAGAATTTGTTGGCATTTGCGCCCAGGTATTTCATCACAGAGCCCTGGCTTATAAACACGGCGATGGCTCCGGCTATGAAAAATGCCGGCACCAGGCATAAAAGGACATGCTCGCGTGCGTACCATTTTGCCAGCGACATTGCTTCA
>CAZGXI010000079.1:0-2669 GCA_964529715.1 uncultured Anaerolineae bacterium | reverse complement strand
GCCGGCGTGGTTGTTGGTGAAGGACGTTCTGAAGAGGTTCAGGTTTCCTGTGCCCAAATTGTAGATGCCGCCGCCGTTTCTATCTGCACGGTTCTCCTCGATCCGACTTCCCCGGAGCGTGAGCGCGCCGCTGTTGTACACCCCGCCGCCGTCTTCCGGCGCGCGCCCATTGCGGATCACCACGCCATCCAGGGTCAGGTTGCCGCTGGAAGTCACCTCGACAATACGGAATGCCTGTGTGGCTGCCGCGTTGCGCTGAATGACGTTGTTCGTCCCATTGCCGACGATGCGGATGGTGCTCGTGATCGGCGGCAGGCCGTTCACGTCCTCTGCCGGGGTATCCAGGGTGAAGGGGCCGGTCAGGCTGTCCAGATGGATTTCGTCAATCGCGGGTTCGGGCGCGCCCGCCGCACAGCCGTTGACCCGTGCATTGTCATTGGCGGCCCGAATCGCGTCGCTGAGGGTGCAGTCCGTAGCCTGAGCCAGGTATTGGAGCGTGGTGTTGGCCGTGATGACGTTGACCACCGGCGGCGTCTGGGCGGGCGGGCCCCAGGCGGGGGACAGGTCGTCCAGGGCGTTGTCGGTGAGGCGCTGCGGCGTCTGGGGTGTCTGGGGGTCCAGGGGCACGGCGACGGTGTAGAGTTCGTAGTCCCCGTCCATGCCGCCCGTCGCGGCGGCAAAGGCGATGGCGCTGCCATCCGGCGACCAGGTCGGTCTGGAGCAGCCCACGAAGCCCGCCCCCGCCGTGAGGTTGATGGCGTCGCGGTCCAGCAGGTCCATCATGAAGATGTCGCACGTCCCGCTGCGATTGGACACGAACGCCAGATACTGCCCGTCGCGCGACCAGGCCGGGTCGCTGTCGAAGGCGGGATGGGCGGTCAGATTGGTCAGTTGCCCAGCCGCATCGCGCAGATAGATGTCGGCGTTGCCGCTGCGATACGACACGAACGCGATGCGCCCGCCCTGAACGGGTTCCCAGACGGGATAGTCGTCCACGACGGGGTCATCGGTCAGGCGTTGCGGCGTCCCGCCGCTCGAAGACACTACATAGAGGTCCTGCCCGTCCGAGACGACCCACTGCGCGCCGTCGGGAGACCAGTCCACACTGTCCATGCGATAGAGGCCGGTGATGTATACGGGCGCAGCAGCGCCTCCGCTGGTGGACACCGTGTAAGTAGTATACATAGGGATGCTGTAATTGACATCCGTCACCACATTGATGAACGCAATCTGGCTGCCATCCGGCGACCAGTCCGGCATGAGGTTGCGCAAGCTCGTGGACGGCTCCCGCGTGAAGCTGGTGATCTGCGTCCGGCTGCCGCCGCTGGCGGGGAGCGCAAAGATCTCTGAGTGCCAGATTTCCTCCGTCTCCGCCGCATAGGCAATCCGGTTGCCCTGCGGGGAGAGGAGCGCCAGCGGGGCAGCCTGCGCTGCTGCCGCCATCGCCGGTTCGGCAGGCAGGGCGTCCGGTAGCGGATTCCCGGCCAGTTCACCCGTGGGAACCCAGACCCGGACCTCATCGATGGCGAACGTGCCGGCGCCGGGGTCAGCCCCGGCAAAGGCAATCCCCCCGGCAGGCAGGGGCGACGGGTCGCTGACCGCCATGATTTCCACCCCGTTCGCGGCCACCCGGAGCGTGTTCTCGAACGCCGAGAGGCGCAAGACGACCGACGGCGCGGTCAGGTTGACCTGCGCAGCCTGCAGCAGTTCGCCCCCGCGACGCAGTTCCACCTGTCCATACGGGTCAATCGAGACTGCGTAGCTGCCGCTGACGCTCTGGCGAACGCTCACCTGGGCCGCGCCGACATACAGCTCCAGACGCGCCTGCACGACCACGTTGGCGCGATCTTCCAGCAGCAGGCGGGTCGCGCCGCTGCCGTTGGGGGCCAGCAGGACGAAGTCCGCCCCGCCCGGCAGACGCATCCACTGCGCGCCCAGACTCCAGGTCGCCAGGGCGCTCCCATCGAAAGCGTCCCTGAACCACAGGCTCCAGGGCGGTTCTGGAAGGAGCGTCTGCGGCGTGGCCGTCGGCGCAGGCACGTCCACCAGGGGAATCCAGAGGTGAACGTCGTCGGCAAGCAGCGCCCCTGGCCCGTTCCCGACGAACGACACCGTGCCAGCGGGCAGCGGATCGCTGTCGAGCGCCGCGATCATTTCAACCCCATCGACCGCCACCCGCGCCGCACCCGCTATGGCCGAGAGGCGCAGCGTGCGCCACTGCCCGGCGGCGGTCGGGCTGACCAGCGCCGCCCCAAGCAGCGCGTCGCCCCGGTACAGCGCGACCTGGCCGTTCACGTCCAGGGACGCCGTGTACGCGCCTGCCGCGCTCTGCCGCACGCTCAGCCGCACTCCACCCGCATCCATCAGGAAGCGCGCCTGGGCAACGACGTCGCCGAGCATGTTGTGCACGAACGTCACCGGTTCGCTGCTGCCGGAGACCTGAAGCGCCAGCCCGCCTTCGCTCGGCGTGAGCGCCCAGCCCGTCCCCAGCGTCCAGAGCGGCAGTTCGCCCGTGTCGAAGGTGTCGTGGAGCAACAGGAACAGCGGCGGTTCGGTCGGGAGAGGCGCGGCGGTGGTCGGTTCGAGGAACGCAGCCGTCGGGGTTGGGCTGGCCGTCGCGGTCGGGGCGAACGTCTCCGGGAGGGCAGCCGTTGCGGTCAGGCTGACAG
>CAZGXI010000078.1:0-2777 GCA_964529715.1 uncultured Anaerolineae bacterium | reverse complement strand
CGCAGCATGTCCCCAATGATGTGCTCATGCTCGGTGGGGCCACCACGTTGCAGATCGCGCAGCATCGATGCGGTGCCGGTGGACCCGCGCTCGGACAACGTCGTGAACATGCGGGCATAGGCCTCCTGCGATGGGATATACCCAGAGGCAGCGGCGGTAGCCACGCATTCGCCGAGCATCTGGCGGACCAGCGCTTCGCCATCTTGTGCCTGCACGATTGCTCCAACGGGCGCGCGCATCAGCGTGGTCATGCCAGCATAGGTCGTGAGGAATACGAACTTCTCCCACATCTCCTGCAGGATGTCCTGGCTCAACACCGGTGCGAAACCGCCGCGCTCCATCAATCCATGCAGCGCCTGCGCCGCGTCCTGCTGGCTGTGGGTGCGTGCGCCGAGGGCGAGACGCTGCAGCGTGTTGAGATGCTGGATTTCACCGGCCGGGCCGAGCGCCACACCGATGTGGCACAGGCCGCCCAGAACGCGCTCGGCGCCGAAGCGCGCATCCAGGTGATCCAGATGCCGCACCCCATTGAGCAGCGGAACGATGCATGTCGAGGGGCCGATGGCGGGCGCGATGGCGGCCATCGCGCCCTCAAGATCGTAGGCCTTGCAGGCCACCAGCACGGCATCCACGGAAGGCGGTGCCTCGACGACTGTTTTCACGGTAAGGGTCAGGTCACCCAAAGGGCTCTTGATGGCGAGCCCGGTCTCGGCGAGTTGTGCGGCGCGTCTCGGCCGGACCAGGAAACGCACGTCCACGCCGGCCGCGGCCAGACGCCCGCCGAAATAGCCCCCGATCCCACCTGCACCCAGCACCAGAAGACGCATGGCCATGCTCCTGTTTGAAGTTGAGAATTTCTACTATAGTAGAAATTCGTGGCGCGATCGATTTCAGCGCCATCGGGACCCCACGCATTCATCCTGACTTGATCGCGGCCCATGCCGAACTCCTCCGCTCCCCAGACCAGGCAGAAAGGTGAGCGCGCCGAAGCGCTCCCAGCCAATCTTCGACGTCTGCGCCTGGAGGCGCAGCTCACCCTCGATCGGCTCGGGGAGTTGTCGGGCGTGAGCCGCGCGATGATCTCCAAGATCGAACGTGGTGCCTCGGTTCCCACTGCCACGGTGCTGGGCAAGCTTGCCGCGGCACTGCAGGTCAGCCTGTCTCAACTCCTGGGGGGATTCCATGCGCGCCAGCCCAGGCTGCATGGCAGGGAGCGCCAGGCGGTCTATCACGACCCCGCTTCCGGCTTTGAACGCCGTTCTCTTTCGCCGCTGTTCGAGGATGGCGCGGTCGATCTGGCCTTCAACGTGTTGCCTCCGGGCAAGTCCGTCGAGTTCCCCCCGCACCATGCGGGCGTGGAGGAGTTTCTCGTCGTGCATGAGGGGGCGCTTGCCGTGGTCATCGACGGAAGGCGCTTCGACGTCGCTGCCGGAGATACGTTGTTCTTTCCTTCGGATTGCGTGCATGAGTTCCGCAATGAAGGCGGCGAGCCGGCTGTCTTCTATATCGTGATCAACGATCGGACGCGGCGTTAGGCGGCGAGATCGCCCCGGCACGACCATTCGCCGCGGCATGATCCCGACATGCATCCTGGCAACCGCGTGGTTGCCGGCATTGCTTTCGGCAAATCGGGAGCCGACGGATTCGCTTTGTTTGCTGTGACAAAGGGCCTGCACGGCGATGGTAATGGCTCGTTGTTTCAGGACACCGATCCATGCGCCCATCTTGCCAGCCCTTCCGTATTGCCGGACGCAGCCATCTGATCCGTTTGCCCGGCTTGCTCCTGGCCGCCATGGCCAGCGGCTGCGCGATGACGAACGCCGTGCCACCGACGCCCGCATCCAAAGTCACCGACATCGCGCCCGAAGCCGTGATGGAGTTCGTGCCGGTGACGCGGTATGGCCGCTACACCCTGGTTGAACTCGCGCCGACGGCGGCCCAGCACGACCTGTTGCTACAAGTGGTGGATGTGGAGATCCCCGGCACGCTGGGCGCCACCGTCGGGGATGCCCTCCGGCACCTCGTCCTGCGTTCCGGCTACCGGCTGTGCGATGAGCAGTCCGCCGATCTGCTGGCCTTGCCGCTGCCGGCGGCTCACTACCGGCTCGGCCCGGTCCTGCTGCGCGACGCGCTCTTGACCCTGGCCGGCCCCGCCTGGGATCTGCAGGTCGACGAGGGCGAGCGGAAGGTGTGCTTCATCCGCAGGCTCAGGGAGGCTCATACGCCGCACGAGCCCAAGCCACCGGAAATCAACCGTTCGGCGGAGCCCCCTCCGCTGATCCGGGAGGTTTCGCCATGACCATCCGGGACTCGGCGACGGGCCAGCGCACGACGCTGCTGCGGGTCGCGGCCGCAACCTGGTTGTTGCTCGTCAGCGCGGTGGTGCTGGTGGATCACATGGCCTTGTCCGGGCTGGCGGAACAGACCCAGGCCTTCGCGCCCACCGCGCAGGTGTCCCTGCTCGAATCCCGACTGGACGGCCTCTCGCATCGGATCGAACAACGCCACACTCAGCCCGCCGCCTTGCCGCAGGCGCGCTACGAGCAGGACACCGCGGCGTTGGACCAGCGGCTGGCGGCGATCGAGCTGGCGCAGGCCCAATACGCCGCCACCGATGCGCTGCACGCATTGGAAACCCGCGTCGCGCGACTGGAAGCCCGCCCGGTCTCGCGCCAGCCCAAGCTGCCCGCACCACGGCCATCCCAACCTGTGGCGGCCCAAACCAAGCCTGTTGAGCCTTCATTCCGCCTGATCGGAGTGGAACTGCGTGCGGGAGA
>CAZGXI010000077.1:0-3530 GCA_964529715.1 uncultured Anaerolineae bacterium | reverse complement strand
CCAGCCGCTGGCCTACAACAAGGACAACCAGGAAGACAAGGAACCGCTGTTCGACGCCATCGACACCGTGGCCGGCTCGCTGCGCGCCTTCGCCGACATGATGCCCGCCCTGCAGCCCAACCGCGAACGCATGCGCGCTGCTGCCCTGCAGGGCTTTGCCACCGCCACGGACCTTGCCGACTACCTGGTGCGCAAGGGCGTACCGTTCCGCGACGCGCACGAAGTGGTCGGCCGCGCCGTGCGCTTCGGCGTCGAAAGCGGGCGCGATCTTTCCGCCATGACCCTCGACGAGCTGCGCCAGTTCTCCGCGCAGATCGACGGGGACGTTTTCGCCGTGCTCTCGCTGGAAGGCTCGGTCGCCGCGCGCGACATCGAGGGCGGTACCGCCCCGGCCCAGGTGCGCCGGCAGATTGGCGAGGCGCGCGCGCGCCTGGCCACCGCCTGATCCACACAAGGA
This sequence comes from uncultured Anaerolineae bacterium, assembly GCA_964529715.1. Taxonomy (GTDB): domain Bacteria; phylum Chloroflexota; class Anaerolineae; order Aggregatilineales; family Ch27; genus CAZGXI01. The sequence continues at coordinate 3,073 of CAZGXI010000077.1, read as the reverse complement.
ACGGATACGCCCCATGAACGCCACCCGTCTTTTCGCGCTTCTCCTACTGGCCGTCACCGGCACGGCCCTGGTCGGCTGCGGCCCCATCTACCGCACCGAATACCGCTACACGCCGCCCCAGGACATGGCCGGCAAGCAATGCATCAACCAGTGCGGGAGCATCCGGGAAATGTGCCGCTCCACGGCGGAAAACCGCGCCGCTCAGGAACGTGCCAGCTGCCAGCAGAACGCCAGCATCCGCTACGCCGCCTGCGTCGCCACCGCCAAGGACGACAGCGCGCGCCGCGCCTGCAACCCCAATGCCTACTGCAATCGTGAAGCGGACACCTCGCATTGCGAACGCGAGTACCGCCAGTGCTATCAGGGCTGCGGCGGCAAGATCGACAGCTATCAGGTCTGCGAATTCGGCTGCTGAAGCCGTCCCGCACCGGAAAGAAGGCCCCGCGAGGGGCCTTTTTCATGCGCCGATGAAATTCACTATTGACAACACAAACGAGAAACAATATCGTTTGCATCACCATGAGTAATGAACGCACCCATCAGAAACGGCCTTCCCGTCATCTCGCCGCGAGCACGCCCCCCGTCGGGCGTCCGAGGCTGGATGTCGCGAAGCTGATGGGAGGGCGGCATGACGTGGTGCTGGTACACGGTACGGAAGAGTACATCCTTCGTATTACCAGCAACGGCAAGCTGATCCTGACCAAGTGAACGGATAGAGCGGCTTCTCCTCCTGAGTTTGGCTCCCAGCCAGCAGCGGTACTCCTCACCGCAGGCCAGCCCGGACCCTTTTTTGCACGGCATTACGGGTTTGGCATGATGGTGAATGCACCCTTTCGGGCCTCCGGGCCCGCTCTTTTTTGCCTGCTGATTCAGGCCCTTTTCCCCGGTCACGCCCAGGCAAGCGACGAGACCCACTCCTTGATGGAGCTCGACGAATACGTGGTCACCGGCACGCGCGACGCGCGTCGTCTGCTCGACAGCCCGGTACGCACCGAAATCCTCTCCCGGAAAACCCTTGACCGTTTGCAGGCTCGCTCGTTGCAGGATGCGCTGCGCTTCGTTCCCGGCCTGTTGCTGCGCGACATCCATGGCAAAAGCGGCCAGGAAGTATGGATGCAGGGACTCGACGGCAATCGCGTCCTCGTGCTCATCGACGGCGAACCGGTTCCCGCGAGCACAGGCTCGGCGGTCGACCTGAGCCAGATCGGTCTGGCGGACGTGGAACGCATTGAAATCGTCAAGGGCGCGCTTTCTGCCCTGTACGGCAGCGCCGCGATGGGCGGAGTCATCAACGTGATTACCCGCCGTGGCGACAAACCGCTCGACTACCGCCTGCTGGCCGACGTCGGCTATTACGACGAAGCCTCCGAAACCCCGGCACAACAGCGCCATGCGGGCGGCCACCTGAACATGAAACAGGGGGCGCTGGGCCTGGGACTGGCCTTTGACGTTCGCGATAGCGACGGCTTCGACCTCACCCCCGGCACCTGGTCCACCCAGGGCGACAAAGGCCCCAAACTCAACCTGGACGGCCGCCTGCGCTGGCAGGCCACCCCGACGCTGGATTTCAGCTTCACCCCCGGTTACTACAGCGAACGACTGGAAAAGCGTTTTTCCACCCAGGCCCCCGGCGTGGGCGAGATCCGCCAGATCAAGGGTGAAGATGCCCAGCGCACGCAGCTTCGCCTGGACTCGAACTGGCGACCGGGCGAGGGCCGCGCCCTGCGGGCGGTACTCAGCCAGGAAACCTTCACCGACACCACCTGGCAGGATGCCCTGGGCACCGCCGAACAGGATCAGTCACGGCGTGCGGAAATCGGCCTGACGCGCGGCGAGCTGAGCTACAGTCAGCCCCTGGGAGCGCATCAGCAGCTGAGCGCCGGGCTGGTCGCGCTCAACGAAACCCTGACCCAGGTCCAGACCCGCTACGAAAGCGGGGCCTACAAGACCATCGACGAAGTCGGCGGCAAGGTGTCGCGCGACAGTGTCGAAGCCTTCGTGCAGGACAGCCTGCTCCTGTTCGACGAGAGGCTGGAAATCCTGCCCGGCCTGCGTCATCAGGAGGACAGCGGCTTCGGCGGCAAGACCACACCGAAGATCAACGTTCTGTACAGCCCACACATGCCCGAAGGCTACGACCTGCGGCTGCGCGCGGGCCTCGGTCAAGGCTATCGCGTTCCCAACCTCAAGGAACGCCACTACATCTTCGATCACAGCGCGCTGGGCTACATCGTGCGCGGCAATCCGGACCTGCGCCCGGAAAAATCCATGAGCGTCCAGTTCGGCGGCGAGATCGTCAGCCACGCCCATGGCCTGCGCCTGGACCTGAACCTCTACCACAACGACATCGACGATCTGATCGCCACGCTCGATGCCGGCGTCGAAGAAGGCGTGCGCGTATTCGAATACGCCAACATCGCGCGGGCGCGCACCCAGGGCCTTGAAACCGTGCTGGAGATCACACCCGAAGGCCGCCTGTCCTACGAGCTGGGTTACACCTTCCTGCGCGCCATCGACCGCGACACCGGGCTGGACCTCATCCAGCGCCCCCGGCATCAGCTCAAGGCCGGCCTGCACCTGGACTTGCCCGAAGTCAGATCGCGCCTGGGCCTGTACGCCCAGTGGCAAAGCCACGAGTACGCCGATGCGGCCAACACCCAGCGCTCACCCGCCTGGCTACGCACCGATCTGCGTCTGGATACCCGCCTCACCCGAGAGCTCACCGCCTATCTGGGCGTGGACAACATCGGCAACGATCACCGCGATGTCGCCGATACAGCCGACTACCGGCCCCTAAGCCCGCGCCTGATCTACATCGGACTGCGCTGGGATCACTGAACCCGAAAAACAACAGCGACCAAAACAAGGAGCCCCCCATGAGCGAGCACCCCCCCCGGAACCACGCCTTACCCTCCCCGACCAGCCTGACCCTGCCCGTCGTTGGTGCCGCCGCACTGCTGGGCGCGCTGTTGCTGCTCCTCACCGGCTGCGGCGGCGGGGGCGGCAGCGACGCAACCGCCACGCCCGCCCCAACACCGCCGCCCCCCCCCGCCCCGGAAACCGCCCAGCTGCC
>CAZGXI010000076.1:0-3632 GCA_964529715.1 uncultured Anaerolineae bacterium | reverse complement strand
GATACCTGAAGTTGTTAAAGAGCCGCATCGGACGCGCGCTGAGGCGATGATCCTGCGGACGCCTGTTGCCCGACCGTATGTTCACAGGATAGCACAAGGTTGCGAAAGGGGCAAGGGGGCTTCCCCTGTCGCCTAAAGGCGACAGTCCCTGCCGCCAGTTCTTATGGGGCGGAGTCGCCGTCGCGTGGTAAACTTGCCTCGTATCTCTCTGCAAAGCAGGACAGCCGATGACCGACCATCAGCCTGACGGCCCGACTCCGCCCGACCCGAAATCCAAACCCGAACCGAAATCGCCCATCGTGCGGCTGCTGGTCCGCTACCCGCAGACCACGAACGCGATCTTTGCGGTGGTGGTGGTGCTGGTGGCGCTGGCGATCATCTCGACCCAGGGCGGCCAGGTCGCGGTCACGGCGACGGCAGGGCCGCTGACGCAGGCGTGGCTGGAAGTCACCCAAACCGCTGAGGCGTCTGCCAGCATGACGGCGCAGGCCACCGCCACGCCAACGCCGTCGCCGGATTACACCGCCATGCTCAACCAGGCCCGTACCGATGTGGCTGCGACGCTGGGAGCAGGCAGCGACGGTTAGCTGCGAGGGCAGAAACATGATCCACATCCCGCGTTTCCGCGTCCTGTTTTTGTTTGTCTTCCTCCTTGCCGGCTGTGCCCAGCAGGAATTCCTGCCCGCCGGGACGGCCAACAGCACCTGGACGCCCGTCACGCGCGACAGCGACGCCGGGACGTTCGTGCAGGTGCCCGCCGGGTGCTTCGTGATGGGCAGCATGGCGGGCGAACGGGACGAGAGTCCCCTGCGTCGGGTATGCGTGCGCGCCTTCTGGATCGGCCAGAAGGAAGTGACCAACGCTCAGTACGCCGAATGCGTCGCCGCGCAGGAATGCACGCCGCCGCAGGACCGTGCTGCCTTCGACAACCCCGCCAAAGCGGATCATCCAGTCGTGTCGATCACGTGGGAGCAGGCCAACGTCTATGCCCGCTGGCGCGGCGGACGCCTGCCGACCGAGGCGGAATGGGAATACGCCGCGCGCGGCCCGGAGGGCTGGCCCTACCCCTGGGGCACGGACGAGCCAGACTGTGAGCGGGCGAACATCCAGGGCTGCGTAGGCGATACCCGCCCTGTCGGCCTGATCGGGCAACTGCGCAGTGCCTCGTGGGTCGGCGCGCTGGACATGGCGGGCAACGTGTGGGAATGGGTTGCCGACTGGTACAACGCCAGCGCCTACGTTAATCTGGCAGACGGTGTAATCAATCCGACCGGCCCCGGCGAAGGCACTCTGCGTGTGCAGCGCGGCGGATCGTGGCAGGCCGACACCACCCGCGCCCGCGCCACCTTCCGCAACCGCCACGCGCCTAACTATTACGGCAACGATCAGGGCTTCCGCATCGTGATACAGTTCTGAGTTTTGAGTGTTGAGTTTTGAGTTAAAATCTCTGGAAGCCCGCTTTGCTTTGCACCGGGACAGTTGGTTGCTCCCGCAGGCTTAACTCCTGACTCAAAACGCTGAACTCAGCACTTCCCATGCACCCCACCACGCCGGGCCAGAATCCGGCACGCCGCGCAGATCGGGCGACACGCCGAGCGCCTCCACCGTCGCCAGCAGCGGCACGGCGGGATATTCCCCGCCGGGGCCGAAGTAGCGCGCTTCCAGCCGGGCGTAGATGGCGGGCCGCTCTGCGGCGGGCAGTCCCGAACCTGCCAGTTCGATCAGGTCGTCCAGCGGCGTGCAGCCCAGCCCGCTGACGAACGCCCCATAGCGGCAGTGCAGCGCGTCCGCCGCGCCCGCCTGTGCGTCCGGGTACGTGATCGTCCAGGACGTGATCCACAGGTGGGAGCGCGCGATCCCTTGCCCGGCGTCGAGCAGGTTGCGCGCGACGGCCCGGACGGCGTCCTCATCCTGAGCGCGCACGGCAAACAGGTTCGGGTCACAGCCCAGCGTCGCTGCCCACTGTCCGATCAACGCCTGCGCCAGCGGCGTGGCGCTCGGCGGGGCCAGCAGTTCGATCCGCTCCGGCACGCTGGCACAGTTGGCGTAGCCGGCCTCGGCCAGGGCAGCGCGAGCCGCCTCCGGCGCGAAGCCGACGCCGCTCTCGGCGGGCGGCCCGGCGATCACGCCCGGCGGGGTCAGCGTCAACACGGGCAGGGCGCGTTCTGCCCCAACCACCGCCCGTAGCGCCTCCCGGTCGATGGCCCAGGCCAGTGCCTGCCGGACCTTCACTTCGCGCACGAAGGCCCGTTCGGTGGAAAAGCCCAACAGGGTCGTGGTCAGGCCGCGCCGGGCCAGGACATTCGCAGTGGCCCCGGCGTCTGACCCCAGCCGGGCGAACTGGACCTCGCCCCGTGTGAACATTTCCGCCCGCGCCACCGGGTCGGCGGCGAAGACCAGTTCCACCTGAGCAACATTGCCCGGCAGCGTCTCCGGCCAAAAGGGATTGCGCGCCAGCGTCATGCCCCGTCCGGGCGTCCAGGCGGTCAGCGTGTACGGCCCGCTGCCGACCATGCTCCAGCCCGCCCGCCCTTCGATCGCTTCTGGCGGCAGGGGACGGAACTCCGGCAGGGTCAGCAGGGAAGGCAGGTACGCAGCAGGGAAAGCCAGATGCAGCACCAGCGTGGACGGGTCCGGCGCTTCTACCTGCACCCACCGCTCGACCAGGGCATCTGTGACCAGCAGCGGGTTGGCCTGCAAAGCCACCCGGCAGCCCGCGATCACGTACACGGCAGGCGAGGCAGGGGTGGCCTTGAGCGGATGGCAGGCCCGCCGTAGCGCATACACCACATCCGCCGCCGTCACCGGGCGTAGCGCCGCGATCTGCCCGCTGATGGGATCGGCGCGCACCCAGAAGATGTCGCCACGCAGGGTCAGGGTCCAGGTCAGGCCGTCGGCGCTGGTGCTCCACGACTCGGCCAGCACCGGCAGGGCGCTGTGGGTCGCCGTGTCGTAGCGGAACAGGCCGGCGTACAGGTTTTCCGCCAGGTCGCGCCCGTCGAAGTCTAACAAGGGCAGCGAGGCCGGGTCGGGCAGGGCCAGGACCGGCGTCGCCAGCCGCAGCGTCGCGCCCGCCTGCGCGTTCGACGGCAGGATGGGGCAGGCCAGCGCGGCGATGAGGACCAGCAGAATCAGGCGGATACGCATCGGGTTGTTTCCTCGTGGCAACCGTCGCGGCGAGAAACGCCTCGCCCCGACGCCGGACGTTGTAAGGGGCGGACCTGTGCGCCCGCCCCCCGGTCAGACCGTCCGCCATGTTACCGCCTTTCGCCGATTCATTCCAACCGCCAAGACGCCGAGTTCGCCAAGTAGAACAGGAGCAAGATCAGCCATCTGGCGTTTTTGGTGTCCTGGCGGTTCGATCCCAACCGCCAAGACGCCGAGTTCGCCAAGTAGAACAGGAGCAAGATCAGCCATCTGGCGTTTTTGGTGTCCTGGCGGTTCGATGATGGGCTAGCCGGATACGACCTCGGTGCACACACACAGCGGCGTACTGCTCGATGGGGGTGTATCTGTGTAGCTGACGAGGACCGTTGTCGCCGCCTCGGTTACTGCCGCGACAGGGGTATCGGTCGGCGGCGGGGTGTCGGTCGGCGGGGCGGGGGTATTGGTTGGCAGCGGCGTATTGGTGG
>CAZGXI010000075.1:0-3688 GCA_964529715.1 uncultured Anaerolineae bacterium | reverse complement strand
GCCCCTGGCGGCGGCGGCGGGTGGGCACGGCGTTGCTGTTTCAGGCGCGCGAGACGGCCCGTTCGCACGGTCTGCGCCGCCTGATTGTCGAAACCCAGACCAAGAACTTTCCGGCTATCGCCTTCTGCCAGCGGCATGGATTGACGCTCTGCGGCTTCAACGATCAGTACTATCCAAATTATGACATCGCCCTGTTCTTCAGCCAGAGCTTACGTTGATTTTGTGGACGACTTTTTACGTGATGGACGCCTTGCTCCAACTGACTAATGAAACGTTGAGTGCGGTTATTGTCATCGTATCAGCGTCCATGCTGCTCTACAACCTGACCCGCAATCTGCACGCGCGCGTTGCCCGTGCCTCTAGCGCATTGCTGGCCTGCGTGACTTTTGTCTACACGGTAGATGCGTTCACTTCGCTTAATCCGACAACGGCTTCCCTATCCGCCTGGTTGCGGGTGCAGTGGATAGGCATTGCGCTGGCACCTGCGGCGCTGTTTCATCTTTCGGACGCTCTGCTGGCGACGACCGGCTTGGTCTCGCGCGGACGGCGTCGGCGGGTTGCCCGGCAGCTCTACGTTTTCAGCCTGCTCTTTCTGATCATGGCGGCCTTTTCAGACGCCCTGGTCTATGGGCTGGTCCGAGAGCCTGCGCCGCATTTGCTGCCGGGGCCGGTCTTTCCGCTCTATGTGGTCTTTTTCCTGCTGGCGACCATTGTCTCGTTCTATAACCTGGTGCGTGCTCGCCGGCGTTGTCGCACAACCTACACACGCCGCCGGATGAGTTACCTGTTGTATTCCTTTGCCATGCCCGCCCTGGGCATTTTTCCGTTTACACTCCTGTTCAGCAGCGCAGAGGCTTCGCCCTCGACCTTCTGGCTTATTGTCAATTTGGGGAATGTGGGGATTACCCTGATGCTGCTGTTCATGGCTTACCCGTTGTACTTTTTCGGCTCCAATGTGCCAGACCGGGTGGTCAAGGCGGAACTGCTGCATTTTTTCCTGCGCGGGCCTTTCACCGGTATTTTGGTGCTGCTGATTATCCTGTTCCTGCCCCAGGCCGGGCGTATTCTGGGCCTGTCCAGCGAACAGTTTATGCCCTTTGCTGCTGTGGCCGTCGTCATGTTCTGGCAGTGGATGGTTTCGTGGCTATCGCCGCACCTGGAACGCTGGATTGTCTATACCAGTGATCAGGCCCAGGTGCGCATAATCCAGTCGATCGGTCACCGCCTGCTGACCCACAATGACATGCAGCAGCTCTTGGAGTCGATTCTGGCGGCGTTGTGTGATCTGCTCCAGGTGCCTGCCGCCTTTGTGGCGGCGTTTGAAGGCGATCAGGCGCGGCTTGAACAGGTGATAGGTGACTGGTTGCCTGACTGGGATTGGCGGGACACGACAGGGTTGTACGCATTGCTCCAAGTGAATGGAGATCGCGCCGAGGAAATCCGCACCTGGAATGCCTTTTGGGTCGTCCCCTTGTATGGCGGGCGCGGGTGGGGAAATCACGACAGCAACGGTGCATCGTCGCGCCGCTTGCTTGGCGTCTTGGGCGTCCGCGCCCGCAGCGCAGAGCCGGACCTTTTGCCGGAGGAGCAGAGCGTTTTCGACCTGCTGGCGCGGCAAGCAGCTCAAACGCTCGACGATCAGCGCCTACAGGCAGAAGTGTTTGCCTCTCTGGAAGGGCTGCTGCCGGAGATGGAGGCGATTCAGCAGTTGCGCGGCGTGGCGCGGTACGGCGACTTGCCTGCGTTGGCGCAGGCCGAGCGGACTGCCATGCTTGAACCGGGTTCGGCGGCGTTTGTAGACGCCGTGCGAGATGCGCTGCGTGATTATTGGGGCGGGCCGCGTCTGACGGACAGCCGACTGTTGCAACTTCAAGTCGTTCAGAAAACGTTGACACAAAACGATGGCAACCCAACACGGGCGCTGCGGACAGTGTTACTGGAAGCGATCAATCGTCTCAAACCGCCCGGCGAGCGCAGCATGACCCGCACCGAGTGGATCCTGTACAACATCATCGAGTTGCGCTTTATTCAAGGGCACAAAGTGCGCGACGTTGCCCGCCGTCTGGCGATGAGTGAGGCCGATCTTTATCGCAAACAGCGTACCGCTGTGGAGGAGGTGGCACGCGCGCTGGCGGACATGGAGCGCGCTTGTCGGGACGAACAGACGCCGGAGGCCGTCGCTCTACATGTCGGCGCACAGGTTTGACAAGCCAAAATGCGCCCCCTATAATGTTTGTGTATGTATGCTTACTTCGTCGGTGTTTCATCGATCATTCAAACCGAATCAGCGCCTTGTTGGTAAGGAAGGGAAATTTGATGTCTACCAGAAGCCAGTGGGCGGATCGCGCCGTATCGTCGCCACCGCCAGTGGATGAATCGTATTGGGCTGCTTTGCTGCAAGAAGGGGAAGATATTGCCGCCGAAGTGCCGCCACCAGAGGAATGGGGCGATCTGGATCTCAGACCAACGCGCGGAGACGCGCTGAAAACCGCCGAACAGGCGTTCCCGCGCCCGTCAGATTGGGAGGCCATGCGGCGCTTTCTGGAAACCGACGCCACCCTCGATCTGCCGGTTGTAGGAAGCAATCGTGGCGGGCTGTTGGTGCAATGGCAGAGTTTGCGTGGTTTTGTCCCGGCCAGCCAACTGGTCGATTTTCCACCGAGCATAGACGAACGCTACCGCCGCCAGGAATTGGCCGGTTACATCGGGCAGCGGCTGTCTCTCCGGGTGATCGAACTGGATGAAATGCAGAATCGTCTGATCCTGTCGGAGCGGGCGGCGCAGGTCAATCCGGGAACGCGCGCCGAGATTCTGAACCGTCTCCGCGAGGGGGATATTTGCCGGGGAGTGGTGACAAACGTCTGCGATTTTGGGGTTTTCGTTGACCTGGGCGGCGTAGAAGGGCTGATTCACATCTCGGAACTGAGTTGGGGCCGTGTGGCGCATCCCCGCGACATCTTACAACGCGATGAGCGCGTGTCGGTGTACGTGGTGGACGTCAACAAGGAACTGGGCCGTGTGGCCCTGAGCTTGAAGCGTTTGCAATCGGACCCCTGGGAGACGGTGCACCTGCGTTACCGGGTCGGACAGATTGTCGAAGGTGTGATCACCAACGTCGTCGATTTTGGGGCTTTTGCCTGTATTGAAGAAGGGCTGGAGGGCCTTATCCACATCTCCGAGCTGGCAGAGGGGCACTTCCTGCACCCACGCAATGTGGTGAACGAAGGCGACACTGTTCGCGCCCGTATCCTGAATATCGATGGGCCGGCGCGTCGCCTGGGGTTGAGCCTGCGCAATCTGAACGCGGAGTGACGTTGGACAAAGCGGTCTTTTTGTCAGCCGTGCCCACGCTTTTCTTCATCTGGGCGCGGCTTGTTTTATCGTTTTCTCTATGGAACGCATGTGCTATTACATCCAGGCCCGCTGTTTCCTGGTGTGCGTGGGCGACGGTAGATGAGATCGGGAACGGCTCAGAACTGGAGTGACGACTCCGCCGCCTAAAGGCGGCGGCTTCTCGGAGCACGCAGGACCCAGCGGTCTACGTTACGCTCCGAAGGCCCCGTCCGGGCCTGGAAAGAGGTTCTCTCTTATGTACGGTTCAGATTTTACGTGTGCGCCTTCCTCACACAACCGGATACCTGAAGTTGTTAAAGAGCCGCATCGGACGCGCGCTGAGGCGATGATCCTG
>CAZGXI010000074.1:0-3897 GCA_964529715.1 uncultured Anaerolineae bacterium | reverse complement strand
CCAGCGCAATCGTGACCGACGCCGGGAGGACGAAGCGGATCACCGAGCGGATCAGGCTGCGTCGGCGCGTTGGGCCGGGGCGCGACCACGCCGCCAGCAGCAGCGTGGGGATGCCCACCGTGAGCAGGGTGAGCAGCGTGCCGTGCTTGGGCGTAAAGGGAAAGCCCAGTTCGATCACCGCAACGGACATAATCAGCAGCGCCACATAGCCCACGCGCGTCAGAAACAGGCGGAAGATGTCTTGCATCCCGTTGACGATGCGCTGCCCCTCGCTGAAGGCCGTCGGCAGCGCACCGAACGAGTCGTTGAGCAGTACAATGTCGGCCACGCCGCGCGTGGCCTGGCTGCCGCTCTGCATGGCGATGCCGAGGTTGGCCTTTTTGAGCGAGAGTACGTCGTTCACGCCGTCGCCGATCATGGCGACGTAGTGCCCGCGCTGGCGCAGGGCGTCTACCAACCGTTCCTTCTGCTGCGGCGTGATGCGCCCAAAGATGGTCGCGTCCTCTGCCGCCTGGGCGAACTGCGCCTCGTCCATGCCGTCCAGTTCCAGGCCCGAAACCGCCTGCGCGCTCCCGTCTAGCCCGGCCTGCTTCGCCAGCGCCGCAACGGTGTGCGGGTTGTCGCCGGAGATGACCTTGAGGCAGATGCCCGCCTGGGCAAATCCCCGGATCGCGGCTTGCGCCTCGGCGCGCAACTCGTCCTCGAAGACGAGCATCCCCAACGGGATCAGGCCGTCGGGCAGGCAAGGCGCATCGCCGTCGTGCAGAGGCGCAGGATCGGCGCGGCTGGCGAACAGCAGCACGCGCAGCCCCGCGTCGGCCCATTCGGCGATCTGGCGGTCCAGCTCTGCGCCGGGCCAGTCCACGTGCGGACGGAGCATCTCCGGCGCGCCGAGCACGTATACGCCGCGCAGGTCGTCCCCGTCGAAGCACAGGGCGCTCCACTTGCGTTCGGAGGAAAACGGCACTTCCTCGCAGACGGGCCGCTTTTGCCCGCCCAGCGCCGCCTGGATCGCCTCGGAGGTGCGGTTGCCGCCGGACGCGCTGGCAGCGAAGTCGCCCAGCAGACGCTCCAGGTCGGCCCTGTCCAGGCCCTTGCAGGGATGAACGTCGCGCAGGCGGATGCGGTTGGCGGTGAGGGTGCCGGTTTTGTCCATACACAGCACGTCCACGTTGCTGAGCGACTCGACGGCGTTGGACTGCTGGATCAGCGCGCCGCGCCCGGCCATGCGCACCGCGCCCATCGCATAGGCGACGGTGATCATAAAGAACAGGCCGTTGGGGATCAGCCCGGCCACCACCGCCGCCATCTTGACGCTCTCGGCCAGCGGCGTGCCCTCGATGATCACGGCGATCACCAGCAGCAGACCGAAGAAGCCCACCACCAGGATCAGCAGGCGGATGACCAGGTTGGTGTCGCGCTGGAGGGGCGTGAGTTCCTGGCGAAAGGCGCGCGCGCTGGTCGTGAGGCGGTTGGCATAGCTGTCCGCGCCGACTTTCTGCGCCTCGTAGCAGGCCCGCCCGGTGACGACAAAACTGCCGGACAGCACCGTATCCCCGGCACGCTTGGGGATGAGGTCCGATTCGCCGGTCAGCAGCGACTCGTCCACGTCCACGCGCCCCTCGCCGATCACCTGCCCGTCCACAATGATCTGGTCGCCGGGGCCGACCACCAGCACGTCGCCTAACACGATCTCCGACGGGTCCACCGTCTTTTCCTGCCCTTCGCGGATGACGGTGGCCTTAGGGCGCGTCAGCAGGGCGATGCGGTCGAGCTTGCGCTTGGCGCGAATCTCCTGTGCCACACCGACCACGACGTTCATCAGCACCAGGCCCACGCTCAGCAGAGCGTCGCTGTAGAGCCGCAGCAGCACCATGACGGTGCCGATGCCGAACAGCACCAAGTTGACGAAGGTCAGCAGGTTGTCGCGCAGGATGTCGGCGTAAGTGCGGCCCGTCTGCACACGGACGTTGTTTCCCTGCCCGCGCGCGCGGCGGTCTAACACTTCGCTTTCGGAAAGGCCCCGGATGGTGGTCATCGAGCGGTCAGCTTTCAGCAGGTCAGCGGTCAGCAGGCGATTGTAACGTCGGCTTCAAGCCGACGCTACCCAGGGATACCGGCGTAGCGGCGACCGGCCGGTCGCCCCGACAACATCCGCCTATTTCCGCCTCTTGCCGCTCAGCAGATGCGCGGAAGCTGCTCCCCGCTGAGCATATCCACCAGGCGGCTGGCCCCGATGGCGCTGCGCAGCGTCACCACGCCGGACGTGTGCGCCGCCGCCACCTGCCCGATCCGCACGGCGCCCGCGCTGACGGGGTCGGCGCGCAGGATGTCCAACGCGCGGTCGGCGTCTTCCGGCGCGACGAAGGCGACGAAGCGCCCCTCGTTTGCCACGTAGAGTGGGTCCAGGCCCAGGATTTCGCACGCGCCGCGCACGTCCTCGCGCACGGGGATGGCGCGCTCCTCGATCTCGACGTGCAGGCGCGCCGCCTGCGCGATCTCCACCAGCGAGGTCGCCAGCCCGCCGCGCGTGGCATCGCGCAGGCAGTGGACCGCGATCCCGGTGTCCAACAGCCTGAGCACTGGCGCAGCCAGCGGCGCACAGTCGCTTGTGATGGCGCTCTCGAAAGCCAGCCCTTCGCGCACGGCCATCACGGCGATGCCGTGCCGACCCAGGTCGCCGCTAAGCAGCACGGCGTCGCCGGGCCGGACCTCGGCGGGGCCGATGGGCCGGTCGTGTTCCAGCAGGCCGATCCCCGCCGTGTTGACGTACACGCCGTCGCCCTTGCCGCGATCCACCACTTTGGTATCTCCGGTGACGATCTGCACGTTCGCCGCCGCCGCCGCGTCCTGCATGGAGCGGACCACGCGCCACAGCGTGTCCATCGGCAGCCCTTCTTCCAGAATAAACCCGGCGCTCAGGAACAGCGGGCGCGCGCCGCACATGGCGAGGTCGTTCACGGTGCCGTTGACGGCCAACGCGCCGATGTCGCCGCCGGGGAAGAACAGCGGACGCACGACGTAGGAATCGGTAGAAAAGGCCAGCCGCGCCCCACCCAGCGCGAAGGTCGCGCCGTCGTGCCCCTGGGCCAGCAGGGGATTGTCGAAGGCCGGGGCGAACATGCGCCCGATCAGGTCGTGCATCAGCCTGCCACCGCTGCCATGCGCCAGCAAGACCTGTGGATACTGCGCAATGGGTATCGGGCAGGAGAGGGTGAAATCTTCGAGAGCCATGCATAAAATCCTTATCCAACCGCCAAGACACCAGAACAAGTTTTGAGTTTTGAGTTTTGAATGTTGAGTTTTGAGTTTGGCATCCTATCCAGGCCATAAGAATTGGCGCAGGGGACTGTCGCCTCACTTGCCCAGTACGCAAGTGCTGGGTCAGGCGACAGGGGAATGCGCCTTGCTCCCTTCACGAAATCCTTGACAGACGAACGTATGGGCAATAGACTAAGATTACTCTCAGCAATGTTCAATGCAGTGATCCCGGCATGATCCGTACCTACCAGTACCGCTTGTACCTGACCAATGCCCAGGAACGCATGGCGGTGTTTGTGCTGGCGCAGGCACGAGGGGTGTACAACGCGGCGCTGGAACAGCGCATCACGACCTACCGGGAAACTGGAAAAAGCGTCACGTACCAACAGCAATGGGCGCACTTCCGAGATGAGCGACGGGCGAACCCGGAGACGCTGGGGTTGCTGAACGCCAGCAGCCTGCAACACGTCTTGCGGCGACTGGACAAGGCGTATCAGGGGTCGTTCCGGCGGAAGAAAGCCGGAGAGAAGGCGGGCTTTCCGCGCTTCAAGGGGGCGAACCGCTTTCACAGCGTCGAGTTCACCTACGGCGACGGGTGCAAGCTGCGCTTGGAGAAGAACGGGCGAGCCTTGCTCT
>CAZGXI010000073.1:0-4340 GCA_964529715.1 uncultured Anaerolineae bacterium | reverse complement strand
GGCGCACGGCCAGTTCCAGTGTCACCCAGGTGTTGAAAGGCAGGGCGATCAACGGCGAGAGCGCCGTCTGCTCGCCGTTCTGATCCTGCGCCAGCCCGACCGAGGCGCGGCCATCGGCGTCGAAGGACCAGGCCAGCCGCCAGCCGGTGAGCGCATCTCCGGCATTGCCCGCCGCCAGATGCACGGTCAGCGGTGGGCTGCCCGCCGCCGGGATCAGCAGATCGAACACGGCGCGCGTGTAGCCGCCGGGCAGCGGGATGGTCCACTCGGCGGTCTGGGCCAGGTGCAGCGCCGTATCCCGCGCGATCCGTTCCGGCACGAAGCCCCCCGGTGCACTGCCGGGCAGCGGCCCGGAGCCGTCGAAGTTCAGGAATGCGATCAGCGATTCATCCGGCTGGCACAGCGGCACGGCGCTGTAGGCTGTGCGGGCGAAGCGCAGGGTCTCCAGCGTGGCGCGCACAGGTGCCAGAGCCGTACCCGTCAGGCGCAGGTCGGGCGTCGGAGTCGGCGCCAGGCGTGTTTGTAGCGCGTTTTGTGTTCCCTGGATGACTGCCGAGCGCGTCAGGAAGGCCTGCAGGTTGGCCGTCGCCGTCAGGTTGGGCGTGCTTGTTGGTGTGGCCGTTGCCGTGAAGGTGGGCGAGGGCGTCGGGCTGACGGTGGCGGTGGCCGTCGGCGTGGCCGTATCCGTCGGGGTGAAGCTGGCCGTTACGGTCGGCGGCGGGGTGAACGTGGCCGTCACTGTGGGCGTGGCGGTCGAGGTCTGGGTTGGAGTCGGCGTGGCCGTACCGGTCGGCGTGCGCGACGGGGTGATGGTGGGCGTCGGCGTGATCGTCGGCGTGTCCGACGGGGTGAAGGTGGGCGTCGGCGTGGCCGTGATGATGATGGGCGTGCGTGTGGATGACGGCGTGAGCGTGATGGCCGGGAAGCCCGTCGGCGATGAGGCAAAGCCGATGATGATCGGCGTCGAGGTAGCCGTCGGCGTGGGCGGGATGATCACCCCGGCGATGGGGATCGGCGTCGTGGTAGGACGGCTGCGCGTCAGGAAGGCGGCCCCGCCTCCGGCAGGAATGCCCAGCAGCAGGATCATGACGATGAGGAACAGTCCCCACGACAACAGCGGGTTGAGCCGCCGGGGCATCAGGCCGCTGCGCCGCCCGCGCAGGCGCGCCCGTCCACGCTCCAGATCGCTCAGGACGGCGTTCAAGCTGCGATAGCGTCGCCAGGGGTCTTTTTCCAGGCAGCGTTCTACAATAGCAACCAAGCTGCTGGGCGCGCGCCCGCGCAGGTTCGGCGTGGGCGTATAGAGCACCTTGTGCATCGTCCCGGCGTGGCTGGGGGCGTCGAAGGGCATTTTGCCGCTGAGCATGAAGAAGAACAGCACCCCCAACGCCCAGATGTCATCGTCGATGGTGGGTTTGCTGCCCTGCCAGCGTTGCGGGCTGGTGAAGTTTGAATTTGCCAGGGTCAGGCGGGTGGTGGAGGTGGTCAGGCGCGTGCCCTCGGCGAAGCGGTACAGTCCAAAATCCACGATCACCAGCCGCAGGGTGGGCGGCCTGGGGCGTGGCGCGCGGCGGCGGTAGACCACGCGCGGGGTCGGGACGCTTGTCTCCTCCGGCGGGGGAGATTCCTCCGGCGCTTCGGGAGTCTCCGTCTCCTCAGCAGGTTCCTGCGTCGCCGTGAGGGGCGGTTCAATTTCTGAGACGACGAAGATATTGCTAGGCCGCAAGTCGCCATGCAACACGCCCTCCTCGTGCGCCAGCGCCAGCGCCTGGGTGATCAGGATGGCCCACTGGCGAAATGTCCTGGCATCCAGAGGGCCGTTGCGGGCCAGGTAAGCGCCGAGTGTCTCTCCCTCCAGATAAGGTCGCACCAGGTGCAGGCGATTCTCGTGGGTGAAGATGTCTTGATATGGGGCGGCGGCGGGCAGGTTTAGTGTGCGCAGCGCGGCGGCATCGCGGGAGAAATCCGCCAACACCATCGGATCGACCATTGCGCGCGCGTCCAGGGCGCGAATCACGACTGCCTGGCCGGTCTGAGTGTCTTCGGCCAGATAGAGGTCGCCCAACATGCCGCGCCCCATATCCTGGCGCAGGCGATAGCGGTCGGGAAGTGTCATGTGGTGTGCGGCTCACCAGCGATAGGATGTTGGGGTGATTATACCGCTACCCCAACGTCCGACCAACCGGGCACGGGTGCGTCGGTCCCACCGCAACAAAACGGGTGGGGTAGCGCACCCCACCCGGCATTCATCACAATAGGGCAGGTGAGAGTCGAACTCACACGGATTTCTCCCGTAGATTTTAAGTCTACTGCGTATGCCATTCCGCCACTGCCCCAATCGTCTCTCAGTGTAACAAAATCGGGGAAAGGCGTCAACGACGAAGGGCGCGGTTACATCGGGGACGAATGACATAGCGGAAAGGTGTAATAGGGGACGTTTCTTGGCCGACAGAACGGATCATGATAAGAAATGCCTCCAGGATCGTTTTTTGTTCCAATTAGAGTCGTACACGTACAGGAGATAAACCCATGAATGCGATGACAGAAGCCAATTTGCGGGCTGCCTTTGCCGGCGAAAGCCAGGCCCATGTTAAGTATCTGGCCTTTGCCGAGCAAGCGCGTCGTGATAAACTACCTAATATCGCGCGCCTGTTCGAGGCCGCTGCTTATGCCGAACAGGTCCACGCCACCAATCACCTGCGCGCGTTGGGCGGGATCGGCAGCACGGCGGAGAACTTGGGCGAGGCGTTCGGCGGCGAAACCTTCGAGATCGAGCAGATGTATCCGGCCTATACGACTGTCGCCGAGACGCAAGGCGAACAGCGTGCCCTGCGCTCGATGAACTGGGCACTGGCAGCCGAAAAGGTCCACGCGGCGCTTTACGCGGCGGCCAAACCGCAGGCCGAGGCCAAGCAGGACATCCCTGCCCAGGACATCTGGGTGTGCTCCGCCTGCGGCTTTACGATGGAAGGCGAACCGCCGGATGTGTGCCCGGTCTGTGGGGCCAAACACGACAAATTCCGCCAGTTCTAACCTTTCGGCAGCGGCCCGATCCGACCCGATGCGCTGACGCCGCTGGCCTCGAACAGGGGTTGTTCTCCCTGTTCGAGGCGTTTTTGGGCGCGCCGGGCAGGGTTGGACAATCACGGGCGTCTCGCCTTGCCCTGATAGGGAAACGACAGGAACGATGCAAGCCTTTAGACTGGTCTTCCACTACGCGCGCAGCTACACCAAAGAGCTGCTGGCCACCGTGATCAGCATGGTGCTGCTGGTCGGCGTGCAATTGCTCATTCCCTGGGTCATCAAGACGTTGATCGCCGCTGTGTCTGCGCAAGAACTGGATGCCGCCACCATGACGACCGTTGCTGCCCTGACCTTGCTCACGGCAGCGGCGCTGGTGTTCCAGGGGGGGCTACAATTCGTGCGCAGTTACATGGCGCATATCGCGGGCTGGGGCGTGGTGGCCGACGTGCGCAAGCATCTCTACGAGCACGCTCAGCGGCTTTCATTGCGCTTTTATGAGGACAAGCGCACCGGGCAGATGATGTCCCGCATCGTCAACGACACCGATCTGTTTGAAAGCCTGATTGCCCACGCCGTGCCGGATGTGATCGTCAACCTGCTGACCCTGATCGGCGTCAGCACCATGCTGCTGATTATGAACTGGCGTCTGGGGTTATTGAGCCTGACGCCGGTCCCGTTCGTCGTGATGGGCATGAACCTCTATGCCAAAAAGGTGCGCCCGGCCTTCCACCGCCGACAGGTCGAACTGGGTGAACTGAACGCCATCCTGAACGACAACATCTCTGGCATCCGCGAGATCAAGGCGTTCACCCGCGAGGAGCCAGAGGCCCGGCGGGTGAGTCGCGGCATTGACACCTATCGCCGCTCGCTGTTGTACGCGCTCAAGATGATGGCGATCTTCCAGCCGTTGGTGGACTTTACCGCGTCGCTGGGCATGTTGGTGGTGATCTACTTCGGCGGGATGTTGGTCTATCAGCAGGCGCTGCCGGTCTCTGACCTGGTGGGGTTCTTTCTGTACCTGGAAATGCTCTATCAGCCGATCCGCGCGTTGAGCAATTCCTGGGAGCGCATTCAGGAATCGCTGGCGAGCGCCGACCGCGTGAACGAACTGCTGCAAGAAAGCCCCGAAGTGCAGGAAGGCGCCAACGCCATCCGTCTGCATGAGCGCGCCAGGGGCGAGATCATCTTCGACGATGTGAGCTTTCACTACACCCAGGGTGACACGGTGTTGGAACACATCTCGTTGAAGATTGCCGCCAACCAGATGGTGGCGCTGGTCGGCCCGACCGGGGTCGGCAAGTCCACGCTGGTCAGCC
>CAZGXI010000072.1:0-4512 GCA_964529715.1 uncultured Anaerolineae bacterium | reverse complement strand
TCAAGGCGTTGACCGAACTCAAACCCGCTCGGACGGAGCGGCCAGGGCGTAACGTCGGCCACTGGGTCAGGCGTGCTCTGGGAAGCCGCCGCCTTTAGGCGGCGGAGTCGTCACCCTTCTGAAGGAGACATCTGGGAGCCTCGGCTCTTCCCTGAGGGCACATCAGGCCACGCTCTCTATTTGGGCGGCAACCAGCTTGAATATAAATATCATGACATCTGGATCACTTACAATGGCGGCCAAAGCAACCGGCTGAGCGGCATCGCCTGCAACAACACGCCCTGGTAAATCAGACGGGGCGGGCCTGCGTGACCCACCCCATTCCCGCCCATCCGGCTTGGCGCGCCCACACAACAAGGGTATACTAACAGCACGCCGTCCCTTCGCATCAAGGAGCATCGCCATGCGGCTCAAGTTCGCCGTCTTGATTGCCGTCATGCTGAGTCTCTGTCTGCCTATGGCAGGCACGCCTCCCCTCCGCGCCCAGCAGCCCACGCCGCTCAGTCCCGAAGAGATCGCCATCGTCAACGCGATCAACCGGCTGCGCGTGGAAGGCAACTACGTCCCCCTCGCCCTGAACCCAATCCTGAACGAAGCCGCCCGCGCGCACGCCCTCGATCTGGCCTCGCGCCCGCCGGACAGCCTGGGGAACGTCTACCAGAGTCGTCAGAGCGGCGAAACGTTGGAAGACTGGCTGACCAACCTCGGCTACGCGGCCTATTCCAACGGCTACACCGCCGCCCTGATCGCGCTCGTGACGCCCGACGTTCCCCCGGAAAATGTAGTCGATTTCTGGGCCGGTGAGCAGGGGCGCGAAACCAGCCCGATCTTCGGCACCGCCTACCGCGAGATCGGCCTGGCCTACGTCTACCACCGCGACGCCGGGCGGCATTATTATGTGATCCTCTTCGGTGCGCAGCCGGGCATCTTGCCGGTGCTGGTCGCGCCCGCCAGCGATCCTTATGTCGATGTGAGCGCCCAGGCCGTGTGGGAAAGGGATGTGTTCCTTTACCTGCACAATGAAAACAGCCACCCCAGCGGCGACATCGACAGCCCCGGCCTGATCCGTCAGTTTCGCGTCTCCGAAGACCCGACGTTTGCCGATCGTGATGCCGAATCCAATCAGGGCTGGCAGTACTACACCAACGTCACGCCCTGGACGCTCAGCCCCGGCCTGGGCCTGAAGACACTCTACGTGCAACTGCGCGACGACATCGGCAGGATGATCACGACGTCGGTGCAGGTCAATCTCATCGATGCGCCGCCGACAATCACCCCGACGCCGACAAATACGTCAACACCAACGCTAACACCAACGTCTGAAGAACCGACTCTCATCCTCTACGCCGACACGACCTGGCTGGTGCTGTATGTGGCCGCGCCACAGCCGATCTTGCTGAATGAACTGGTGCTGGTCACACTGCCTGAAGGCGCTCCTGCCCGGCGGGACGTACCCGCACAAGACTTCGACGCGCTGCGGCTGACCCAGGGAACCGCCGCGTCCGGCTCGTGCTACCGCTACATCTTGGCAGGCCAGGCAGCGCCGCTGCCGGGTGTCTGTTCGGCCCGGATGACGTTCCAGGTGCCGGTGGCCCTCGCCGACAGATTCTGGTTTGACCCCTTGGGAGCCAACCTGCGAACTATTGCCATCCATCGCGGCAGCGAAACCACGCCCGTTACCATCTGCTCGGCAGCATTGGGAACTTCGGAAGGCTGTATGATCCGCTGGTAGCGTCTTTAAAGCTATGCAGTGGAAATGACCGGGTCGCCGACTTCGGCCATCTTGAGGCCGTAGGCTTCGGCGACCAGCATCACCGGGTGAATAGCGCGCGCGCCGGTCAGGGCAGCGATCTGCCAGCGGCACGTTTCGGTGTCACAGACGACCGTGTCGTAGCCCCCGGCGCGCACCGCTTCCACAATCGGCTCACCCACCTGCTCGGCGATGGCGCGCTTTTCCGCCTTGAAGCCATAAGTCCCGGCAATGCCACAGCAATCGGCGTCGATCTCGAACAGCTTGAGGCCGGGGATCAGCGCCAACACATCCATCGCCGGGCGACCCATGCCGTGCGCCTTAAGCTGGCACGGCGCGTGATAGGGCAGCGTGCGTTCGAGCGGGCGAAAGTCCAGGTCCAGCCGCCCCTGCGCGTGTAAGTGGCGCAGGAATTCCATAAAGTCCCATACGCCCGCTGCAACCGTCTTCGTCGCTGCATCGTCCATACCGAGGATGTGTTCGTAATCGCCCTTGAAGGCCATCATGCAGCTTGCCGACGTGCCGACGATGGGAATGCCCCGCCGGGCGTAGGGTTCCAACCAGGTCACGTTCTGGCGGGCATAGCGCCGCGCCGCCTTGAAGTCCCCGTTGGATTGCATGGGCAGCCCACAGCAGTACAGCGGCGGCACGATCACCTCGAAGCCGAGATGTTCCAACACGGCCACCGCCGTCCGCCCGACGTGCGGATCGTAGCTATTGGTCCCACAGCCGTGAAAATACACCACCGTCCGGGCCGGGTCATACGCTTCTACCGGGCGATCTCGCCGTCCCTGACGACGCTGTCGCCGCAGCCACCAACCCCGAAAGGTATACCCGGCCCATTTGGGCATCGGCGCGCGGGCAGAGATGCCGAGCGTCTTTTCGGCGATCCAGCGGGCGGGTTTGAAGCCCATAACGAAGTTCAGGATCGGCGCAAAGGGCGACCCCAGCCGCCCCCACAGTTCGTTCCGCCCCAGAAACCAGTTGCGCAGAGAAATGCCATGCGTCTCGACAATGGCCGCTTTCGCCTGCGTATTGATCTCCATCACACGCACACCGTGCGGACAGACCAGCGTGCAAATACCACAGCCGGAGCAATAATCGACGCTGTGATCGACCGACGGCGCGCCCGGTTGGCGCATTCGCTGCGCCTGCGGCCCGACCGTCTTGGGGCCAGGGAACAGGTCTGTGTACGGCAGCACAGTACAGTGCGCCGTGCAGATGTTGCACTTCAGGCACAGGTCCGAGGTGAAGGGTGTGTTTTCCAGCAGGTGGAGCGTCTCAGTCATTTCGCAATGCCTCACGTACCGCCGCATATGCGCTCGCCAGGTCGAAGCCTTCCTCGCACCCACCGATCAACGTGTCCATCCCGCCGAGGATATGCCCCGCCGCGAACAGATTCTCGTAAGCCGGGGAACCGTCCTTACCCAGCGGGCGCAGACATTCGTCTGCCGAAATGCCGAACGTATGAACCGGATGCCCACGCGGGTCGAGCAGGTCGGCGTTGAACCAAGCCAGGCGATCCGCCTGCGCCTGCACCGGCAGGTCGAAGATCGGCTCCCAGACGCGCCCCCGGTCGTCGCTGAGCAGCCCACCGCCGTACAGCCCGCCCGTCGCCAGGATTACCGCATCGGCGTGGAACACCGTCTCGCGCCCCGCGCTCGCTGCTGCCACACCAACAACCCGTGTGCCCTCCACGATAGGCCGCGTCACTGCGTGGCCGATCTGTACGCGCGCACCCTGCCTGAGCAGCCAGCCCTTGAGGGCATGGAACAGCCGTGTTCCCGGCACAGACGGCGGCAGCGTGGGAATCTCAAATACGGGCCGCCCGATCTGCGCTGCCAGGTCCCCCTGGACCGCCGCCGGATCGCGCAGGCCGAGCACCGCCGGAAAGCCCACGCGCGCTTCGTCTCGTAGCCGCCCCTTGACCAAGCGGGCCACTTCCTGGCGGAAAGCCGGATCGTCGAAGCAGTGAGCCAGTCGCGTCGGGCTGAGGTCCCAGCCGTCGTGGCGGCGCGGCAGATCGACGTGGATGCCTCGCGCAGGAATACCCTGCCGCGCCAGATTGCCCGCGCACAACAGGGGATAGAAGTCGCGCCAGTTGGCAAAGCCGACGATCAACGTTTCGCCATCGCCCGGCAGAGACGCCGCAGGGCGCGTCCCCAACATCGCCGGGCTGTCTGCCAACAACCTGACACCGTGATCAGTGCACCAATCGAGGAACAGCCGCACGCCAGGATGATCATGCAATGGACCAACATCACACCATCCCGGCGTTAGGATCAACCGCCCGATGCCTGCCGCGATCAGGTGCACCTGCGCCCCGGCCTGAACAGCGTGAAGCGCCGCCATCAGCCCGGCCAGCCCCGCGCCGATCACGATCACGCGGCGGCCCTTTGCCCCCGTCAAAGCCACGCGCCGGTCTGCGGCCCAGGCAGGCAGAGGCACATCCTGGGCAAATGGCGCTGGGCCAGTCAAACGGTCTAGGCCCAACGTGCGGCGGTAGATCATCTCATCCAGTAGAAATTGGCGCAGGTGGTGTCCCCACAACAGGGAACGCCCGCCCTTAAACCGCTCGTCCACGAACGCCCTGAGCGCCGTCGTCGCCTCGGCCACATCCAGGTTACACGCGCGCTGCACAATCCCCGCCGCGCGCACGGCGCAGAATCCGCCCTGGCACGGCCCCATGCCCAGTCGCAGGTCGCGCCGCAGGTCGTCCAACGCAGGGGGACGCGCATAAGCGGCAATCGCCTCTTCGACCT
>CAZGXI010000071.1:0-5459 GCA_964529715.1 uncultured Anaerolineae bacterium | reverse complement strand
CGGGGCCTTCGGAGCGTAACGTAGACCGCTGGGTCCTGCGTGCTCCGAGAAGCCGTCGCCTTTAGGCGGCGGAGTCGTCACTGAAGTGAACTCGGAAGCCTCTATGCTGAACCCGTTTTCAGTCCGCTTCAGCGGACTTTTCTTGCGTAGCCGGGGACTTGAGTCCCCGGCATTCCTCTAGCGCGGCGGCCTGGCGGGCACGCGGCTCAGGCTATCCGTCGCCCGTGCTACACTGGCAAAGTGCATCAAACCGGGACAGAATAAGCGATGTCTCCGCGCGTTCTGTTCAGAAGGGACAATTCCCCTATGTCCGATGCCAAGCGTCTGATCGACGTCGAGGACCTCTACCGGCTGGCGGCGGCAGAAGACCCGCGCCTCAGCCCGGATGGGAGGTGGATCGCCTTTGTCAAGATGACACGGGATAAGCTCAAGAACACCACCCGCCGTGCTATCTGGCTCGTGCGGCCCGACGGCTCTGGCCTGCGGCAGTTCACCGGCGGCGACAAACAGGATCATACGCCGCGCTGGAGTCCCGATGGGTCGCGGCTGGCCTTCGTTTCTACGCGCAACGACAAGCCGCAGATTTACGTCATCCCGGTCGATGGCGGCGAGGCCCAGGCCATCACCGCCGCGCGCAACGGCGCGGTGAACCCGGCCTGGTCGCCGGACGGAACACAACTTGCCTATCTGTCGCCCATGCGCGCCGACGAGATCGCTGCCGAGGATGCCGGTGAAGAGCCGCCGCCCGCCGACAAGTGGGAAGCCGATCAGCGCGAGGCCAGGCGCAAGCACGCCGAGGAGGAGCGCATCGACCCGCGCGTGATCGAGCGCGTGCCTTTCCGCACCGGGACAGACTTCTGGGACGAACGCTATAGCCGCGTGTACGTGATCCCGGTCGAGCCGGACGCCGACGGCAAGCGCAAGCCCCGCCGCCTGACAAGCGACGAACGCGATTATGGCCCGCCGCAGTGGTCGGCAGACGGACAGGCGATTTTCAGCACAGCCAGCCGCAAGCCCGACCACGACGCCCCCTGGATGTTCCAGCAGATCGTGCGTATCGCCGTGGCAGACGGCGCGTTGACGCCCCTCACGGGCGAAGGGGCCAACGCCTACAACCCACTCCCGTCGCCGGATGGCGAGTGGCTCGCCTTTAAATGTGGCCCAGACACGCTGCCGCTCAATCGGATCGATCACTTGGCCGTCATGCCTGCCGGCGGGGGAGAAATCCGTCTGCTGACCAGGGCACTGGACCGCGAATCGGACCTGTATCGCTGGAGCGTTGGCGGCACGGGACTGATCTTTACGGCGGGCAGCGAGGGCGATGTCGGGGCGTACCGCGTCGGCAGGGACGGCGGCGCCGTCGAGACGGTTAACCGGCAGCCCACCCGTTACCTGACCGGGTTGGACGTTGGGCCGGATCGTCTGATCGCCTTCACCGCCTTCGACGTGGACGGCTCGCACGATCTCTATGTGATGCAGGGCGCTGAAGAGCGTCGCCTGACCGACTTCAACCGCCCTTACCTGGAGGAGGTGAAAGTCGCCGCCTTCGAGGAAGTGCGCTACACCGCGCCGGACGGCACGCCCGTGCAGGGCTGGATCGCCCGCCCGCCGGATTACGTGGCTGGACAAGCCTATCCGCTGGCGCTGAATATTCACGGTGGCCCGGCGGTGATGTGGGGGCCGGCCTATCCGTCGATGTGGCTCGAATGGCAGCATCACGCCGCCAATGGCTACGTGGTGTTCTTCTGCAACCCGCGCGGCTCCACTGGCTACGGGGAAGCCTTCACACTGGCGAACCAGGGTAACTGGGGCGACGGCCCGATGAGCGACATCCTGGCCGGGGTCGATCTGGTGGTCGCGCGCGGGCTGGCCGACCCGGCCCGGCTGGCGATCACAGGCGGCTCTTACGGCGGCTACATGACAGCCTGGATCGTCGGACACGATCACCGCTTCGCGGCAGCTGTGACGCAGCGCGGCGTGTATCACCTGACCAGCTTTCACGGCACGACGGACATCCCGATCCTGGTCCGTTCCGGCCTGGAGGCCGAACCCTGGGAAGACCCCGCCGCCCTGTGGACGCATTCGCCGCTGGCCTACGCGGACCGGATCACCACACCGTTGCTGATCTTGCACTCCGACAACGACTTCCGCGTGCCCATCGCCGAGGCCGAGCAGTTGTTCATCACGCTCAAACGGCTGGGGAAAACGGTGCAGTTCGTGCGCTACCCGCGCGAAGGACATGAACTCTCCCGTTCTGGCGAACCGCGCCACATCATCGACCGGCTACGGCGCATCGTCGGCTGGTGGGATCGCTATTGCAAGCCGGGCGACGGCGGATAATCTGCGCTTCCGTTCCCTCAGCACAGATTGCCCTTTTCACGAGAAATCCCTGTCCAGATGGGTAGCGGCGGCACGCTTTGCAGAGCCGCCGCTGCTGCTTCATGACTGACGACTGAATGCTGACCTCTTTTGTGACATTTGCCGTCATCTACGGTGACAGTTATCGCTTACCTTGCAGGTAAAAATAATCAACAATGAAGATAGCCAATCAGGAGGAGCCGCTATGCGTGTCAAAATCAATCGAGATGTCTGTACTGCCCAACTGGCGTTCTGCGAGCAATGTCTGGGCAAGTTCCTGCGTGAACCCCTGGGCTATGAGCGCGGTTGTTTTGAGGAACTGGACGACGATGGCAAGGAAGAACTGACCATCGAACTCCATTCTGAGGGGAACGATGTACTGCTGGTCCTGGACGAGGAAACTCGCAAACAGGCTGCCGCCGAAGGTTGGAGTTTTCTGGTCGATTTCGTGCCGCCGATGTACCGCAATCACCTGGCCTGAAAGCCGGCGCCGATCCGCCCGGCCTTTGCCCCAACTTTATACAACAGGCGGCGGGAACCGGTGGTTTCCGCCTCTATTCCCCTGAGTCGTGCCTGCCGCTATCTCTGCCCCTGGCAACCGTTACCGACTGAAAAACCAGTGTCACGGTCTGTGGCATACCGTCTGTATCCACACCCTGAATGATTACCCGATCCACCAGCAGCGGATCGTGGGTTTGCAGACACAACGCAAACAGGTCATCTAGTGTCGAAAAGGCGGCGGTTGTTTCGTGCAGACCGTCACGGTCATCCCAACGCCGGAGAACAACGGTTCCTTGCTGCACCCTGGGGATCATACTTGCTCTTTCTGTGTAGAAAACGTGCCCAATCGCCGCGCCAGAGTGTAACACCCCCATACAGACTCGCCAAAAGCAGGCGCACAGAACCCGCCAAAAATCCGGTTGAACCGTAAAATCGGGGTGGCGCATTTTCTCGGCGGCGCTTGGGTTAGCCTTGTCCGGGCAAAACCGCTATCCTGCGCAACGGCGTCTGGGTGGTCAAGGGCCGTCGTCGTGAGCAAAGGGCCGTGCACATGATCAATCTTGACTTTTTTCTGCGTGGGCTGGTGATCGGGTTTTCCATCGCTGCTCCGGTGGGGCCGATTGGCGTGTTGTGCATCCGCCGCACGCTGGCTGAAGGACGGCGCTACGGTCTGGCGTCTGGGCTGGGCGCGGCCACCGCCGATGCACTTTACGGCGCGGTGGCAGGCTTCGGCCTGACCGTCGTCCGCGACGTGCTGACCGGCCAGCAGGGCTGGCTGCGGTTGATCGGTGGGGCCTTTTTGCTCTACCTGGGTGCGCGAACGTTCCTGGCGAAGCCCGCCCAGGAGTCGGCGCGGGCGCAGGGGCGTGGGCTGTTTGGGGCTTATGCCTCGACTTTTGCCCTGACCCTCACTAACCCAATGACGATCCTCTCGTTCGCGGCGATCTTTGCCGGGTTGGGATTGGCAGACTCCGGCGGCGATTTCCCGGCGGCGGCGACGCTGGTGTTAGGTGTCTTTGGTGGGTCGGCGGCGTGGTGGCTGACTTTGAGCGGCGCGGTGAGCCTGGTGCGGGCGCGCTTCGACGCGCGGGCGCTGGCCTGGGTGAACCGACTCTCCGGCGCGATCATCGTCGCTTTTGGCCTGACGGCGCTGGCGAGCCTGCTGGCCGGGGGATAAGCGCCATTGGCACGAACAGGCGAGGTATCTCATAATAACATCACATCCTCCACCATCTTGCATCCCACTTTCACCTGCTGGATGTTTCTATCGCCGTCAGAATGGAGACAACCATCGTCGAGAAGATCACACAGCGCGCGGCCAGCCCAGACATCCTGGCGTTTCAGCGTGCCCAACAGTGGCATATGCAGAATTTCGATATGGCGCGCGTTCATTTCTAGCCGCGCCTTCGAGGTCAAGGTGATATAGCGCGACCTGGTGTAGTAGCGGCGGACCTTATCCGCCGCTACAATTGTTCTGCTTTGAAACCTACACAGTGGGTTTGCCGACTGCCAACTGCTGAGAGCTTTCTATGCCTGAGCGCGCCATTCGCACCGAGGCAATCATCCTGCGGCGCAGCGACTTCGGCGAGGCTGATCGTCTGCTGACCGTCTTCACGCCGCGCCAGGGTAAGCTGCGCGTCATGGCAAAGGGCGCGCGCAAGCCGACTGCCCGCAAGGCTGGCCATGTGGAATTGTTCGCCCGCACTGACCTGCTGCTCCACTATGGGCGCGACTTCTGGATTGTGGCTCAGGCGGAAATGACCGAGCCGTATCTCCCTGTGCGCGAAGACCTGCTCCGCGCCGCCTATGCCAATTACGCCGCCGAACTGTTCGATCGTTTTACCGCTGACGAAGACTCCACCGGAGCTGCCGATCTGTTCGCCCTGCTGGACGCGACCCTCTACCGCTTGTGCGGCGAAGCGGACCTGCGCATTGTGGCGCGCTGTTATGAGATGCGCCTGTTGGACCTGGTGGGCTTTCGCCCGAACCTGACAACGTGCGCCTTATGTGGCGAGCCGATCACCGCACAGGACCAGTTCTTCAGCGTGGTAGAAGGCGGCGCAGTTTGCCCACGTCATCCCGAAGCGCCCGAAACCGCCGTCCCGATCAGTCAACACGGCCTGCATGCCCTGCGTGTGCTTCAGCGTGAACCCTGGGAGACGGTCCGCGCGTTGAAGCTGAACAGCCCACTGCATCTGGAAATCGAGCGGGTTATGCTGGGCTACCTGGTGACGCTGTTGGAACGTCGCCTGCAATCGGTGGACTTCATCCGTCGCCTGCGGCGCGAAGGGGCCTGACTGGCCGGATTGCAGGATCACGTACCCGAAATTGTATTCCGCCGGCGTAATGCAATTGGGCCTCAGGGGTCGTGGATGTTGGACCGCGACCGGCGGCAGGAAGTATAATCAACAGTGACGACTCCGCCGCGTAAAGGCGGCGGCTTCTCGAAGCACGCAGGACCCAGCGGTCTACGTTACGCTCCGAAGGCCCCGTCCGGGCCTGGAAAGAGGTTCTCTCTTATGTACGGTTCAGATTTTACGTGTGAGCCTTCCTCACACAACCCGATACCTGAAGTTGTTAAAGAGCCGCATCGGACGCGC
>CAZGXI010000070.1:0-6767 GCA_964529715.1 uncultured Anaerolineae bacterium | reverse complement strand
CGGCAGAAATACCTGGAGGAGAACGTCGCCGCCGCCGACATCACCCTGACGGCGGACGATCTGGCCCGCCTGAACTGCCTCGCCAAACCGCTCGGCACGCGCTACGCCGACATGCGCTGGATCAACCTCTAACCGCGTCGCTCAGGAGGCTTACGAGGCCGCGCGGTCGCCGGTCCACGCGCACCGAGGCGGGAGATTTCTGTTGCCGGGGACTTTAGGCCTCGGCAACAGAAAACCAAGCCCTGCGGCTATGGCCGGTCATCTTTCGGCATGGAGAGCTTCTGTTTCTCAATGCCGGCGTCCACGTTGGAACGGCTTTTCCCAAACCAGCCCCTGGGGGACTTACAAGATCGATCTCCAGGCTGCGCCCGGCGGGTCAATCCAGGGGCGGGCGGGGCAGGGTGGCGTCGTGTGAGCCGCTCGCGCGCGCCTTGCGCACAAACGAGAGAAACGGAAAGGCCATCGATTCGGGATTGAAGTTGCGCTGTTCTAGGGCAGCGCGATTGGCGATCTCGAAGTCCTTGTGCATTCGCTCGATGGTGCTGAGCTGGTTTTCCGACGGTTCCAGGGAAAAGAGCGCGATCAGGGTCGTATAATTGCCGGGCACAAAACACAGCCAATTGCCGTTTTCCATCTCTGTGCTGCGCATCCCAGCGCGGAAGATCTCTGCCGTCGCCGAGCGGTAGCTGCTGAGCATGGGCACGATCAACACCGGATCGACGGCGAACTCGCCCAACGTCTCGATAGGCACGCCGCTCTCGTTGTCATAGATGCTCATGCCGATGGCTTTGGCGGTCAGGCGCTTGCGCACGCTGACGGTGTCTTCGCTTTCCTTAATGGCATCGCGCCAGGCGTTGGGATCGGACTCGGTGATCATCTGCGCGACGGTCATGATCTGGCGCTGGTAGCGGTCATACAGGTGGTGGAACTGGGTCCGGTTGATCGCGCCTGCCGCAAACTCGGCTACCAGCCGGTTCATCTTGGCGTGCACGTGCGCGATGAATTCCTGGCCTGCCTGCTTGGGGCCGCGCGGCAGGGCCAGGTCTTCGTCATCGAACAGGTTGGAAGGATCGTTCATCGTCATCGTACCGCTCCTACCCTGTAGAACCCGCGCATGTCATGTTTATTATAATCCCGCTACGCCCGTTGTATCTATAGGACCTGCGCCGTCGGCCTCACGGCGCGAAGATTTCCCAGCCCGTCTGGTCGCCATACAGCTGATAGCCGCGCCCGTCTGGGCCGAGGACGTAGATCGCGCCACCGCCTTCAGCCCCAGCCTGCTGGACGACGCCGTCGTATTGGGTTTCCCACTCGTGCAGCGCCCAGCCCAGGCGTGTGCGCACCATCGGGTTATCACGCCAGGCCTGACCGAATCCCCGGCGCGGCTGCTGCCAGAGGCCCTGTGGCCCGGCGATCAGCGGGTCGCGTTCAGGCATCCCTTCGCGCCAGGTATCCACGTAACGCTGCCAGCGCGGCACCTGCGAGTCGTAGTACAGCACGTAGATCGCCGGATCGACGGCGAACCAGAACATCATGCCGGTCTCAAAGGCCAGGTAGGCTACCTGGCCGCGCTGTGGCGGCGTGGCCGGGCAGTAAGGCAGCGTCTGCGACGCGAAGAACCAGGCGTACAGGCAGTTCCCGGCGGCGTCCCTCGGCGCGGGCTGGCTGGCCGCAGCGCCCGCCGGACCGACGACCGGCTGCCCACCCGGCGGCGGCGTGTAGGGAAACGGCGTCGGCGTCAGATAGGGAATCGAGGTGCTGGTCGGCACGGGCGTCCAGGTGAACGTCGCCGACGGCAGCGCCGTCGGAACCGCCGTCGTCGGGATGGGCGTTGGCGATGGCGTGGTCGTCTCGGTCGGGAGCGGGGTCGGCGTGAGCGTCGGTGGAAGTGGTGTTTCGGTCGGGGACGGCGTCTCGGTCGGCGTGATCGTTGGGAGCGCAGCCGCCGTCGGGATGACGGCGGCTCCACCCTGCCCGCCACATGCAGCCAACAGCAGCCCCAGGGCGAGCCAGATGGTCGGCGCAACCCCGCGCCTGGGACCTGCTGCTTGAGTCGTTCGGTTTGTTCTCTGCACCAAAAGCTGTTTCATCGTTGTTATCCTGTTCCGGTTGCCGCCGCGTGATTGTACTCGCTTAGCCGAAGGCGGCAACAGACTTTGGTGAAAATAACCGAAGCCGGGCGCAAAATATCAAGGAAGGATGAGTATTCGGTGAGAAGCAGCAACGTTTTTTTGTGTTCTGTGTTTGTGTGTTTGAGCGATCTGTCCTCAAGTTAGTGGTAGCTTTTCCCGAAAGGATAACACTCTCCCATGCCGCCATTGGAAAATCTGCTGCTCGTGATCGTCGTGAGTTACCTTATCGGCTCTTTTCCGACAGCCTACCTGGCGGGCCGGCTCAATAAGATCAACATCTTTGAAGCCGGCAGCGGCAACATGGGCGCGGCAAATACCTTCCGCGTCTTGGGAGTCAAGTGGGGCGCGCTGGTATGGATGATCGACATCCTCAAAGGCGTGCTCGCCGTGCTGATCGCCCGCGCGTTGCTCTACCCGCATTCGGGATGGGGCGTATGGGGCAATGTGATCGGCGGCTTGATCGTCATTGTGGGCCACAACTGGTCCTTCTTTGCCGCGCTGCTCACGGGACGTTTGCAGGGCGGCAAGGGCGCCGCGACCTGGTGGGGGGCTTTCTTGATGATGGTGCCCGGCTATGTTGTGGCCGGCGTGGCCCTGACTTTTGCCGGGATCATCGCCCTAACGCGCTACGTGTCGTTGGGCGTGCTGTGCGCCATCGCGGTCGGGGCGCTCTGGGTGTTGGTCCTGAGTGGGCAGGGACAGATGGCCTCGGTCTACGCCATCTACGTGGTGCTGACTGGCCTGATCGTCACCTTCCGCCACCGCAGCAACATCGAACGCCTGATCGCCGGCAAGGAACGCCGCCTGGGCGAAGGAGCATAAGCGCCGTAAGATAAGTAGCGGCGGCTTCGGCCCTCACCCGCTACTCCTTCTTCCTCAGGGAGAGGGAGTGCAAATCTAATTTGTTCTCATCGTGGTCAGCCAGACCGACCCCGCCAACCTGACCGCGACATGAGCTGCCGACGGCCCTGGACATCCTCTTGGAGATGTGCCGGGTCCGCCGGCGCGTTCGTTCTGCATCCTGCTACACTTCATCGAACCAACGAAGGCGAATTTCTGATAAAATTGTCTCCCACATCCGCGTTTCCTGCCCGGAATCTACTTAAGCTGCTTGCTGATGAACGCCCTACCGCCATGTTCAGAATCCCCTGAATCTACCCCGCCCCCGTTTCACCTGTTGCGCCACCTACCGTACTTTATCGAAACAGAATCTCCGTGCCTGGCGACGCTTGCGCGGCAAGCTGTCCGGCGGACGTTGGAGGCCGGGGAGATCGCCTTTCTGGATGGTGAGCCGTCGGCAGGGCTGTGGATCATCGAAAGTGGGCACGTCAAGGTCTACAAACTCAATCCCGACGGCGTGGAGCATATCGTTCACCTGCTCGGTCCCGGCAGCTCCTTCAACGACATCGCTGCGCTGGACGGCGGCCCCAACCCGGCCAGCGCCGCCGCCCTCGACCGGGTTGCTGCGTGGACCCTTTCCTCCGCCGTGCTGACGAATGCCCTGCGCGCTGACCCCGCCCTGGCGATAGGCGCGATCCGCTTTCTCACCAGGCGGGTACGCACGCTGGTGGGCCAGATCGAGGACCTGGCGTTACACCCGGTGGCGACGCGGCTGGCGCGCTTTCTGTTGGCTCAGGCACAGGACCCTGCCCTGAGCGGCCCCGGCGTCACGCGCGCGGCTATCGCTGCCCATCTCGCCACCACGCCCGAATCGATCAGCCGGGCACTGCGCGCGCTGGAAGAAGCCGGCGCGATCCGCTTCGACCGCCACCACATCGTCATCGCGCGGGAAGACCTGCTGCGGGCGATTGCGTTGCTGTGAGGCCCAGCCTGCTTGATCCAGATCAAGTCCCCTGCGGCCTCGATTCTCTATACTGAGAATAATCGCGCCACAAAGACAGGACAAGCCCATGAACGGTGACAACACCGCCTGGCTGCCGCGCCTGGACCCGGATCGCTGCATTGGCTGCGGCGATTGTATCTCTCACTGCCCAACTGGCGCGCTCGGTCGGCGCGTGGGTAAGGCTGCTCTGCTTAGTCCTGCCATCTGCATCTACTGCGCCGTCTGCGAGGACCTGTGTCCCGTCGGCGCCATCGAACTGCCCTACTTGATCGTGTTTGCTGACAATGTCATAGTGTAAATGTGCATCAGGAGATGAGTCGCATGAGAAAAAAGCCCCTTTTGCTGATGTTGGTGGTCGTTTTGGTTGGGATAAGCCTGCTGACGGCGGCGTGTGGCGTTCCGGCCTATCCAGCAGCGTCGCCGCTGTATATGCCACACCCCGAAGACGCCAGCGTTTCGCCCAATACCGCCGCCCGGACTGTGCAAACGGTTCAGGAACCGACCATCGAATACACCCTGGTGACGGGCGGCAGCTACGGCGGGTTGGTCTTTGTCGGCGTGGGCGGCGAGATCGATAACCAGGTCAACCCGACCCTTACTGCCGATCCGGGCGACGTGGTCAAGATCACCGTAATCAACGGCGACGGCATCACACATGATCTCACCATCGACGAGTTCGGTGTTCAGACGCCCCAATTGCAGCAGCGCGACGACCGCCAAGAGGTGATCTTCGCCGTCGAGCAGGAGGGCGAATATGTCTACTACTGTTCGCTGCCCGGCCACCGTCAGGCGGGCATGTTCGGTCTGCTGCGCGTGGGGAATCCGGCCCCGGTCGCTGCTGCGACGGGCGTGTCGATCATCCGCGACCCGACGGATGTGCCAACCCCGGTCGGTGACCGCGCGGCGACCACCGTTCGCGTGGACCTGACCACGCGCGAAGTCGAGGGGCAGCTTGCCGACGGCACCACCTACAGCTATTTTACTTTCGACGGCGCCGTGCCCGGCCCGATGATCCGTGTGCGCGTGGGCGATACGGTGGACCTGCACCTGCACAACGCGGCAGATAGCCACTTCTCGCACTCCATTGACCTGCACGCCGTCACCGGACCCGGCGGCGGCGCGGTCTACACGCGCACCGATCCGGGAGGGGAAACATCCTTCACTTTCCGGGCGCTCAACGTCGGCCTGTATGTGTACCACTGCGCCACGCCGAGCGTGGCCCACCACATCACCAACGGCATGTACGGCCTAATCCTGGTGGAGCCGGCGGGCGGCCTACCGCCGGGCGACCGCGAATTCTACGTGATGCAGGGCGAGCTATAAACCGTGCAACCATTCGGCACGACGGGCCATCTGGATTTTAGCATAGAGAAGATGTCGCACGAGCAGCCGGAGTATTTTGTCTTCAACGGCGCGGCGGGTGGCCTGGCGACCGACGCGTATGCGCTGCGGGCGAACGTGGGCGAGACCGTGCGCATTTTCTTCGGCGTGGGCGGGCCGAATGCCACCTCGTCATTCCATGTGATCGGGGAAATTTTCGACCGCGTGTACGAACAGGCATCCCTGACCGGCCCGCCGCTGACCGACGTGCAGACCACGACCGTCCCGCCCGGCGGCGCGGCGATGGTTGAGTTTACGCTAGAGGTACCGGGCCGCTACATCCTGGTGGATCACGCCCTCAGCCGCCTGGAACGTGGTCTGGCAGGCTACCTGTATGTCGAAGGCGAGGAACAGCCGGACATCTTCCACAGCGAAGCTGAGGCAAACATGGCCGGGCATTGACATGCCTCGACGGGCAGCCACAACAGGTGCGCCCGCCCGTCCTATTCCTTAAAACCGATCCCTCAGGGAGAAGAGGGAGTGAGGGCCTCGCTGTGCTCCTGCGCCGCGGGGGCAACCGGGGGGTGTGCCTGCGCAGCGGCGGCCTCTTCCGCCACAATCTCGTCGAGCGACTTGGCCTGGGGGTACAGATTCAGGAAGCGTGCCCCCAGGCTGAAAAAAAACCAGCTATAGACCACGATCCCCAGCGCCACGCCCCACTCGACCAGCGCCGGCTCGTAGGTGTTGATCGGAAACACCTCCGCCACGCCCGGCGACCAGTCCAGCGGCACGGTGAAGCCGGAGAGCGTCACGTTCCAGCGGTAGACGACCAGCCCGCCGATCACCAGCGCCGAGGCCAGCATCAGCAGCAGGGGATTGCGGCGCAAGCGCGGCCACAGGAAAATCACTGCCGGCACCAGCGCGCCAAGCAGGATTTCAAACCACCAGAAGGTGAAGCCGTAGGGCGTGTTCTCGCTCAGCAGCTCGATACTCCCGGCGATGGCCGGTGAATGGCTGTAGTAGTTCGTGGCGGCCCAACTCCATACTTTGAGGTACAGGTAGGCCAGGATGGCGAAGCCGATGAAGCGCGCCACGCCGTTCTGTACATCCAGCGGGATCATGCGCTTGCGCCGCAGCATCCCGGTCAACAGGGTGACGAACAATGTCAGCGCCGGGCCGGCAGCCACCGCCGACAGAATGAACAGCACCGGCGCGCTGGGCGAGTACCACACCGGACGGGCCGTCAGCACGCCGTAGGTCGCCCCCAACGACGACTGGTGCAGCAATGACAGGCCCATGCCGAAGAACGCCACCACCGGCATGATGCGGTGCAGCAGATGGGCGATCTGGCGCAGGATGCGGCGGCGGCGCAGCGGCGTGCTCTCGATGATCACCGGGATAAACTCCATCAACAGCACGGTGGTATAGAAGATCACGCACATGGTGATTTCCCATAACACCGAGTGCACGTT
>CAZGXI010000069.1:0-7617 GCA_964529715.1 uncultured Anaerolineae bacterium | reverse complement strand
GAAGACGCCCACCAGAATCAACAGGTTCAACTTGCCCCTGCCGCCGCCTTCGCTCAGAACTTCCTTAAGTTCTTTCTTCAACACCGTCAACACGTCAGCGATCATTGCTGTTCCTCCTCCATCAGGGTCATAAAGACGTCTTCCAGGCTGGCGCTGCCCTTGCGGACCTCCTCCACCTGCGCGCCCGCGCCGACCAGCAGGCTCACCAGCGGCGCAACTTCCGCCGCCTGGCGCAGCGTGATCGTCAGGTGGCTGTTCTGGCCTTCGACGGCGGCGACCAACGGCTGCTGACGCAACAGGGCCAGCATATTTTCGCCGAACCCCTGCCCGACGATCTCCACGCGCGGGCCGCCTGTGCGCGCTCGCAGGTCGGCAGGGCTGCCGACGGCCAGCAGCCTGCCCTGCCGGATCACCGCGACCTGCGTACACAGTTTTTCCGCCTCCGGCAGGTTGTGCGTCGTCAGGAACACAGTCACACCTTCACGGGCAGCCAGGGCCGCCAGGTCGTCGCGCAGGGCCGCCGCCGCGATGGGGTCCAGCCCGGCGGTTGGCTCGTCCAGAAAGATCAGCGGCGGGCGGTGCAGCAGAGCGCGGGCAATGGCGAGCTTCTGCTTCATGCCCCGGCTCCAGTCCTTCACTTTCTCGTCCCGCCGCTCCCACAGGTCCAACCCGGTCAGCAGATCGCGGATACGCGCCCGGCGTTCTTCGGCGGGCAGACGGTTGATCTGGCCGTAGTAATCCAGGTTGTCCCAGGCGCTCAGCCGCTCGTACAGGCCGGAGTGTTCCAACAGCGCCCCGGCCCGCGCGCGGATTTCGCCCGCCTGCGTGCGCGTGTCGAAGCCGAGCACCTCGGCGCGCCCGGTAGTCGGTTCCAGCAGGCCGAGCAGCAGGCGAATGGTCGTGGTCTTGCCGGAGCCGTTCGGCCCCAGGAAGCCGAAGACGATCCCTCCCGGCACTTCCAGGGTCACTCCGTCCAGTGCCCGCACCGCGCCAAAATCGCGCGTGAGGGCTTCGGTGTGAATGGCAATGTCAGGCATACGTTCCTTCCTTGTTGTGTCTGGTAGGGACACGGCATGCCGTGTCCCTGGCGTTATGTAAATTCTTCACCCGTCACTTACGGCTCGTCGCTCTGCAGCATACTATCCACCGCGCGTTTGAGCCTGGCCCGGTAATCCTCGAAGGCAGCGCGCCCGGCCTCGGTCAGGCGGCAGAGCGTGCGCGGTATTTTGCCGACAAAAGTCTTTTCGATCTGCACATACCCGGCTTCTTCCAGTTTGCTGAGGTGCGAGGACAGGTTGCCCTTCGTGAGGCCGGTCTCCCGCAGCAGGTAGAGGAAGTCCGCACTCTCCACACTGTACAGGATGGCTGCAATGATCAGCCGCGCCGGTTCGTGGATGACCCGGTCGGCGTCGAGTAGGCTGCGAAAATCCCCAGCCACGCTACACCTCCTCGGCGGGTTCAGTCCGTCGGAGGTAACGCACCAGCGTGATCAGGCCAGACGCAATCAGGATGATCCCCATGATGGCGAAATAAATCAC
This sequence comes from uncultured Anaerolineae bacterium, assembly GCA_964529715.1. Classification (GTDB taxonomy): domain Bacteria; phylum Chloroflexota; class Anaerolineae; order Aggregatilineales; family Ch27; genus CAZGXI01. The sequence goes on along the minus strand of CAZGXI010000069.1, from coordinate 6,079 downwards.
GCCACTGCGTGCATTCACATCCGCTTCGCTGGGAGGGATACTTAGCGCAATCGCTATCCCGGCCAGCACCGACACGCCTGCCATGAGCTGAAAGCGCACCACGCGCAGTCGCCAGCCCAGGCCAAACAGGGCAATGCCGATCACCACGCCCTGGACCAGCGCCATCGAAAAGACCCAGTCCGGCGGGCGCAGGGCCACAACAGCAGCAGACAAAGCCGCCGAGAACACCATGCAAAGCACGAATGCTACGCTGGCCAGGGCCAGGCGTCTGACCAGCCCACCCTGCTTAACCGGGGCAGGATGATAAGCTACATAGCCCGTGCGCGGATAGGTGATACGGTTTTTGACGGCGGTCACGATGCGACTGAACAGTTTCGAGATCAGGGTCGTTCCCAACAAAGCAAAGATGATCACGCCCACCAGCGCCAGCACGGCAAGGGGGGATTCGGGCGGGTGGGCGGCGATGAGATAGATCAAGGAAAGGATCAGCCCGCCGACCAGGAACGATCCCCCGGCGGCAATCTCGGCTAATCCGTCTTCGTACCAGTAGCGGTACGTGCGCCGCATGGCGGTTTCGAGTTCGTCGGTGATCATAACCTCTATCCTTTCTTTCGTAAACTAGTTTGCATTGCAAACCAGTCTGTACAAAGCATAGAGCAGTTGACGGTCCAGCCGTAGTGAGGAATGTCACCGGATTGGGAGTGACATTCGTCCAAAAAAAGAGCAGCGGCGGGATGCATTCCGCCGCTGCCTCCAAAAGACAGGTGAGGTCTGGGATAAAGGGTTGTCGCCCAAAGCCCGGCGCTAGTATTCGCCGGAGTAGAACACGTACACCGCCGCCTCGCGCGAGGGTTCGTCGCTGGTCCAGTTGAACAGCCAGTGCGCGTCGGTGATGCTCAGGTTGACGCAGCCGTGACTGTGTCGGTAGCCAAAGCCGTCGTGCCAGTAGGTGCCGTGCAGGCTGATTTCGCCGTCGAAGTACATCACGTAGGGCACGTTTTCCAGGTAGTAGAAGTCCGAGGCCCCTTCTGCGCCGCTCATATAGTCGTTGCTGAAGCGCGCCCAGATGTTGAACAGGCCCTCGTTGGTGCTCCAGTCGGGCAGGCCGCTGCTGACCAGCGTGGCAAACACCATCGTGTCGTCCTGGTAAGCCACCAACGTCTGCTCGTAGAGGTCCACCGCCACCCACTTGCCGCTGACGCCTTCGGGGCGCGGCGTGGCAACGTTCGAGACGATGGCCACCCAGGTGTGATACACCCACTCGTTCGGAGCGATCAAATACCAGTTGTGCCCGTCCACATTCACCGTCGCGTAGACGTTGACGCGCTCGTAACGCAGATGCAGCCGCGCTGGGTCGATGATCTGCGGGCCGCCGGGGACCTCCGCCGTGTAGGTGTTCACCAGAATCCAGGCGAAAGGGCGTGCCAGTGGCTCGGTGATGAGCACCCCGGCAAAACGACTGGGGAGCTGCGCCTGTACGTCTGTAGCGCGCACCCATTCTCCAGCGTTGATCTCGACCCAATCTTCCACCTGGTTCAACACGGTGACGAAGTTGAAGCCGGGATCAAGCGTGCTGATCGGGTTGCCGTTTGGCGCATCATAGATCGTGACAGGCTGGGTAGCGTCGTCGCTGTTGCGGATACGCATAAACGTGTATTGCGCCAGGGCGCGGCTATTGACTTCCAGCGGCAGACCGCCCGGCTCCGGCGCGGCAGCCATCTCCGCGAGACAGGCGTCGGTAATGGGCATCTCCGGCGTCAGGTCGGCGCAGCCTTCGGCGTAAACGGGACCCGGTATAGCGGCCAGGGTAATCCCTGTGGTCAGTACCATCAGGACAAACAGACGGATAATGTTGCTGAACATGGTCGTCCTTCCCCTCGTTTGGGCGGCTCATTCATGGCGATTGAATTGTCCTGATCTTAGAGCATGAACCCACGCGAGAATGGACGCACAGTCGGCGAGCCCCCTACGGCTGATCTACGGAAAAGCTGCTACCCGCTTTCCGCCATCGTTGCGGTAAAATAAGCGGACGTTTACAGGAACAGATACACTTGCCCCATGCCCTCTTTTACCGCCGACCTGCTCCACTGGTTTCGCCTGCACCGCGCCGACCTGCCCTGGCGGCGCGATTCCGATCCCTACCGGGTCTGGCTCTCGGAGATCATGCTTCAGCAGACCCAGGTCGCCGCCGTCATCCCCTATTATGAACGCTTCCTGGAACGCTTTCCGACCGTTCAGGCGCTGGCTGCCGCGCCGCTGGACGAGGTGCTCAAACTGTGGGAAGGGTTGGGCTATTACAGCCGGGCGCGCAACCTGCACCGCGCCGCGCAGGTCGTCGCCGGCGAACGGGGCGGCGTGTGGCCGCACACGGCGGAGGAATTACGCGCCCTGCCCGGCGTTGGGCCGTACACGGCGGGCGCGATTGCCAGCATCGTCTTCGGGCAGGATGCGCCCGTGCTGGACGGCAACGTGATCCGCGTGCTCACTCGCCTGCACGACATTGCCGATGACGTGACCCAAGAGGTCACGAAAAAGCGCCTATGGGCGCTGGCGGAGTCGCTCGTCCCGGCGGGGGAAGCAGGGGATTTCAACCAGAGTCTCATGGAACTGGGACGGGTGATCTGTCGGCCACGCCGCCCGCTGTGCGTCTCCTGCCCGGTGGAGGCACATTGCCTGGCCCGGCAACGCGGCGTGCAGGCGCAACGCCCGGTGAAGACCCGGCCCGCGCCGACGCCCCACTACGACGTAGCGGCGGGGGTGATCTACGGCCAGGGCGAACAGGCAGGCCGCTTCCTGATCGCACAGCGCCCGCTTGAAGGACTGCTCGGCGGCCTGTGGGAGTTTCCCGGTGGCAAGCAGGAGCCAGGCGAAACGCTGCCCCAAACGCTTGCCCGCGAACTGCGCGAAGAACTGGCGATTGAGGTCGAGGTAGGCGACTTTTTGGTGCGGGTGAAGCACGCCTTCACGCATTTTCGCATCACCCTGCACGCTTATGAATGTCGGCATGTCGCCGGAGAACCGCAGGCGCTCGGCGTGGCGAGCTTCGCCTGGGTTATGCCAGACGAACTGGACCGCTATGCTTTTGGCAAGGCCGATCAGGATATCATCGCCGCGCTGCGGGAGCGCCCTCACCGGCTGCTGTGACGCGCAGGCGGTCGCCGCTTTGCGCGCGGGCCGCTTTTGTGCTACGAATACGGTACTTCCCCGCTCGACCGAAATGTAGCGACAACTAGGCGTGATGCGCGGCAGGCGCTATGGCTCATGAGCACCCCGAACACCCATTCGGCAACAGGATTACACACCGATTTCCTCAACGCCCTTGAGGAGGCCGTGATCGGGGTGGACGCTGACCGGCGCATCGTCCTGTTCAACCTGGCGGCGGAACGGCTTTTCGGCTGCCAGGCTGCCGACATGCTGGGCCAGGAGATCGATCTGCTGCTGCCGCAGCGCAACCGGGAACTGGCCGCCCTCAACGCGATCATGGCCGCCGTCAGCAGTTCACTGCAACTGTCCGAAATCCTGGCGATGTTGCAATACCTGCTGGCGGAGACGTTGGAAATCCCCGGTGGCACGATCTTCTCCTACCATGAGGACGACAATCAATTGAGCCTGGAGCTGACCTGGGGGTTGCCCGCCAACATCATCACCGAGTTCCGGGCATTCCCGGCAGTCCTGTTTCACAGTCAGGCGGTTCTGCAAGACAAACAGCCGCTGCGGCTGGCGGATTTCCGTCAGATCGCCTCGTTCGTGGCTCTCGGATTGGACAGTGCCAGGGCCGAATGGCAGGGTTACCTCTGCGTGCCGCTGCTGGCGCAGGGCGCGGTGCAGGGCGTGTTGGAGTTGTTCAGCCGTGCGCCGCAGGTCTTCAGCCAAGAACAGGTGGACTTTTTTGGTGCGGTCGGGCAACAGGTCGGAGTCGCCATGCATAACGCGCGCCTCTTTGAAGAAGTGCGCGCCGGGCGCGAACGGTTACAGGCCCTGTCCCGGCGGCTGGTGGAAGTGCAGGAAATGGAGCGTCGTCACATCGCGCGCGAACTCCACGACGAGATCGGCCAGGCGCTCACCGGCCTCAAGTTCACGCTAGAACGCAGCGCCCGCTTTGCGTCGGGCATCGCACAAGACAGTCTGAACGAGGCCCAGGCGCTGGTCAACATGCTGATGGGGCGCGTACGCGAACTATCCCTCGATCTGCGCCCGGCCATGTTAGACGACCTGGGGTTACTGCCCACGCTACTATGGCACATCGAGCGTTACACCACGCAGTCTGGAGTGCGGGTCGTCTTCAAGTACGCCGGGTTGGAACGGCGCTTTCCGCCCGAAGTCGAGACTGCCGCCTATCGGATCGTGCAGGAAGGGCTGACCAACGTCGCGCGCCACGCCGGCGTGACAGAAACCGCCCTGCGACTATGGGCCGATCAGAACGCGCTGAACGTGCAGATCGAGGATCACGGCGCCGGATTTGACGCCGCCGCCGCGCTGGCATCGGGTGCTTCCAGCGGCCTGGCCGGGATGCACGAACGCGCCCATCTGCTGGGCGGACGGCTAACCATCGAATCCACGCCGGGCGTGGGCACCCTGCTGAGCGCCGAACTCCCTCTGGCAGGACACGACGCGCCGGCCCAATAAGCGCCTTCCACGGTTGGCAAGGAGAGAGGCAGCGTGATCACGATTGTGCTTGCCGAAGATCATCATGTTGTCCGCCAGGGATTACGCAGCCTGTTGGAGGGCGAAGCAGACTTTTCCATCGTAGCCGAGGCAGCCGATGGGTTGAAGACCGTCGAACTGATTGACCGTCTGAAGCCGGATGTACTGGTCGCCGACCTGATCATGCCCGGTCTGAACGGCCTTGAAGTCACGCGGCAGGTTCGTGAACGCTCGCCACAAACCCACATCGTCATCCTATCCATGCACGCCAGCGAAGCCTACGTGCTGCAAGCCCTCAAGAACGGCGCTGCCGGATACGTGCTGAAAGACTCCAGCGCCACCGAACTGGTGCACGCCATCCGGGAAGCCGTCGCTGGACGGCGCTATCTGAGTCCGCCGCTCTCAGAGCGCGCCATCGAGGTTTATCTGCAAAAAGCCGAAAGCGCGGCCCTGGACCCCTACGAAACGCTGACCGAGCGCGAGCGCGAAGTGTTACACCTGGCCGCCGAAGGCTATGGCAATGCCGAGATCGCCGAGCGGCTGTCCATCAGCCCACGCACGGCAGAGACCCACCGCGCCAACCTGATGCGCAAACTCGACCTGCACAACCAGACCGATCTGATCCGCTATGCGCTGCGGCGGGGCATCCTGACTCTGGATGATTAAAGAAAGACAATCATTCAAACCAGACATCAACTTTTTATTACGCTAATACGGGGGTTTTCGCCGTAAATTCCGTACCTGTACGGATAGTCTTTCCGGTCAACCTGTGTGACGATACAACCAGTGCACAGGGGGATGTCGGTAGACCGGATAGGGCAGCCATGGCGGCATCTGAACCCTCTTCTCAATACACCTATCTGTACAACCTGATCCAGACACGCACCGGACTGACACTTGACGATCACCGGCGCGGCAACATTATGCGCGTGGCGAACGAACTGATGACCACCATGCGGCTGACCAGTGTGCACAGCCTGTCGCTGGCGCTGACCTTGTCGCCGCTCACCCATCCATTGTGGCAGCAGTTGATCCAGACCATTACCGTTGGGGAAACGTACTTCTTCCGCAACCAGGCCCAGTTCAACGCGCTGCGGAACCACATCCTACCCGCCTTAATCGCGCGGCGACGCCAGGCGGGTGACTTCCACCTCCGGCTGTGGAGCGCCGGCTGCGCCACCGGCGAAGAACCTTACTCGCTGGCTATCTTGCTGCGGGAACTGTTGCCCGACCTGTCACTTTGGAACATCACCCTGCTGGCGACAGACCTCAATGCCGCCAGCATGGATTTTGCCCGGCGCGGTGTGTATCGGCCCTGGTCATTCCGCAGCGAAACACCGCCCGAAATTCAGGCGCGCTGGTTTAAGCAGCGACCAGATGGCTATGAACTGGACCACGCCATCCGCAACATGGTGACGTTTGCCCCCCTGAACCT
>CAZGXI010000068.1:0-7784 GCA_964529715.1 uncultured Anaerolineae bacterium | reverse complement strand
GTGATCACGGCGCGGGCCGAGGAGGAATACCGCAGAAAGGCGCGGATCGACTCGACACGCCGTTCGCGGTCGCGCACGCCCATCTCGTTGAGGCCGTCCAGCAGCAGCAGCAATCGGTTATAGCCGACGGTGTGCAACCCTTCAGCGCGTTGCAACTGGTCGGTCACGTAGTCTTTCAAGGTGGGGCAGTCGTCTGGCCAGACGCCCAGGTCCAGGTAGAGCGGCAAGGGATGCTGCACGGCATCCTGCAAATGGCGCTCTGCCGCGTCGGCCAGCAGGGCGCGCAGCGTGGTGGTTTTGCCCGCGCCGGGCGGGCCGAGCAGCACGATCTGGCTGTGGAAATCGAGCGCCTGGAGCACAGATGCGATCACTTGCGGCGTTTCAGAACTGCCCTCCATCCCGGCAGGTGCAGCCAGCAGGCGCAGCGCAGGCGGGATGAGGATATCCGGCACGCCGAGCGCATCCCGCACGACAGGCGGCACACGTCCGGCCAGGGGGATGTATTTCTTGCGGACGGGATCGTATTGTTCCAGCAGACGCCGGAGATAGGCAATGGCGGCGATGGCTTCATCGCCGTGCACCTGCGTGATGTGCTGCTGGTTGATCGTCACGTTGCCGGTCACAGAGCCGATCTGGGTGACGTTCTCGCCCTGAGCAACCTGCCGGATGTCCGCGTCCCGTCCCTCTGCCATTGCTGCTCAAGACTCCGCCGCTGTTGTCTCCACGTTGGCCCGGAAAGTGGTGGGCGGCGCAGCGGCCATCAGGGTAAAGCACAGCCGCGCCCCGCCGAGGTCGCTTTCCTCAACCCACACCCGGCCATTATGGGCCTCAATGATGTGTTTGGCAATCGAGAGGCCCAGGCCGCTGCCACGCCCACTGCTGCGCGCTTCGTCGAGCTGGTAGAATCGCTCGAACACGCGCTCGCGCTCTTCCGGCGGGATGCCCGGTCCGCTGTCACTGACGGAGACCAACGCCGTCTCGCCGTCGGGGGTCAGGGCGGCTTCCAGACGGATCATGCCTTGCTTGGGCGTGACCTTGACGGCGTTGTGGATCAGGTTGACCAGCACACGTCCGATCTGGGCCGGGTCCACCAGCACGTACAGGGGGGTGGGGATTTCCATTTTCACCTTGATCTCGCGGCGCTCGATCTGCTCATCCAGGCTTTCCAGCGCCTCGTGCACCAGCGAAAGCAGTGGTGTTTCCACCAGGCGCATGATGGCCTGCCCGGACTCGATCATCGACAGGTCGTGCATCCCGTCCACGATGCGCTGCAAGGTATCTAACTGGGTGCCGATCTTGCGCAGAATTTTCTGACGCTGCTTCTTGCTGACATGCTCCTGGCGGCTCAATGTGTCGCGCAGCAGGCGGATAGCCGAGATGGGTGTGCGCAATTCGTGGGAGATGTTCGCCACCATATCGCGGCGGGCGCGGTTGAGGCGCAAAAGCTGCGTGATGTCTTGCAGCGCCAGGGCGATGTAGGGGTGTTCCTGGCCAGCAACGCAGATGCAGCGCGCACGGAAGGTATGCTGGTTGGCCGCGAACTGGATTTCCGGACAGGCCGGGTCGTCGCTGGCGCAGGCGATCATGTCACCGAATTCGGCGCTGTCGAAGAGCATCTCCACCGGTTGCCCGACCAGGTCTATATCGGGGAACAGGTCGCAGGCGGCGCGGTTGGCGGCGACCACACGGTGCTGCGTGTCGAGTAAGAACAGCGGCTCGAACGCGATGTCGGCCAGGGCGGTCAGGAGGGGGGCAGAGGCCATGTGCTATCCCTCAAAGCGGTAGCCGATGCCGCGCACGGTGACGATGCGCGTCGGGTTAGAGGCGTCGGCCTCAATCTTCTTGCGCAGCCAGCGGATGTGCACATCCACCGTGCGGCGGTCGCCGAAGTAATCGTAGCCCCACACTTTCGACAGCAGCAGGTCGCGCGAGAGCACCGCGCCCTGGTTGCGCATCAACTCGGCCAGCAGTTCAAATTCCTTGTTGCTCAGGTCCAGTTCCTGTTCGCCCAGGTAAGCGTGCCGCCCGGTCAGGTCCAGGCGCAGGTCGCCGGAGGCCAGTTCATCTTGCACACTGGGGCGGTTGGGGGCGCGGCGCATCACCGCGCGCACGCGCGCCAGAAACTCGCCCAGGCCGAACGGCTTGACCACATAATCGTCTGCACCGCTTTCCAGCCCGACGATCTTGTCCACCTCGGTGCTGCGGGCAGTGAGCATGATGATCGGGATGTGCGCGGTGGTGGCGTTGCGCCGGATCATGCGGCACAGGCTCAGGCCGTCTAGGCGGGGCAGCATCACGTCCAGCACGATCAGGTCGGGCGGCTTATCGACAATCTTCTTGTAAGCCGCTTCGCCGTCGCCGACCGTCGTGACTTTGTGGCCTTCTTGGGCCAGGTTATCGGCCAACGTTTCTGCCAGCACGGCGTCATCTTCCACGATGACGATCTTGACCATAGGCTTCCCCCGTCTACGGGTTGCTCGGTTTGTTCGGATCAGGGCAATCACCGCTGATGATACCATTTTCCGGCGGCGCTTGCCCCGTCTGTTGCCCGAAGGTGGTAGCCTGTCAACCGCCTGGCTCCTGGTCGTGATCCGTGAAAGGCAGAATCCAGGGCCGCCAGGTTTTGGAGTATGATTATGTGACGACTCCGCCGCGTAAACGCGGCGGCTTCTCGAAGCACGCAGGACCCAGCGGTCTACGTTACGCTCCGAAGGCCCCGTCCGGGCCTGGAAAGAGGTTCTCTCTTATGTACGGTTCAGATTTTACGTGTGCGCCTTCCTCACACAACCCGATACCTGAAGTTGTTAAAGAGCCGCATCGGACGCGCGCTGAGGCGATGATCCTGCGGACGCCTGTTGCCCGACCGTATGTTCACAGGATAGCACGAGGTTACGAAAGGGGCAAGGCGGCTTCCCCTGTCGCCTAAAGGCGACAGTCCCCGCCGCCAATTCTTATAGGCAAAACAGGTGGCCTGGGATGTTGGAAAACCACCCCAGGCGTTCGACGGAACAAGAGGTAGGCCAGGTGTGCGGGATATTCAGACGGGGCAAAAAGGCAGCGGCGTCATCTCGGTCTGCTGCCAGAAAGGGCGAGGCAGGCGGCGGGCAGAAGCGGCCCTCCCTGCTGCGGCGGTTGTTCCGGCGAGGCAAGAAAAACACGCCACCGCCACGCAGCGATAAGGCTGTCTCCGGCGCTGCGGATGGTTCGACTGCTGCCGCGCCGAAGACAGGCGAAATGTCGTTGAGCGAACGGGTGGCACTGGCGAAGGCCAAAGCCGCCGCCCGGCGCGCCGCTGCTGCCGAGTCGCCGCCGGACGATCCAACGGCCCCGACGGCCCCGGCCAAGTCATCCAGCGAAGCGACGAACCCCGCCAGGCCATCGCGCGCCGCTACATCGTCGCAGGAGCGTGTCACCTGGGCGCAGGCCGAGGCGTTGTTGCGAGAGCAACGGGTCGCCCGTTCCCGGCAGACCGGGGCCAAAGCGGGCGCCTCAACCGCAGCCAGGACGCGCTGGCTGGGCTATGGGCTGCGGCTGGCACTCCTGCTGGCGGCGGTGGCGGTAGTGACCTGGGTCTATCAGGGCGATGTCGTCTTGGGCGTGATCGTGCTGATCTGCGCAGCGGGCGTCTTTGCGCGCATTGTGGCGGCGAAGGTTGTGCCGCGCATCGTCGGCGTGGTCGCAGCGACGCCGTTTGCGTTGGGCGCGCTGATCCCGCTCTGGAACACCGCCGATGCCCTGCTGCGCCAGGACGGCGACGCGCTGAGCTGGGCCGCCCTCACCGGGGGGCTTTATCTCCTGGCAGTCCTGGCGATCTTTCGGTTGCCCAGATCAATGGGCGGGCCGTTCCAGAAGTGGCTGCCATGAAGCAGCCCGACGTCAGCAGGCCAGCTAACGACTGAGAGAGTGTTTAAAAACCTGCCACATAGACAGGGTGCTCCGACGGCCCTCACCCCTAACCCCGCTCCCCGGCCAACGATGCCGGGGCAGGCCCTCAGCGCGAGGGGCTTCCAGGCACGGGGTTCCTCGCACGGAGATTCCCCCTCTCGGTGAGGGAGAGGGGACCAGGGGGGTGAGGGCAAATGAGCACCGTAAGAAAACTTGCACATGGGATCAGTTCGTTGCCGAGGGCGGACGGCTGAGTGCCGAACACTGCCTACGCCATCCGCCGCGCCAGCCAGCGCAGCACTGAGTTCCAGGGCCGCCCGCGCCGACGTGCGCGCGCCTGCCGACGGAAGTCCCGCGCCGCCTCGTCAATCTTGATCCGCCGCCCGTAGCGTTCTTCCAGTTCGCGCTGCTGTCGCGTCACCCACACAAAGAAGTCCGCCGCCGTGCGGTCGGGGAACAGGTCGAGCACCCCGGCCTCCTGGATCAACTGCACGGTTGTCTCGTAGAGCATGTCGTACCAGGCGGTGACGGCCTCCTCATAGGAGATTGGCGTCCCGTCGATCTGGCTGAGCACGGTGCGGTAATGATCGATCTGGCGCAACAGTTCGGTGTAGCCGCCGGGCGCGGTCAGACGGATGCCGTTGCCGGGACGCAGCTCATCCAGGTGGGTCTGTTCCATAAAGTCGCGCCGTTCGGCCTCGATCAACAGGGTATCGATGTCGGTATCCGGCGCGATCCCGGCCACCGGCTCCGGGTATTCCCACACATAAGCCTCGATGTCCTCCATGTTAAGCTGTCGGGCGACCGAGACGCGGTGGTTACCGTCCTTGACGAAGTAGGCATCCCCGACCTTGTAAACCTCGATGGGCGGCACACCGCCGCTGGTCGGGTCCAGATACAGGGCAGCGACACGCTGCCAGCGGCTGCTCATGTCATCGACGACCGGCAGAAAAGCGCGCGTGAAATCCTGGTAGCGCCCCACACTGCCGACGATCTTATCCAGGGGGATGTTTTGTACCCCGCGATACACCGCCGTCTTGAGGTTGAGACGGTGCGAGATGTCGTTAAAATCGAGCAGGCCACCGCCCTGCTCGTCCAGGTTAGCGAGCAGCTGCGACCAGAACGCCTTGCGACGTGCCTGGTTCCATTCCTGCCGGGCCTGGTCCATGTAAGACTGGCTTTGCATGACGGACCTTCCTATAAAAGACCGCTGCATTCAGGCAGCTATTGAACCGCCTGAATACCACTCTATTATAACGTCATTCGACAGACGATAGATGCGCAAGTTATACGATTTAGGATCGTGCAGATCACAACGTATCGTTCACGTTGCCTGATAGAAACGCCCTGCCTGAAGCGGCGAGTTGGGCAGATTAGCTTAACCGTCCCGGTGGGTTGAGCTTTTCCCGGCGTGGCCAGCCGGCCCGGCAGGTTTGCCGGCTGGCTTCTGCCCTTCACTCCAGCGCCACGAAGTTCATCTGTATGGCGTACCCTTCCGGCGGACGGGGCAGACTGATCCAAAACGGGCGCACCAGGCGGTAGGCGCAATCCCCCGCCACGCCCCAGGCCACCCGCACCGTCACCGTGCGCGCCGCGTCGTCTGTGATCACGTCCAGCAGGTCGCTGTAGGCCCAACAGCCTGTGCCGACATTGATCGCGCCGACGAGCACACGCGCCGCAAAGTCGAAGTTCTGCCGCGTCACGGGGAAGCGGCACAACCCGGAGTCGTCTACCTCGTTGTAAAGCCGAATCAACGCAAACGGCCCATCGATGACGAACTGACGGTTGATCTGCTGTTCCCAAAAGGCAAAACACACGTCGGCGAACAAGGCGCGGGCATCCTGTGCGCCGCCGTCGGCAGGGGTAGGCGATAGCGGCGGGGGTTCGGCAGAAGGCGACGGCATGGCGGGTGTCTCCAGGCCGGGAATCGGCAGGCTGCAAGAGGCCAGCAGCCCCGCCGCCAGCACCCCGCCGATCAACCTGAGGGCGCGCCGCGCCCACGTTTGCCCTGTTGCTCGCATATGCATCATGGCGATTGTAGCAAAATGCCCAAGAAAACACCGCAGATTTGATGAATTCACTTTTCTGTTATCAAAAAAAGGCCTATACTATTGATGATGGGATCAAAAAAGTTGCGGATAAAGTTTTACTGGAATATAGGCGCGGCGCATGGCGCAAGACCTGACCGGAAAAATTATTGACCGCTACCAGCTCATCGAACGCATCGGCGTCGGTGGGATGGCGGTCGTCTATCGCGCCCGGCAGACGAACATGGCCCGCATGGTCGCCTTCAAGGTCATGGATACGCTGCTGGTCCACGATCCCGATTTTGTGGCGCGCTTCCGCCGCGAAACCGATATTATTGCCCGCCTGGAACACCCCCATATCCTCCCGGTTTATGACTACGGCTACGACGCAGACGCTGGCCTGATCTACCTGGTCACGCGCCTGATGACCGGCGGCAGCCTGCAAGATCACATCAGCCCAGAGCCAATGCCGTTGGAGCAGGTGGGGCAGATCCTGCGGCAATTGGGCAGCGCCCTGGACTACGCTCACGAACGGGGCGTCATCCATCGGGACATCAAACCCAGTAACGTGCTGCTGGACGACTTCGGCAACGCCTACCTCACCGACTTCGGCATCGCCAAGCTGCGCTACGGTACAATTATCACCCATTCGGCGGCCACGCTGGGCACGCCGCTGTATATGGCCCCGGAACAGTGGCACGGTGTAGGCATCGATGGCCGCGCCGACATTTACGGCCTGGGCGTCATGCTCTACCAACTGCTCTGCGGTGAGCCGCCGTTCTTCGCCCCCACGCCCCCGCAGTTGATGTACCTGCACCTGGAAAAGCCGCCCCCTTCCCTGGTGGATAAAGTCAGCGGGCTGCCGCGCGGCGTGCAGCGCGTGGTGGAAAAAGCCCTGGCGAAGGACCCGGATGCCCGCTTTGCGACGGCGGGCGAGCTGGTCAGCGCCTTCGAGGAGGCGGTGCAGGGGCGGCCCGTGCTGGTGAACGAGGCTATCTCCCTGGTGGCCGCGCGGGTCAGCGCGGTCGCCATCCGACCGGACTCGCCCTCGACGCTGGCGTTGCCGGTCGAGGAGGACCCCGCTCGAACGGTGGTGTTAGACGAACCCGGCGGCAACGGGACGGGTCGGGTAACCACGACACAGGACGACGTCGCCGTGACGGTGGTTGAACGGCCTCCCCAGCACCGTCGGGCGCGGGCGCTGGCCGTGCTGTTCGCCACCATCCTGGCGTCTACGGCACTGGTCGCCCTGACCGCCAGCAGCAACGTGGCGGCCCTCCAGCAGATCGCCGCCAGCGCCACCGCCAGCGTCGAGAATGTCGTCCTGATTGCCTCGCCGTCGCCACTGCCGGTGGCGTTCCTGCTGCCGACGGCTACGCCCTCGCCGACCCCGACCGCAACCGCAACGCCGACCGAAACCCCGACTGAGACGCCGACCCCCACGCCTGCGCCCTGCCGCATTTACACCGACCAGCCACGCAGCGCGCGTGTGCACGTGGGGCCGGGCGAGAACCGCGCTTCGGTGACGTTCTTGCCTGCCGGGACAGAAATCCTCGTACTCGGCCAGGCGAACGCCTCGGATGGGTCTGCCTGGTGGCGCGTGCGGCTGGAAGACTGGCCACAAGCCTGGGTGCGGCAGAGTGAGGTTAGCGCGCGCGGCGCGTGTGACCTGATAGGTGCCATCCCAACGCCGCCCATCATCCCTATCGGCGGCACTCTCAGCGCCGAGGACCTACAGGCCCTCCAGTTGGCGGAAACGCCCGAAACGCTCGCGCCGACAGGCACACTGCGGCCAACCGCCACGCCGACGCGCTCCGCTCAACAGACACCCAGCGGTGGTTCGTCTGGAATCAACCCGCTGCCAACGGCCAC
>CAZGXI010000067.1:0-8128 GCA_964529715.1 uncultured Anaerolineae bacterium | reverse complement strand
GGGAGAGTAGGCCAGTGCCAAGCCTCCCTGACCAGAAGGCTTGTTTTATTGCCCCGCTGGGGCCTTCAGCAAATTGAGCGCCTGCTCCAGGTCTCGACAAGCATGATCGGCCAGCGTCAGCACATCAGTGACGATGTCGGTGGCCTCGGCAACTTTTCCCTCGCGCAGCCGCAGCGATCCCTCCTTCGATTTTCCATGTGCGATGCGTAGCCAGGTTCGCGCCTCACTCAATGCCAGACGCGCCGGGAACAGACGATCTTTGATTTCCGCGGCAAGGTGGAAATAATCGTTCTGAATGGTCTGCTTGATACTTCTGGCGAAGAGTTGGATGGGTCTTTCACACCGCGCAGTGGTTTCCAACACCTTCAAACTGACACCTAACTCCCCAATATCACAAGCATAGTCCCCTCCTTCAATAAATTTTTCCAGATCAATGAACTTAAACTCGATGTGCTCATCCTGCCCTTTAGGCAACCGCAGCATGACATTGCGCGCGTGCAAATCGTCGTGCATATAAACGGCAGGAAAACGATTTAGCAGAGCCTCATACTGATAGAGCTGCGCCAGAATGCGCCGCAACTCCCGTTCTCGCTCCTGTACTCCCGACAGGTCATTCGGCTTACCACCACGTTGACGACGTAACTGCACCTGAATCTGGGTCTGGCTAGATAGGGAATACACCGATTCGACGTAGCGCCACAATGGTTCAAAGTACAATTGTCGCGCAGGCCGGTTGCGATCCCACAAATCCCTTCGCCGTCTAAGCCTGCTCAGGTTGTGAAAATCCTGAAGAAACTCTGACAACTCCTCCGGCAATGCTGCCGTCGTGACATGCGTGTTGAGCAAATGTTCCTCTAAGGATACAAAATCCACCAAGTCCTGAATGACAGCGAAAACACGGTCGTGAGATTCATCGTGATACGTAATACGCAGGGCCGCAAAAGCGGACTGAACCCGATAGGACAGCCGCTGATAATTCTTGACTTCCGTTTCAATTTCGGCACGCGGACCATACTTGATAATAACGCTTTTGAAAGGCAGCGCCACAGGCATGGGCGCTGTCCCGGCGGTAGCTGCCGGAATAACCAGACGCGGTTGAAGACGCACTACACGCGCGCCGGAAAAGCCTCGCGTCAGGGGTTCGGCTTCGCCTTCGTGTTCTACTTTGAGCCACTTGTGCAGCGCACTCAGTGCCCCCTCAATGTCAATACGATCCGGGGCGACATAGAGATTATTCTTGGGAACCGAATCCACCAGCAGGGTAAACAGATAGGGTTGAAGCTGTCCGTTGGAGTATGCCTGGCTGGCCACCAAAAAACGGCACATGATTTGCAACTGGTCATACTCCCCGTCGAAATTCGCATAGAGGCTCTGAGACCCATCACGAAAGAAAAAGGTGCACAATCGCTGCATCGCGTTATCGAGCGCCGGTACAACACCGGGGTGTAATCGATGCAACGGCGCAAGATTTTCAATAACATAGTACGTGCTGACAAATGCCTCGCGCCATCTGCGTCTCGCATCATCATCCGGGTTGATCGTAAAAGTGGCCGTTCGGCTTAATCCAATAGGAGGAAGCTGACGCAAAAGTCGTTCACTGGCGTCCCATAAGCCATAAGAATTCTTTTTACGGTTCACAAGCTGCACCAGCAAATTCGTTTGAGAAGGGAGCAATTGCCCATGCAAGTCATAACGCAGGCGAAGTCCCAGGGCACAGTCTCTATCTCGCGTCAACGTTTTTCTTCCGTCTCGCAGAAGCAGATCGATATCTTGACGCATTTGCTGGAACCGGGCTTCATCCTGTGCTAATGGAACACCTATTATCCTTGCTTGTTTAAGTAGTTTAATCGCCCATAGGCTGGCAAGCGCAGGGGACAAACCATCAACGGAGTAATCCCCTGCAGAATTACGCTGCGTGATCAACTTCTTTAGCAGGCGGTTGACCAAATCGTGCGGCTGGCGCAAGGCGTCCAGTTCCTCTGGGCTGGGATTCAAGAGCAAAATGGCTTCCAACTGGTTCATGTATGTGCGATTGACATCGCGCGAAGTCTCAGGAATTTGCTGAACCAGCCAGCGCAAAGTCCGCCCCAACCGCTCACCACGATGCGGGTTACAGGCCATCAGCGCAGCAACAAAATGATTAACCAGACTGAAGGCCAGGGCGGCGTGGCGCTCTACCCCTTCTGCACTAAACACAGAGCCATCTTCATTTTGATGGTTCACCACCGTCATAAAAATCTGCCCCAGCATAGGACCGAAGTCACGGAGGAACTCATCTGGTGTCATCTTACTACCCCCTCCGATTATCAAATGCACTAATTATTATATACTGTTATTGTATTAAAATCAGCACACAATCTAATCTTTTCAGGAAGCCCGATAGAAGGGGTATAATGACCATCATCCCAATAGACAGGTAGAGAAATCCCGTGTCCATCACCATTGTGGGCCTCGGCCCTGGCAACCCTGACCACCTGACCCTGGAAGCCTGGAAAACGCTGCAAGCCGCGCCGCGCGTGATCCTGCGCACGGCCCGCCACCCCACCGTCCCCGCCCTGCCTCAGGGACCGCACTACGACAGCCTGGATGATCGCTACGATCGGGCCGAAGACTTCCAGGCGCTTTACACCGAAATCGCCCACGAGATCGTCGCGTTGGGAGCAGGCAGCGCAGACGTGGTTTATGCCGTGCCGGGCCATCCCCTGGTGGCCGAAGACACGGTGACGCGCATCCTGTCCCTGGCAAAAGAACAGAGTATCCCTACGCGCATCGTCGCCGGGCTGAGCTTCGTCGAACCGGCGCTGGCGGCGCTGGGCATCGACGCTGCCGACGGCCTCCAGATTCACGACGCCGTAACCGTCGCAGCTATGCATCACCCGCCGATCAATCCCGATTTCCCTGTCCTGCTGGCCCAGGTATATAGCCGTGCCGTCGCCGGCGACCTCAAGCTGACTCTGATGAACCAGTACCCAGACGAGCACCCGGTCACACTGCTGCACGCCGTCGGGACGCCGGACGAGCGCATCGAACCGCTGCCGCTCTACGAAATCGACCGCAGTCCGCACATCGCCCACCTGACGACCCTTTACCTGCCGCCCCTGCCGCAGCCAGGCAGCTTTGAGCGATTTCAAGAAACGGTTGCCCACCTGCGCGCGCCAGACGGCTGCCCCTGGGACCGGGAACAAACGCACCAATCGCTGCGCCCGAATTTGATCGAGGAGGCTTACGAGGTACTGGCCGCGCTCGATTCCGGCGATCCCGCCGCGCTGCGTGAGGAGTTAGGCGACCTGCTGCTCCAGATCGTGCTGCACGGCCAGATTGCGGTAGACGAAGGCGAATTCCGCATGGCCGACGTGATCGCTGCGATCAACCACAAGATCATCCACCGCCATCCGCACGTCTGGGGCGAAGTGGCCGTCGGCGGCGTGGGCGACGTGGTGCGCAACTGGGAGCAGATCAAGAAAGAAGAACGACGCGATAACGGCAAAGGCGGTTCGCTGCTCGATGGGGTGCCCAAAGCCTTGCCTGCCCTGGCGCAGGCTTACAGCTATCAGGCCCGCGCGGCGCGCGTTGGCTTCGACTGGGAGAGCATCCAGCCGGTCGTAGACAAGATCGCTGAGGAAATCGCCGAAATCCAGGCTGCCGGCGATGCCGACGCGCGAACTGCCGAGATCGGCGACCTGTTGTTCGCGCTGGTCAACTGGATTCGCTGGATGGGAGTCGAGCCAGAGACGGCACTGCGCGAGGCCAATGCCCGTTTTTATCGCCGCTTCCGTTACATCGAACAGGCAGCGGATCAAGCAGGCCATCGCCTGAACGAGATGACGCTGGCCGAGATGGACGCGCTTTGGGAAGAAGCCAAAGCCGGTGGGCTGTAATTGTTCACCCTAACCATAAGGGAGAATGTGCGATGGTGCGACGACTTCCGGCGATCCTGTTGAGTGTTTTGATTCTGGCCGCTGGTCTCCCAACCACAGCGCAGGACCATTCGCCCTGGACCGTGATCGGCGCGCAGCCGCTGACCCTGCCGACCAGTGTCGGGCTGCGCATCATCCCTGCCCCTGATGGACGGCAGATCGCCTATGAAAGCGCCGTCCGCCTGGACGGGCACCGCGATTATTATGTATGCGCCCAAGATGTGACAGCCTCCGGCGAGCCGCTCTGCTTCGCGCCGCAAGAAGCCCTGCCGAGCGGCTTCGACCCCGCCCCAACCTCGTTCTGGCAGCCCTTCGGCTGGGCATCGGATAGCGCCAGGCTCGCCGTCGTGGGACAGCCGTTGGGAACACAAAGCGACACCGACCTGCGCGTGCTCGATCCCGCCGCCGGAACCTGGGTCGCCCTGGCCGACGACGGCTACGAAGGACCGCTCGCTGCTACGGAAGGCAGCGCCGGTCCACCGCCCGGCGTATCCATCGAGGTCCAGCCCGCCTGGTCGCCGGATGGGACACAGGTCGCCGTCGAGCGCACGCTGATTGGCGAAAGCGGGCAGTTCGCCCCGTCAACACTCGCCGTGTTCGATGTCACCAGCGGCGAGGTGCGCGACCTGGCATTTCTGCCGGGCCATCAGGACGGTGTGGCCGACGCCGGTTCGGTCCTCAGCCTGGCGTGGTCGCCGGACGGCGCGACTCTGGCCGCCAGCGTGCGTCACCGCGAAGCCGATGCCGAAAGCGACGGTGTGTGGCTGATCGACGTGGAGAGCGGCCAGATGGAGCACCTGGTCAGCCTGGCCGACGCAGAGACGGCCCTGCACGGCATCTACGCGGGCGCGGCTCTCAACGCGGTTGGGCCACTGTCCTGGTCGCCGGATGGAACACGCCTGTTGTTCTGGGCAGGCAATCCGACGCGAACACCCGTTGTAACCTGGGCGTTCTGGATCGGGCTGGAAGATCGGGCGATCACAGCCCTGCCACTGCCTGCACATCCGAACGACAACGAGAACCGCCGCATGATCCGCCCCTTGCAGGTGACATGGTCACCGGACGGGAGCGCCCTGTTGGTCGCCGCCCTCGGCGTGCACCCTGACGATGCGCCCCAGCCGCTCGACCCGGCCAACACAGATGCCCGGATCAGCGTCTACGTGGTGGACGTGACCGTTGGGGAGAACCACCTGCTTGGCCACCTGCCGCTGGGGCCGGTCGTTCCGCTGTATCTGGCATCCTGGGGGCCAGAGGGAGACGCAGTCCTGGATGGTTATCATCTGCAACTGAGCGCGGAATAGCCTCCTTGCAGAACAGTGGTCGGGGCGACGCTTGGTCGCCCCGACGCTCTCCGCTCACAGGCTCTTCTCAAATTCCATATAATCGCGGAACACCTGAAGATTGTTGTCCGGGTCCACGCCGCGCACATTCGGCGAGACAAAGATGCGCTCCGGCGGCATCCCCCGCTTCACCAGTTCTGCCGTCGTCTCGGCCAACAGCGCCATCGTAATCGCCACCGCCGCCAATGTGGAGCTGGCCCCGACCTTCTCCGGGCGACCCTCCACTGGGATCAGAGCATCCTCCGGCGGGCAACAGTTATCGATCACGATGTCGGCGGCGTCATGCAACGACTTACCCGAAGAATGCGTCGGCGGATTGATGGCCCGGTTAGCGACGCAGGTCACGCCAACGACCGTCAGCCCTTTCGCTTTGGCCGCCAGCGCCATTTCGACGGGCGCAGCATTGAGACCGCCGTGCGAATAGACGATCATCGTGTCGCGCGGGTCAAGGTGATGGGAGAGCAACACCTGCTCGATATACCCTTCTGTGCGCTCCAACCACAGCAGTTCGCGCGCCCCACCCGGCCCGGTGATGTTGAACCACATCAGGCGTGGGTCCATAATCGGGTGCAGACCGACATAAGCCCCGTAGCGCGGGAACATATCCAGCACGGGAATCACCGAATGGCCGGAGCCAAACAGGTGTACAGCACGATCCGCCGCAATCGATGCGGCGCAGGCGCGCCCTGCCCGCTGGATGGCGTCTAGCTGGGTAGTGTGGATTTTTTCCAGCAGTTGCCCGGCTTTTTGAAAGTACTCACTGGCAGACATGATTGGCTCCTATTCTCGTCGCAGTCTCAAAAAGGCAGCATAAGCCGCCCCCAGCAGGCCCGCTTCCTCGCCCAGGGTCGAACTGACAATCGGCACGTCGCGCGCCGAGATGGGCTGCGCCCAGTGGTTCACGGCCTGCCGCACCGGTTCCAACAGCAGATCGCCTTGCTGACCAACGCTGCCGCCCAGGATCACGATCTCCGGGTTCACCAGGCTGATCACACTGGCGACACCCTGGCCGATCACGTCTGCCGTTTCGCGGATCACCCGGCAGGCCAGTGAGTCACCCCGGCGAGCGGCATCGAAGACGTCTTTGGCTGCCAGATCGTCGGCCTTCAGTGCCGAAACCGCCCCTGCCGCGATCAACTGCCGGGCGCGTCGGGCGATGGCCGGCCCGGCAGCCACATTCTCCCAGTGATCCAGTCCTTCTGGGCCAAGCACTGGGAACCAGCCCACCGCCCCGGCCAGGCGGTCGCGCCCACGCCATAACCGGCCATCCACGATCAGGCCGCCGCCGATGCCAGTACCGATGATGACCGACGCCACCTGACGATAGCCGCGCCCAGCCCCCGCCCACCATTCTCCCAGGACCGCCGCGTGCCCGTCGTATTCGACGAAGGCCGGTATCCCCAGACGGTCGCGCAACATTTCGCGCAAAGGAACATCCTTCCAGCCAGGCAGGTTGGGCGCCCACAGCACCCGGTCGGTGTCGCATTCCAACACAGCAGGCACACACACGCCTACCGCCTGGATGCGTCGCCGTCTGGACAGCAGACGCGCCGCCTCGACGATCTGCTCGACCAGCGGCTCCGGCCCGTCCGGTGGCGTCGGCTGGCGTTCGCGGCCTATGACACGCCCCCGCCGCGTGACCAGCGCAGCGGCAACTTTGGTGCCGCCTACGTCAACCGCCAAGATCGACATCTCAGCCCAGCAGTCCCGATTGGCGATCATAGACATACAGACTGTGCGGGCGCATCAAAGTAACGCCCTTGCCGAAACCGCCCAGCGCGCCACGCACCGTACCCAACGCCTCGTAGTAATCGTAGTAGCGGAAGCTGGAATAACGCTCGCGCATCAGGGCGTGCGTCTTGAGCAGCTTCAGGTAGTCATCGAACACCTCCGTCACGTCCAGGTAGATGTCTGCCGCATACCCTTCCATGTCTTCCCAATTTTCAGGATAAAGCACCGCACCGGGATAGTGAGCAGGATACTCGCGCTGGAAGGCGGGCAGCCCGGCCTTGAACAGGGCGTCCTGAACGATTTTGTGGGTATTGGCGTGATCGCGGTGGATGCTGCCGACCCAATGCGTGAGCAGCACGGTCGGGCGATATTTGCGGATCAGGTCCGCCACCATCCAGGCGGCCTCTGGAGTCACATCCAGTTCACCGTCTTTATAAGGCAAAATTTCGACGTTCGCCCCGATGAACTCCGCCGAGGCGTGCGCGTCGGCGATGCGCATCTTAAGATATTCCTCCGGCGGCAGTGTGGGATGTCCCTTCTCGCCGGGTGTCATGTGGACAATCGTCACGTCCCACCCGGCTTTTTTGTGCTTGAGCATGATCGCGCCGGCCATATTTTCTGCGTCGGAAATATGCGCCCCAATGACCATTAAGGCTTTTTGGCCCATGTCGCTCTGGCTGTTCCTTTCGACATACTTGAGGAGGCTCGTTTGTTGTATGCGATGATCGTGGCAGAATTTCACACGATCCGCAAGGGAAAGACCGCCACAAAACCCAGCGGAAAGTCCGTTTTTCCGGGCAAGACAACTTCTTCTGGAATCAGAACAGCGGACCTGGGGTCCGCCGCTGCTGTGTCAGGAGTTGTTATGAGCGGGGAAACGATCAGCCACACCGCGCGAGGAGATTCTCGATGTGCATGATAGCTGCCCCTTCCACGTCCCGAATGCGCAGGATGCTTTCGGCGTACTTCCGGCGCACCTCCGGATCATGAATGGCCTTTACCGCCGTTTCAGAGAAGTTGTCGTTGATCAGATCGTCCATAAGAATTGGCGGCGGGGACTGTCGCCTTTAGGCGACAGGGGAATGCGCCTTGCCCCTTTCGCAACCTTGTGCTATCCTGTGAACATACGGTCGGGCAACA
>CAZGXI010000066.1:0-8389 GCA_964529715.1 uncultured Anaerolineae bacterium | reverse complement strand
ACCGAGTGCACGTTCCAGTACAACACCGGATGGTAAAAACGATCCGGGCGACCAATGTCCATCGCCAGGGCCAGCATCGCCGAGGTATAGCCCAGCAGCCCGACGAACACCGCCGCGCGGGCGATGGCCTCGTAGCGGTGCAGGCCGAAGATGTATACCGCCGCCGACAGGGTAAACGCCCCCGCGCCCAAGGCAATGGACGATAGGTCTACCGTGATCCACAGCCCCCAGGGAAGCTGGTTGGTCAGGTTGGTGACGCCCAGGCCATTGATCAGCACGTGCAGGGCCGATACCGCCCCGATGCCCATCAGCACCAGTAGAAACAACAGCCACAACACATACAACGGCGAACGCCGGGCGAAGTTGATCACTCTGGCGGTCATATTGTCATCCCCTCCGGCGGAATGTAGTAGACGCTGGCGTCGGTGCCCAGGTCTTCGCGCAGGCGGAACGTCGGCGTGCTGGCGATGATGCGGGAAACGGCGCTGTTCGGGTCGTTGAGATCACCGAAGGTGCGTGCCTGCACCGGGCAGATGTTCACGCAGGCCGGCGTCGCGTCCGGGTCGATGCCCGGTGTGTGGCCGCGCGCGTAGCCGGCGTCGATGCGGTGGACGCAGAAGGTGCACTTCTCCACCACGCCGCGCGGACGGCGCGCCACTTCCGGCGTGCCCCAGGCAGGGATGCGCTCATTGGGCGTATCGCCGCGCTCGGTCCAGTTGAACACGCGCGCGCCGTAGGGACAGGCTGCCTGGCAGTAGCGACAGCCGATGCACTTGTTGTAATCCATCATCACCAGCCCGTCCTCGCGGTAGTACGTGGCCGTGACCGGGCACACGCTCACGCAGGGCGCATGCTGGCAGTGCAGGCAGGGGCGGGTGACATGGAAGGTCTGGCCGGTCGGCGTCTGATCCACCAGGTGGATGTTCCAGCGCATATCGTCGGGCACGTCGTTGGTGGCCTGGCAGGCGTAGACGCAGTACTCACAGCCGATGCATTTGCTCAGGTCGATGACCATGCCCCAATGCGGATGGCGCGGGCCGCTTCCTTCTGCGTGTTCGCCTTTGGGCTGCAAGGCGGCGACCACCTGGCGCATCAGCGGGTCTAATGGCTCGGCCAGGACCAGCGCCGCAGCGACCGATACGCCCGACCCGATTAAGAGCTTGATCAGGTCGCGGCGGCTTAGGAGGGGGATACCGTTGTGGTTATTCATGGGGTCCCTCGCTGCTCGTTTCGGCCTGTGGAGGCGTTGCCTCCGCCTGGTCGTTGTCGTTCTTGTCGTTATTGTTGCCGTTGCCACGCCGCGACAGCACCCACGCCAGGCTGATGCCCACGCCCAGCCCAATGATCAGCCCCTGCGTAAGCTGGATGTAGTTCACGCGCGCCTCCGGTTCCGGCGCGGGCTGGACGGTGGCCAACTGCGCTTCCAGGTCGGCGACCTGGGCCTGGAGGCTGTCGCGCTCCAGCACCAGCCGCTCCGGGTCGGTCAGGGCAGTGAAGGTTTCCAGGCGGCGGTTCAGGTCTTCGTGGCAGTCGTTGCAGGCCAGCGTATCGACGGCCATCGTGTGGCCGGTGGGACACAGGCTTGCCACGCACGGCCCCAGGTCTGGGTCGCGGTACATGTGGCAGCCGCCGCAGTGGAGGTCGTGCCCCAGGTGCGAGGTGTGGGCGAAGTCCTCCGGCGGGGTCTGATGACAGCTCAGGCACAGCTCGTCGATAGTCGGGAAGCGGATCTGTTGGCTGTGCGGATCGTGGCAGGTGGCGCAGACAATGCCGCCGGCGACGTCGGTCACGGCGTGCGGACTGGCGCGGAATTCCTGGAAGGTGCCCTCGTGGCAGCGCCCGCACATCTCGATCTCCAGCGGCAGTTCGATGTCTGCCGGGGGATGGTCCGCCGGGTTCATGCCATGACACGCCTCACACACGACGTTTTCCGCAAAGTAAGTGTTGGTGCTGGGCTGGTAGTGCGTGGTGTGGCAGTCCAGGCAACTGGTCGGGCGGTTGCGCGCTTCCCAATATTCCTGGAAGGAACTGCGGCTGTAAGCGATGGCGTGTACGCCGCTCTGCCACAGGGCGTTAAAATCCAGGTGGCATTCAGAGCAACGCTGCCCGCTGTGATCGCCCGGCGGCGGGTCGCCCTGACGCAGCGGCGCGGCCTCAGCAGTTGGCTGATTTAGCCATACCCCAGCGGCGGCGGCCAGCAGCAGGGTCAGCAGCAGCACGACCAGCGGCCCACCCCGAACGCGAAACCAGATGTTTTGCATGGGCTTCCCCCTCATGTTTTCCAGGTAACGCCAACGCGGGTTTCCGTGTCATTAGCGCACCGGCAGCATGGCCGGCTGCGTCAGCAGGGCGCGATTCTCCGGCAGATAGACGTATTCCCAAAAAGCCGCCTGCGCGCTGGACGGCGCGCGCCCGGCATGGCGAACCAGGTATAGCTGCTGCATCATGTCTATCCCGGCGATGGGCACTTCGACCACCTTCCCGCACGCGATGGCCTCAGCCGCTACCCGCCGCGAGATGAACGCCGCCCCGATCCGCTCGGTCACGGCCACCAGGATCGCCTCCGAGTTACCCAGGACCATCACCGTGTTGAGCGCGTTCAGGCTCAGGTCGTGCTCGGCCAGCGCATGGCTGACGGCCTGCTGCGTCCCGGACCCAAACTCGCGCAGGATGAAGCGGCCTTGTGGCAGTTCATCCACGCTGATCCATTCTCGCATAGCCCAGGGATGATCGGGAGAGACGATCAACACCACTTTGTCGATGATAAATGGCCTGTATTCCACCTCCCGCGACAGCTCGCGCAGGCTAGTGATCGCCAGGTGCGAGTGGCCATCCAGCAGCAGGTTGAGCGCCGACTCGCGCGACACCACGTCGATGGTCACGCGCACATCGGGATGGTGTTCCATGAAGCGCGCGATCAGGCGCGGCAACACGTACTTGCCGCAGGTGGTGCTGCACGCCAGCCTGAGCATCCCGATCACGTCGCCCTGAAGCGAAGCCATCACTTCTTTGATGTGGATCGAGCGGTTGACCAGGTCGCGGGCCAGGGGGATGAGCACCTGCCCGGCCTCGGTCAGGCGGATGTGCCGCCCGGCGCGGTGAAAGAGGTCCACCCCCAGCCGCTTTTCCAGTGCGCGAATCTGCATCGATACGGCAGGCTGAGATAGTTGAAGACGGCGACCCGCTTCCGAAAAGCTGCCCGTCTCGGCGGCGGCCAGGAAGATTTGCATTTCGTAGATGTCCAGCATGGGGGCACTTCCTTAGACTTGTGAATATTGTAGCAAACTTTGCATCACGAAATCAAGTTGCAGTGCCCGCCTTGCATTGAAATTTTTTATAATATGCCATAAGCAGGTTATATAAGCAATACTTATCAAGATGCTTGTGTAGCATAACCGAATCGCTGTATAATTCGTGAAAATTGACACAAGATGGCGGTCGGTGAGCGTTTCGGTCAAACCCGCCCACTGGACCTGCCGACGGCTGATTGCTAACCCAATGTGCAGGTTTCAAAAACGACCGTGTCTGTCTCGGTGGCCAGGATTCAAACCCCTGGCTAAGCCCGCAAAATCTGCTTCAGCGGACTGAAATGCGGGTCAAGACAGCGGATGTCAGTCCACTTCAGTGGACTTTACCTCCGTCGCCGGGGACTTGAGTCCCCGGCGCTGAAAACCTGCACATGCTGTTTGCTCATCGCTGACGGCTCTCTGCTAACCGCTGACCGCGTTTGCCGGAGAAAGGCGCGCCCGTGAAACGATCCCTTGTATGCCTGCTCGGTCTGATGCTGTTGTCTGCGCTGCTGGCGACGGGATGCAGCCCCTTGCCTGCTGCGCGCGCGGCGCTCCAGGCCACCGAAACCGCCCCTCCGAGCGGCGGTGAGGCCCCGGCGACACTGTCGCCAGACGGCGCGACCGTTGCGCCCGAAGCGCAGCCGACGCTGCTCGCCCCCACACCAACCCTGATCCCTGACTTCAACTGCATCGACTGCCACACCAACGCCGATCTGCTCATGGCGCTGGCGGTGGAAGAAGAAGTGCCGGAAGCGCCCTCCGAAGGGTCTGGCTGAGGGGGATCGGTGCCTCCGTTGGAGGCATGGGAAAAAGTGTTGATCGACTGGGAAGCCTTGCAGGAAGACATGCATCGCTATCTGCCCTGCACGACCTGCCACGCCGGCATCGATGACGCCGATATGGGAACGGCCCACACCGGTCTGATCGCCGATCCGTCGGCGGATGCGGTAGCCTCCTGCGGCAGATGTCATCCCAACATTGCACCCTTCCAGAGCGCCAGCCTGCACAACAGCCTGGCCGGCTACGACACGGTCCTCTACGCCCGCAGCGTGCCGGAGAATCACCCTGCCATTGAGGAGGGCGAGTCCTACCACTGCAATAGTTGCCATACCACCTGCGGCGACTGCCACGTCAGCCAGCCGGACAGCGTAGGTGGCGGGCTGGTGGAAGGACACGCCTTCGTCCGCACACCGTCGATGTCTCGCCAGTGCACGGCCTGTCACGGCAGCCGCGTGAAAAACGAATACACCGGCGCGCACGAGGGCATCCCCGCCGACGTGCACCTGCGTTCGGCGCGCATGATCTGCGCCGATTGCCACACCGGGGATGAGATGCATGGCGTCGTCCAGACGACCGACGGCATTCAAGCCAGCGGCGTCGCCCATCGTTACGACGGGCCACAAGGCCCCACCTGCGAAAGCTGCCATGCCGATCAGATCGGCGTCGGCTCCGGCAACCCCTATCACGAGGAGCATGGCACGGAATTGCTGTCTTGCCAGGTGTGCCATTCGGTCGCCTACATCAATTGCAGCGAATGTCACCTGGAACGCACGGCAGAAGATGTGCCTTACTTCCGTCTGGAAGGCGAGGAGATGGGCTTTTATATCGGGCAAAACGTGCTGCGTAATGCCGAGCGGCCTTACCGCTATGTCCCTGTGCGCCACGTCCCCACCTGGCCCGGCCTGTTCGACCTGTACGGCGAGAATTTGCTGCCGAACTTCGACAATCTGCCGACGTGGACCTACGCCACGCCGCACAACATCCAGCGCAACACGCCGCAGACGGCCAGTTGCGAAAGCTGTCACACCAACAACGCCCTTTTCCTGACGCCCGACCGTGTGCTGCCGGAAGAACAGGCTGCCAACGCGGGCGTGATCGTGCTGCAAGCGCCGCCGCTGCCGGAGGGCTATGAGCCTGCCGCCACGCCGCAGGGCGGCCCCGCGCCAACACCGACGCCGGACACCGGTCTGTAGGGACACGGCATGCCGTGTCCCTCCTACCAAAGCGGCTGAGCGTACAGTCAGTCTGTTCAAATCGCCGGAATTCGTAATCTTGTTCGCCCGAACGAATGAAGGAGAAAGCCCTCTATGAAAAAGCTGTTCCTTACCCTGCTCGTTGTGCTGAGCCTGGCCCTGGGCGTTGTCCCCGCCCTGGCGGTGGATGCGCCGGTCAGCGTGATGACCGTCGCGCAGGCATCCGAGGAGATGCTCCGCGCTTACCTCAATAACCTGCCGGAAGGCTTTGGCCTGGTCTCCGCCGATAACCTGAGCCTGGAACTGGTCGAGAATCCACCCTTCCTGATCGACGTGCGCGAGCCGGCAGACTACGCTGGCGGCTTCATCGAGGGCGCGGTGAACATCCCGATCCGCGAATTTCTCCAACACCTCGACGCGCTGCCCGGCCTGGACGAGCCGATTGTGATCTACTGCGCGTCCGGGCATCGCGGCGCGCTGGCGCAGATGGCCCTGCATCTGCTGGGCTATACCAACGTGCGCAACCTGGGCGGTGGCCTGCGCGCCTGGACCAACGCCCAATACCCGGTCGTGACCGAACCGGCGGTGGAACTGGCGACGGGCGAAGCGCCCGAAGTCGATGCGGCGTTGCTGGAAGAACTGGATGCTTACCTGAGTGCGCTGCCGGAAGGCTTCGGCACGATCAGCGCCGATAACCTGAACGTCGCCCTGCTGGAAGACCCGCCCTTCCTGATCGACGTGCGCGAGCCGAATGAGTACGCCGAGGGCTTCATCGAGGGCGCGGTCAACATCCCGATCCGCACCCTGTTGGATGACCTCTCGCTGCTGCCCGCCGAGATGGACGCGCCCATCGTGATCTATTGCGCCTCCGGGCATCGCGGCGCGCTGGGCAAGATGGCCCTGGAACTGCTCGGCTACGAAAACGTGCTCAACCTGGGCGGTGGCCTGCGCGCCTGGACCGCCGCCGAATTCCCGGTCGTGATGGGGGAGGCGGGCGCTGCGGACCTGGAAGCCCTGCTGGGCGGCTACCTGAGTGCCCTGCCGGAGAACTTCTTGACCATCACCGCCACCGACCTGAGCCTGGCCCTGGCCGAGAACCCGCCCTTCTTGCTGGACGTGCGCGAGCCGAATGAGTATGCCGAGGGCTTCATCGAGGGCGCGATCAACATCCCCGTGCGCGAAGTGCTCCAGAACCTGGCCGCGCTGCCGATGGACCAGCGGATCGTGATCTACTGCGGCAGCGGCCACCGCGGCGCCCTGGCGAGCATGGCCCTGAACCTGCTTGGCTACGACACGATCAACCTGGCGAGCGGCCTCAACGCCTGGCGCGCGGCTGAGCTGCCGCTGGTGACGGAGCCGGTCCCCGCCGTCGAAGCGGGTGAAGCGCCGGAGGTGGACGCCGAGCTGTTCGCCCTGCTGAACGATTACCTGAGCAATCTGCCGCAGGGCTTCGGCACGATCAGCGCCGAAAACCTGAACATCGCCCTGGCCGAGAACGCGCCCTTCCTGCTGGACGTGCGCGAGCCGGGCGAGTATGCCCAGGGCTTCATCGAGGGCGCGGTGAATATCCCCGTGCGCGAAGTGGTGGCGCGTCTGGCCGAACTGCCCGCGCCGGACCAGCCCATCGTGATCTACTGCGGCAGCGGCCATCGCGGCGCGCTGGCGCAGCTGGCCCTGAACCTGCTCGGTTATACCGATGTGCGTAACCTGGGGGGTGGCCTGCGCGCCTGGACCGCCGCCGAGTACCCGGTGGTGACGGAGTAGGATCGAATCCGGTAGGGGCGCAACATGTTGCGCCCCTACACCTGGACATCATGTTCCCAGGGCATCCAATGCGGCCAGCGCATCCGGCGTGCCGATGCGTGCGAGAGCCTGCCGGGCGGCGTCGCTCACCGCCGGGTCGGAGTCGTGCAGGGCGACGCTGAGGCCGGCGACAGCTTCCACCTCCCCGATCTCGCCGAGCACGGTCGCGGCGGCCCGGCGCAGCTGGGCATTGGGATCGGCCAGTGCGCCGATCACCTGCCCGATGGCTGCCGCGTCTTCGACCTGTTCCAGCACGGCAGCGGCGGCCAGGGTCAGGGCCGAATCGCCCTCGCGCAAAATGCCCAGCAACGCCTCGACCACCGGCCCGTCGCCGATCTGCTGCAGCGCCGCCAGAGATGCCTCGCGCACCCAGCGGTCGGCCTGGGGCAGCGCCTTCACCAGCGCCCGCACCGCCTCCGACCCGCCGATCACGCCCAGCGTTTCGGCGGCGATGGCGCAAATGCTGCTGAGTTGATCTTCCAGGTCCCAGCGCAGGTCCGGCCAGGCGTAGCCGGGCGTCTGGCTGAGGGGGCGCATAGCGTGCACGCCGGAGGGAGCATCGCCCGGCGTCAGGCTGCGCTGTAGCACGCCGTCGATGTCGGTCAGCACGTCCGCGAAGGCCGCCAGCACCGCCGCGCGCTCCGCCTCGCCCATCCCGGCGCGCAGGATCAGCGCCTCACGCCAGGGCATTTCCAACCAGCCGCGCTCGCCCAACACCAGCACGGGCGCGCCAGGCCGATGGTCCAGCGCATGGGCAGCGAAATATTCTTGCATCAACTGCTGGAAGAAGCGCACCTGCTCGTCCAGCAGGAGCACGCTGCACTTTTCGCCGACCACCAGCAGGTCGTCGCTGCGCGCGCTCACCTCCGGCGGAAAACAGCCTTTCGCCCAGGCCGTATCCACGCTGGCCCCCCTGTCCTGATCGATCATATCATAGGCCAGGTCGCCCAGGGCGCGCATAAACTGCGCGAAGGTGAAGCCGTCCACCTGGCAATCCTCCGGCGCGACGTTTTCCCGCTGCTCGTGCGCCTCGTGCACCCAGCGCACGGCCACCACCTGCCGGAACAGGTCGGCCTTGTTGTGCGGCAGGCCGTGCTGGACGCGATAAATGAGCGCAATGATGGTCAGCAGATAGGGGTTGCGGGCCAGTTCCAACAGGGCGCGGCGGTCGCCCCGGCTTTTGGGCTGAAGCTGCCGCCACAGAACGGCGGCTTGCCGCGCGTCCTCCAGATAGACGTTCAAAAAGCGCCGGATGCGTCCGTCGTCCAGCGGCTCGACCGCCACGCACGGCAGGGTCAGCAGCGTGTGCCACTGGTTGGCGAG
>CAZGXI010000065.1:0-8862 GCA_964529715.1 uncultured Anaerolineae bacterium | reverse complement strand
TGGCGATGATGGCCGGGAAGGTGATGATGCTCTGGGCGAAGATCAGCGGGATCATGCCCGCCGTGTTGACTTTGAGCGGCACGTGTGTGCTGCCACCGCCGTAGACCTTGCGTCCGCGCACCCGTTTGCCATACTGCACCGGGATGCGCCGCGTGCCTTCCTGCACCACCACGATCACCAGCACGGTGACGGCGGTCAGGATGACAAACACCGCCACGTTGTAGAGCGCGTTCGGGCTGTTCAGGATCAAGCGGCCCAGGTTGTAGGGCGTCTTGGCGACGATCCCGGCGAAGATGATGATGCTCAGCCCCTGCCCAATGCCCTGCTCAGTGATACGCTCGCCCAGCCAGACGGCGAACATCGTCCCGGCGGTCATGGTGATGATGGTCGAGAGCGTGATCAGGGCGTTGGTGCCGAAGCCCTGAATGATCTCGGTCCCACCGGCCAGGCCGCGAAAGATGTTGATCTGCCCCCAGGATTGCAGGGCCGCCATCGGGATCGCCAGGTAGTAAGTGTACTGGTTGATCTTTTCCCGACCGCCCGGCTCTTTGCCGAGGGCCTCCAACTGCGGGATGATCGGCGTCAGCAGGGTGATGATGATCGACGCGGTGATGTAGGGATACACGCCGTTCGCCAGCACGCTGAAGTTATCCAGCGCCCCGCCGGAGAGCAGGTTAAGCACGTTCACCAGGCCGGCGCCCTCGCTGTTGAACACCGTATTCAGGGCCTCGCGGTTTACACCCGGCACGGGCACGTGCGTGGCAAACTGGTACACCAGCAAGATCAACAGGGTGTAGAGCAGTTTGTTGCGCAGGTCCGGCAGGCGAAACGAGTTCCGCAGCGCCTCGATCATGGGTTAGCTCCTATCGCTGCTGTTTCTGGCGCAAGGCGGCCAACTGCTCTTTGCGCAGCTTCTTGATGGTCGCCCGCGCCCCGGTCAGTTCCAGCGGCAACACCTCGACCGTACCGCCCGCCGCCTCGATTTTTTCGCGCGCCGTCTTAGAGAAGCGGTGCGCGCGGACGGTCAGCGCGCGGTCCAGTTCGCCCTGGCCCAGGATGACCACCGCTGCGGCGGCGTCGCGGATCAGGCGCTTGGCCTTGAGCGCAGCGGGGGTCACTTCCGCGCCGCTTTCAAAGCGCGCGACCAAGTCGGCCAGGTTGACTTCCTGGTACTCGGTGCGGAAGATGTTGGTAAAGCCGCGTTTGAAGGGCAGCCGCCGCACCAGGGGCAGGTTGCCGCCTTCAAAGTAGACGTCTGGCCCGCCGCCGCTGCGCGCGCCCTGGCCCTTGGTTCCACGTCCGGCGGTCTTACCGCCGCCGGCGCTGATGCCGCGCCCCAGGCGTTTGGGTTTCTTTTTGGCGCCCTTTGCCGGGCGCAGGTCATGCAGTTTCATGGCTCGTCACTTCCTCGACGCTCACCAGATGCGCGACGGCGTGCAACATCCCCCGCACCGCCGGGTTATCCGGCAGCAACACCGTGCGCTGGTGCTTGCGCAGGCCCAGCGCGTAGAGCGTGCGTTTCTGGCGGATGTTGTAGCCGATGGCGCTCTTTACCAGCGTGATTTTGAGAGTCTTCTCGCCGGTCATTTCGCCTCATCCTTCTTGCGCCGCCAGAACGGCAGGACGCTGCGGGGCTGCTTGCCCCGGATGGTCGCCAGTTCTTCTGCGCTCTTGAGCTGCATCAGCGCGTCCAGGGTGGCGTGTGCCACGTTGAGGACATTGGCACTGCCCTTGCTCTTGCTCAGGATGTCCCGAATGCCGACGGCTTCCAGCACGGCGCGCACGCCGCCGCCCGCGATGACGCCCGTGCCGGGCGAGGCGGGCTTGAGCAGGACGATGGCGCCGCCGTGTTTGCCGATGACCTCGTGCGGGATGGTGGTCCCGGACAGCGCAATTGGCAGCATGGTGCGGCGGGCGCGGTCGGAGCCTTTGCGGATGCTATCGGGCACGCCTCGGCTCTTGCCGATGCCGATGCCGACATGGCCGTGATTGTCGCCCACGACGACCACCGTGCGGAAGGCGAAATGTCGGCCACCCTTGACCACCTTCGCCACACGGGTGATGTCGATCACGCGCTCGTCCAGTTCTTCGCGTTCTTCCTCGCGCTCGCGTTCGCGCTCGCGGCGGTCCCGGCGCTGGCCACGCTCGCCACGTTCGGCGTTGCGCTCGCCGCCCCGGTCGCCACCGCCGCGCGGGCCGCCACCGCGATTGCTTCCTCTGGGTGTTCCTGCGGTCATGATTTTCTCCCTAGAACTCCAGGCCGCCTTCGCGCGCGCCCTCGGCCAGCGCCCTGACGCGCCCATGATATTTCCAGCCGCCGCGATCAAAGACCACGCTGGTGATGCCAGCGGCTTTGGCGCGCCGGGCCACGACCTGCCCGACGATGCGCGCCGCCTCGATCTTGGTCTTGCCGCTGAGCTGACCGCGCACTTCCGGGTCGATAGTCGAGGCCGACAGCAGGGTGTGGCCTTTGACGTCGTCGATGACCTGGGCGTAGATGTGCTCGCTGCTGCGGAACACGTTCAGGCGAGGCCGTTCGGCAGTGCCGGAGAGCCGGGCGCGAACGCGGCGGTGGCGGCGCTCCCGCGCCACAACTTTTTCGCTAGTGTGCTTGCCCATTGCTTATTTCTTCCCTTTACCGCCGACCTTGCCAGCCTTCCCGGCCTTGCGGCGGATCACTTCGCCGCGATAGTGGATGCCCTTGCCCTTGTACGGTTCGGGCGGACGCCAGGCGCGCACTTCTGCTGCCACCTGGCCGACGGCCTGCTTATCGATGCCCTCGATGATGATCACGCGCCCGCGCTCTTCGACGGTGAACTTGATGTTGGCAGGCGGCTCGACCACCACTTCGTGAGAAAAGCCCAGCCGCATCACCAGGTTCGCGCCGCGCATTTCGGCGGTGTAGCCTACGCCGTCGATTTCCAGTTCCCGGCGGAAGCCCTGGCTGACGCCCAGCACCATGTTATTGAGCAGGGCGCGCGTCAGGCCGTGCAAGGCGCGGTGATGGCGCTGATCCGACGGGCGGGTAACGACCAGCCTACCGCCGTCTTGGGTGATGGCGATGTCTGGGTGGAAGGACTGTTTGAGTTCGCCGCGTGGCCCCTTCACCGTCACGTCCAGGCCGTCAATGGTAACCTGGACTTTGGGCGGGATGGAAATGGGTTGTTTGCCAATCCGAGACATGGTCGCCCTTCCTTACCACACCTTGCAGATCACTTCGCCCCCCAGGCCCTTGCGACGGGCCTGTTGGGCGGTCATGATCCCCTGCGAGGTGGACACGATGGCGATGCCCATGCCGCTGAGCACCCAGGGCAGGTCGCGGCTCTTGTTGTAGATGCGCCGCCCTGGTCTACTGACCCGCTCGATGCCGGTGATCACGGGGCGGCTGTGGCGGCGGTCGCCGTAGTACTTCAGCCGGATGTAGATCATCGGCGCGGGCTTGTCATCGCCGACCTCATAGTCTTCGACGTAGCCTTCTTCTTTCAGGATGCGCGCGATCTCTTCCTTGAGTTTGGAATGGGGCACGGGCACGCTGGTGTGTTTTGCCAGCAGCGCGTTACGGATGCGCGTCAGCATATCGGCTATCGGATCGCTGTACATAACGGGCCTGCTCCTTACTTACCAGCTCGACTTGACCACGCCAGGGATTTTGCCCTGGAGGGCCAACTCGCGGAAATGAATCCGGCACAGGCCGAAGCGCCGCAGATAACCGCGCGGACGACCGCAGATTTTGCCCGAATGGGGGTCGCGGTACTGGCAGCGGTTACGCACGCGCACCTTGTACTTGCGCCGCGTTTCGCGCGTGACAATCGAACGTTTTGCCATGTTGGAACCATCCTCTCCTGCCCCGGCGGGTGTTGGCGTCCACATTGCCGGGGTGGTCAGTGTGTGTCTGGCACAGGGGGGCGATTATACCATCCTCTGCGCGTTTGTGAACGGTTAGCTTTCCCAGAAGGGCATCCCCAGCAACTTGAGCAGGCGACGGCCCTCTTCATCGGTGCGCGCGGTAGTCACGATGGTGATCTCCATGCCGCGCACCTTGTCGATCTTGTCGTACTCGATCTCCGGGAAGATCAACTGTTCCCGCAGACCCAGGGTATAGTTGCCGCGCCCGTCGAAGCCTTCGGGGTTGACGCCCCGGAAGTCGCGGGTGCGCGGCAGGGCGGCGTTCATCAGGCGGTCTAGCAGCGCCCACATGCGGTCGCCGCGCAGCGTGACCTTGACGCCGATGTTGCGGCCCTCGCGCAGCTTGAAGTTAGCGATGCTGCGGCGCGCTTTGGTGATGATCGGATTCTGGCCCGTGATCTGGCGCAGGTCGCTGACCGCGCCGTCCAGCGACTTGGGGTTATCCAACGCTTCGCCCACGCCGATGTTGATCACCACTTTGGTCACGCGCGGGACCTGCATAACATTGCGGTAGTTAAATTCCTTGAGCAGCGCAGGCGCGACTTCGTCGCGGTAACGCTGCTTGAGCCGGGGAATGGCAGTAGCCATAGCACATCCTCATGAGGCTAGTCAATATCGGCGCCGCACTTGCGGCAGACGCGCACCTTAACGCCGTCTTCGTTGACGCGGAAGCCGACGCGCGTCGGCTTGTCACACTGGGTGCAGACCAGCATGACGTTGCTCAGATGCAGCGGCGCTTCGAACTCGATGATGCCGGGCTGGACCTGTTGCCGCCCGGCCTGCACAGCGCGCTGCGCCTTCTTGACCAGGTTGACCTGCGCTACCACGACGCGGTTGGCGTCTGGCAACACGCGCAGCACTTCGCCGCGCGTTCCCAGGTCTTTCCCGGCGATCACTTCTACGGTGTCGCCCTTCTTGATCCGTTGCATTGCCCTTTTCCCTTACCTGCCTACAGCGTCTCCGGGGCCAGGGAGACGATCTTCATAAAGCCCTTTTCGCGCAATTCGCGCGCCACCGGGCCAAAGATGCGCGTCCCTTTGGGGTTCTGCGTGTCGCCCTCCAGGATGACGGCGGCATTGTCGTCGAACTTGATGTACGAGCCGTCATCGCGGCGATATTCCTTGGCCGTGCGCACGATGACGGCGCGCACGACTTCACTCTTCTTGACCGCGCCCTGTGGGGCGGCGGACTTGACGGTGGCGATCACGACATCGCCCACACCGGCGGTGCGGCGGGTCGAGCCGCCCATGATGTGCATGACCAGGATTTCGCGCGCGCCGGTGTTATCGGCGACGACCAGACGGGTTTCGTGCTGAATCATGGCGCTTTACTCCTGTCCGGCTTCCTGGGCCTGGATGTCGGCGTCTACGTCCACCACCGCCTCTTGGGCCAGCACTTTTTCCACCACCCAACGCTTACGCTTGCTGAGCGGGCGGCTCTCGACGATCTGGACGGTCGCGCCGACAGGGATGGCGTCGCTTTCATCGTGGGCCAAAAACTTCCGGGCGCGCTTGATCGTTTTACCGTACAGGCGGTGCTGAATAGTCGATTCGACCAGCACCACGACGGTCTTTTGCATCTTATCGCTCACTACGCGGCCAACCAGCCGCCGGCGGTTATTCGGCATGGCCTTCCTCCGGACGATTGACGAGCGCGGCGGCGATCTCGCGCTGCCGGAGCACCGTCAGGTAACGGGCAATATCGCGGCGCAGAACCTTCATGCGCGTCAGGTCTTCCAGCTTGCCCGCAGCCCGCTGGATGCGCAGATTGAACATCTCTTCTTTAGCGTCTTCGAGTTTGCTGCGGATCTCCGCATCTTCCATCTGGCGGATGTCACTGGCTTTCATCAGGACACCTCCTCACCGGTGATGGGATCGGTCCGCCGGACGAAGCGGGTACGGATAGGCAGTTTGTGGGCTGCCAGGCGCATGGCCTCTTCGGCAACGTCTGCTTCGACCCCGGCCATCTCGAACATGATACGTCCCGTCTTGACGACGGCGACATAGTGATCGACCGCGCCCTTGCCCTTGCCCATGCGGGTTTCGGCGGGCTTAGCCGTCACGGGTTTGTCGGGGAAGATGCGAATCCACACCTTGCCGCGACGCTTGATATGGCGCATGATGGCGCGGCGGCAGGCTTCGATCTGGCGGCTGGTGATCCAGGCCGGTTCGAGGGCCTGCAAGCCGTAATCGCCGAACTGCACGACGGCAGAGCCGCCGCGCGCCAGCCCGGTCATGCGGCCACGCATTTGCTTGCGGTACTTGGCCCGCTTTGGCATCAACATAGTCGTTTACTCCTTGCGTCCCCATGCGCGGGGGCGACCGTTGCGCCGCCCCGGTCCCTCCGTCTGGCGGAGGCAAGGGCGCTGGCCTCTCACTGACTCACGTACACGTCTGCCGGCTCGACCTGGGGGGTATCCCGCTCCAGCTTTTCACCGGTATAAATCCACACCTTGACGCCAATGCGCCCGAAGGTAGTCAGGGCCTCGGCGGTGCCGTAGTCGATGTTGGCGCGCAGCGTGTTGCGTGGTACGCGCCCCTCGCCTGCCCACTCGCGGCGGGCCATTTCCGCCCCGGCCAACCGCCCGCTGACCTGAATACGGATGCCCTGCGCGCCCTGGCGGATAGCCTGGGAGATAGCGCGCTTGATGGCACGGCTGTGGCTGATGCGGCGCTCCAGCTGCCCGGCGATGTTCTCAGCCACCAGGGTAGCATCCAAGTCGGGCTTGTCGATCTCCTCGACCTCGATCTTGACCTTTTTGCCGGTCAGGGCTTCGAGGTCCTGGCGCATGATCTTGACGTTCTCGCCCTTGCGCCCGATGATGATGCCGGGCTTGGCGGTGAACAGGGTGATCAAAATCTGGTTGGGGTAACGCTCGATCTCGACCTTCGAGATGGCAGCGCGCTTGCCCTCGTCCATGATCTGCTGGCGGATTTTGAAGTCCTCTTGCAGCAGTTGGCGGTAGCGCGGCCCTTCGGCGTACCAGCGCGCATCCCAGTCGCGGTTGATCTTCAGGCGGAACCCAATCGGGTGAATTTTACGGCCCATCGTCGCTTACCTCTCTCGCTCATCGAGGATCACGGTCAGGTGGGAAGTCCGCTTGAGGCGTGGCTTATAACGCCCACGCGCGCCGGCCTCAAAGCGCTTCAGCGTCGGCCCTTCGTCCGCCAGCATGGACGTGATGACCAGGTCCTCACGGCTCATTTCGTAGTTCTGCTCCGCGTTGGCGATGGCCGACTCCAGCAGCTTCAGGGCCAGCGTGGCGCCTTTTTGAGGCATGTGCTTGAGCACAATCGATGCCTCATGCGCGGGCATCCCCCGCACCTGATCGATGACCAGGCGCAGCTTTTGCGGCGCGATGGGCAGGTACTTAGCAGTCGCTGATACTGGCATCTCGGTCGCCCCTTTAACGCTTCTTCTTCTCAGCCTCGTGCCCGCGGAAGGTGCGGGTCGGGGCGAACTCACCTAACTTGTGGCCGACCATATTCTCGGTGATGTAGATGGGCACGTGCCGCCGCCCATCATGCACGGCGATAGTGTGGCCGACCATCTGCGGGAAGATGGTGCTGGCGCGGCTCCAGGTGCGGATGACGCGCTTTTCCCCCCGCTCGTTCATGATCTCGATTTTCTGCAACAGGCTGGGCGCGACAAACGGCCCTTTCTTGAGTGAACGCGACATGGCTAGTTCTCCTTAACGCCGCTTGCTGGCGCGTCGCCGCACGATGTAGCGGTCGGTGGCCTTATTGCGGCGGGTCTTATAACCGCGCGCGGGCTTGCCCCAGGGCGTCTTGGGACCGGGCATCCCGACCGGGGCGCGGCCTTCGCCGCCGCCGTGCGGATGGCTATTGGGGTCCATGGCCGTGCCGCGCACCGTTGGGCGCCAGCCGAGCCAGCGTTTGCGCCCGGCCTTACCCAGTTTGATGTTGCCGTGATCGGTGTTGCCGACCTGCCCCATCGTCGCCATACAGTTCTCGTCCACCAGGCGCATCTCGCCGCTGGGCAGGCGCAAGATGGCGAACTTGCCTTCTTTAGCCAGCACCTGGGCCGAGACGCCCGCCGAGCGGGCCAACTGGCCGCCGCGCCCCGGCTGGAGTTCGATGTTGTGGACCATCGAGCCAATCGGGATGCTGCGCAGCGGCAGGGCGTTGCCGTTGCGCACTTCGGCGCCGGGGCCATTGGCGATACGGTCGCCGACGCACAGTCCTAGTGGGGCGATGATATACCGCTTTTCGCCGTCGTCGTACTGCACCAGAGCAATCCGGGCCGAGCGGTTGGGATCGTATTCGATGGACACGACCTGTGCCGCGCAGTCGAACTTATTGCGCTTGAAGTCGATGATCCGGTAGCGGCGCTTGTGCCCGCCGCCGCGATGTCGCACCGTCACGCGCCCGTAGTTGTTGCGCCCGGCGTGCTTCTGCAGGTCGGTCAGCAGCGACTTTTCCGGCTTGCTGCGGGTGATCTCCTCGAAGCCGTAGCCCGTCATGCCGCGACGACCGGGAGACGTGGGCTTATACTTCTTGAGTGGCATGGTTCACTTCCTACAGGTTCTACAGGCTAAACGGGTCCGGGTTAAGCCGCTGGCCCGGCGCAAGGCTGACGACCGCCTTCTTCCAAGCGCCCTTACGCTGGTAGACCCGCCGCCCCCGCCGTCCCATCTTGGCGGGCATAATCATCGTGTGCACGTCGGTCACGGTCACGTCGAAGATGACCTCGACCGCTTCCTTGATCTGAATCTTGTTGGCGCGCAGGTCCACCTCGAAGGTATAGCGT
This sequence comes from uncultured Anaerolineae bacterium, assembly GCA_964529715.1. GTDB lineage: Bacteria > Chloroflexota > Anaerolineae > Aggregatilineales > Ch27 > CAZGXI01. The sequence goes on along the minus strand of CAZGXI010000065.1, from coordinate 186 downwards.
TGCACGTCCTCGGCCAGCAGGCTGGTTTTTTCCGTCACCAGCGGGCGCTTAATCACGTCGTACAGATGAAGTTCGGCGGTCATGTTACCTCTCCTGCGCCTGGCCCAGATACGAACGGATAACTTCGAGCGCGCTGAGCGGCAGGATCACCTTGTCGTGGCTGAACAGGTCGCGGATGCCGTCGAA
>CAZGXI010000064.1:0-11769 GCA_964529715.1 uncultured Anaerolineae bacterium | reverse complement strand
GACCTGCGCCTGCGTGACCATCTCACACTCGCAGATCAACGGCCCTGGCATCCGCCCATGTTCGAGCGCGTCCAGGCGGCTGCCGAGCGTATGCAGGCGACGGGGATGGTCGCCCGGCAACGGTTCGTCGGCGGTTGTGCAGCGCACCGCGACTCCCAATCCGGCGCAAACGTCATCGACGGCTTTTTCAGCCATCAGGCGGGCAGTGGTTAACTTGCCGCCGACGACGGTGGTCAGGCCCGGCGCATGGCGGATCACATCAAAGGTGCGGCGGACGGCGCGGCCCTCGGTCCCGTCACGTGCCTCGGCCTCGTAAAGCGGACGCACGCCTGCCCATGCCCGCAACGCCCGCGCTTGCCGGAAGCCGGGGATGATCGCCTCGCCTTCGTCCAGCAGCGCCGTGATCTCCCAGGGTTCGATGGTGTTGTCGTCCGGGCGTTCTACCGGGATCGAGGTCGTGCCGATCACGCTGACCGTGCCAACGGGCACCAGGATGTCGCCGTCGGTCGGTGGGCGCAGGCGGTTAATCACCGTGTTCACCCAGCGGGTGTTCATGGCGATCATCGCGCCCCGGCTCCACGTCACACGCAGAGCATACCCGGCCAGGGCTGCGACATTCCCCGCCCAGGGACCGGCGGCGTTGATAACCCACCGGGCTGCGACGGTTTTTTCTTCGCCCGAACGCCGGTCCTGGAGGGTAGCCATCGCGCCAGCGGAGCCGACGTTCAGGGCGGTCACTTCGTGGTAAATCAACGTCGTCGCGCCGTAGCCCTCGGCTGCGCGGGTGAAGGCGTGCGCCATGTCGAAGCCATCCACCGCGCCATCGGGCACACGGAAAGCGCGGACCAGTTCAGGGTTGAGGGCCGGCTCCTGACGGCGTGCCTCCGGGACGGTGATCTCCTCAGTGGCAATGCCGGCTGCTGCACACGCCTCGATCCAGCGCGGGACGTAATCCGGCGGATCGCCCGGTGCGGCCACGAACAACCCACCGGTATCCTCAATGATCTGCGGCGCGATCCGCCGCAGGATCGCGTTTTCCAGAATGCATTCGCGCGCCGACTCCGGGTCGCGCACGGCGTAGCGCGCGCCGGAATGCAACAGCCCATGAAAGCGCCCGGACGTTCCGGTGCTCAGGTCGTTCATTTCCGCCAGGATCACGCGCAGGCCGCGCCGGGCCGCGTCATAGGCCGCGCACACGCCCGTCGCCCCACCGCCGATCACCAGCACATCGCAAGACAGCTCAGCCATCGCTGCCCACTTTCCCCAGACATCCTTTGAGCCGTGTGCGAGTGTAACACTGCCTATCCCCATCGGCGCGTGTCGAAAATCACCTCTCCCCTGGGCCATAAGGCGCAGCGGCGGACTCCACTCCAAGCCCGCCGCTGCACGCATTTTCGACCTCGCCCACTACCCTCCAGATACGGCTAGGCCGGTTTATCGCCGCTATCTTGCGTTTCGGTCGGTTTCTCTTCCTCGCCCTGAACACCCCGGCGAAACTCGCGGATCGCCGTGCCCAATTCGCCGCCGATGCGCCCCAGGCGCCCGACGCCGAAGAGGATGATCACGATGACCAAGATGATCAGCAGTTCGGTGGGTCCCAGATGCATGGTCGTCTCCATCTCCGTCACAGGCCGTCGATGGGCACATTATACCGCGCTATCATGCCGAGGGAACGAAATGCCGACCGAAAAACGGGCAGGTCGCCGCCGGGCAGTTCTGGGGATCAGGCGCGCGCCAGAGCGCCGGCATCCCCGAAATGGAACCCTCACCGCTCCCACCGTGTCTATAAAGTAGAAAGGCAGGCAAATCTATGATCGAACCCACTTTGACCGCGCCACTGCCGGACGCCGATCCTGATCTGGTGCTGCTCCACGCCATTGCCGCCGGCGATGCGCGCGCCCTGGATATGCTCTACGCGCGGCACGGGCCGTACCTGCTCGGCTACCTGCTTACCTGCCTCAACGACCGGGCAGCCGCCGAAGAAGTGCTTCAGGATGTGATGCTGGCCGTGTGGCAGCACGCGGCAGGGTTCCGAGGAGAGAGTAAAGTGCGCACCTGGATGCTCACCATCGCGCGCAACCGCGCCATCAACCGGCAGCGCCGACATGCCCCGGCGCTGGTTTCCCTAGACGACGGCTTCGATTCGCCCAGCCCGGATACCGGGCCGATGGAACGAGTCGAGCGCGCCACGCGCCAACAAGCCTTGCAGGAGGCGCTGCGCCGTCTGCCCGCCGAACAGCGTGAAATTCTGGATTTGGTGTTTTATCAGCAGCTTTCTGGGCCAGAAGTGGCAGACGTGCTGCAAATCACATTGGGAACCGTCAAGAGCCGCCTACACCGGGCCAAAGAAGCCCTGCGCCGGACTTTGCAGGTGATGGGAGAACAAAGCGATGCCTCATAAACCGTGGGAAGACTTGATTCCCTTCTATGTAGCCCAAACACTGCCCCTGCCCGACGCCGCCGCCCTGGAACGCCACCTGGCCCATTGCCCAGACTGCCGCCAATCGGTGGACGAATGGCGCGCCATCGCGGCTGCCGTTCGGGTAGAAGCCAGCCGCCAGGCATCCTGGCTACCGCCACTCTCGCCGCGCGTCAGCGCCGCGCCGCAGGCCATTTCCGCCAACGGTGCCGGGCAGCACGATGCCTATGTACTTCCAACATATCCACGTCGGCAGGCGCGCCTCTCGCTGACCCTGGCAGCTGCTCTCCTGACCGTCCTCTTGTTCGGCGGGCTGCTGGCCCTAATGGCCTCTCGCCTACCTTCCCAGCAGGATGTGTCCGATGCAACCAGTGTCGCCGCTGCGCCCGGCGTGACCCTGACCCCACGTCGCGGGGCAACCGTCATGCCGACGCCGACAGCCATCCTCATCAGCAGCCCAACGCCAACCGCCTTCAACACCTCGCAAGACCTGGGCATCCTGCCTTCCCGAACACCCACCGCGACGCCGTTCGTGGTGTACCTGACACCCACCACGATGCCGTTGGTCGTGTACCTGACACCGACCCGCCTGCCGAGCACTGCTGTTCAGCCCACCAACAGTTCAGGTGGAGGAGGCATGGCGCAGCCGCAATTTGCCCCTCCCAGCAGCACCCCCCTGCCCTGGCCCGCCTGCACAGCCAGTCCTATCGGCGTGGAGGATGTGCGTGTCTTCGCCGGACCGGGGACGGATCAACCCTTCACAGGAATACTGCGGGCTGGTGAGGTTGCCCAGGTAACGGCTTATGCCTCAGGCTGGTATGTCGTGATCCTGCCCGACGGGAACTTCGGCTGGGTGCCCGGCGCGGCGGTCAAACTGGACGGCGTCTGCGATACCTTGCTGTCTCCGTCCGCGACGCCCATCTATCCGCCCGCCACGCCGACGGCCATGTTCGGCAGCGCCACCGGCTATTCCCTGATCACGACGCAGACGGTGGGCAACATCCCGGCCAACACGCGCGTGCGCCTCAGCCACATGTGGTACAACGGCGAGACCTGGATTTACGTCATCGTGGCCGAGGATGAGGTCCGCACAGGCGAGGCCCGCCAGACGCAGTTAGCCTTTGCACCCGACTACACCCCCGGCCCGACGCCAATGATGCAGTTTGGGAGCAGCATCGGCATGGGCTACCTCATGATCACGACGACAGCGGTAGGCGACATCCCGGCCAACACCCGCGTGCGGATCAGCCACGCCAGCTACGACGGCCAGGGCTGGCTCTACTTCATCGTGGCCGAGGACGAGGTTCGCACAGGCCAGGCCCGCGAAAATCAGATCACCTACGCGCCGAACGTGACCCCCGGCCCCACGCCAACACCTCGGTTCACCGGCTACATCGGAGGCGCTTACGCCGTAATGACGTTGGAAACCGTCGGCCCCATCCCGGCCAACACTTACGTGCGCATCGGCTCGGCGCGGTTCAACGGCACTACCTGGATTTACACCATTGCCACCGACAGCGGCGTGACTGCCGACGCGCAGCAGGACCAGTTGACCTTCTCGCCCTACACCGCCCCCAACCCGACGCCCACCGCCGTCTACAACAGCGCCATCGGTTCCGGGCGGCAGATGATCACCACCCAGGCCGTCGGCGGCATTCCGGCCAACACGACGGTGACAATCACCTACGCTTGGTACGACGGCAGCGCGTGGTGGTACGGCATCATGGCAGGCAATGGGCAGACTGCCGAGGCGCGCGAGGGTCAGATCGTCTACAGGCCGAACGCCACTCCCACATCGACGCCTATACCGTGAACTCACAGCGGCGGACCTGGTCCGCCGCTACACTTCTCTCACATGAACATTCACCCGCGCCGCCACGTGGAATAGATATAATCCCGGTCGAAGGTCGGCGCGCCTCGACCGTCATGCCAAATGCTCTCCTTCTTTTAGCTCACGCCTGGCGTGGCTTGTACCGGTCTGGTTCCTCGAAAAAGTCCATGACCTTCGTGCCCGCCGGGATGCGCGCGCCATGCGGTTGGCCCGCCGCGATCACGTAGCCTTCGCCGGGGCGGTAAACGTGCGTCTCGCCACCGATGGTCAGTTCGATCTCGCCTTCCAGCACCGTGCCCCACTGCGCACCGTGCGAATGCGTGGCAACGACCGTCTCCCGTGTAAAGTGGAAAAAGACCACCAGACCGTCGGGCGAGCGGAGCATGTAGGCGTCGATGCCGGGAAACGGCACCTCAGCCTGTGGCAGACGGGTGATGATGGGAGGAAAGTCCATGTGCGAATTCTCCTGTGATCGTTTCTGCGCAGGTTTTTTCTGGCAGTGATAGGTCTTTAACGCCTTGTGCGAATTTACCGCTAATTCATGCCCTATAGATGAGAAAAATCCGCTGACCTGATATAAAATAGGTATACGGCAAGGCAACCGATTGCCCCTGCGGACCAGCGCCCTCGGGTGGTTCTGCCGATACAAACGACCAAAGGGCGGGACCGTGTGGTGTAAAGTGCTTGCCGGGAGACCGTTTTTGTTTTGCCTGTGCTGCCGGGCTTAAATCACATTTAAGCGGTCTTCACCAAGCCCTAACACCCTGTTATTCAGCCGATAAAGCAGCCAGGCTAAAGTTGTCCGCGTCCGATCAACGAACAAGGAGCTACTTACATGTCTGGTCGAAATCGTGCAACCGTGATCCTTTGCCTGGTGGCGATCCTGCTGACGGGTATTCTCCCGACGCTGGCTCAGGAGACGCCCATCGAGATTCGCATGTGGATCGCCTTCACCGACGCGCGCCTGGACTGGGCGCGGGAGAAAGCCGCCGCTTTCAACGAACTCTACCCCCAATATAACGTCGTCGTCGAAGGTTACACCAATTACGAAGAACTGTTCGCCGCCACCGCCCTGGCCTTTGAACAGGGCACCCAGCCGGCGATTGTACAGTATTTTGAGGCCGCCACCCAGAACGCCCGTGATGCCCGACTGCCTGATGGTTCGCCTGCCTTTAAGCCGATCAGCGAGGCCATCGGCGACCGCGAAGAGATCAACGGCCAGCCTGTCGATTTTGAGGACATCGTCAGTTCCGTCTCCAACTACTATACCCTCGACGGCGCGTGGACCTCGATGCCCTGGAACACCTCCTCGGCCATCTTCTACGCCAACGTAGACATGCTTGAGGCCGCCGGCGTAACCGAACTGCCCACCACCTGGGCAGAAGTGGAAGCGGCGTGCGAGGCGATCATGGCGATGGACAACCCGCCCGCCGGCTGCATCACCTGGCCGAACTACGGCTGGTTCTTCGAGCAGTCGGTCGCGCAGCAGGGCGCCGATCTGGCGAACAACGGCAATGGCCGTGAAGCCCGCGCAACCGAGGTCTACCTGACCAGCGACGCCATGATGGCCTACGTCAACTGGTGGGCCGACATGGCCGAACGCGGCTACTATATCTACACCGGCGTGCAGCGCGACTGGGATGGCGTGAACAACGCTTTCTTCGCCCAGCAGGTCGCCATGATCATCACCAGCAGCTCCGACGTGACCGCGATCACGGCCACCGGCGCCGAGAACGGCTTCACTGTCCGGTGCGGCTTCATGCCCTACAACCAGGATGTGGAATACGTCGGCAACCTGATCGGCGGCGCAAGCCTGTGGCTGGCAAACGGCCTGGACCCCGAAGTTGAAGAGGGCGCGCTGACCTTCTTGCTGTGGTTCACCAATACCGAGAATGCCGCCGAATGGCACCAGTTCACCGGTTACGTGCCGATCCGCACCAGCGCGGTCCAACTGCTTGAGGAACAGGGTTGGTACGAGCAAAGCCCCAACTCGCGCGTCGCCAGCGACCAGCTTGCTGCTGCGCGATTGACCTCGGCCACGTCCGGCGCCCTGATCGGCAACTTCCCGGCCATCCGCAACGAAGTAACCGCCGCGATGGAAGACATTCTGATCAACGGCACCGACCCGCTGGAAGCCTTCAGCATCGCGCAGGAAAACGCTAACGAACTGCTGACCGAATACAACCTGCTCAACGCGCCCGAAGATTAGGCTGCCTCTGGCCTGCCTGAAGACGTGGTGAGTGACGGATTGCTTCCCGGAAATGGCGCTTCTGGGAAGCAATCTTTACCCTGACACGTTGGTCATGCCTGCATCTGCGAGTTTTCCTCAGGAGTTGCCGTGCTCCCCGTAGATTGGATTCTCCTGTTTGCCGTCCCGGCCCTGATCGGCGCCATCTACATGGCCCAGGTGTTTCGCGGCCTGAACCGCTCCACCTTGCCGGGCGTGGTGGTGGGCCTGATCGCGGGTGGGTTTGGCCCGCTGATCTTTCTGCTGCCGCTGGACTTCTGCACCTTCGCCCCAGACCGCGATCCCATCGATGCCGCTTTCGGCATCGGCCTGGCCGCCGCCGGCGCGGCGCTGGCGCTGGGCCTGGTCCGCTCTGGTGTACAGCTGTTCACCACCCGCCGGGGAAAGGTCCTCTCTCTCGGTGACCAGCAGCCGCAGGGGATATTTCGTGGACGGCTAACGCCCCTGCTGTTGTTGGCCCCGACGCTGATCATCCTGGCGCTGTTCCTCTACTACCCGGCCATCGAGACCTTCCGCCTGTCAACCCTGCTGGCGCGGTTAGGTGCTCCCCGGACCGTGTTCGTGTGCGTGGATAACTTCACGCGCCTGTTCCACCAGAGTTACTACCAGATTCTGCTCAACACCGCCGTGATCTCAACCGGCATCGTCGTCATCGGTCTGGTCCTTGCGCTGGCGATTGCTTACCTGGCCTTTCAACCGGTGCGCGGCATCGGCATTTACCGCACCCTGTTGATCTGGCCCTACGCGGTCTCTCCGCCCGTCGCCGGGATCATCTTCTTTGTGATGTTCGACCCTATCGCCGGGGTCATCAACCATCTCATCGCCTTGCTAGGAGGAACGGGCCTCGACTGGCTGCGCGACCCCTGGCTGGCGCGAGTCGCCGTGATCGTGGCGAGTGTGTGGAAGATGCTCGGCTACAACATCCTGTTCTACCTGGCCGGGCTGCAAAACATCCCGAAAGACCTGATCGAAGCTGCCGCCATCGACGGTGCAAATGCCTGGCAGCGTTTCCGCAAGGTGATCATCCCTGGCCTGTCTCCCATCACCTTCTTCCTGATCATCACCAACATCACCTATGCCTTCTTCGACATCTTTGGGACCATTGACTTTCTGACGAAAGGCGGGCCTGCGGGCGCGACCAAAGTGATGATCTACGAAATTTACGAACTCGGCATTCTGGAAAATGACCTAGGGAAAGCCGCCGCGCAGTCGATTGTGCTGTTTTTGCTGGTCATCGGGTTGACGATTCTCCAGTTCAAGACGACCGGACGGCGAGTCACCTATGGAGCGTGACATGGCACAACCCACAGCCGGCGACATCGCCGGCGCACAGACCCAGATTCAAATCCACGTACCGAGGCGGTTTAACCTGCTGCCCGAACGCTGGTACGTCCACGTCTTGCTGTGGATCACCTGTTTGCTGGTGGGCTTCCCTGTGCTATACGCCCTGCTGGTCAGCACACAGACCAACGCCGAGGTCACGTCGTTTCAGTTCACCCCCGGCTCGGCCCTCCATGCCAACTTCACGTCGGTCGTTTTCGAGCGCCACCTGGGGCGGTATATGCTTAACAGCGTGGTGCTGGCAGTAGTCGTCACGGCGGGCAAAACGCTGCTGTCGCTGCTGGCGGGCTTGGCCTTCGTGTACTTTCGCTTCCCCGGCAAATGGTTGATCTTCGGCTTCGTGCTGGCAACCCTGATGATGCCCACCGAAATCCTGGTGCTGGCGCTGTTCCGCTTCGTCTCCAACCTGGGTTGGGGCAACACGTTCTGGGCAATCTCGGTGCCGTTCGTCGCCAGCGCGACCGGCGCGTTTCTGTTCCGGCAGCACTTTGCTAACCTGCCCGCCGAACTGTCGGAGGCGGCGCAGTTGGATGGCGCGACGCCGCTGCGGTTTCTGTTCCGCGTTTTGATCCCGCTGAGCTGGAACACCATCGGCGCGCTGGCCGTGATCCAGTTCGTCTATGTCTGGAACATGTACCTGTGGCCGCTGCTGATCATCAAGAACGAGGCGCTTCAGGTTGTGCAGGTGGGCCTGGGATCGCTGCGCAATGTGGACGCCGGCCTGACCTATGGCCCGCTGATGCTGGCGGCCATCATCGCCAGCCTGCCGCCGGTCGTGGTGTTCATTCTGTTGCAAAAGCAGTTTATGAGCGGCTTTGCCATCACGCGCGATAAGTAGCCTGGTGCAACCCTGGCATCGGGCGCATCTTATCTTGCCGCGTCCTCCCCCGGCGTGTTACACTACCGGGCAATGATCCTCGCGCGGAGAGAGCATCGTCGTGCCCGAACAGGCCCTTTACCTCAAATGGCGTCCTTCGAAGTTTGAGGACGTGATCGGCCAGGAACACATCACCCGCACGCTGCAAGGCGCGCTGCGCCAGGGCAGAGTCCGGCACGCCTACCTGTTCAGCGGGCCGCGTGGCACGGGCAAAACCACCACCGCCCGCTTGCTGGCAAAGGCCGTCAACTGCCTGAACGACGACCCGGCCCGTCGTCCCTGTAATGAGTGCGCACACTGTCTGGCCGTCAACGAGGGCCGCTACCTGGACCTGATCGAGATCGACGCGGCCAGCCATACCGGTGTGGACGACGTGCGCGAGCTGCGCGACAAGATCGCCTTTTCCCCCGGCGAAGGACGCTACAAGGTTTACATCATCGACGAAGTACATCGTTTTTCCGGCGCAGCCTTCGACGCGCTGCTCAAGACGCTGGAAGAGCCGCCCGAACACGCCATCTTCGTGCTCGCCACGACCGAATACGAAAAAGTGCCGGAGACGATCAAGAGCCGCTGTCTGCCTTTCGAGTTCCGGCGCGTCACCCTGGCAGAAGTCGCCGCCCTGCTGGGCCGGATCGCCCAGGCAGAAGGTTTCAGTATCGAACCGGCGGCGCTGGACCTGATCGCCCGCCAGGGCACCGGCTCGGTCCGCGATAGCATCAGCCTGCTGGATCAGGTCGTTGCTGATCCCGACGAACATGTTACTCTTGACATGGCCGAACGCGCCCTCGGCGCAGCGGGACGGCGCGCGGTCGCCGCGTTGGTGGATGCGCTCCTGGCAAACGACGTGGCCACCGGGCTGGATGTGATCCACGCCGCCGTAGACGGCGGGGCCGACCCACGCCAGTTCGCGCGGCAGACCGTAGATCACCTGCGCAGTGTGCTGCTGGCGCAGATGGGCGGGGCAGGCCTGATCGACGAGACGGATGAAGCCCGGCAGATGTTCGCCCGTCAGGCCGGCCAGATCGGACGGGCCGCACTGTTGCGCGCCATCCGCGCCTTCAACGATGCCGTGCAGGATCGCAGTAGCGATTGGCAGCCGCAGCTTCCGCTGGAACTGGCCCTGGTCGAGAGCGCCGCTCCATTGGAAGAACCTGCTCCCCTGCCCGTCGCGCGTGCAGCCCCTGCCCAGGTCTCTCCCCCCCAGCCCGCTGCTGCTCCGCCGGAAGAAGTGCCCCCTACCCCTGCCGGCGCGCCACCCGCCATCGGCCTGCTGACCGTGCGCGAAAAGTGGGCCGATCTACTCAAGGCTGCGTTCCGGCACAACCGCAACCTGCCGCCGCTACTGGAACATGTCACCGTGCGCGAGGTGGACGGCAATGCCCTGGTGATGACCGTCCAAAACCCGATTTTCAAAGAAAAACTCGACGCCGACGACCGCCGCAAGGCGCTGTTGGCGGCGCTGCGCGAAGTCTACAAGCTGCCGCTCCAGGTGCGGATCGACGTGGCCGGCGCCACTGCATCCTCAACCAGCCCCGATACCCAGGAGATCATCGCGCGGGACGAACTGGTTGCCTTCGGTGTGCAAAGCCTGGGCGGCGAAGTTTCTGGCATCACATCTGCACAGGAGGAAAGATCAGATGAGTAAAGGACGTGGCGGCAGACGGATGGGTGGCCCGGCAGGTATGCCCGGCGGACAGGCCGGGATGCTCCGCCAGATTCAGAAGATGCAAGAAGACATGGCTGCCGCGCAGCAGGCCCTGGCTGAGGAAACACTAGAAGTCTCCGTCGGCGGCGGCGCGGTGAAGATCGTGGTGACAGGCCACCAGCGCATCCAGAGCATTACCATCGACAAGGATGCCATCGATCCCACCGATGAAGCCTGGCTGACGGACCTGCAAGACCTGCTCATACTGGCCGTTAACCAGGCCATCGAGCAAAGTCAGGCGCGTGCTGCTGAACGTATGGAAAGTATCACCGGCGGCCTGGCAGGCATGATGCCCGGCGGCCTGGGCGACCTGTTCGGTTAACCCTATTCCCCCATGAGCAAAGCCGTCCCCGCCCCCGTCACCCGCCTGATCGAAGCGTTTTCGCGCTTGCCGGGCGTGGGGCCGAAAACCGCCTCGCGCCTGACATACTATCTGCTGCGCGCGCCAGACGACGTGGTGGCATCTCTGGCATTGGCGTTGACCGAACTCAAGAGCAAGACGCGCTTCTGCTCGATCTGCTGGAATATCACCGAAGAGGACCCGTGCGCGATCTGCCGCGACACAACCCGCGACCCTGGCGTGATCGCGGTCGTAGAAGAGCCGCTGGACGTGTTGGCGATTGAACGCACCGACAGCTTCAAAGGCCTCTACCACGTGCTGCATGGGGCCATCTCACCCGTGAACGGCATCGGCCCGGATCAGTTGAAGATCAAGGAATTGGTCCGGCGCGTGCAGGACGGGCGCGTGCTGGAAGTCATCGTCGCCACTAATCCCGGTCTGGAAGGCGACGCGACGGCAATGTATATCCAGCAGCAGCTTGCCTCGCAGGGGGTACGCATCACGCGGCTGGCACGTGGCCTGCCCACCGGCGGCGACCTGGAATACGTGGATGCCATGACCTTGCTACGCGCCTTGCAGGGCCGCCATGAGATGTAGGATGGGCCTTCTCTCGGCAGCAAGGCTTAAATATCCGCAAAGTTTTAACATTCATCCCGAAAAATAGCCTTGACAGGGGGATAAGCGGGTGCTATCATTCGCCACGCTTCACCCCCTGAGACCAGTACCTTGAAAAAGCACCAACGCCCGGATAGCGCAGGTTAGGGTAGGGTCTGGATAAGGATAAGTCTCGGCAAAGTTTTAAAACTTTGTTGCAGATTTAACCTTGACAACCCTCCGGCGCGGTGATATGATACTGGTACTTCAGCGAGAACGTTTGCAAAAGAAAACAAACACGACGGAAGCGCCGAGGTTGTCAAAGTGACTTCGGTGGCTTTTGTCCCCTCGTTGAGGGTTGCACCTTAACAAGAGAAGAGTGATAGGGAAGGCAAAGACAGACAGCGCGAGGCA
>CAZGXI010000063.1:0-12396 GCA_964529715.1 uncultured Anaerolineae bacterium | reverse complement strand
GGAATGGCGCAGAAAGCGCACGGGCGGCGGCAGCCATCGGCGATCTTGAGGTAGGCGCTGGCGCCTTGCGGTGCGGCGCGCAGGATGCCACGTTCGTCCGTGCCGACTGTCGTTGCACTGTCCGGCAGGTGGTAGAGCGGTTCGGGATGCGGGTGAGCGCGCAGCCGCCGCACCAGGTCCACGATGTCCATCCAGCGCCGTGTGCCGATGATCCCGTCCAGGCCGGGGACGTCCTTCACCAGCGCCGCGCCGTACCGCTGCGACAAACAGCCCGCCGCGATGAGCATCTGGCCGGGTCGCCTGGACGCTGCCAGTTCGTTCAGCGCCTCCAGGGATTCCCGTCGGGCGCTCTCGATGAAGCCACAGGTATTGACGATCAGCACTTCCGCCGCGCGGGGATCATCCACGCCGCGCAGGCCCGCGCCGTCGAGCAGTTGGGCCATGCCGTGCGAATCCACGGTGTTTTTGGCGCAGCCGAGGCTAAGCAGATAGTAGGTGTTGTGGCGTCGTTGAGGCATGAGTGTCCTTATCGGGGTGTTGTGGGATGGCCGGGCAGTTGCCCCTACGGTTTTTGAGCAGAGATCGTTGGCGTGCTCGTCAGGCGCGGCGGCAGAATGGCCGTCGGCGAGGGCGTGGGCGTGACGCTCGGTGTGACGGTCGGCGTCGGGGTGCGCGTGGGTGTGGCGGCGATCAGAGGAGTCGGCGTCGCGGGCGGCGCCTGTATGTCCACCCCAGGAGCGGCAGTTGGTGGCTCGACACCCGGCGGCAAGAGCGGCGTTGGCGTCGCCTCGCCCGAAACGTCCCCGCCAGGAACGGGCAGCGCGGTGACTGCGCCGCTATCCAGACCCGGCAGCGGCGGCGGGGTTGGCGTGGCTGTTGGAGGCAGGGCAACCGTCGGCGTGAGGGCCAGATCGGGGGTGAACGTCCTGTCTACCGCCTGGCCGCGCAGCCCCAAAACGCCCTGGGGCAGGTTATTGAAAACCACATCTAGGCCCGCGCCGTTACTGACCTGTAGCCGAAGCGTCTGGGCGGCTTCGTAGCGCAGCGTTTCGCCCGGCTCGACCAAGCCCTCAAAGGCCACGACGCCGTCGGCGATGATCCGCACCCAGGTGCGCTGCATCGCGGCGGCGGTGATCACCACACGGTCGGTGATCGGCGGGCCGAGCATGGCGATTTGCTGGCCGGGGAGCGGCGTAGCGGAAGGGATAAAGGTGAAACTGGGCGTCACCGAGGGCACAGTCGGCAAAACGTCCAGAAAGTTCGGCTCGTCCTGCCCAACCTGTTCGGTCAGGACTCGTTCGACCAGCGGCGCGCCGACCACGCACACCACTACCAGCGCGACGATCCCGGCCAGGATGCCCACCAGCACAGCCAGTCGCCGGCCTCGGCCACGCGACACACTACTGTGGGCGATTTGTGGTTCGCCTTCATCAGGAGGTGGCTCAACCACCAGCGGCACGGCAGGCGACACCGGGCGGGTTGGCTCGCCGCGTGGCTTCCACTGGGGACGGGTTGTCGAAGAAGCCAGCGCCCGGTCGAACAGGGCAACGGTCGCCTCTTCGTCCAGACGTAGGAAGCGCGCATAATTGCGCAAAAAACCGCGTGCCTGCACCACGCCGGGCAGGTCTTCGTAATGGCCCGTCTCGAACGCGGTCAGAAATTTCGCGCGGATGCGTGTGACCTGCGCCACCTCATCCAGGGTCAAGTCCTGGGCTTCACGCGCGGCGCGCAACTGCTGTCCCAGTCGTTCGGCGTCCACTGCGGCCTTTGCCTGTTGTGTGCCTGGAGAATGTGCCCGGCGCGTTCAGCACCGGAGCAGATCGCGCAGGTCGCCGTTGAACGATCCCAAGAAGCACTTCCACGCAGCCAGTTCGGCTTCGTCAGGCGGGGCCAGTTCGTCGTTGTCCGATTCGTCCAGGTAGGCCATCACGACGCTCTCGGCCCCACAGACCGCGCAGACGGCGACCAGAGTCCAGCTACCCTCGTCCTGGGATACCACGTAAACATCCTGCGCTGCATAGGCGCTTTTACATTCCATGCAGCGCACGGTCTCGATCAGACGTTGGATCAGCGTGTCGTGGTCAAGCTCGGAATTGATGGTCATCAGCCTTGTGGCGTCAGCGTTCACCCGCTTCCAGGCTGCGGGTATTGGCCTCGGCCTCCTGGATCAGTTCTACAATGCGCTCCCCAGCCATTTCTGGAGGCGTGTCGGCCTGGTCGGGGACAGCCTCAGGCTTGGCGGCGCGGGCGGCCAGGAATTCCTTCAGTTCGTCTTCGCGCACGATAATGATGTTCAGGATGGGCGTGATCTCGCTGCCCAGGCGCACCGGGACTTCGTGATGGCCCAGTTCGCGCAGCGGAACCTGGCTGATGCGGCGGCGGTTGATGTCCACGCCGGTCACGCGGTTGAGTTCTTCCGCGATCTCTGCCGTCGTCACCGAGCCGTACAGTTTGCCGTTCGCGCCCGCCCGACGGCCAAAGACCAGTTCGGTGCCATCAATTTGGCGGGCCAGTTCGTTGAGCTGGTTTTCCAGCGCGGCCTTGCGCAGCTTGACCGTTTCGTGCAGTTTGGCGTTCTGTTTAAGCTCGCCCGGCGTCGCCTTGACGGCCAGCCCGCGCGGGATCAGATAGTTGCGGGCGAAGCCGTCGGCCACCGTGACCACTTCCCCCGCGACGCCGTGCTTATACACGTCGGCCTTGAGAATGACTTTCATCGTTGCCGGTTTCCTTCCATAACGTGATATTGCGGTGCTATGTTACCGTATCCGTCCGTCCCCGACAAGGGCGAGGTCGGCGACGGGCCAGGAGGTGGGGACGCTTATTGCTGCCTATGGCTGAAACTGGTATCATCCGCTCATATGAAGCCCGCTAACGTCCGTAAACTTACCGAAGTTCTGGCCTTGCTGATCGCCTTCGCCGCGTTCGGCCTGACCGCTGCTGCCAGCCGCAGCCCGTTCGAGCGCCTGCCGCATCTGGAAGACGAGGTCGCCTACCTGTTCCAGGCGCGGGTGTTTGCCGGGGGGCAGATGGTGATCGACTCGCCCGAACCGCACCGCGCTTACTGGCAGCCGTTTGTGGTGGATTACGGGGGCAGACGCTTCGGCAAGTATCCCCCCGGCTGGCCGCTGCTGTTGGCTGTGGGGGTGCTCTTGGGCCAGCCCTGGGTGAGCAACGCTTTCCTGGCGGCGCTCTCCGTCGCGTTGATCTATCGCCTGGGCCGCGCCATCTTCGACGCAGAAACGGGCCTGATCGCCGCTGCGCTGACGGCCATCTCGCCGATGTTCCTGCTGTTGTCCGGCTCGCTGATGGGGCATACGGCGGCGCTGTTCTGGGGCGTGGTGTTCGTCTATGCGTTGTGGAAGGTGGAGCGCACAGGGCGGGCAGCATGGGCGGCGGCTGCCGGGGCCGCGCTGGGGATGTTGTTTAACACCCGTCCCCTGACCGCCGTCGGTGTAGCCTTGCCGTTTGCGCTGGGCCTGGCCGGGACGGTGTTGTGGCGCGGGGTAAAGGCGTGGTGGCGACGGGGTTGGCGTCCGTTGCTGGCGTTCGGCGCGGCGGCGGCGCTGACTGCTGCCATGACGCCTCTGTTCAACGCCGCCGCTACCGGCAGCCCCACGACCAACCTGTATACGCTGGTCTGGCCCTACGATCAGGTCGGCTTTGGCGAATGCTGTGGGCGCAGCGGCCACACGCCGGAAAAAGGCATCCGCAACACGAAGGCGGACCTGGCGCTGTGGTCGTCGGACCTGTTCGGCTGGCAGATGAGCGACGACCTGCATCGCGTTCTGGAGCAGCAGACCGGCTGGTGGCTGGGCCAGGGGCTGAGCTGGATTTTGTTGCCGGTCGGGTTGATCGCGGCACGGCGCAACCGCTGGGCTTGGGCATTGCTGGGGACGTTTGCCGGGCTGGTGGGCGCGCACGTGTTCTATTGGGTCGGTGCACAGACCTACAGCGCGCGTTATTATTCTGAAGCCCTGCCGGGACTGGCCCTGATCAGCGCGGCGGGGTTCACGGCGCTGGCGCGGCGCGTCCCGCGCGGTTTGGCTTATGCGGCCCTGCTTGTCCTGATCGCTGCCAGTCTGATCGGCTATACGCCTGCCCGCCTGGGGGTGTTATGGCGCTTCAACGACATCGGGCAAGATGACATCGCGGCGCTGCGGGTGCTGCGCGATGGCCGCCCGGTGCTGATCCTGGTGACGGGCGAGCAGCCGCGTTCCTGGCGGGAATGGGGAACCTACATGGCCCTCACCAGCCCCTACCTAGACAGTGACGTCGTCGCGGCGCGGGATCGCGGCTGGCAGGGCGAACGCGAAGCGATCCTGGCGCGGCTGCCGGGGCGACAGGTGCTTTATCTGCCACCGGACAACCACCTGACCTGGCGGGAATGAGTGTCCCTTCCCCAGATCGGGAGCGAGGCCCTTGTCCGGCGGCCCCGGCGTGGGTAAAGTACGCAGGGGAGAAAAACACTTCTTTTGAAGGCCGGGCCAATGCACAATGGCTAAAAAGGCGACCAAAGGCCGCATCCTCAAACTGGAAAATAATCCTTACGCGCTGGACTTCATCGGAGATGCCATCATCGCGCGCGGGTACAGTGTGACGAGCGTTTCTACCCTGGAAGATGCCCTGGACACGGCCCTGCGCGATCATCCTGACCTGATCATCGCCGTCGATCACCCGGAGCGGGGAGTCGATGGGCGCTACTGGCTTGAATTGCAGCATACGCAGCCGGGCGACAACCGCCTGGCAATGACTCCGCTGCTGATCCTGGTCGAGGGGCAGCATATGGCGGACTTTGCCGGGCAGGAGATTCCGGGCCGTGTGGCGATCTTGCAGCTTCCGCTCAACCTGCGTCTGCTGGAAACGTCCATGCAGGCGCTTTTGTGGCCCTGGGGCAAACTGCGGCTGGACTGAGATTCGTGGGAGAAAGGCAGGGGCGCGCACACCGCGCCCCTGTTGCCAAAGAAAAACAGGTGCAGCGCCGCAGGGCTACACCACGAAAAAAACAGGTGCAGCGCCGCAGGGCTACACCACGAACTGCCCGTCTTTGTAGAACAACACCCCGTCCACGTGGATTTCGCCGCCGGCGCGCATGTCGCAGATCATGTCCCAATGGATGGCGGACTGGTTCTTGCCGCCTGTTTCGGGATAGCTGCGGCCCAGCGCCATGTGGAAGGTGCCGCCGATCTTCTCGTCGAACAGGATGTTGCCGGTGAACTTCTGGATGCCGAAGTTCGTGCCGATGGCGAATTCACCCACGTAACGCGCGCCGGGGTCGATGTCCAACTGGCTGAGCAGGAAGGCCTCGTTCTTGGCCGCTTTCGCCTCGACGACCTTGCCCTGCTCGAAGCGCAGTTCCACGCCTTCGACGGCGCGGCCCTGGTAAATGGCCGGGAAGGTGAAGCGCACCCAGCCGTTGACCGAATCCTCCACCGGGCCGGTGAAGATTTCGCCATCGGGCATGTTTTTCTGGCCGTCGGCGTTGAGGAAGACGCGGTCCGCAATCGAAAGCGTCAGGTCGCAGTTGGCGCTCTTGACCGTGACGTGCCGCTTGCCTTTGAGCCAGTCCACCATGCGCTGCTGCATGGCCGACACCTTGCGCCACTCGGCTACCGGGTCGTCGCGGTCGGCGTAGGTCGCGCCGAACACAAAGTCGGCGTATTCGCTCAGGCTCATCTCGGCTTCCTGGGCGCTGGCCTGGGTGGGATACTGGGTCAGCGTCCACTTAAGGCTGCCCTCGGCGCTGCGGCGCATGTAGGTTGCCATCAGGTCGCGGCGGGCTGCCTGGCGCTTTGCCAGGATGGCCGGGTCGATGTTGTTCAACATGCGCGTGTTGTTGGTGGCGCGCAGGCTGATCATGGCGTCGATTTCGTCGTAAATCAGCTTTTCGACAGGCGAGACATAGGTCAACTGCTCGTCGCTGGATTCCTTCGCGCCGATCTCGCTCAGTTCTTCGTCGTTGTACATCATCAAGGGGAAGCCGCCCGCGCGCAGCACGGCGCGGTACACCTCGCGGGCCAGCGGCGCGGCCACGAGTTCGGCGTTGATCAGCGTCCATTCGCGCGGCTGGATCGCCACACTGTAATAGACCAGCACGTTTGCCAGCTTGGTCAGGCGAGGATCGACCATGGCAGATTTTCTCCTTACGGGTGGCAGGCTCGACCTGTGTCAGTTTAGCCCGAAAGACTCCGTGTAACAAATTACGGAAGAGTCTGGGCCGGATTTTCGTAAACCTCGACGCTCCCGGTGCGGTAGACCAGTGGCCAGCTTTGCAGGGCCACCATCATGGCGTAGACGCCCGGCACGTGCAGCCCGGCCCAGTGACGCCACAGGTCGTCTACGATAACGAAGCGGGCGCGCGCAAAGCGCGGGTCAAAGGCGAAGCGGTCCGGCGGAATGTCGCCGGGCAGATGGGGCGTGGTTTCTCCCTCAGCAGCGGCGGCCATCTGGAAGTCGGCCACATCGCCCTGGAGGAGCCAGCCGACCGTCGGCGAGGCAATAGTCACGTCGCCGGGTCCGGCCTGGGCGTTCACATAAGCGGCGGCCTGTCGCGCCTCCGCGCCGCTCACCAGAAACGGATCGATCCCGGTGTGGAAGCCATCTTGCACATTGCCTAACGCGATAAGAGCTGAAACCACGACCGGCGCGGTGAAGATCGCCAGGGCCGCCAGCGCCGCCGTCGCCCTCAACGCACGTGTGCTGAGCCAGCGAGAAGCCCATCGCCAGCGGGCCGGAAGAACGGCCAGCGCCTCCCAGACGGTCTGTGCAACGTGGGGCGCGCCCGCCTCGATCAGCGCCCCCAGCCCCAACGCGACGAACGGCAGCAGCGGAATCAGGTAGTAGAAGCTCAGGCTGTG
Organism: uncultured Anaerolineae bacterium; assembly: GCA_964529715.1. GTDB lineage: Bacteria > Chloroflexota > Anaerolineae > Aggregatilineales > Ch27 > CAZGXI01. Next base: position 5,542 of record CAZGXI010000063.1, on the reverse strand, counting down.
CAGCGCCACAACTCGCCCGGTAGCAACGATGGGAGCAAAAAAGCACAGCAGGGCCAGCCGTCGCAGCCGCGCCGGGCGCAGGAGAAATAACCCGGCCACACCGCCGAGCATCCAGCCGTCTTGCATCACCAGCGTGGCAAAGTTGGAGGCCAGGTTAGGGAGCTGTTCTTCCAGCGGCGCGCCCATCGCTCCCAGCGTCGAGCGCAGGTCGTACAGAAAGGCATCCGGCACGGTCAGCAGCATGTACAGCGCATACAGACCGAACGGCAGCACCAGGATCGCGCCGCCGAACAGCACGTCGCGCCAGCGCCGCAGCGCAGCGACCAGCAGCACGACAGGGAACAGCGTCAGCATCCACACGTCGGATGCCAGCCCGGTTCCGGCGGAAAGCGCCGCCAGGATCAGCCAGCGCCGCCGGGCAGCATCGTCTTCTGCCCGGAGGTATTCCCATAGACCGAGCAGGGTCAGCAGCACCAGCGGCGTGAGCAGGTTGTAGCTGAATCCGAAGCGGCTGTAGACGATGGCCTGCGGGTAAACGGCCAGCGCCAGCGCCGCCAGCAGCGCCAGGCCGCCTGCGCCGCGCCGCACCCGGCGCACGACACCGTAGAGCAGCGCGACGGACAGCACGCCCAGCGATCCAGTGAGGGTGCGCAGCGTGCCCATCGATTCCCCGCCCAGGCGCAGCGCCCCGGCCAGCACCAGTTCAAACAGCGGTGGGCGGTTGAACAACATGAACGATTGGTGAATGGCGAAGTACTGCTGCCGTCCCTGCAACAGGTGATGGGCGATGTTCAGGTGGGTGGCTTCGTCGGTGTACCAGCCGGGGTTGTCTTGCAGGTTTGCCAGGCGCAGGTAAGCCGCCAGCGCCAGGATCGCCAGCAAGGACACGATTTCGAGCAGGTGCCGCCGGGAAGGATGTTGGCGCATGGGCAGTGGAGGGGGGGCGACTGTCGGTCGCCCCTACAAGGTGTCTGGAGAAAAGGAAAGGCGTCTACACGACGAACTGGCCGTCTTTGTAGAACAGGTCGCCGTCGACGAAGACCTCGCCACCGGCGCGCATGTCGCAGATCATGTCCCAGTGCAGCGCGGATTCGTTCTTGCTGCCCGTTTCAGGATAGCCCGCGCCGAGCGCCATGTGGATCGTGCCGCCGATCTTCTCGTCGAACAGGATATTGCCGGTGAACTTCTGGATGCCGAAGTTCGTGCCGATGGCGAACTCGCCCAGGTAGCATGCGCCGGGGTCAAGGTTGATCTGCCGGAGCAGAAATTCCTCGTTTTTGTCGGCTTTGGCGGAGACGACCTTGCCCTTTTCGAAGCGCAGTTCGACGCCCTCCACCGAGCGCCCGCCGTAGATGGCTGGGAAGGTGAAGCGTACCCAGCCGTTGACCGAATCTTCGACCGGGCCGGTGAAGATTTCGCCGTCGGGCATGTTGTTGTCGCCGAAGCAGTTGACGAATGTGCGGCCCTCGATAGACAGCGACAGGTCGCAGTTGGCGCTCCTGACCGTCAGTTGTCTTTTGCCCTTTAGCCATTCGACCTTGCGCTGCTGCATCTCCTTGATCTTGCGCCATTCGGCCACCGGGTCGGCAGTGTTGACGAAAGTCGCGCCGAACACGAAATCCTCGTACTCGCTCAGGCTCATCTCGGCTTCTTGGGCGCTGGCCTGGGTGGGATACTGCGTCACGACCCAGCGCAGCTTGCCTGCGGCGGAGCGTTCCACAAAGGTTTTCATCAGGTCACGGCGAGGGGCCTGGCGCTTCGCCATGACCGCCGGGTCGATGCCGGACAGGGCGCGGGTGTTCACCTCGGCGTCGATGCTGATCCGCACATCGACCTGCTCGATGACCAGTTTTTCGACGGGCGAAATCCACTCAAGCTGGGCGTCATTGGCCTCCTTGAACAGGATTTCGGCCAGGGCGTCATCGTAAAGCTGAACCGTTGCACGGCCTCCGGCGCGCAGCACAGCGCGGTAGACTTCGCGCACCAGCGGCGCGGCTATCGCTTCCGCGCCGATCACAACCCAGTCGCCAGGGCTGACAGCGGTGCTGTAATTCACCAGCACGTCGGCCAGTTTGCTCAGACGGGAATCGGCCACTTCAGGCTCCTTGAAAAAAGTTTTTACCCAGGCGACAGATCAACAGACAGACCGTCGCTTCTAGAGAACGTTGTGTACTTATCCGGCTGTAACACATGAGAAGCATTATACCACTACAGCGCAATGCAGCAGCGGCGGACGCGCGTCCGCCGTTATCGTTTTGAGGAAATGCCCGGCTATGCCGCTTCGGCCAGCGCCGTCAGCAGCAGGATTACCGCGCCCGCGATCATCACGGCCCCACTGACCAGGTTCAGCCGCCCGCCTGCCTCGGCCTTGCCGGCTTTCACGCCGGGCAGCACAACCCGGTCCAGATAGAAATAGGCGGCGACCAGCCCGACGATCAGGATGTGCTTGATCAGCATCAGCGCACTCCAGGTGTTGCCGAAGTTTCCCACACCCAGGTAGGCGTCGTCGATCAGCAGCAGGTAGACGCCCGTAGCGATGAAGACGAGCAGGGCCAGGCCCATCCACAGGCGTGAGCGCCGGTTGATTTCTTCCAGGGCCGCGCCCAGTTCCGCGTTTTGCATCCGCTGTTTGAAGAACGGAATGTACACCAGCGGCAGCAGCATGGCCTGCCCGATATAGATGACGGTCGCCAGCAAGTGAAGCCAGCGCGACCCAACAAGCAGCACGTCCATCGGTTTATCCCCCGATTTTTGATGTGTGAGATCGTGGATACGTCCCCCAATACGTATTTGCGCTGTCGGGGTTTCTCCGTTGATTTGGCTGTTGGATGAATACGGCATATAACACGCCTGTAGGCACTCGTTTTGGAAAGGTAGGGCGCGGTGGGTAAGCAGATTTTCATCAGTTACAGCAAAAAAGACAAAGATTTTGCCTGGAAGCTAGCCGACGATCTGGCCGCGACGGGCCGCGATGTGTGGATCGACCGGGAGATCGGCGGTGGCGCGCAGTGGCGTCGTGCTATCCAGCAGGCGCTCCGGGATGCAAGCGAGGTGATCGTGATCATCTCGCCGAATGCGGTGAAGTCGGAGTGGGTGCTGCACGAGGGGTCCGTGGCCAGCGGGCTGGAAAAGCCCCTCTTCCCGGTACTGTATCAGCCGGTGGACAAACTGCCGATCTGGATGGAAGAAATCCAGTACACGGATTTCACGAACAAGGATTACGACACGGCATTCAAGCAATTGGTCGATGCATTGACGCCGCCCAACCCGCTACAAGACCTGCTGGATCAACAGGTGAGCGCCTACCGGCAAACTGGGGAATTGATTGGGGAGGCGCTGCTGCGCGTGATCGATGAGCAACGCGACACGCTGATCATCAGCCCGGAGGCGCAGACATTGATCGAGCGCAGTCAGCGGGCGGTCGCCTATCGTCGCCGCCTGATGCGGGGTGGGGCGGGCGTGGTGGCGGCGTTGGTGGTGTTGGCGGTGGTCTCGGTGGTCGTGGCGCTAGGAGCCAACAGTGCCGCCGGGAATGCCGCCCTCCGACAGAGCGTCGCCGAGACTGCCGCTGCTGCTGCCAGCACACGCGAACAGGCCGCTGCTGTTAGCGCCGCGACGGCCCAGGCTGCCCAGGCGACGGCGCAAACTGCCGCCGATATGGCCATTGCGCGCAGTGAAGCTGCTGCCGCGCAGTTGATCCGCCTGTTTGAGCAGACCGGCATCGTTCCACTGAGCGGCGGGCCGCGCGCCCTCGCCTGGGATGGCGACGGCGTGTGGGCAGCCAATGCGCTTGGAGACACGGTAGTGCGGATCGATCCCGGACGCGGCGCGGTGACGGCAACAGTGACGGTCGAAGGTGGGCCGCGCGCCCTGGCCTGGGACGGCAGCAGCCTGTGGGTGGCCGGCTTCGACGCTGACGCGGTGATGCAGATTGACCCGGTGGTGGGGGCAGTGGTGGCGGTGATCCCGGTGGATGGCGGCCCGTCTGCATTGTTGTGGGATGGGACCGGTGTATGGGTTGCCAACCGGTCGGCGGATACGGTGCAGCGCATCGATCCCCGGACGGGCGCGACATCGGAAGTGCTCCGGGTGGGACGTTCACCCGCTGCCCTGGCCTGGGACGGCAGCAGCCTGTGGGTCGCCAACTTCGAGGACGGCAGCGTAATGCAGATCGACCCGGTGGCGTGGAATGTAGTCGCCGTTGTAGAGGTAGGCGGCAGGCCCGGCGCACTGGCGTGGGATGGGACGCGCCTGTGGGTCGCCAACAGCGCCGCAAACACGCTGCTAGGGATCGACCCGGCAGCAGGGCTGGTGGTCGAGCGGATCGTCGTCGGCGCGGGGCCGTCGGCTCTGATCTGGGATGGCGCGGCCCTGTGGATCGCCAACCAGTTCGATGGCACGGTGATGCAGGTCGATCCGGCGGCCCGCACGGTCGTGGCGACGCTGGTGGTTGGCCTGAATCCCCTCGGCCTGCTGTGGGATGGGATGCGTCCCTGGATTGCCGGCGAAGATGCGGTGCAGCGCCTGAATCCGGAGGCCGAAGCGGTGCTCGTGACCATCCCGGTAGGCCGCAATCCGAGCGCCCTGGCCTGGGACGGCGTGGGTGTCTGGCTGGTTAATGAGGACGATAACGCCGTGCAGCGCCTTGATCCGGTAAACCGTTCCCTGGCAACGACCGGTGTGGGCTTTTTGCCGAGCGCGCTGGCGTGGGATGGTATGGGCTTATGGGTCGCCAATCGCGGCGGCGATACTCTGACGCGCATCACGCCCCAAACGAGCGAGACAATCACGATCTCGGTGGGGGATGGGCCGCGCGCCCTGCTGTGGGATGGGACAGCTCTGTGGATCGCCAACAACAACGCCGATACCATCCAGCAGTTCGACCGCGAGACGCGCACGCTGTCTGCGCCGATTCCGGCGGGCGATGGGCCAATGGACCTTTACTGGGATGGGACGGCCTTGTGGATTGCCAGCACGCGCGACGACACGGTGCGGCGCGTCGGCGGGCTATCCGGTGGGGAGACGCTGACGATCTCGGTGGGGGATGAGCCGCGCGCCCTGGCCGGGTACGGGACGGCCCTGTGGGTCGCCAACAGCGGCGACGGTACAGTGCAGCAGATCGATACCCTAGGCAGCGCGGTGACGGCGACGATCCCGGTCGGCGCCGGCCCGGTGGACCTGCTGTGGGTGGGCGGTGGGGTGTGGGTTGCCAACGGCGAGGCCGACACGGTGCAGCGAATTGACCCGGCCAGCGGGCAGGTGGCCGTGACTGTCCCAGTCGGCGACGGGCCGACGGCGCTGCTGTGGGATGGCGACCGCCTGTGGGTCGCTAACAGGAACGACGACACGGTGCAGCAGATCAACGCGCGCAGTCTGAACCTGATCGCCCAGGCAAGACGGCTTTCGGCGGCAGGGTAGCAGTAAGAGGCGCGGCAAACGAAAAGGCGCTCCCGCGTGGGAGCGCCTGCGCCGATGACCCCGGGAGGACTCGAACCTCCAACCAATTGATTAAGAGTCAACTGCTCTGCCAATTGAGCTACGG
>CAZGXI010000062.1:0-12737 GCA_964529715.1 uncultured Anaerolineae bacterium | reverse complement strand
CCCCCCACCGGCACCGCCGCACGGCGATTATACGGCCACCCCGCTATGTCAAAGGCGCGCAAGTGGCCGTGCGGTTGCGCCCGGCCACCCGCGCGTCCCGCGCCTACGGCGCGGGCAAAACGTTGACATTACGCGGGGACCCCGGCCTGTTTATTCCAATTAACGGCGGTGCCGGTACCGTCGGAAATGTTGTTCGTTTCCTGTATCACTCTAGGAGGGTGTCATGCGCGCGCAAGTCGTAGTTGCTTTCCGGGGTGCCCTGTCCCCTGCCGTCGATCGAGTGCTGTCGGCCCTAGTGCCAGAAGCGGAGTACTGGTCGCTGTTGGGATATGCCACCGTCGGCCCACTCACGCGCCCCGTCGGGCTTTCACTCGTGGGTGTGTCGCTGCTGGTCATCGTTTCGTCTCCCTTCCACCCGGAGTTTGAAGAAGCGCTGAAGAAACGCGCGGAGTCGGAAGGCGTAGCATGGTTAGTGTTGTCAGTTTCTGGTCAATTGCTGGCGTTCGGGCCAGCAGAAAGGAGCGTCAAATGACCGCCGGAATGATAATCGTGCACATCGTCTGGTGCACCAAGTACCGCCGCAGCGTACTACACGGCGCAGTCGCAGAAGTAGTACGCCAAGCCCTCATAGAGAAATCTACAGAGCTTGACGTAGAGCTTTCAGCAATCGCCATTATGCCAGACCATGTACACGTAGTTGCTGGCATACCGAAATCACTATCGATCGCCGAAGTAGTCCGCCACTTCAAGGGCTACTCGTCATTCATCACCCGACGGGCCTTCCCGGAACTCCGACAACAGGCTGGGGCGCTATGGGCACGTCGCTATTTCGCTTGCTCCGTCGGCAGCAGCGCAACCCGCGCTATCCGCAAATACGTTGAACAACAGACCGGAGAGTAGTCCAGTCACCAGCCGTCCGGCCCACACGGGTCGGGCGGCTTTTTTTTTGCCAGAACACAGACAGCCGCTGAAAACCGGCTCCACGCGACAGCAGCCGTCCACGCGCGCCGTCGGAGACCGCGACAGCAGCCGTCCACACGCGCCGTCGGAGACCGCGACAACAAAAATCAGTGATCCAACCCCAAAATCGCCCTACAATAGGAGCAGCAACCAATTTCCGACTTTTCCGCGTCACGAGAGAAACCCCCTACAACGAAGATCGAAAATACCCCCCAGGGGGGGGTATTCAAGGCTAGGAGACCCCCAATGAAAGAATTCTACACCACCAAAGAACTAGCCAAACAGTACGGCGTCACCGACCGAACCATCCGCAACTGGATATATGCTGGACTACCCGCAATCCGCCCGTTCCCACGATCCCCCTGGCGAATCCCTACAAGCGCCGTCGCCCCCGCCCAGCCCCGCAACAGAGACCGACTGACATCAGCAGCGCAGGAACTCTACGCCATCCTGTCAAAACTTTACACCAATACCGACGGCACCGACGGGGCAGGGGGGTAAGAACAAACGTTCTATTGCACGGCATCGGGAACAGTGCTATGTGATACGCGCCGTTTTGAGCCACAGCGCCGTGTGGGTGTAGAATACAAATAGCATTGATTGAGGCCGTGTTGAGTTGAAGTCAGGTTGCCATCATGAAAGTGTTGATAGTCGATGACGAACATGCAATTCGGGATGCCCTGGGACGAAAGCTACGGCGTGAGGGCTTCAACGTGCTCCTGGCAGGCAGCGGACTGGAAGGGCTTCGGCTGTTTCACGCCGAGCGCCCGGACCTGGTGGTGCTGGACATCATTATGCCGGAAATGGATGGGCTGACAGTCGTCCGACGCATCCGGGAGATCGCAGAAACACCCATCATGGTTCTGTCTGCTCAGGCCATCACGGAAGATGATATTATCGAAGGGCTAATCGCCGGGGCAGACGAGTACCTAGTCAAGCCAGTGCGCCTGAACGAGTTTGTCGCGCGGGTGCGGGCACTATTGCGCCGGGCGCAGATCGTGTCCAGCGAGGTGGATTACGGTTACGACGACGGCTATCTAAACGTCGATCTGCACCGTAGGCAGGTGCGCGTTAATGGGGAAAAGAAACACCTCACCCCCACCGAGTTCAAGCTGCTGGTCGTGCTGATGGAAAATGCAGGCCGCGTTGTCCCGCAGCGTGAATTGTTGGAGCAGGTTTGGGGACGTGAGTACATCGACGACATTTACTATCCCCGCGTGTACGTCAGCCAGCTTCGGCGCAAGATCGAGCCAGACCCTGCTAACCCGACCTATATTCTCACGGAGCACCGTGTAGGCTACCGCTTTGAGAAACAGAATGCCACCTGACATGCTCTGATCATGTTCAGACGGCGCAACAGGGCAAGGGGCCGTGATCGGTGGTCGCGTCTAACTTCAACATGCTGACGGTCGCGTTCAACGGCCTGGCGCTGACTCTGGCGCTGGCCTTCCTGCTGGTGATTCTCTGGCTCAATCCGCGCAGTCAGCTGAACCTGTTTTTCTTCCTCTTTACCCTCATGGCGATTACCTGGACGGTAGGGACCATTCTGAGTCATGCCATTGCTTTTGTCGGCGGTAACGAGTCCCTGATCGGTTTGGGGGTGCGGCTGCTGGAAGTCGGGTTTGCCGGGGCGTGTATTGGTGTATATCTGTTTACGGCGGCGCTGGTGCGTCCTCAAGGGCGCTTTTTCCTGATCGTGGCGGTCGCTGGGTTTCTGGTAGTTCTGGCTTACCAGGGCGTATTGCTGTTGGGGCAGAGCAGCGCACTATATACTGTCGATGGAGAACACCTGACTTATAGCTTCGGTCCCTTCAGTACGGCGCTCTATTTCCTCTTTGAAGGCGCGACGGCACTGTTGCTGTGGCTGCAACGGCGGCGCGTGCGCGAGCGGACGATTCTAACCGGCATTGCGCTTTTTGTGACGGCCCAGGCGGTCGGGCTGCTGAACCCCTACCTGCGTAGTCTGGCAGCGCCTACCTTGTTGGGCAACGTTGGTGTGCTGGTGATCAGTCTGGGGTTGGTCCGGCAACAGATCATGAGTCCGCTGATTGGTCGCGCCAGCCAGCTAGAAGCCGTGCGAGAGGTTGGCTTGGCGATCACCAGCCGCCTGCGCCTGGAGGAGGTCTTGTCTTCGATTGCGGGGCAGGTGCGGGCGTTGCTCGGCGCTGACGGGGCGGCCATCTACTTGCAGCAGTCTGGCAGCCTGGAACTGGCGGCGGTAGATAACATGCCTTCTCAGTTCGTCGGACACCGATTGATGTTGGGGCAGGGCGTCGCCGGCAAAGTAGCGCTGGAGAAACAGGCCATCCGACTGGACGATTACGCTCTCAATTGGAGCGGCGACCCCGATGTGCCGTTGGCGCGTTCGACGTTCGGTTCGGTTGTGGCAGCGCCGCTGGTGTTCGGTGGGCAGGTTCAGGGGGTTTTGCTGGTCGTTCAGGGGCGACAGGGGAAAATTTTCAATCGTGAGGATGTGCATCTGCTGGAACTGCTGGGGCCACAGGCGGCGGTCGCCATCGCCAACAGCGAGCTTTTCGAGCGGCAGCGCGGCCTGGCCGACGCGCTCACGGCGGCCAAAAGCCAGTTAGAAACGGTGCTGACCAGCACAGAAAGCCCCGTGCTGGCTCTGGATCGTTCCCTGCGTATTATTTTTGCCAATCCTGCTGTCGGGAACCTGCTGGCGTCCTTGCGTGGCAGGGAAAACCCTATTCCCTCTTTTTTGGAAGGATGGTCGTTGCTGGAACTGACCTCGGCACCGGTGCTGCCGCCCGACGTGCGCGCGGCGCTGCGTGTCCTGCGCCAGAGACGCACTTACGTTTATGAACTGGAACTGGCCGAGCGAACCTTCATGTGCCATACCGCGACATTGGGCTACCCACGCATTACCGGCTGGGTTGCCGTTCTGAATGACATTACCGAACTGAAAGCCCTGGATCGCTTCAAGAGCCAGATGGTCCGCATGACCAGCCACGATTTGAAGAATCCCCTCTTCGCTGCGATGAGCTACCTTGAACTGCTCGAAGAGGAGCTGCCCGAAGATCACACCGGCGAGATCGACGGTTACATCGAAACCATCTTTAAACAGTTAGAACGCATGAGCCGGACGATCAGCAACATTTTGGACCTGGAGCGGGTCGAGGCGGGTGTTCCGGTTCACGAACTATGCGCGCTGCCGCCGCTGATTGAAGATGCAGTAGACGAACTGTCTGCCCAGGCGACTTCCCACAACCTGACCCTGGAATCCACCATTGACGATACTTTGCCGCTTGTGTTAGGCGACCGTCAACAGCTTGTCCAGGTTTTCCTGAATCTGATCGAAAACGCGATCAAATATACGCTGCCCGGCGGTAACGTCTGTGTGCAGGCTTGTTCTCAAGATGGAGGTGTCATCATCAGCGTCCGGGACACAGGCGTGGGTATTCCGCGTGAACTGCACGAGCGCGTCTTCGAGCGTTTTTTTCGTGCGCAACAGCCGGGTGTGGAGCATGTGCGCGGTTCTGGTCTGGGGCTGAGTCTGGTTAAGGCGATTGTCAGTGCCCATCACGGAACGGTTCGTCTGGAGAGTGCACCGGGGCAGGGAACAACGGTGTCTGTCTGGCTGCCGGCATATGTGGATGAGCGGGATGGTGCGGAGTGCCCTCCCGACGCTGGCGGCGCGCCGGCGTGAATGGCTGCCGCTGATCTGGATACGACGTCTGGGCCGACGCCGCGAGTACACTTCCTTTCCTCCGCCGAATCGGAGCAGGCTCACTTACATATGCGCCCAAATATTTGACAGTGACATAAAAGAGGTTTATCATTGGGTTATTGGTGGAACCGCTTCCATGCAAGATCGGTGTACTGACATCCTATAGGGCTTTTCGATGCCCAATCCAACCATCTACGATGTTGCCAGGACTGCTGGAGTCGGTGTAGGAACTGTATCCCGCGTTCTTAATAACAGTACACGAGTCAGTCCTGAAGCGCGGGAAAAGGTTTTGAACGCCATCCGTGAGCTTGGCTTCCGACGCAGTAAAGTCGCCATGCAGCTTTCCATGGGGATTCAGCACCGCAACATCGGCGCGATTATGCCTTTTATCACGCATCCTTCTTTTGTGGAGCGGTTGCGCGGGATGCAACTGGCGCTTAATCGTCAAGACAACGACTTCAATCTTATCCTCTACAACGTGAGCGAGCCGGACCGGTATCACGAGCAATTATTGGAAATTGTCGAACAATCCACCGTCGATGGGTTGCTGATCACGACATTGAATGTTTCAGATGAACAGCGAGATTTGCTGACCCAGGCCGGTATTCCCTTTGTCATGCTGAGCGATGCGTGCACCGAGGAGGTGAACTGCATTAGCCCAGACAACATACACGGTGGCTTTTTGGCAACACAGCATTTGTTGGAAATTGGGCACCGCCGCATTGCCTACGTGGGTGATGAATTTTCCAATGCCTATGGCTTCCCAACAAGTGAATTACGTTACAGAGGCTACTGCTCTGCGTTAAAGGAGTATAACGTACCCTATCGTTCAGAATATGTTTGTCTAGGAGTACACGGCGAAGAAGCGGCGCGCAGGCTTACTGAACATCTTATAGCCCTGCCGGAGCCGCCCACCGCTATTTTTGCCATGTCCGATATACAAGCAGTGGGTTGTATTCTGGCTATCCGAGAGGCGGGACTGCGTGTGCCGGAAGACATTTCTGTTATTGGCTTTGACGATGTGCAGTTGAGCCGTTATCTCGGCCTGACAACAATTCGACAGCATCTTGAACAAAGCGGCTATCTCGGAATGCAGCTTTTGCTGGATATGCTTAAGACCCCTGACAGCGTTACACCACGTCGGTTGCCGCCGCTGGAACTGGTGGTGCGAGGGACCACACAACGCTGCTCAGGTCTTGCTTAGGAGATCATTTCCAGGGGACGGATTTTTAGCTGCCAGAAGAATGGCGGGCAAGCTCGGCATGAATTCTGTTGAGACTGCTGCGTGCACATAGGAGCCAATGGGCCAGAAAGGAGCTACCTGGAAACCTGAACAGGAAAAGCAAAAGTCGGGCGGCACCCCGACTCTGCCGGCACATTTCTGTACCTAAGTATCGACGAAGGAGATTTTAGCATGAACCGCAAGATTTGCCGCATCCTTCTCACCCTCACCGTGCTCGTGGTTCTCCCCCTTGCCGCACAGATGCCAATGGTCGTCGCGCAAGAGTCTGTTCCAGATTGCGGGACCGATCCTGTAACGCTCGTCGCCTACTTTGAGACAGGGTTCGATCTTCCCTTCAGACTTGCCGAAGAGTTCTCAAATCAGTACCCGAACGTCACCTGGGACATCAGCCAGGACCAGTTCACAAACTTGATCAACTCGACTCCACGGCTGCTCTCTGGCGACAACCCGCCGGACCTCATCAGGCTGCCAACCATGGTCTCGTTTGCCAGGCAGGGGCTGTTGGCAAACCTTGATCACTACGCCGATGTTTTCGGTTGGAATGATTGGCCCGTGCCCCAGCTCAACCAGAATCGCGTTGCGGAGGATGGCACCCGCGGCACTGGCTCACTCTATGCAATGGGCCTCAACTACAGCCTGACCGGCATCTTCTACAATCGAGAACTGGCGGCCCAGATCGGCATGACGGAACCGCCCCAGACGTTGGCTGAATTCGAGGACCTGCTTGCCGCAGCCCACGATGCCGGGCTTCTCCCGATCATGCAATGGGGTAGTGCGAGGAGCGGTATGGGGCTTGCGTTCCCCCTACAGGCACTCATGGCGTCCATCGGACCGATCGAGCCGATCAACGATTGGATCTACCAGAAGCCCGGCGCGACGATCAATACGCCCGAAAACCTCATCGCTGCCCAGCACCTGCAGCAATGGATCGAGAACGGTTACTTCCCGCCGGACATCAACGCCATCGAGTATACCGACGCTAACGCCCGCTTCGGCCAGGGCGAGGGAGTCTTCATCTTCAATGGCGACTGGCAGAACGCCGGATACGACGCGGACATGCCCGGCAATGTCGGGTTCTTCCTGATGCCGCCCGCTGAAGCCGGCAAACCGCCTGCCGCCATGTCTGCTCCGCTGACGTTTGGCATTGCCGCCAATGCCAGGAACGCGGATTGTGCGGCGTTCTTCCTTAACTGGGTTGCCACGAACGAAACGGCCCGTCAGATCGGCGTTGATGTTGGTGGCTCTAACCCCGGCGGGCCGTCGGGGCTTCCCATGCCATCCGTCGCCGAGGGTTCGGTCACGAACGAAACACTCGCTGCCGGTGTGATCATCGGCGAAGCAGGTACGTCGATGGACTTCATCGCCAACGCGACAAGCGCAATTTTCGCCCAAGGCTGGACCCCTGAGCTTCAGAGCATGGTCGGCGGCAGGCAGGACGCCGCCGGTCTCCTCGAGGCGGTTCAAGCAGAATACGAACGGGAACTCGCTGAGCAGTAGTAAGTGGTGACGGCTGCAGGACGGTTCCTGCGCCTGCCAGATTGACGGTGACTATCATGATGACGACGTCAGGTAATCGCCCTGCAGCTCCTGCGTCTTCCCGACGGACCCCCGGCAAGCGGGTCCGCCGGGAGACCATCATTGGCTGGTTGTTCGTCCTGCCTGCGCTGGTCATGTACGCGGTGTTTGTACTGCTTCCCCTGCTGTTGAGCATTCAGTACTCGTTTTTCCGCTGGGATGGCATCGGTCCCATGACCTGGGTGGGCCTCAGGAACTACCTCACTGTCCTCCAAGACCCCAAACTGCTTGGGACTATCTTCAATGCATTCCGGTTGGTCGTGTTCTTTAGCTTCATCCCGGTGACGCTCGGACTCGTCGTTGCAAGCGTCATGCATCGTGTGGCAACCGGGCGGCTTGGGTCAATAGCCCGGACCGTACTGTTCCTGCCCCAGGTTATCCCGCTGGTTGCAGCCGGGATTATCTGGGGGTGGCTGCTGGCACTCCCCGGCGTGATCAACCAGATTCTCAAGGCCATTGGCCTCGAAGCGGTCACCCGCGCCTGGCTCGGAGACTTCGACTGGGCGCTCCCATCAGTCGGACTTATCGGAATCTGGGTCCTGCTGGGATTCTGTACCGTCCTGCTGTGGACGGGCATGACGAAACTCGACCCGGCCCTCTATGAGTCTGCGAGGATCGACGGTGCCGGTTGGCTCACGGAGTTCATTGGAATCACCGTCCCGCTTCTCAGGTATGAGATCGGCGTCTGTCTCACGGTTACGGTGATTGCTGCGCTTGCCTCATTCGACATCGTCTACGTTTCGACGGCAGGTGGGCCTGGCAACTCGACGGCGGTCCCCGGAATCCAGATCTATATCCTTGCGTTCACCGAGCAAAGGATTGGCCCGGCATCAGCTCTGGCTGTCCTGCTTATGCTCCTGGTCCTCATTGTCATCCTCCCTATCCAGCGCCTGAACCGGGAGGTCACGGAATGAAGATTGATCGCGGCGAACTCTGGGCAGGCCGGGCGCTTCTTATAGGGCTGATGGCGATCACGATCCTGCCTTTCATCAGCATCTTCACGACTGCGCTCCATCCATCGGGAACTGTGCCCAATGGACTCGAATGGCCCGAATCTCCGCAGTGGGGCAATTTCGTTGAAGCGTTCAATGTGGCGAACATGACCGCTCTCCTGGCCTCGAGCGCCTTCATCGTGGTCGCTGTGGTGCCGATTTCACTGGCTATCTCGACAATGGCCGGGTTCGCCATTGGCCAATTGCGAATCCCGGGTTCGCGTGTACTCCTGTTCCTGTTTGTGTTCGGGCTGACGCTTCCTTTTGGAGGCATTATTGTCCCTCTTTACTACCTCGAACGCAGCATAGGACTGTACAACACCCGATTGGCGATTGTACTGCCGCTGATTGGCCTGTATATGCCATTCGCGGTGTTTTGGATGCGTGCGCACTTTGTCAGCATGCCGTCGGAGATTTCGGAGGCGGCCCTCGTTGATGGCGCGACAACATGGGACCTGTTCTGGCGCATCCATCGCCCGCTTGCGCGAGCGCCGATGACCTCGCTTGGGATCCTCATGTCTGTCTGGACGTGGAACCAGTTTCTCATTGCCCTGGTGCTTGTTGAGGACCCTACGGAGCGAACAATGGCGGGGGCGCTGGGGGCGTTCCAGGGCCACTACGCGACCAATGTGCCCCTGCTGTGCGCCGGTACGATCCTGATCCTGCTGCCTACGCTCATCATTTTTGTGCTGTTCCAGCGCCAGATCATCGCAGCCTTGCTCCAAGGCGCAGTCAAGGGATGAGCAGCCGGCCAGGGAGGAGCAGGGTGATCGTCTTCCTGCTCCTCCAAGGACAGATTGTGCGTGGCGCAGCATCCGGTATCACAGGTTAATTACCCTTCCCCCGATAAGGGATTTTCGATGCGCAACTGCGTTCACTTGATAACCTATGCCAATCGCTTAGGCGGTGACCGACTGGAAGACCTACAACGCCTATTGGCTGGTCCTTTTAAAGGTATTTTTGGAGGTGTGCATATCCTGCCGTTTTTTTATCCAATTGATGGCGCTGACGCAGGATTCGACCCCGTTGATCATTTGACTGTCGATCCTGATGTTGGGACATGGAGCAACATCACGGCGTTGAGTAGTACCCTCGAGATCACCGCCGATCTGATCGTCAATCACATTTCAAGCAAATCGCACCAGTTTCAGGATTTTCTCAAGAACGGCGACCAATCCCCATACCATGGGATGTTCCTGACATTTGGCAGCGTATTTCCCAATGGCGCGACAGAAGCAGATCTGCTCCAGATTTACCGCCCACGCCCAGGGCTGCCATTCACCACTGTAACGTTACAAAACAGGCAGAAATCTATCTTATGGACAACATTCACAAGTGAGCAAATAGACCTCGATGTGCGTCATCCACAAGGTGATGCTTACTGGAAGACAATCTTACAAAAGTTTCAAGCGCACGGTATCAAGACAATTCGACTCGATGCAGCAGGGTACGTAATCAAGAAAGCGGGGACAAGCTGTTTTATGATCCCCGAAACCTTTGAGTTCATCGAGGAATTAGTGCAATACGCCAGGTCGCTCGGTCTGGAAGTGTTGGTGGAAATCCACGCCCATTATCGCAAGCAGATTGAGATTGCCCGCCGGGTAGATCGCGTCTACGACTTTGCACTGCCCCCCCTGATTCTTCACGCACTCTTCAACAAGACCGCGCATTACCTCAAAGCATGGCTGGCGATCAGCCCGCGTAATGCAGTGACGGTACTCGATACGCATGATGGAATTGGCATTATCGATGTCGGCGCTGTGGTTGAGTCCGATGGTTCGGAGTTGCCCGGTCTTGTGCCATCCCATGAGTTGGACCTGCTGGTTGAGGCAATTCACGAAAAAAGTGGTGGCCAGAGCCGGAGCGCCACTGGACATGCCGCCTCGAACCTGGACCTGTATCAGGTCAACTGCACATATTATGATGCCCTGGGCAGAAATGATCGTGACTATCTGATTGCCCGTGCCATTCAATTCTTTGCGCCGGGCATTCCCCACGTCTATTACGTGGGTTTTCTGGCAGGCGCCAATGACATGGAATTATTGAAGAAAACAATGGTCGGTAGGGAAATCAATCGCCACTACTACCAATGGGATGAAATACAGGAAGCCCTCGCCAGACCCGTTGTACAGGACCTGTTGAAACTCATTCGATTCCGTAACGAATACCCGGCATTTCAGGGAACCTTCTCCTTGCTTTCGTGTGACGAGCCATCGCTGGAGATCTGTTGGAACAATGTGGAAACATGGGCTTGTCTAAAGGTTGATTTTTCAGAACCCAATATGGAGATTTGTTACCTGGAAAACGGGGTCAAGAAACGCCTCGACTTTAGTACACCTGGTATCTAAGTCCCCGCCGTCGGTGTGAGCAAATTTATCCTCCCCTTGATACAAAGCGAGGGAAGGGCATGACCTGCCCCAATGGCTACGGACATGGGCCAGGTTAGTTTTCTGCACCATACGCTGCTTAGTCCGATCTGGGGCAGGGGATGTCTACATCTGCCGCTACGGAGTGCGTTGCCCATGATCGAGAGCCGCACTCCGTCCGCGTCCATCAGGAAGCGCGCCTGGATGACGACATTACTGACAGAAGTAGGGCAGGGCATCCCTTTCACATTTTGCGGCTGATAGCGTACAATATCAGCGTTGCTTAGCGTTTCGCTCGGCTTCAGGAACATCTATGCCCAACGATACTTCTTCTGCTCCCCTGCCGCGCCTGTTTCTCTCCTACGGACGCGAAGACGACGAACCGTTCGTAAAGCGCCTCTATAATGACCTGTCTGCTCTCCATCACTTCGACGTCTGGTGGGATCGTGTCTCCATGCCCAATCGCGGGAAAGAGTTCCCGCAGGAAATCCGTGACGCCATCGCGGAACGCGACTGTCTGATCCTCGTGGTAGGCCCGGATGCCCTGGCTTCAAAATACGTGAGCGACGAGTGGCAATGGGCGTTGGAACTGGGTAGGGGCGTGCATCCGATTCTCCGCCTGGGCGAGTATGCGGCGCTTCCGTCCGCGTTGAGCGGTCTGGATGTCCTTGACTTCCGCGAGGACAGTTGCTATGCCGAGCACCTCAACCGCTTGGTTGAGCATCTCCACGAACCGCTCGCGCCGGCAGGCAAATTGATTGCCGTGCCGGGCCTGCCGCCGCATTTTCTGCCGCGCCCCCACGACTTCAACAAGGTTAAGGCGTTGGTCCTGGCTGACAACCAGAAGCCGGTCGGCGTGCGAGGGATGGGCGGCGTCGGCAAGTCGGTCCTGGCGGCAGCGGTGGTGCGGGATTGGGGGGTGCGTCGGGGGTTCCCCGATGGCGTGCTGTGGGTGGTGATAGGGCAGAACCCCGTCATCACTTCTCGGCAGGCGCAACTCTGCGTTTCCCTAGGCGACATTCCACGCACCTTCGACGACGCCGAGCAGGGCAAGGCGCGCCTGAGTGAGCTGCTGGCGGACAAAGCCTGCCTGCTCGTCCTCGACGACGTGTGGCAGGCGGAACACGCCCGCGCCTTTGATGTGTTGGGGCCGCGCTGCGGGATGCTGCTCACTACCCGCGATGCCGGGCTGCTCACGGCACTGGGGGCGGTGGCTTATCCCCTGAAGGAGCTGGATGATGAGTCTGCCCTGAAGTTGCTCGCGGAGTGGGCCGGCCAGGACCCGGATTCGCTGCCCGATCAGGCGCGCGAGGTGGCTACCGAGTGCGGCAACTTGCCGCTGGCGTTGGCGATGATCGGCGCGATGATCCAGGGCAGCGGCAGCAGGGCCGACCGTTGGGAGAAGGCGCTGTACCGTTTGCGCCATGCCGACCTGGACAAGATTCAGGCGCAGTTTCCGAACTATCCCTATTCGACCCTGCTTAAGGCTCTCCAGGTGAGCGTAGAAGCCCTGGAAGAGCTTGAGCAATTTCGCTCACTGCATCCGCAGGCCCGTTACATCGATTTCGCCGTCTTCCCCGAGGACACGCTCGTCCCAGAACAGGTACTGCAAACTTTCTGGCAGCCTGAGGGCCTGGATAAGTACGAGACGCAGGACGTACTCGACCTGTTGGTCAATCGCTCCCTGCTGCGCCGAGACGATTCCGCCCGCCTGTCGCTGCACGACTTGCAAGTTGACTATGTGCGAAAGCAGGCCTCAGAGAGCCTGCCTGCACTGCACGAACGGTTGATCGACGCTTATGCAGCACATTGCCCCGGCGGCTGGCCCGGCGGCCCGAACGACGGCTACTTCTTCGAGCACCTGGCCTACCACCTGCGCGAAGCCGGGCGGCGCGAGGACCTCCATACCTTGC
>CAZGXI010000061.1:0-12979 GCA_964529715.1 uncultured Anaerolineae bacterium | reverse complement strand
ACGACTGCCCTCACTGTGGTCTTGTCCTTGACCGGGACCTCAACGCCGCCCGGAACATCTTATTCAAGGCGTTGACCGAACTCAAACCCGCTCGGACGGAGCGGCCAGGGCGTAACGTAGACCACTGGGTCAGGCGTGCCCTGGGAAGCCGCCGCCTTTAGACGGCGGAGTCGTCACTTTCCTGAGTTTTTCCTGGCGAAGTGGTTCCGCCAGAAGCGGGGAGAAGAAGTCACCATCTGGTGCTTCGAGAAAACCGGGGTGATTCCGCTGCTGGAGAGCTATCACGCCCTGGTCGAGCGCCTGTCGATTGACGGTATCCTGATCATCGACGGCAGGGTAGACAGCTTGATGCACGGTGACGAGGCGGAACCGGGCACCCTGATCGAGGACTCGATCTCGCTGTGCGCCGTGAGCGAACTTCGCCAGGTTCCCGTCCGGCTGATGGGCTGCATCGGGCTGGGGGCGGAAGAACACCTGACCTATGCGCAGGCTTTTGAAAATATCGCGGCGCTGGCCGAGGCGGAAGCGCTGCTCGGCACCTGCTCGCTGCTCCGCCAGATGGAATCCTACCAGCTGTACGAGGACGCCGTGCTTTACGTCCAGAGCCGGCCCCACCATGCCCCCAGTATCATCAGTTCGTCGGTCGTCTCCGCCGTTCAGGGGCATTTCGGCGACTTCCACCTGACGGACGCGACTCGCGGGAGCCACCTGTGGATTTCGCCGCTGATGCCGATCTACTGGTTCTTCGATCTCGAAGCGGTAGCGCGGCGGAATTTTCTCCTCTCGCAGTTGCTCACGACGACTTCCCTCCGGGAGGCCATGTTCGTCACCCACCAACTGCGGCAGCTTCTTCCCAGGCGTCCCCCCAACCGGGTTCCCTGGGCATAGCCCCGATGGGCTTGCAGAGGTTCTAACGTATCTCTGAGGCGACTGTGCTATAATCCCTATTGTTGTGTCAGGATTTAGGGCCGAAAATAAGTTTGTGCTTTGTAACAACAAGGCACAAGCACCATCTCTTTAGAGGAAGCATGTTCAAAAATCTGCTCAAAACCGTCTTCGGCGATCCCAATGAGCGCGAGTTGAAACGGCATCGTGAGGTCGTGGCGCAGATCAACGCGCTGGAGCCGGAGATGCAGGCGCGCAGCAACGCTGAACTGCGCGCCAAAACGGACGAGTTCAGGCAGCGTCTGGCCGACGGCGAGACGTTGGATACCCTTTTGCCGGAAGCATTTGCCGTTGTGCGTGAGGCGTCGGTACGGACCATCGGCCTGCGCCACTTCGATGAACAGTTGATCGGCGGAATCGTGCTGCACCAGGGCAAGATCGCCGAGATGAAGACGGGCGAAGGCAAAACGCTGGTCGCCACACTGCCGTTGTACCTCAACGCTTTAGAAGGTAAGGGCGCGCATCTGGTGACGCCCAACGATTATCTAAGCAAGTTCGGCCTTCAACAGATGGGGCCGATCTACCACTTCTTGGGCCTCACCGCCGCCGTGATCCAGAACGCCGCCGCCGATCCCGCGCGCGGCTCATTTATCTATGATCCGGAGTACGTCTCGGACGACGACCGCTACCAAAACCTCCGACCGGTGTCCCGTCGGGAGGCCTATCAGGCCGACATCACCTACGGCACGAACAACGAGTTCGGTTTCGACTATCTGCGCGACAACATGGTGTTAAGCCTGAACGAGATCGTCCAGCGCGAATTGCATTATGCCATTGTGGACGAGATCGACAACATCCTGATCGACGAGGCGCGCACGCCACTGATCATCTCCGGTTCGGCAGAACCGCCTTCGGACCTGTATCGGACGTTCACCGAGATGGTCAAGCGGCTGCGGCCCAGCAGCGAGGACAGCGTCGAGGACAAGGAGCCGGACGGCGATTATGTGGTGGATGTCAAGGATCGCATCGCCTTCCTGACCGAGGCCGGCATTGAGAAAATCGAGAAGTGGCTGGGTGTGGAGGAACTTTACCATCCCAGCAACGCCGAAATGATCCCATATCTAGATAACGCCCTGCGCGCCGTCACCCTGTTCAAGCGCGATGTAGACTACGTTGTGCAGCAAGGGCAGGTGATCATCGTCGATTCGTTCACCGGACGGCTGATGCACGGGCGGCGTTTCTCCGAGGGGCTGCACCAGGCCATCGAAGCCAAAGAAGGCGTTGAAGTCCGGCGGGAAAACCTGACCCTTGCCACGATCACTTTCCAGAACTACTTCCGCATGTATAAGAAGCTGGCCGGCATGACCGGCACGGCAGCCACCGAGGCGGAAGAGTTTGAGAAAATCTATAATCTGGAAGTGACGGTTATTCCCACCCACTTGCCCATGATCCGTGAGGATCATGAAGACTTGGTCTACATGAATGTCGAGGCCAAGTTCCGTGCGGTCGTGCAGCAGATCAAGGAACTGCACGAAAAAGGCCAGCCCGTGCTGGTGGGCACGGTTGCCATCGAGACATCGGAGTATCTGTCGAACAAGTTAAAACGCGCCGGGATTCCTCACGAAGTGCTGAACGCCAAACAGCATTTCCGCGAGGCAGAGTTGATCGCCCAGGCGGGCCGCCCCGGCGCTGTAACTATCGCCACGAACATGGCCGGGCGTGGCGTAGACATCTTGCTCGGCGGCAACCCGGATGGTCTGGCGCGCAAGAAACTGCGTCAGCAAGGGATTGAAGTCACCCAGGCCACGCCGGAGCAGTGGGCCGAGGCCCTGCAAGAGGCCAAAGCCGAGTGCGCCGCCGACCGCGAAAAGGTGCTCGCCGCCGGCGGGCTGTTTGTGTTGGGCACAGAGCGGCACGAGGCGCGCCGGATCGATAATCAGTTGCGTGGGCGGTCGGGCCGCCAGGGTGACCCCGGCGAGTCGCGGTTTTTCCTGTCGCTGGAAGACGACTTGATGAAACGTTTCGGCGGGGATCGCGTCAAGGCGATGATGGAGCGTTTTTCCCTGTCGGAAGATGAGCCGATTGAACACAACCTGGTCAGCAAAACCATCCAGCAGGCGCAGGTGCGCGTCGAAGGCTACAATTTCGACATCCGCAAGCACATCCTCGAATATGACGATGTGGTGAACAAGCAGCGCGAGGTTATCTATGCCCAGCGCCGCCAGGTGCTTCAGGCAGAGAGTCTGCGCGAGCAGTTTATCGAACTGTTGGAAAAGCAGATCGATGCGCTGATCGGGGAACATCTGAGTAGCGACGATCCTGAAGAATGGGACCTGGAAGGTCTCTACCGCGATGCCCTGGCTCTGTTTCCGGTGCCGGAGCGTATCACGATCGAAAGCTGGCAGACGGCGAACCGCGATCAGATCGCCGAGCAACTGCTGGTGGGGGCCTACGAGGCGTATGATGCCAAAGAAGCCGAACTCGGCCCGGTGATGCGCGAGGCCGAACGGCGTGCCATGTTGGAAGCAATTGACAACTTCTGGGTACGCCACCTGACCGACCTGGACATCTTGCGGGAAGGGATCGGCTTGATGGCGGTGGCCCAGCGCGATCCGTTGGTGGAGTACAAACGCGAGGCGTTCGCCATGTGGCAGGCGCTTCAGGATCAGATTCAGCGTCGTGCCGTGTGGAATATCTTCCGCGTGCGGGTGCAGCAAGCCGAGCCAATGCCGCTTCCTCGACGCCAGATGCGCCTGAGTCGCGGTGGAGAAGCTGCCGTTGCGCCGGAGCCGGTCCGCGCGACGGAAAAAGACCGCCTGGGCCGCAACGATCCCTGCTGGTGTGGCAGCGGCAAAAAGTACAAGCACTGCCATCTGCATGAGGATCAACAGGCTCGCCGGGGCGCGTCGGGCCGACCAGCGCCTGTACGACAGCGGCCTGCCAGAGGGTAGGGATGCTGGCGCCGGTGCGGGCAGAGAAGGGATGGGCAATGACGGGCCAGGATGATTATGCTGCGCGGTTGATGGAAGAGATGGATCCTCGACTGTTGGAGTTCATCCGCAAGGGAGTAAACTCCTTCATCAAATGGGACCTCGTGCGCTTCTTTCACGACAACCCGCATACGGCGGACACGGCAGCCAACATCGCCCGCTATACCGGGCGTGAGGCAGGCGCGACGGAAAAGGAATTGCTCAGCCTGACCGAAGCCGGGATATTGCAGACTTCCAGGGTCTCGAACATGACTGTCTTCACGCTGGCGACGGATGAGGAGGTGCGTGCCCTGATCCGGCGGTTTATCCTGGCTTGCGAGGACCGGCAGTTCCGCATCAAGGCGATCTACCATGTCATTCAGGGGATGCGCTAAATAAGGGGGCGGCCATGGAGCGCAAAGCGACCGGAATCATGGGCCTGGACGAGATGCTGCGGGGAGGGTTCTTGCCCCAGACGGCAAACCTGGTGGAAGGAGCGCCCGGCACCGGCAAGAGCACGCTGGGAATGCAGTTCATCTATCACGGCATCACCGCTTGCCAGGAGCCGGGGCTGATTCTGACTTTTGAGGAGTTCCCTCAGCAGTACTACCGGGATGCGGCTTCGTTCGGTTGGGACTTTCCGGCCCTGGAAGCGCAGGGCAAACTGCGCGTGGTGATGACCAGCCCAGAGGTGACGCGCGAAGACTTGCAGTGGGTGGGCGGTGTGTTGGAACGGCACGCGGCAGAAATCGGGGCACAGCGTATCCTGGTGGATAGTGTTTCCCATTTCGAGCGTATCACGCGGGACCGGTTGGGGCTGCGCGAGATCGTCTTTGAGTTTGTCAATGCGCTCAAGCGGGTCGGCCTCACGGCTATCCTGACCCGCGAGAGCGGCGCCTTGTTCGGCGGCAGCGGCGACCTGTCTCAGGACCTGGCCTTCGTAACCGACAGCTATCTGCTGTTGCGCTACGTGGAGATCGCCAGTGAAATTCAGCGGGCGCTGCTGGTGCTCAAACTGCGCGGTTCTGATCACGCTAAAGACATCCGCCAGTATACGATCACCGGACACGGGCTGGAGGTGCAGGCCAAATTCGAGGGTCAGCAGGGAATCATGAGCGGCAGTCCGACGCCGAGCATGGCCGATGCCTTTGGACTGGCGTTTGGCCGCCCGCGCGCGCGCAAGTAGGGAGAAAGGCACGGCGGCCCCCGAAATGGACACCCTGAGTCTGCTCCAGCTTCTAACCATTTATGCCTGGTTTCCGCTGGCCGCGCTGTTGGCGATTGTGTTGCTCATGGCGCGCTTTTACCAGAACCTCACGGGTGAGAACACGCGCTATCGCTTCTTTGTCCTGCCGATGGTGATTTTTGGCTTGGCGTCGGCCTACTACGCCAGCATCGATCGGGCGTTGGGCGATCCCCTGGGCGACGTGTTGTTGTTCTTGGGGGGGGCGGCACTGCTGTACCTGTGCGTAAATCTGTACCGGCAGATGACCGCCGGGCGCTGACAATGGGGGAGTGGGATGAGCGAAGCCTTGCTGGCGCTTCTCAGCGCCACTGGCCCAGCGGCTGTCAGTGTGAGTTTGGTGATTGTGGGGTTGCTTAGCCAGCGTCTGGGGGCCGTGACCAAGATGCCGGCTTATTATCGTTGGTTTTATGTGGCAGCCGTTTTGGTGGGGGTCAGTAGTGTAACGCGGGTACTGGGGGCCAGCGCCGGCCCAGACGAGGGGCTTGCTCTGTTCTGTACGGTGACGTTCGCTTTGGGAGTCACGATTGGGGTGGTCGTTGCCTGGCGTTACTGGAGCTGGTTGTTTGGCGAGCGCGGACGTTGAGCCGACCGTGTGGGGTAAACCGGGATGGCTGAAGCCGAATCGTTCTCTGTAGACCGTCGTCTTTCGCTGCTGAATGCTCTGCACGCGATCAGCCTCGCTGTTGCCCGCCTGGACCTCGACGATGTGCTGGCGACGGTCCGGGAGCGCGTCATGGCGCTGCTGCCTGCCGACAGTTTCTACATTGCGCTGTACGATTCTGAAGCCAGGATCGTCGAGATGCGCGAATTGATCGACGGTGGTCAGCCTGTTCAAGGAACGCCTTTCACCCAGGGAATGAATGAAGGATTGATCGGCTGGGTGTTGGCGAATCGACAAAGCCTGTCTATCGGCAATCTTGAGCGCGATCCACTCCCGGCATCCAGAGTCGTTTATGGCTGCCCGATGCTTTCGTTGTTGCTTGTGCCGTTGATCGCACAGGATGAAGTGGTCGGTGCGATGTCGGTACAAAGCGTCAAGCCGGACGCTTACACAGCGGAGGACCTGTGGCTGCTCAATGCTATTGCCGGCCAGGCTGCCATCGCCATTCGCAACGCGCGCCTGTACACTGAGGCAAACATTCTGTTGAACGTCCTTGCGGCGTTGCAAAATATGGCGCTGCAACTGGCTTCAGTGCCTGAGCCTCAGGTGATTGCCGAGATTGTCACCCAGGCGGTGCAACATCTATTCAGGCCGGACGAGGTGCGTTTTTACCTGTGCCTGGGGGAAGCGGGCAGTTTACATTATGTCCTCGGCTGCGTCGAGGGGAATGCTGTCGCCGGATGTGGCGATCCGCTGCCGGAGGGCCTGGCGACGTTGGTCGGAGAGCGTGATGCGCCACTGGTCCTGAACGATGTAGACGGGGATTTTGTTGCGGCGGGCGGTTTTTCTGAGCCGCCAGCCTCAGCAGCTGTATATCCGGTCCGGCGCAGCGGTCGGCAATATGGGCTGTTATTGCTGCTCTATCGGGAGCGGCATCTGTTTCGCCAGAACGAACGGACCACCCTCAGCCTGATTGTCGATCAGATGGCGACTGCCCTGGAGAACGCCCACTATCGCGCCGACATGCTGCGTCGCTACGAGGAGGTCTCCGCGCTATATAGCCTGGCCCAACACGTAACCGGCCAGCTTGACAGCGAGGCCATCTTGCAGACGGTCGTCCGCACGCTGCGCGATATCTTTCATTGCCGCGCCTGCGTGATTGCTCTGCTCGATGAACCGGGTGAGGAATTAGAGATCAAGGCGGCGGTAGGAGTCAAGACTCCCTGGCAGCAGGCCGCCCATTTTCGCGTGGGAGAAGGGGTCGCCGGGCAGGTCGTGGCGACGGGCAAGCCGATCTACGTACCTGATACTCAGGCCGAGGATGTGCTGATCTTCGACAATGAAGTGCGCAGCCTGCTGGCGGTGCCCATTGCTCTGCAGAACCGCGTAATCGGCTCTCTGAACCTGGATAGCGTTCAGCCGCATGCTTTTTCGCCGGACCACGAGCGTATTCTGACGATTGCCGCTTCTCAGGTGGCTGCCGCGCTGGATAATGCGCGCTTGTACCGCGAACAGAGCGAACGCACCCGCCAGCTTGCCGACGCCAATGTGGAACTGCATAACCTGGAAAAATTGCGCAACGAATTGACGCAAAACCTTTCGCATGAACTGCGCAACCCGTTGACTTACATCAAGGGCTATACCGCGCTGATGCGCGAGTCCGAGTTCGGCCCGATTACAGCGCAGCAGGCCGAAGTCCTGGGCATTATCGCCGACAAAGCGGATGTGATTGAGCGCCTAATTAAAGATATGGTTTCGCTGGAGCAGATCGGCCCCAGTACCCTCCGAATCGAGGATGTGGAGATCAATGCCCTGGCGCGCCAGGCGATGGTTTCGGCGCAGCTATTTCGCGGCTCGGAGGCGCTTACCTTTGAACTCGACCTGGCGCCGGGCGAGATATGGGTGCGTGGCGACCGTAACCGGCTGAACCAGGCGTTGGATAATCTGCTGGGTAACGCCGTGAAATTCACACCGGAAGGCGGTTCGGTCTCCCTGCGCACCCGCCGCCGCTACTATCCGACGGGAGGAGAGGTCGAAATTTCAGTCATTGATACCGGTATCGGCATTGAACGGAAACATCTGGAACGTATCTTTGAGCGGTTCTACCAGGTCAAAGACCCGGTTCGCCTGCCGCAGGAGGGATCGGGGATCGGTCTGGCGTTAGTGCGAAACATCGTGGAGGCGCATGGCGGGCGTATCTGGGTCGAAAGCGAGCGTGGGAAAGGGAGCGTGTTCACCTTTACCCTGGCGGTTCTCGAAAGGCCGGCTTCGCATGATGCCTGAACGTAGCCTCCGCCGTCAGGTTGCCGCCATGCCTAAGGTGGAACTGCATCGCCACCTGGAAGGGTCGATCCGCCTCCAGACATTGGTGGAAATCGCCCGCGAATATCGTATTCCCCTGCCCAGTTACGAGGTCGATGGCTTGCGGCCTTATGTGCAGATGATGGCGAACGATCCGCGCAACCTGGACCTGTTCCTGGGTAAGTTCAGTGTGCTGCGTCAGTTTTATCGTTCGCCGGAGATCATCCGCCGCATTACTGCCGAGGTGATTGCGGACGCGGCGGCGGATAACGTGCGCTATTTGGAGCTGCGCTTCACCCCTTCAACCCTGGCGAACCAGATCCATTGCTCGATTGCGGACGTGATCGCGTGGGTGTGCGAGACGGCCCAACAGGCGGGCCGTGAGTATGGCATCATGGTTCGGTTGATCGTCTCGATGAACCGCCACGAGAGTCCCGAACTGGCCTTGCGGGCGTTGGATGCGGCGCTGGCGGCCCGCGATAAAGGCGTGGTCGGGCTGGACCTGGCCGGACGCGAGACCGGCTTTCCGGCCCGTCCGTTCGGCCCGATGTTCTTTGAAGGCAAACAGGCCGGGTTGGGGATCACGGTTCATGCAGGCGAATGGCAGGGATCGGCCAACGTCCGCGACGCTATCGAGCATATGGGGGCAGACCGGATCGGGCACGGCGTGCGTGTGGTCGAAGACTCGCGCGTGGTGGCTCTGGCGCGCGAGCGCGGGGTTATCTTTGAGGTCTGCCCGACCAGCAATGTCCAGAGTGGGGTGGTTTCTAACATCCGCCACCATCCGCTGATCGATATGTATTACCTGGGGTTGAAAACCACGATCAACACCGACGATCCGACGATCAGCAATATTGTCTTGAGCGACGAGTTTATGGTGGCGGCGCGGACGTTTCATTTTTCGTTCGAGGCGCTCCAGCAGCATGTGTTAAAGGCCGTCGATGCTGCCTTTTTACCTGCCGATCAAAAGTCCACCCTGCGGGCCGCGATCTGCCGGGAGATGGGGCTGGGCGGCTGCCCTACTGTGCGAGGCGATGATCGATCTTCCCAGGTGAGCAGAGTATGATATTTCGTGTCGGCAGTCTGGAAATTCATCTGATCAACGACGGAATCACCCGAGTCGATGGCGGTGGGGCGTTCGGATTGGTCCCACGCATTCTGTGGGCGCCTATTTTGCCGCCAGACGAAGAAAACCTTATTCCCATGACGCTGCACAATCTGGTGTTGCGCGTCGGGAGTCAGGTCATTGTGATCGATACGGGGATGGGCGACCGACTCACCCCCAAGATGCGCGCCATCTGGCGGCTGGATCGCTCCAATGGCCTGGGATTGATCGCCGGACTGGCGCAGTTGGGATTGCAGCCTGAGGACGTGACCCTGGTCATTAACACTCATCTGCACGGCGATCACTGCGCGGGGAACACCCACTTCGATGAGGCAGGGCAGGTGAAGCCGACCTTTCCCAACGCCGAGTATGTGGTCCAGCGGCGCGAGTACGAGGACGCTATGCACCCGAACGAGCGCACCCGCGCTACGTATGTCGCGGCCAACTATGCGCCGCTGGCGGAGACGGGACAGCTTCGCCTGTTGGACGCGGGGGAAGAAGAACTCGCGCCCGGCGTGTTCGGCGTGGTAACGCCGGGGCATACCCCCGGCCATATGAGTGTCCGCTTCGAGAGCGGCGGGCAGCATGCCCTGTTCACTGGCGATATGGCAACTTACGCCGTACACTTTGAGCGATTGGGCTGGATGACCGCCTACGACGTTGAACCGTTAGTGACGCTGGAAACCAAGCGCCGCTGGCAGACCTGGGCATTGGAACGGGACGCTCTGCTGATCTTCCCCCACGACCCCCAGATTCCTGCCGCGCGCCTGACGGAGACGGCGCAGGGCGGGCGTAAGCTGGTGCCGTTGCCCGGACCCCAATAGTTAGCGCGTGCGATGACCTCTTCGCGTTCGCACCGTTGGAACGCCGGGGACTCAAGTCTCCGGCTGCGCAAGAAAAGTCCACTTCAGCGGACTGAAAACGGGTCCGGCAGGGAGGCTACCGAGTCTGCTTCTTTACACCCGCAGCCAGGGAATGCATTCCCTGGCGAACGTGCAACACTTTATCACACGCTCCAGGCGATCAACTCAGCGGGTCACTGTTTGTCTTCCCATTCCTGGATCGCTGTGCGGACGAAGTCGCGCACGTTGGTATCTTCAATGTCGCTGACGGCTTCATAGAACTTGCCGTCCACTTCGATCCGCACACCCCCGCCTGGCGCTTCCCGCACGTGGATGCTGCGGCCCAGAAACGGTGGCGTCAGAGCGAGACGATATTGCAGGTAGGCTTCGATCTGGTCAGGGATGCTAACCGCGACCGGACCAGCAGATTTCTCCTTGCCGCGATCCCGGACGGCGCGCCGTACATTGTCGAAGAACGAGCCGATTGGTTCCATTTCCTCAACCGATGATCTTCGTAAGGTGGATGGATGGCTATCTTCGAGAGGTTGGGCAACAGGCGGCGGCGCAGGCGGCTCGGCTGCAATAGGCGGCGGTTGTGATGGAAGCTCAACTGGGGCGGCGGCGGGCGGCGGAGTTTGAATGGCTGGCGTTGGAACAGGCGCGGCAGCGGGCGCCGTCTGGCGGGGCGGCTTGGGGGCGGCTTCACCCCGCCCATCTTCCGGCCCGGCGTCTTTGGCGATAAGGGCCATCTCGCGCAGCGTGGCGATGAAGCGGCGACTCTGTCCCGCCGCGCGGATTTCCTCCAGCGTGCGGTAGCGTTCGCTGCCGATCTGGATCAGGAGCGAGCCGTCCGCCACGTCGCGCCAGACGCGCAGCACTTCGACGGCTTCCGTCAGGCTGCTGTCTGGTGTAGGAAGCGCGCCTGTGATGGGGGGGGCCGTCGGCCTGGTAGAGGCGGTGGGTTGGGCAGCTGCCTTCGCCTGTTTTTCCTCCTCAGTGTAGAAGAAGAAATTGCGGATAGAAGCGCCGATTTTGCGCAGCATATCCCCGGAGGGTTTGGCTGCTTCTGTAGACGAGGGTGCTTCCTCAGGCGATGCAGCAGGCGCAGCAGACGGTGTGGCTTCGGGCCTGGCCGCGCGACGTTGTCCTCGCCGCCAGAAGATGAATCCCCACATCACCACGAGCAAAATGCCCGATCCGCAGGTCATGAGGATGAGGCCGCCTGGAATCTGTCGCAGAAAATCGTCGATACCCATCCGCACATCCCCCTCAGGACAGAGTTTCCTACTCAACAGGATAGCCCGAAAACGAGCATAGAAGGTTAAGGAGACTCAATTTTTGCCTGTATCCACAACACTTATTTTACTATTTTCTGGCAATTCGGGCAAACGTGCGTTCCGCGCTGACCGACCACGATCCGCTGAATCGGCGCGCCGCAGACTGGGCAGGGGTGTCCTGCCCGCCCATAGACCCGGAAATGTTCCTGCGATTCGCCTCGGCTGCCGTCGGGCTTCCGATACCAATGGATGCTGGCCCCTTCGTGAGCGATGCCCGCCGCCAACGCCGCCCGAATGCCCGCATATAGTCGGGCCTGTTCCTCTGGGTTCAGGCTCTCGACGCGCCGCAGGGGATGAATGCCTGCCCGGTGCAGGGCCTCATCAGCGTAGATATTGCCGATCCCGGCGATGAAGGTCTGATTTAGCAGTAGCGGTTTGATCGCGCCCCGTCGCCGTATCAGCCGGGCGCAGAATGCCTCTAGCGTGAAGGCATCATCGAGCGGCTCTGGCCCTAATTTCCCGACGACAGCGGCTGCGTCGGGCACCAGGTACACGCGCCCGAACTTGCGCGCATCAGAAAACCGTAATTCGTGGTCGTTGTCCAGAAAAAAGCGAAAATGAACCCAGCGGTCGGCTTCACGACTGGCTCCGACGGGAGCTACATACAGCCGCCCGGACATCTTCAGATGGATCAGCAACGTGTCGGAGTGTAGGCCGATCAGGATATATTTGGCGCGACGCTCTACCGACCGGATCGTCTGTCCCGGCAGGCGGACGGTGAATGCTTCTACCGACGGCATAACCAGGCTATTCGGCCAATCTAGCCATACGTTGGTGATAGTCCGCCCGACGAGCAGAGCGCGCAACCCCCGGACGACCGTCTCCACTTCAGGAAGTTCTGGCATGGTGACTCTAGTGTACAGCAAAATACGTCGCATTGCGGCGGGCTTGAGCAAAATTCAGACAATTCGTCTACACAAACCAAACCCTAAGCCTGCAAACCTTAAAATTCTGTTGGTCGCCAAAACGCCCATGCTATAATGCCGTTGAAGGCGTTTTGTTTCCACGAGTTTAACCAAGTTCACCGGATTGCCTCGAACCGACGGCTAATGGCTGAAAGCATTTGATGACTGACCAACCAGATTTTGTCCACCTCCACGTCCACACCGAGTATTCTCTGCTCGATGGGCTGAGCCGGATCGATCAGATTGTCGCACGGGCGAAAGACCTGGGGATGCCCGCCCTGGCCGTCACCGATCACGGGGCCATGTTCGGCGTCATTGAGTTTTATCGCACGGCCAAAAAGGCCGGCCTTAAGCCGATTATCGGCATGGAAGCCTATCTTGCCCGGCGCACCGTAGCCGACCGCGATCCCCAGCAAGATAGCCGCCCATATCACCTGTTGCTGCTGGCAAAGAACCAGACCGGCTACCAGAACCTGCTCAAGCTCGCCAGTCGGTCGCAGCTTGAGGGTTACTACTACCGCCCGCGTGTGGATCGGGCGATGTTGGAAGAACACGCCGATGGGCTGATCGTGACCAGCGGATGCCTGGCGGCAGAAATTCCGCGTTTGCTGGAAGAAGGTAAGGACGAGGCCGAGATCAAACGGCTGATCGGGTGGTATCAGGACGTGTTCGGGCCAGAAAATTTCTACCTGGAACTCCAGCAGCACGACATTCCTCAGCTAGAAACGCTCAATAAATGGTTGATCGCCAACAGCAAGTATGCTCACGTGCCGCTGCTGGCGACCAAC
>CAZGXI010000060.1:0-14525 GCA_964529715.1 uncultured Anaerolineae bacterium | reverse complement strand
AGCAGCACGACATTCCTCAGCTAGAAACGCTCAACAAATGGTTGATCGCCAACAGCAAGTATGCTCACGTGCCGCTGCTGGCGACCAACGACGTGCATTACGTCATGGCTGAGGACTTCGACCCGCACGATATGCTGCTGTGTATCCAGACCGGCGCGACCAGGGACAATCCTGACCGGATGCGCATGACCGATCCCAGCTATCATTTGCGCACCCCGGCGGAGATGTGGGAGCTGTTCCGTGATGTGCCGGAAGCCCTAACCAACACGCTCAAGGTCGCGGAGATGTGTGAGGTGGACCTGGAGCGCAAAGGCTACCATCTGCCGGTCTTTCCCGTGCCGGAAGGCCACGACGCGCAGAGCTTTCTCCGTTACCTGTGCGAAAAAGGGCGGCGCTGGCGCTTTGGCAGCCGGGCAGACGAGGCTGTGATCGTCGAACGGCTCAACTATGAACTCGATCTCATTCACCACATGGGGTTCGACACCTACTTTCTGATTGTGTGGGACCTGTGTGAATTCGCCCGGCACGCCGACATCTGGTGGAACGTGCGCGGCAGCGGCGCGGGCAGCCTGGTGGCTTATTGCCTGGGCCTGACCAACATCGACCCGCTGCAGAACGGTCTGTTCTTTGAGCGATTTCTCAATCCAGGCCGCGTGACCATGCCGGACATCGACCTGGACTATCCCGACGACCGCCGCGCCGAGATGATCGAATATGCTGCCAACAAGTACGGCGAAGAAAAAGTGGCGGCGATTATCACCTTCGGGACGCTCGGCTCGAAGGCCGCCATCCGCGACGTGGGCCGTGCGCTGGGGATGCCGCCCGGCGATTATGACCGCGTGGCGCGGCTGTTACCCGGCGGAGCCAAACCGATTAAGTTCAAAGATGCTCTGGGGGATGATCCGGAAAAGGCTGTCCCACCGCTCAAAGAGGCTTATGAGTCCGACCCGACTGTCCGCAATCTGATCGAAGTGGCACGCAGTCTGGAAGGCGTGGTTCGTCACGCCAGTACGCACGCTGCTGGCGTCGTCATCGCCGACAGGCCGCTCGACGAATACATTCCACTGCATCGTCCGACCAAAGGCGGCGACGACGAGGTCCCCGTCGGACGGGTGACGCAGTTCGATATGGAGACCTGCGAGTCGTTGGGCCTGCTCAAGGTGGACTTTTTGGGTCTCGCCACGCTGACGATCATGCGTAAGGCGTGTGAACTGATCGAACAGCAGGGTGGTCCGCATCTGACGATGCAGAACATCCCTTACCGCCCCGATCCGAACGACCCGGAAGTAACTGCCAAAGTCAAGGCGGCCTTCGACCTGATCGGGCGCGGGGAGACGGTGGGCGTCTTTCAGGTAGAAAGCGCCGGCATGAGGAAGATGCTCACCGAGATGCGCCCGCAGGCGTTTGAGAATATCGTCGCGGCCATCTCGCTCTACCGCCCCGGCCCCATTGAGTACATCCCGCAGTATATCCGCCGGATGCATGGCGAAGAAGCGGTCGAATACAAGCACCCCAAGTTGCGCTCGATCCTCCAGGAGACCTACGGGATCATCACGTATCAAGAGCAGATCATGCAGATCGCCGCCGAGTTGTTTGGCTACTCGCTCGGCGATGCCGACCTGATGCGCCGCGCCGTTTCTAAGAAGAAAAAGGAAGACCTGCTCAAGCACAAGAATACTTTCATAGAGCGCGGCCCCCAGTTCGGGGTTGATGCCAAGAGCGCCGAGGCCATTTTTGAGGACATCGCCTTCTTTGCTAACTATGGTTTTAATAAGAGTCATGCCGCCGACTACGCCGTGATTACCTGCCAGACGGCGTATCTCAAGGCGCACTATCCGGTCGAGTATATGACCGCGCTGCTGTCGGTCCATCGAGACGACACGGCCAAGATCGCCACTTTCATCGCCGAGTGCCGCCGGATGGGTATTCCGGTTTTCCCGCCGGACGTGAATGCCAGCGGTATGGACTTTACAATCGAACTGCGGGATGGCCGGCAGGGCATCCGCTATGGCCTGGCCGCGATCAAGAACGTCGGCGTCGGGCCGATTCAACATATCCTGGAACAGCGTGAGCAGGGCGGGCCGTTCCAGGATGTGGGGGATTTTTGCCGTCGGGTAGACCTGCGCATCGTGCAGAAACGCGCGCTGGAATGCCTGGTCAAGGCCGGGGCGTTGGATTCGTTCGGCGGCGAACCGGGAGCGGCGGCGATCCGAACACTGCTGCTCGCCGCCTTAGACCGGATGCTCAGCTACAGTGCCGCGCAGCACCGCGCCAAAGAGATCGGGCAGCTTAGCCTGTTTGACACGCTGGGTGGTGGCGAGTCGGACGATGCCGACCTGCTGCCCGCCGTGATTCCCGCGCTTACCGATGCGGACCGGCGCGAGATGTTGCGCTGGGAAAAGGAACTCGTTGGCCTGTACGTCAGCAGTCATCCCCTGGACCGCGTGATTCATTACATCCAAAACCCGAACAGCAACGTCACACAAAGCCAGGACATCAAAGAGGATGCTGCTGTGCTGAATGGAAAGCGCGTCGTCATGGTCGGCATGGTGGAGGCGGTGCGCGTCTTGCCGACCAAGAAAGGCGACATGATGGGGGTGCTGACTCTGGAAGACCTTCAGGGCCACATGGAGGCGGTGCTGTTCCCACGCACCTGGCAGCAATACCATGACCTGATCCAGCCGGAGGCCGTGTTGCGTGTGGAGGGCAAAGTGGACCTGAGCCGGGGCGAACCGCAGATCATCGTCGATGGAATCACCCAGGATTTCAGCGTCGCCGAAGCGGACGAACAACCGCTCCAGGCAGACCTGCACACGTTGGCCTGGTTGGTGAATGCCGAACCGCTGCCGGTTGGGGACGCCGACGACATGGAAGGTGAGTATGGGCCGGACGTCGATGAAGGCCTGGACGATCAGGCTATGTCTTCGGTTGCGGTAGTGGCCGAGGAGCCGCCCTTGCCTGCTGCCCCGTACATCGCTCCGGCGAGCGCCGCCGTGCCCAATGCGCCCGACCTGATCCCTCAGCCGGTCGAGCCTGCGACGGTCGGCTTGTTCGAGGATGTTGCTCTGCCGCCGGATCGCTCCGCGTGCGGATTGGTGTCTGTGCGCTTCCAACGCTCCGACGACCTGGACCGTGACCGCCGCCGCCTACGCCGGATTCACGGCGTGTTGGTGTCGTATGCCGGTCAGGATCGCTTCCGTATTGTGCTGTGCGGCGGGGAGCACGAGGTCAATCTGGATTTTCCCAATCATACGACCGGTTACTGCCCGGCACTGCTGGCCGAACTGAGTGTCATTCCTGGTGTTCAAGTCGTTTTTCAACCGTCAGATGTTCCTGTAGCCGAACCAACCTGAACAAGGGAGATTTTCGCGCACGGCTTGGTTATGCCACAATGAGGGCACAGACGTTTTTTATCGCATCAGGAGGGGAATTCGCATGGAATATCAGATCAAAGGCACGGTGATGCCCTGTCTGGAGGTTCGGCTACGCCAGGGCGAGGCGCTATATACCGAGTCGGGCGGTATGGCGTGGATGAGCGACGGCATTAGCATGAAGACTAGCGGGCGGGGCGGGCTGGGAGCGATGCTGGGCCGGGCGCTGGCGGGCGAATCGCTGTTTCTGACGACGTATACCTGCGACGCGCCGGAAGCGACCATCGTCTTCACGCCCGAAGCGCCGGGGCACATCATCCCGGTGCCGTTGCAGGCGGGCTACTCGATCATCGCACAAAAAGACGCCTTTATGTGCGCCGAAGACTCGGTTACACTGGAGATGCACTTTCGTCGTCGGCTAGGGACAGGCTTGTTCGGCGGCGAAGGGTTCATCTTGCAGAAGCTGACCGGTCCTGGCACGGCCTTCGTGGAGATTTCTGGCGAGGTGCAGCAGTATCAGCTTGGGCCGGGGCAACTGATGAAGGTCGATCCGGGGCATATCGCCATGTACGAGCCGACGGTTGACTACGACATTCAGATGATCAAGGGCGTGACCAACATGCTGTTTGGCGGCGAGGGGTTGTTCCTGGCGACGCTGCGCGGGCCAGGGCGCGTCTGGCTGCAAACGATGCCGATCTCAAACCTGGCAGGGGCGATCAGCCGCTTTATTCCAAGCAAGGGATAACGGGCGCCTCCTGGCCTGAAGCGGATGACACAACGCGCTCCGGCTTGACCGGGGCGCGTGTTTATGGCGGCTCAGCGACCGGCGGGTTTACGCGGCTTTCCATCGTAATTACGCACGTATAGTTTACCGAACTGCCCGGCCAGCCAGGCCTGGTAAACGTCGTTGCTGATGTCGAAGATGACACTGGTCCGGCGGCGGCATTGCTGGCAGGCGCAGACCAGTTCGTTGAGGCCCTGCCCGGAGCGGTTGATCTGGGCGGCAACGGTCAGCGCCCCGCCGCAATACGGGCAAGACTGTTGCTCGACGTATTCGTATTGGCAGGCGATGTCCTGAGCGATGACGTAACCCTCTGGCGTGAGGGCGTAAAGGTCGTCGTTGCGGTCCGGGTTAATGATGGGATGATCTTCGGCCTGCGCCTTGCCGCCGAAAAGCCGCCGTAAAAAGCCCATCGTGCAGTTCCTTCCTCACCTCTAAGAGGGTATCGCACGAGTTGAATACGCCGCTTGGCTGGCGTAGAACTTATTTTAGTGGTTAATCCGGCTCGCGCGCCACTGCGACGACTCTTGCTCCCAGGGTGCGGAGCAGCCCTTCGACCGGCACCTTGAGGTTGATGCCGCGCTGCCCGGCGCTGACCAGGATATGCTCGTAGAGCACGGCGCTCTCGTCGAGCAGCACGTCCCACCCCTTGTGGGTAAGCGCCAGGGCGCCGATGCCACCGACCTTGAGGCCGGTGAGCCTTTCTGCCTCGTCGTGGGTTGCCATCGCCAGTTTCTTTTCCCCGACGGCTGCCGCTAACGCCTTGAGGTCCAGCGTGGCCGGGCCGGGGATCATCACCAGCAGGGGTTTGCCTGCTGGACGTGTGACCACGAGCGTCTTGAACACCGTTTCTGGCGGCGCGCCGACCGCCGCCGCCAGATCGATGGCGCTGTGAATCTCCGGCGAGAATTCGATCACGTCATACGGGATACCCTCTTTTTCCAGCAGGCGCATCGCGTTTAGCTTTTTACTCTTGTCGGGCATCGCTACTCTTCATCGATGTACGGCGCGCCGAAGTAACCGATAGGTTCGCCCTTTAGGGTGCATAGCGTTTCTCCTTTGACGATCCAGCGCCGTTCGCCGTCCAGCGAATAGATCACGCCATCGCGCAGGGTGCCGGTCTGGTTGTCGTCCAAGTCGTACAGGGTCGAACCGTCCAGGTAGCCGAACTGCTCGCCGTGTCGGTCGTAGACTCCGCGTAAAGTGGACATGGCGCTTCTCCTTGTTTCTCAGCCTTGCGGCGCAAACGGAAGGGATGCGCATTCTGATTTTAGTATACTCACAATCATTGATAAACGGTCCGCTGTAACCGATCCAGCATGCCGGGCAGAAGTGTCGCGGCGAGGATGAAGGCCCAATCCAACGGGCGCAACACGACGATCCGTTTGTGCCGTGTGGAGGCCCAAACGATCTTGCGCGCGACCACTTCGGCCTGCATCCGGGGCACTTTGCCTGCGACGCGGCCTTTTTGCCCCAGCCGTGCCTGGGCAAATTCGCTGTGCGTTTGCCCGACCAGGAAGGTTGTCACCCAGATGTGGTCATCCAGCAGTTCGTAGCGCAGGGCGCGGCCCAGGCCGTTGACGAAGCTCTTGCTCGCGCCGTAAATTGCCGCGAACGGAGCCGGAGCAACGCCACTGATCGAGGAGATCAGACAGATGTGTCCGCCGTGCCCGCTCTGTCGCATGGCCGGGACTGCCGCCCGGATGCTGTGCAGCACACCGTCAATGTTCGTGTGCAGCACGGTTTGCAGGTCGTCCCAGGCGGCCTCGACCAGCGGCCCGCGATGGCCGATCCCGGCGTTAGCGACCAGGATGTCCAGTCGTCCCCATAGGTTAAGCGTGTTGTTCACGACGCGCTGCATGTCGGCGGCGTCGGTTACATCGGCAGTGATCGGCAGCACCTCGCCGGGGCAGGAGGCGGCCTCTTCCTTGAGTTCGACCAGACGGTCTGTACGGCGGGCGACGGCAGCCACACGCGCTCCGCGCCGGGCGAATTCTAGTGCGGCGGCGCGCCCGATGCCCGACGACGCGCCGGTGATCAGGACGACACGTTCATCCACAGGACACCTCCAGACAAAGGCAAGTAAGGGGATACATCAGCTCCCTGCCGGGAATGCCTCTGTCAGAACCAGATCGGGTTGGACCATGCCCGTAGCCCGTTGATGTCGCGCACGGTGACGCGGCAGAAGGGGCTGTTGAACTTCGCCAGGCTCAATTCCGCTTCTGTAATGCCGTTGCCGTAAGCGTAGGAAGATTCCCAATTCCCTCCGGTGACGAAAATCCGGCTGGCCGGCGAGCAGCGCACCACGACTTTGTCGCCGGGATAGACCCGGATGTCATAGATTTCCGGGCCGGTGCTGGAATAGTAATGCCCGGCTTTCAGCGCCGCTAACAGCGCATCCGAGTCGAGCAATTCGCTTTTGACCCAAACCCAGCCGCGCATCACGTCGTGGCGGGCCGGGTTGAAGTGCGCGTCGTCGGTGGCGCAAGCGAAGTAGCGGTGGCCACGTTCTAGCAGCAGGTCGAGCATGTACCAGCTATCGGCGCGGTCGTTGTGATCGATGGATGTGGCATTAAACGTCTCGATGGCGTGCACCGGGCCGAGCGAGAGCACGTCTGCCTCGGTGAGGGTGTACCAGGCAGGATGGGCGGCGGCGACGAAGGCGCCCGCTGCCAGCGCGCGTGCGGCCAGGGCCGGGCCGGATTCGTCCGGTTGTGGGGCGGCGAAGTCGAGCGGCAGGCCGACAGCTAGAATGTGCCACAGGCTGCTGAATTCGGTGCGCGGCGTGTGCAGTTCCGCGCCGAGCAACGTGGTGAAATCCGCCGTGCGAAAGGGGCGCGTGTCGGCGATGGTAAAGTTGCGGTGATTTTGAAAGTGATCCGTGACGGCGACGAAGTGATAGCCGCCTTCGTGGTACAGATGGCAAACCTGCTCTGGGGTCAGCCGTCCGTCAGAGCAGGTGGAGTGGGTATGCAGGTTGCCGCGCCAGAAGCGGCCCGGCTTGTCAAAAGGCAGATGGTTCATCAGCTAAAGATCGGCTCCTCGTGGATTCCAAAGCGCGTCCGGCGCGCCGCAGACCGGCAGGCGCGCGGTAAACGGCGTCATTATCCTACGCCAGACGCCGTTTTTCCAGATACGTTTTGCCTGCGCTCTCAGCCTAACTGGTACAGTTCCACCAGCACGCCCTGGGTGCTTTTGGGATGTACGAAGGCGTAGCGCGTCACACCGTCGGGGCGGAGCCTGGGGACATCGTTGATCAGTTCGATCCCGTGTGCACGTAGGCGGGCCATGACACCCTCGATGTCTTCCACCTCGACGCAGACGTGATGCATTCCCGCACCTTTTTTGGCGAGATATTTGGCGATGCCGCTGCTTTCGGTGGTTGGCCTGAGCAGTTCGATCTCGCTGTCGCCTACTGGCAGGAAGGCGATCTGCACTTCCTCGGTCGGGTTGTCCTCGGTTTTCTGCAAAGGCAGGCCCAGCGCGTCGCGCCAGAAGTTCAGCGCGGCGTCCATATCTTCGACGACAATGGCGATGTGGTTGATGGTCTTCGGAGGCATGAGGTCCCTTTCTGTAGGCCCTGTTCGCGCGGAACAGGTGAAATTTTATCGAACGTGTCTTGAATCGAGTCGGCGCGCTTGGCAAACTGGATTATAATAACTCACAAAACCAACGCCGACTTTTCTGAAGATATTCTTGTCTTCCAGGTGATTTATGAGGGCTGCGGCCATGACGATTAGCCAGGCGCAAACTGAGCCTGATCCTTCGATGACTCCCGAACGACAACAGCAATTGGAAGAGATTGCCGCCGGACAGGGCGTGCAGCGGCGGCGGTCACAGATCATCTTGCTGGCAGAGCAGGGTCTGCCTGTTGCCGAAATTGCTGCCCAGATTGGGCTTTCGTCTGACCGGGTGCGCTATTGGTTGCGCCGCTACCGCCGCGAGGGAATGGCGATTTTCGATTCCCCGGCTGCTTCTGCCCCGGCAGCGACGCAGGGCGCGTCGGATGTCGGGCAGAAAGACGCCCTTGCGGTGACGGACCTGTGCAGGCGTTACAGCGTCGATATGGCTCACGCCCAGTATTGCGTGGACCTGTCGCTCCGGCTCTTCGACGACACCGCCGACATTCACGGCCTGCCGCCGGAGTCGCGCCGCCTACTGAAAATCGCGGCGCTGCTTCACGACATCGCCTATCAGTTGGATCCGGCTGCTCACCATGCGCGAGGCCGGGAGATCCTGCTGGAACATCCCATTGCGGGGTTGAGCGACGTTGAGCAGCGCATAGTTGCCTGCGTCACCGGGTTTCACCGTAAAAAGGTTCGCCCCGCCAAGGACCCTGTTTTTGCGACGCTCAAGAAGTCCCGGCGGCGGGAGGCGCTGGCGCTGGCGGCGCTGCTGCGATTGGGCGATGCCCTGGATTACAGCCAGGGGCAAACCTGCGCGATTGTCGAAGTCGGCGTTGTCGATGGCGCCCTGGTGATCACGGTCGAAGGTGAGTTCGCCGACTTTAACGCCGCCCGTGCTCAGAAAATGAGTGATCTGTGGGTGGAACTGTACAACATGCCGGTATACGTGCAGGCGCGCCGCCCGGCGGAAGTTGCCGACGAGACGGCCTGGCTGACGCTCGATCCGACCCTGAACCTGGCCGAAGCCCTGCGCCTGCTGATGGGGCACTATCTGGCCCGTGTAGAGCGGGATGCCGATCTCTTTCGGGATAACGAGGATAGCCTTGCAACGGCGCTGGAGCAGCAGTTGGCCTCTTTGCTGGGCGTGCTGGGGCTGACCGGGACGGCTTTCGACGCGACGGTGGTGGCGGATTTTAAGAAAGATGTGCGTTGGCTGCACGAGCTGGCAAGTGAAGCAGTCGCCTGGCAGGTG
This sequence comes from uncultured Anaerolineae bacterium, assembly GCA_964529715.1. GTDB lineage: Bacteria > Chloroflexota > Anaerolineae > Aggregatilineales > Ch27 > CAZGXI01. The sequence goes on along the minus strand of CAZGXI010000060.1, from coordinate 5,495 downwards.
CTTGTGGCGCGAGGGCGGGAGGTGCTGGAAACCGATCTCAAGCGGGGCGTCACCCGCGCTTTGCGCGCGGCCCTACGTGGCTGGGAAGGTGAGGCCAACGGTGCTTTGCTCCAGTTTCGGGAAGCTCTAGACAGTAAACGCTATCGCCGTTTTCTGCGCCAGATGCTTGTTTTCTCTCGCAAGCCGGGTGAGGGGGTATTCCCAGGCCCGCACCTGGAAGTCGGCGTCAAAATCCAGGCCGGGCCGTTGATCGTGCAGGCTGCCGATGGTCTGCGCGCTGAGACGGGGGCTACCGGTGAAGTTTATCCGCAGTGGCAGCGGGTACGGCGCCTGGATTGTCTGTTGCACTATTTTCACAGCCTGCTGGGACCGGAGGTTGCCGACTTGCTCGGCCATCTGTCGCCACTAGAAGCACGATTGCGCGCTGTGGCGTCTGGTGAAACGGCGCTGGCCCTGGCGTTGCGCTCGGCGGCGGCGATCCGGGAGCGCAAGGGATCGGATCGCAAGAAGGACAAAGCTCAGGATGTGTTGCCCGGCATCGAGGCGTTTGCTGTCGCGCAGCGCGCCTGGCTAGAGACTGCGCGCGCCGAGTTGGACCCGTATTGGGAAGCGGTCGATTCGCTGTCCTTCCGGCGGTTGGTGGCTGCGGCGACGGCCTGAACATCTGCACAGGGGGCGGCTCAACGGAGCAGTTGTTGCGCGCAACAACGTAGGTTTGCGTCAGGGAGGGGGGGCATGAAGGCGGTTCTGCTAACGGAACATGGGTCGGTAGAGAAGTTACACTGGGTGGAGGATTGCCCGACACCCGAACCTGGCCCCGGCGAGGCGCGTGTGCGCGTTTACGCTGGTTCGCTCAACCGACTGGACCTATTCGTGCGGCAGGGTTGGCCAGGCCTCAACCTATCCCTCCCGCATATCTTAGGGGCTGACGCCGCCGGCGTGATCGACGCCCTGGGCGAAGGCATTGCAGGCTGGGCCATCGGCGACCGCGTAGCGGTCGATCCGACGGTCAGTTGTGGCGCCTGTGGGGCGTGTCTGTCTGGGCAACACAACCTGTGTGCGCATTTCGGTATCCTGGGCGAGGATGCGCGCGGCACGAATGCCGAGTTTGTCGTCGTGCCGGTGCGTAACCTGATTCGCCTGCCGGAGCATGTCGGTTACGCCGAAGCGGCAGCGGCGGGGTTGGTTTATCTGACGGCCTGGCACTCGCTGATCACGCGCGGCGGGCTGCGGGCGGGGGAGAGCGTGCTGGTTGTTGGGGCAGGCGGCGGTGTGAACACCGCCAGCATCCAGATCGCCAAATTTGCCGGGGCGAAGGTGTATGTCGTGGGCAGCAGCGACGAAAAACTGGAACAGGCGCGCGACCTCGGTGCGGATGTCCTGATCAACCGCGCGAAAGAGGACTGGAGCAAGGTCGTTTACAAGCTCACCGACCACCAGGGTGTGGACGTGGTGGTGGATAACGTCGGGCAGGCGACGCTGTTCGGCAGCATCCGCGCCGTGCGCAAAGGCGGGCGCATCCTCATTGTTGGCAATACCAGCGGGCCGCAGTTTGATCTCGACCTGCGCTACATCTTCAGCAAGCAGATCAGTCTGATCGGCAGCACAATGGCCCCGCACGGGGATTATGTCACGGTGATGACCCTGATCTTCGAGGGCAAAATCAAACCGGTTATCGGCGCGCGCCTGCCGCTAGAAGAAATCCGGGAGGCGCACCAGATGCTCGAACGCGGCGATGTGTTCGGCAAGATCGTGTTGCTGTCATAGGGCGTTTGCGCTGTAGCAGTTACCGTCCGGGCTGGGGGTATCCTAGCCGGTTTTGGATGTCGTGAGGGAGTCATTTTTGCCAGAGACGCGCAGGCAGCGGGCCAGTACGTTGCGGTTTATTGCCGTGCGAATGGGGATGCCGGACCTGGCGCAGGCCGTCCGTAAGCCGGGGATCAGTGAGGGATTCCGCATCACGGTGTTGTATCACGATGGGCGGCATCCCAATCAGATCGCCACGCTCATGTGGGCGCATGACGATGTGGCTTCGCTGGAGGTGATCTACCGGGGGGGGCGCAACGACCCTATTCTGCGCTATGCCATCGCCCCGGACCGCTACCGCACGTTTGATCGCGCCCTGCGACAAACCGGCTTTGACCGCCTGGACGACCAGCCGGATTTGCCGCTGGGTGGCGTGGACCTATGGCTGGTCGAGCGCGCATCGGGCAGTTTTATGCATGATGTGGTGCTGTCGCCGGACCTGGTTGTTGAACCCTACGCCGGGATTGTGCGTGCGGTCCGCGCCCATCTGCGCGAGGCCGTGCGGGCTATTCAGCCGGAATAACGGATCGCAGCCACGCAAGACGGGAATCGGCAGGCGGGCAGTAAAGGTGTTTCGCCCAGAGGTGTAGCGTCGGGTTCGAGCCGACGCTACAATTTCTCTGTGACAAGCAGAGGATGGTTTTAAGGAAAAACGCAATGGCGCATCTCCCGGATGGCACGCTGCTGCCGGGTAAGCTCTTCATCGTGGAGGGCATCGACGGCAGCGGTAAGAGCACGCAACTGGATATTCTTTACAAGTGGCTGTTAGGCGAAGGACATGTCGTCGTCTTTACGGAATGGAACTCGTCGCCGGTGGTACGGCAGACGACCAAAAAGGGCAAAGACCGCCGTCTGTTGACGCCGATGAGCTTCAGTCTGATTCACGCCGCCGACCTGGCCGACCGCATGGAGCGCCAGATCATTCCCGCGCTGAAGGCCGGGGCGATTGTGTTGGCCGACCGTTACATCTATACCGCCTTTGCCCGCGATGCGGCGCGCGGCATCGACCGTGCCTGGGTGCGCAACCTGTATAAGTTTGCCGTGATCCCAACGGTGGCCTTTTACTTCCGTGTTCCGCTGGTCGAGTCGCTGGAGCGTATCCTCACCGGACGGCCCGAACTCAAGTATTATGAGGCGGGTCTCGATGTCGGCCTGTCGCCCGATCCCTACGAGTCGTTTCGCCTGTTCCAGGGGCGTATTCTGGAAGAATACGAACACATGATCGACGAATTTAACCTGTGTGTGATCGACGCGACGGACACGTTGGTTTCACAGCAGCAGAAGGTCCGCGCGATTGTTGAACCGCATCTCACCGGGGTGTTGCAAACCGAGCCGATTGCCTGGCGCGAAGTGCTGGATCGTGAAAGCCTGCATGGGCGTTATCTGAGCTTCGGCACTGGGAGGTAACCGCCATGACCAAAATGCAGACTTATGGCTATCCACTGCCGGGGATGCCGGACCACGACCTACCGGGCAAGCTGATCGTCATTGAAGGCACCGACGGCGTTGGGCGTTCGACGCAGGTGGCCCTGCTGCGGGAATGGCTGGAGCAAAACGGTTACGGCGCGATGCAGACTGGCCTGGCGCGCTCAGCGCTGGCTTCGCGTGGCATCACCAAAGCCAAACAAGGCAATGCGCTCAGCCCGCTGACGATGGACCTGTTCTACGCGACCGACTTCGTGGATCGGCTGGAAAAAGAGATTATCCCGGCGCTGCGGGCGGGGTTTGTGATGCTAACTGACCGCTACATCTACGCGCCGATTGCACGCGCCCTGGCGCGTGGGGCCGACCCGGAGTGGATTTTCAACGTCTACGGGTTCGCCATCGTGCCGGACGCGGTCTTTTACCTGCGGGCGAGCGTGGGATCGATTATCCCGCGTGTGCTGGCAGCGCGCGCCGAGTTCGACTACTGGGAGAGCGGCACAGATTTTCTGGGCGGCACGGATTTCTTCCAGAACTATCGCACCTACCAGAACAGTGTCATTCAGCAGTTCGATGCCATGAGCCAGCGGTTTAAGTTCCGCGTCATCGATGCCAACCGAGAAGTCTACCCGGTGTTTGTCGATCTCAAGGCTCAGATCAGTGAGATTGTGGCCGATATGCGGCCTCGCTGACGCTCGCACGGCCCGGCGGAGGCGCAGATGACCGATCAGGATCGCTATCTGGAAACCGAGGCCAAGCTGTTGGTCGATGACTTGGGGCGTGTCGAATCGCGGCTGGCGGTGATGCGTGCAGCCCTCACACGCCCGCGCATCCTGGAGCGTAACATCCGCTACGACGAGGTGGGGCGTGGTCTGATCGCTGCCGGGATCGTGCTGCGGTTGCGCCAGGATGATCGCGTCTGGTTGACCTACAAAAGCCCGCCCAGGCAACAAGCGGTGGCTGGGATTCAGACGCGCTTCGAGGCTGAAGTCGAGGTCAGCGACTACGGCACCATGGACCTGATTCTGCAAAAGCTGGGCTACGTTCCAGCGATGATCTACGAAAAATATCGTACCCTCTACGAGGTGCACGGGGTTGAGGTGGCGTTGGACGAAATGCCCTATGGCAGTTTTGTGGAACTCGAAGGCCCACCGGAACAGATCGAGGCGACCATCGCGGCGCTCGGTCTGATGAACTGCACCCGTTTTGGAGACAGTTATGCCCGGCTGTTCGACCATGTGTGTGCGAACTTGGGGTTGACTTTCACCGATCTGACGTTCGAGAATTTCGCGGGCGTTCACGTCCCGCCGGAAGCGTTCTATCCACCCAGGAGTTGAACCATCCTCTCATGAGCGATCTCAGCAAATCTAGACAGGTGTGGGAGACAGGCGTGCTGGCCGAAACCCTCAAGCGGTTTCCGGAGCGCCGCGAGAGCTTCGTCACGTCGTCGGGCATCCCGTTGAAGCGGCTTTACACACCTGAAGATGTGTCGGGCGACTATGAAGAGGGCCAGGGGTATCCCGGCCAGTTTCCCTATACGCGCGGCGTGCAGCCGACCATGTATCGGGGCCGCTTCTGGACTATGCGCCAGTACGCGGGCTATGCGACGGCGGAAGAATCGAATGCCCGCTACCGCTATCTACTCGACGCCGGCCAGACCGGCCTCAGTGTGGCTTTTGACCTGCCCACCCAGATCGGTTACGATGCCGACGACCCGATGGCGCTGGGCGAAGTCGGCAAGGTGGGCGTGAGCATTAGCAGCGTGCAGGACATGGCCCGCCTGTTTGAGGGCATCCCGCTGGACAAAGTGTCTACGTCGATGACCATCAACGCGCCGGCAGCGATTCTGCTGGCGATGTATATCGTCGTGGCGCGACGGCAGGGTGTGGAGTCGAAGCAACTGCGCGGCACAGTGCAGAACGACATTCTCAAGGAATACCTGGCGCGCGGGACGTATATCTTTCCACCTAAGCCCAGTATGCGCCTGATCACCGACCTGTTCGCCTATTGCAAGGATTGCGTGCCGCATTGGAATACGATCAGCATCAGCGGCTACCATATCCGTGAGGCAGGCAGCACCGCCGTACAGGAGGTAGCCTTTACGCTGGCGGATGCCATCGCCTACGTGCAGGCGGCCATCGACGCCGGGTTGGCGGTGGACGACTTCGCGCCGCAGCTGTCGTTCTTTTTCAACGCGCACAACCAGTTCTTAGAAGAAGTCGCCAAGTTCCGCGCGGCGCGGCGGCTGTGGGCGCACATCATGCGCG
>CAZGXI010000059.1:0-18792 GCA_964529715.1 uncultured Anaerolineae bacterium | reverse complement strand
GACCCGTCCCCCACAAGGGGGGAAGGGTGTTCATCTTTCTGCGGGCGGGGAGGGGCGGCAGCAGGGCCAGCACTTCTGCCGGGGCGCAGACGCGGGCTGGGCTGCCGTTCTCACGGGGCAGCACGTCCACGAAGGCCAGGAACCACAGCCGTTCCGCCGCCGACGCCGGATGCCGCCAGGGATGGCGCGGCGCGTCCGGCTGCCAGGGCCGGTAGGGACGGATGCGCCCGAACGCAGCGGTGAACTCCGGCAGCGGCATTTCTCCGCCCGCCGCCTGAAGCGCCGCCAGCGCCGCGCGCTCGTCGTCGGTCAGCGCCCGGAACGCCTGCCGCAGCCGCCCGTCGGCGGTCAGGTCGTGGTGAAGGCGGACCATTTGCTGCTGCCGCGAAGGTTTGTGGCTGAATTCCAGACCGTGCGCCCGCGCCGCTGCTTCCAATTCGCGCCGGGACCTGCGTTTCAGGATAGCTGCCAGAGTGTGCACACTGCTCACCCCTTCTGGGAAAACCGCTTTGTTGTAGTATAGCAGAAACGTGGAGGCCTTCTGGACCGCGCATTTTGGCCCAAGCCCGGAAAACGCGCCCCGGCGCGATCCGGCGCGAGACGACGAGATTCGGGGTTTTCAAAAACCGTTTTTCAACGCATCCAGGGCCGCGAAGCGTCAAAAAAGCGAACCATTTTCGCCCTGCCCGGAAAGCGATCAAAGAAGTGCGAGATTGCGCGTAAAAACGCGATCTATGCTAAAATAAGGTGTGGGCCAAACGGGAGCAGAGGTCTGATAATCCCCGTCAGGGGGATTGAAACTCAACCTCCAGATCAGATAGTAGAGTTGATCCCTCATTGCAGAGGTCTGATAATCCCCGTCAGGGGGATTGAAACTTAGCAACACTGCGGCAATCGTGATGATTGCCATGATGCAGAGGTCTGATAATCCCCGTCAGGGGGATTGAAACACGACGATGAAACCGTCAGTTACCGTTACCGTTACCGGGCAGAGGTCTGATAATCCCCGTCAGGGGGATTGAAACGAATGAGGATGATCTTGCTCACCACGTGAGCAACCCCGCAGAGGTCTGATAATCCCCGTCAGGGGGATTGAAACTCGTAGATAGGTGAATGTAACCTTCCCCGGTACTTTTGGCAGAGGTCTGATAATCCCCGTCAGGGGGAAGTCGCAGCGGCCTGTGGTTCGCACAGGCCGCCGATCTCGACTGTTGTTCGGGCCAGTGAAGCCGGGGATCAGACCACTTCATAAGGGCGTTCGCGCCCCAGCCTCGCCCGGCCCAGCAGCCGCACGCGCTTCACATCCGCCTCGTTGAGCGGATACAGGCGCACGTCGTCCTCGTCCTTGTTGACCGCCCCGGCCAGCGCCTTTTCCAGCCGGTCCACCTGGTCCGGGCCGATGTCGCACTCGAACACGCTGAACTGCGCCCGCCGCCCGAAGCCTTCGAGCACCTTCATCACCTTCAGGCGGCGCTTGTCGTCGGGAATGTCGTAGCTCACGACCCAGAGCATGGCACCCCCTTCGTCCGCCAGCAGCGCCCGGCGACCGCCTCGGCGGCCAGCGCGTCGGCGATGCCGTTCTGCTCGCGTGGGATGTGGGTGTAGATCACATCGGGCAGGGCCCGCGCCAGCGAACAGGCCCGCAGGTGCCAGGGCTTGAGCGCGGCGCTGTGCACGGCGAAGCGCCCAGCCATCTGGTTGACCACCACCTCGCTGTCCATGCGGATTTCCACCGCCGCCCGCTGCCGCCCGGCGATCTCCAACGCCAGGACCAGCGCGGCATACTCGGCCTCGTTGCAGGTCAGGCGGGGCAGCGTCCGGTTCGCCAGCAGGATGACCTCGCCGCGCCCGTCCTGGGCCACCACGCCCGCCCCGGCGCGCTCCGGCGAGATCGCCCCGTCGGCGTAGACGATCCACTTCTGAGGATCACTCATCACCTTCCTCCTTTCGAGATAGCATTTCCACCAGTTCCTCCGGCGTCAGGCTAACCACCGCCAGGAAGCCGTTGTCCAGCAGCAGGACCGCCCGGCGCGGCTCGCCGTAGGTCAGGGTGAGCACCCGCGCCTGGCCCGCCGCTTCGAGCAGCCGCCTGACCGGCGCGGAGCGCGCCTGGGCCACCGCCACCACGCGACCGGTGGCCACCGCCCCGCCGCGTCCCAGCAGCACCAACTTCGAGTCGCCCATCGCGCCACCCCTCACTTGATGGCGAGCGGCTGGTAGTCCGCCGCCTCGCCGCGCACGACGCGCGCCATCTGCCGCACCTGAAGCTCCAGGGCGCGCCGGTAGTCGGTCTGGCCGTTCGCCAGCGGGTGGAAGATCGTATCCGCCAGCCGCTCCTCGTAGGCCGCCACGACGACCTGCATGGCCTCCTTGCTCATGCGCACGGGCAGGTCGGGCGAGTTCGTCCGCTCGAAGTCCTGCGCGGTGATCTTGCCGCCTTTGACCAGGGTCAGCACCACCAGGTCGGCCACCGACGGGCGGAACTCCTCCATCACGTCCAGGGCCAGCCCCGGACGGTCGTAACCCAGGGCGTGGAAGAAGCCCAGGTACGGGTCCAGGCCGACGAGCTGGATTTTCGCCTCCACGTCCTTGAGCAGCAGGGTGTAGGTGAAGCTGAGCAGCGCGTTGGCCGGATCGGGCGGCGGGTGGTAGGCCCGCTGCTCGAAGCCCCAGTCGGGGCTGAAGAAGGTCCGCACCGCCTCGAAGTAGAACGCCGCCGCCTTGCCCTCGAAGCCGCGCAGTTGATCCAGGTCGCGCGCGCTGCTCGCCCGCTTGAGCATGTCGCCCATGCCGCCGAGCGCCTGGCGCACGCGCCGGTCGCCGCCCTCGCGCCGCTGCAAGACGACGCGCTGGTTGTTGATCTTGCCCTCCACGATCTGGCGGGCGATGCGCAGCGATTTCGCCTCGTCGTCGCACAGCCGGAGCTGCAGGTGGCGCAGTTCGGCGAACTTCGACCCCATCGTGATCAGCCGCCCGCGATACTTGCCGTACTGGCTGAGGAACACCACGTCGATCCCGGCGGCCAGCAGCAGCGCCGCCGCCTGGGTCGTCAGTTGGACGTTGCCCATCAGGACGAACTGTTCCAGGTTCGCCAGCGGCACGGTGAGCAGCTCGCGGTTGTCCATCGTCACCCGGAGCTGCCCGCCCTCCTTGCGCACCACCGCGCCTTGTTCGCGCACGTACACGACTGTCATCGCTCACTCCTTTCCTTCCGACTCTCTCCGCTCGTTGGGCAGGAGGGTGTGCGCCCTGCCCTTGAACGTCACGCCCAAAAAGGTGAAACCGTCGTCGAAGTGGACGACCCGCGTCTTGTCGGCGTTGAGCGCCAGGCGCAGGTTCGCCAGCGAGCGCCGCGCCACGCTGAGCGCCCACAGCGCCTCCTGCCTGCGGCGGCACAGGATCACGAAGTCGTCGGCAAAGCGGACCAGCCGCGTCTCCGGCAGCGCCGCCAGGGCCATCTGGTCGAAGCGGTGCAGGTACAGGTTCGCCAGCAGCGGCGAGATGACCCCGCCCTGCGACACGCCCGCCCGCTCGCGGGGTCGCTTGAACACCGGTGTGTCCAGCCACGTCTGCACCAGTTTCACCACGATCACTGAGGGCACGGCGGCGCGCACCTGGGTCATCAGCAGGCCGGGCGGGATGCTGCCGAAGCAGTCGGTGATGTCCGCGTCCAGCACCCAGCGCCGGTTGGAGTCGCGCGCCTCGGCCACCGCCCGCACCGCGTCCTCGATGGAGCGCCCCGGACGGAAGCCGAAGCTGCACTCCAGAAAGAGCGGGTCCAACTGCGGGGCGAGGTAGTCGTGCACGGCGCGCTGGGCCACCCGGTCGCGCAGCGCCCAGACCGTCACCGGGCGCAGCTTGCCGGACGGCTTGGGGATGCCGAAGCGGATGACCGGCTGCGGGCGGTAGCTGCCGTCCAGCAGGTCACGGCGCAGGCGATCCAGCTCGGCGTCGAGGTCGCGCTCGAAGCGCCCCGGCGTCACGCCGTCGCTGCCGGGCGACGGGCCGCTGCGCCGCACCGACCGCCAGGCGCGGCGCAGGGCCTCGCGCGAGAACAGCGCGCCGGGCGGCGGGTCAGGCGGGAACCTGTCCGTCGGCAGCACGGCGCGCCCTCCCCCACCACCAGTGTTCGAGCCGCCCGGCCCAACCCGGCAGGGACGCCTCGTAGTAGGCCAGCGCCGCCTGCCCGATGACCCACGTGCTGGCTGCGGCGACGGAGGCCGAGATCAGCCAGGCGGCGGGGGGCGCGAGGCGGGCAAGCGACTGGGTGGCGTAGCGGGCGGCCAGGCCGAACAGCACCGCTAAGCTCATCTCCTGCCGCCGCCCGTCGCGGTCGCGCCGCCCGTAGATGGCCGCCAGCCGCCCGACCAGCTTGAGCTGCAGGCCGATGAGCATCGACACGTCCACCGGCTGTCCCGGTTCCAGGCCGACCAGCCAGCCCATCAGGGCGCTCTGGCGGACCAACTGGCGGGCCACGCTGTCGCGCAGCCCGGCGATCTCCGCCGCCAGCGGGACGGCCAGCCGGGGGCACAGCTTGAGCACGGCGGGCAGGAAGCCCTCGCGCACGGCCTCGACCTCGGCGGCGCGCAGCGGCACGACCGGCATCGACAGCCGCCCTTCCAGTTCGGCCAGCAGCCCCGGCAGCGCGTCGGCGCTCACCAGGTCGGTCTTGTTGAGGGCCACGACCAGGGCCGTGCCCAGGGCGCGCAGGCGCGCGATCCAGGGGAAGTCCTCGGCGCGCAGCCCGGCGGTGGCGTCCAGCACGTAGATAATCAGGTCCATCCCTTCCAGGCGGAACAGGACGGCGTCGGCGGCCAGCGGGTCGGCGGGCAGGTCCACCAGGCGGAACAGCCCGAAGTCGCGCACGGACTCATCGACCGGCGTGCCTTCGAGCGCCTGCCAGCCCCACAGGCTGTTGAGCAGCGTTTTCTTGCCTGCCCCGGCCAGCCCGACCACCGCCACGCGCCCCTGCAGCGCGTCGGAGTCGTCGGCGTCGGGCCAGCCCCAGCGCAAGCGGTCCAAGATGGCCTGGGCCTCGCCGAAAAAGGTGTTGATCACGGCTCGCTCCTTTCCCTGCCCTACACGGCAATGCCGCGCAGGTTGTCCACCAGCATGATGAAGCCGAAGGCGGTCAGCCAGCACAGGAACAGCAGCAGCGCCATTCCCAGCAGCAGACACCCGGCCAGCAGCACTTTGGACTTCTTGCTCTTCATGGGTTCCCTCCTACGGGATAGGTTGTATCGGACGGTACAGCCTCATCATCCTACGTGGAGGAAGTTAGCCGGGAGAGAATTAATTGGGGTTTTTTCAGTAAGGTCTTCGGGTTTCGGCGAGAGAATGGCCTACAGAGGGCGGAATTTGGCCCCGGCCCGGAAAAGGCGATCCGGCGCGCCGCAGCGCGATCCGGCGAGATCAGGGGGTCGAAAAAGGCCGTTCGGAGTCGGATGGCTCGCTAAAAGTGCCGAAAAAGCGATCCATTTTCGAGCAGCCCGGAAGTCGATCAGGTTGGGGCGAGATTGCGCGATTCGACGCGATCCGTGCTAGAATTGAGTGTGGGCCAAACGAGGGTCACGGCAGCCATAATCCCCTTCGGGGGATTGAAACCCTAGAACTTACGCGCAGTGTTATCCGCACTGCGCATACGGGTCACGGCAGCCATAATCCCCTTCGGGGGATTGAAACATTCGAGGCTGAGGCAAATCTGTCCTTGGCCGAAGGTGTCACGGCAGCCATAATCCCCTTCGGGGGATTGAAACGGCTCCTGTGCCCCCGGACTGTAGGTCCAGACAAACGGGTCACGGCAGCCATAATCCCCTTCGGGGGATTGAAACTATCGACAACACCAGGTCCGGCAACAGCCTTGTAGACGCGTCACGGCAGCCATAATCCCCTTCGGGGGATTGAAACTCAACTGTGAAACCGCCGATGATGGCAGTTGTACCAGGGTCACGGCAGCCATAATCCCCTTCGGGGGATTGAAACCGAATGCGTCCATCGCGGCGGAGATTCCCGCGGCGACGTCGCGGCAGCCATAATCCCCTTCGGGGGATTGAAACGCGGCGGTCGGTTGGGCGCCACTTACGGTGACGCTGAACCGGTCGCGGCAGCCATAATCCCCTTCGGGGGAATCGAGAAGCCCGCCTATTTTCCACGTAGGCGGGCTTTTTGTTACAATGCGGCTGTGCGCCGTTTTTCCACAGAAGCGCCTCTCCTATGGCCGACGAAATCACCTTCGGGACCCTGCTGCGCGAGGCGCGGCTCCGGGCCGGGTTCGCCACCCTCACCGCGTTCGCCGATCACCTGAGCACGCTCGGCCTCGCCTACACCGACGATGCCATCGGGCACTGGGAAAAGGATCGCCGCAAGCCGCCCCATGACGTGGCGCTGCGGGTGCTGTCAGCCCTGGCAGAGGCGGGCGGCGTCACCACGCTGGCCGAGGTCAGCCGGATGCTGCGCAGCCTGGGCCGCCGCGACCTCGACGCGCAGGAACGCACAGCGTACTTTCCCGCCCTGGCCTACACCACCGGGATGGAATACCTGCCCGCCCGCCCGTTCGACCGGCTGGTAGGCCGCGACGACATTGTGGCGGAACTGGTCGATCACCTGGCGAATCCTGCCGCCCGACCGGTGATCGTGGTATCCGGCCTGGGCGGCATCGGCAAAACGGCCATTGCCTACGAAGTCGCCACCCGCGCGATGGTGTCGGGCCGCTTCGACGCGCTGGCCTGGCAAAGCGCCCGCTCTGAGGAATTCGCCGGGGTGACGATCCGCGTGCGGCAGGAGCAGCGGGTCAACCCGCACGGTGTCCTGCTGACCATCGCCGGGCAATTGGGCTTCGGCGCGCTGGCGTCACTGCCGCCGGACGCGCTGCGGCGGCAGCTTCGGGAAGCGGTGCGGGCGGGCAGCTATCTGGTCGTGCTGGACAACCTGGAATCCCTGGAAGCGGTCCACGAGGTCGCCGCGCTGCTGCACTCCCTGGTCAGCCCGGCGGGCGGCGCGCGGCCCAGCAAGGTCCTGATCACCAGCCGGGAGCGCCTGGTGGACGTGGATGTCGTGTACGACCGGTTCGTGCGCGGCCTGTCCGAACCGGCGTCGCTGGACCTGCTGCGAGACGAAGCGAACGCACGCGGCGCGAAGACACTGCTGCAGGCGGACGAGGCCCTGCTCCGGCGCATCTTCACGACGACGGGGGGCATGCCGCTCGCCCTCAAGCTCGTCGTCAGCCAGGCGCTCCTGGGGATCGCGCTGGACGAAGAACTCGCCCGCCTGGAAGGGGTGGTGGACGAGCAGGACATCTACCGCTTCATCTACTTCGCCATCTGGCGCAAGTTGTCCCGGCCCGCCCAAAAGCTGCTGATCGGCGCGGCCACGTTCCGGGTCGGCGCGCTGCGCTCGATGCTCCAACCGGTGAGCGAACTGGACGACCCGACCTTCAACCGGGCCGTCGCGGAACTGGTGCGGATGGCGCTGCTCGAAGCCGCGCCGCACGCCCTGGTCGCGCAGATGAGCTACGACATCCACGCCATGACGCGCTGGTTCGTCAACGGCCCGCTGACGGAGCTGTGGAACCGCCAGAAGGCGGGAGGTCCTCCGGCGTAGCCTGCCCGTCCAGGTCGGCCAGCAGGCGGCGCGCTTTGGCCGCGTCCGGCATGGCATAGCGCTCGAACAGCGCCAGGCTTTCGCGGGCAAGCTGCCAGGCGCGGTCCGGCTGGCCGGACAGGTGGCAGAACACGGCGTAGTTCAGGCGCGTCAGCGCCGCCCCGATCTCGTCTCCGATCTTTGCCAGCATCTTCAGCGCCTCTTCGAAGATCGGCCCGGCCTCGTCACGCAGGGGCGTGCCCATCAGGTGAGTGGCAGTCGTGGCCGTGAGGTGAGCCAGCAGGATCGCGTCGCCGATCTCCTCGGCGATCTGGATCGCTTCTAGGGTCGCGGCCAGGCTGGTATCCACGTCGCCGCGATCAAAGAGGAGCTGGGCGACGTTCGCCATTGCCGCCGCCATTTCATAGCGGTTTCCCCGGTCGCGTTCCAGTTCAAAGACCCGGTAGCAGTAAACGAGTGCTTCGTCCAGCCGTCCCAGGTTCCAGTACGCGACACCCAGGTTGCCGTAGACCCGCGCCAGTTCCGGGTCGTCTTCGGGCAGACCGGAGGTTTCAATAGCCAGCATATACAGGTCGATGGCCTGTTCATCCTCGCCCAGTTCGCTCAGCGCCGAGCCGACCAGGTTGTAGACGACGGAAAGAACCTCCGCCCGAACCCCGGCCCGGTAGGCCAGCAGCGCGCGTCCCCAGCGCAGTTTCTCCCACCACAGCCCGCGCACGCTCAGATAGCGTTCCAGGCTCAGGATCAGGTTGAGGGCGATCAGATAAGTCACGGGATCGGGGGAACGGGCCGGGTCGAGAGCCAGCAGCACGTCGAGAACCGCCGCCACGTTGGGCAGTTCCAGGTCGAGCTGCGCCAGCGCCGGGCGTGACCGCGCCGATGCCAACTGCGGCGCGACCTCACCGGCGAACTCGTTCAACGCCTCGACGAGGGTAACGCGGCCCGTATCCAGCACGTCCCCGACGGAGCGCTCGACGATCACGGCTGCCCTGCCTGTTCTGCTGCCTGCGCTCCCTGGACGGCCAGGTCGGTCAGCAGCTTGCGCGCCTGGTTGGCTTCGGGCAGCCGGTAGCGCTCGAAAACATCCAGCGCGTCTAGTGCAAGCTGCCGGGCCTGATCGTTCCGCTTGAGCACCCGGCACAGCAGGGCGTAGTTGAATCGCGTGCGCGCCAGGGTAATCGCATCCCCGAACGCGGCCAGGTGTTCCAGTGCCCGCTCGTAGATCGGGGCCGCCTCGTCGAACATCAGGTTCGCCACCATGTTGACGGCCAGCGCGCCAGTGAACTGAGCTTCCAGGTACGGATCGCGCAGTTCCTCGGCGATTTCCATCGCCTGGCGGGTCAGGTCCAGGCACTCGGCCATCTCCCACCTGGAATAGTGGATGTAGGCGAGGTTCATCAGCGACATCGCCAGCGCACGGAGCCTGCCCTTTTGTCGTTCCATCGCCATCGCGCGGCGGACGTAATCCTGCGCCTTATCCAGGTCGTCCAGCTTCCAGTAGGCCATGCCCAGGTTGCTGTAGACCCGCGACAGGACGGGGTCGTCTTCATCGACGTGCCACAGGTCGATGCAGCCCTCGTAGAGCTGGACCGCCATCGCGTAATCGCCCAGGTCGTCGTAGGCCATGCCCAGGCTGTTGAAGAACGCGGCAGCGCGGCCCTGGCCGACCCGGAATCCCCGCCGCAGGATCGCGGCACCCCAGTCCCGCCTTTCTGCCCACAGCTCGCGCATGTGCAGGTAGCCTGCCAGGCTCAGGTACAGGGCAAGCAGCTCTCCCACCGGCAGAACCGTTTCCGGGTCGAGCAGGGGATCGAAGATGGCCGCGACGTTCCCCAGTTCCGGGTCGAGGGCGGCGAGCGCCCGGTGAACGTCCGGCGTTTCCAGCAGCGGGGTGTGAGCGCGGGCGAATTCCTGGAAGACCTCGACGAGGCACTGCTGGCGCGTGTCCAGCACCAGCCCGACATCCGTATCGACGGCAAGCGGCTCCACAGCTTTCCTCCCTGTCCGGCCCTACAGACCTGTAGGCGTCAACCGACAGGACGGTTATACAGCAGGCGGCAGCTTTCTTCTACCCTGTCATCAAAGACGATCAAGTTCATGGGAGGTGGAAGATGTTTGAAGCGACGGATACCCAACTGCTGCGGTTCTACCTGGACCTGACGCCGCGCCAGCGGGACGTGGTGCGCCTGGTAAGCCGGGGACTGAGCAACCAGGACGTGGCCGATCAACTCTATATCGCTTCCAGCGTGGTCGCCGGGCATTTGACGACCGTGTACGACCTGCTGGACAACCTGGGCGCGCTGGATACCCGTCCGAACCGCTACACCCTGGTTCGCCTGTTCAGCGCTTTCTTCGACCGCTACCCGGAAATGTAACAGGCGCGGTTGAGCGCGCCTGTTTTCCGAGGACCGCATCAAAGGACGTTGAGATCACTGCATAACGTACCCTCCTGCTCTTCCTGCCGCCGCCTGCCGCGATGCATACACCTTCGCGGTGGGCGGCGATCAGTTCATCACCGTGCCCGTCTCGCGGACCGCCTCCGTCTCAGCCGGTTCTTCTGCACCCCCGACCCACAGTGGGACAGCGGTAATCACGCTCTCCGGCGTGACAAGGCAGACGTTGTCGAGCCATACCTGCGCCTTCTCGCTTTCACCGATTACAGCAATCCCGCCGGGCACTTCAGCAGGCAGGGTCGGCCCCTTCGCCAGCGTGACATGCGGCTTGTAATTCTCCTGCTGGCCGAATTCACTGACCGGAATCTCCTGCCCTGCCAGAACCTCAACCGCTGCCACCTGCAGCGCCTTGAGCGCATCGGATGGCTCGACCAGGGCGACCAGCGTCTTCCCGCCGTCAGGGGTATGCCCACGTTGTGGGTACGTGTCCCAGATTTCCAGCCCCGTGATCACCGCCGCAAACGGGGGTATGTCCAGAAACGCCTGCTCGAACGACTCCGCCAGCCGCGCAATGGCCGTCGTCGGCTGCGGTTCGGCGGCATAAGCTAACGACAGGTGCAAATCCAGCGAGTCCTGCCACTCGATACCGGCCAGGCTGCCGATCACTTCTGCGATCTGGTGGCGCAGCTTCACCAGGGCCGAGTCGCCCGCCAGGGAGACATAGAAGCCGACATCCATACTCCCTGCCGACTTCGCCGCAATCGCGCCGACGTACTCCACCAGTTCCCCGCCGCTCTCCGCCTTCGCACCCCGGTTGAGCGGTACGCGGGCGAGTCGTCCTCGCGCTCGCTCGGTCGTGTCTTCCAGATGGCAACCGCAATGATCCCCGTGACAGAGCAGACGGCTATCTTGAGGAATGACGTACTTAAGAAACTCCCTCGCCCGGTGAATCTGGCCGTCCAGTGCCAGGCAGGAACGGCACGAGTCCTTCATTGGATCGCGGACCCACTTCTGCATCTTGTTCTTCTGGCCGTAGAGCCGTCCGAGGGTGTGGATTTGCTCAAGGCCCTTGAACACGTAACCGTCGATGCGCTGTTCCATGCGCTCCCGCGCCTTGATGAAATCCCGGTAGCCCTCGACGGCCTGCCGCTGAAGGGCGGCCCGTTCCTCGAAGACGACGCCGTGTGCATTGGCCCGGCGCTGCAGGTTGATCACGTTCCGGTAGATCGGCAGCGCCTCCCTGTACAAGTCATTGGCGAGGGCGGTGAAGTAGGTCCGCTCGGCCTTAATGCGCAGCACCAACTCCGCTTCCTCGTCGTCGGCCAGCGTGTCGGCGTTCACCCCGGCCTCGCGCAAGCCGTCCAGGAACGCCTGCCGGAAGGCGGCAGTGATCTCCGCCCGGCCCAGGTCCCCGAACTGCTGGCGGGAGATGGCCGGTTCGCCCTGCTTCAGACTGCCCTCGTCGAACGCCTTGCGCACCAGGTCCAGGAGGGTGGCGCGGTAGTTCAGGGCCGTCTCGGAATATGACTTCTGCCCGGTCAGGTGATGGGCGACGTAATCGGCGTGGCCAGCGGCGATCAGATCATCGGTGGACAGCAGACCATCAGCACCGGTGGCAATCAACAGGCGAACATAGGCCGCCGTATCGACCGGCAGATCGCGGACCTCGAAGGGATAGTCCGTACCCTTGCGGGCCGACACGTAGGCCCAGGATTTCAGTTCACGGAACGGCTCATCCGGCATTTGTGGATCAGCCGGTGGTGACGGCGACGCAGACACAGGCGGCGTGTCCTCGTGTTCCGGGTCGGGGGCGTCACCCGCTGGGACCGCGCTCTTTGTCCCTACGCCACTGCCATTCGATTGGGGAGATGGCGGGCGCGGCGGCAACTTCGGACTCTCCTCGGCCACCTGCCCGGCGGATGTGTCCTGGCCTATCATCTTGGGCGGATTCTGCCCATTTCCTGGAACGATACTGGCCGGTGTCATGCCTGGTGCCGCCCCTACCTGCTGGCCGTCCACTCCTGCCCCCGCCTGCTTCGCGCCGAATTGGAGCGCCCAGATTTCCCGAAGGCGTTCACGCGGCACAGGGACGCCGTTCACGATGTAGAGGCCGTCCAGCAGCGCGTCGGGTTGGTCGTCGCCCAACTCCCGCTGCGCCCGGCCCAGGTCCAGCAGGCCCGCCTGCACCATGGCCGTGACCCGGTTCTGCCGCGCCGCCGCATCTTCTTTCATGGCGGCGACTGCATCGAAGTCGGGGATCACCTGCCATCCGGGACCACCCTCGACGGCCAACTGCCCGGTGAAGCCCTCGCAGTACCATTCGACCTGCGGCCTGACCCACCCCTCGTACCAGCCGCGCCGCGTGTCGTAGAGCTGCGCGTAGCTGCTGGCCGTCGGCACGACCAGCTCGTAAGGAACCTCGGAGGCGATGGCGACCGAGCGGCGGGTTTCCTGGGACAACTCGCTCATGGCGAGGTCCTTGAAGTTCTGCTGCAAGAGCACCGCCTCCCAACGCACGGGTTGGACCACCGTCCGCCCGGCGTTGCGGCTGCCCTTGACCACGCGGCGCAGGAAGTCGGTCAGCTTGTTGACGTCATCCTTCCTGGGGAGCAAGTCCTGGCTGCCCTGATGCTCAACAGCTTCTTTTGCAGGCTGCAAGATCAGGGCCGGGATAGCCCGGTTGCGGAAGAAACTGACGGTGGTGGTTGCCATCTCGACTTCGAGACCTGCTTCAAGGAAGGCGACTTCAGCAGGCGCAATGCCGTCGAAATCATCAGCGAAATCCACCAGATGCAGGTAAACTGCGTCCTTCAGGGGGATGAGCATTCCCGCTGAGGTGCGCTCCTGGTCCTGCATCGCCCGGTGGACGCGGAATCCTTGCAGCCCGCGCCCGTAGCTGGTCTCCGGTGTCCACAGGGTCGGATTCAGCCAGCGCAGCCCCACCACCGTCCCGAAGACGTTGCGCCGCTTGTAGAGCAGGTTCCGCCCCCAGAAGTAAATCGTGAGTTCGCTGCGCCGCATCACCTCGCGCAACCCGGCCTTGAGGGCGCGGGCCAGTGGTTCCGCCTGCGGCACATCCTCACCTGCCGCATCGACGAGCTTGAGGGGCACGGAAGCCACCGCGCGGGCGCGCAGGTTGGCGCAGGCGTAGACCATGATCGACGTGGCGTACAGGTTGGCCAGCTCGCGGCTGGTCGCCCCGTCGCGCTCGCTGGCGATCATGAGGTCGGACAGCGCCGACTTCAAAGCCCGCGCCTGCCGTTCGGCAAACACCCCGTCGCCCAGGTCGGTCCACAACACGGTCATTCCACAATCTCCGCGTCCCAATCGGGACGGCGCCGCTGCTCACCGTGCAGCCCGCCAGCGCCAGGGCATAAGCATCCGCCAGGTCGTCGTGCTCCCCTTCCGGTGCGCGGAGAGACCTGCCCTCGATGCTGCACAACTGGACGTGCGCGGCGAAGCTGTGCAGCACCGTCGCCCGCTCGCGGAAGGCGTCCGCCGCCCCGTCGTAGAGCAGCATCTTGCCCTGGCTGGTCGAGTGCCAGCCCGGTCGGTCATCCCGCCCGCACAGGCGGCGCAGCCGAGAGTTGTCGCGCAGCCACAGCAGCACCGCGTGGCCGTGATCGTTCCGCTCAACCATCAGGTCAGCGCGGTTATAAAAGGTGCCGATTGCGTTCGCGTGGGCGGCGATGACGGCGGGCTGGAACTTGCCCGCCAACTCAGCCACCTGTTCGCCCGTTTCGCGGCAGATTACTTCGAGCGCGCTGTCGTCGCTGGTGGGGTTGCCTTCTGCCGGGTCCACGCCGACCACGTAGCTGTGCCCCGGCTGCGGCAGCCGGTAGACGCGCAGGCCCGGAATGGCCGGAAAGCCCTCCGGGAGTTTCTGACCTGCGTCATCGACGCCGACCGTGACGACCGGGTCAGCTTCGGCGTAGCACTGTTCTAGCCAGTCTGGCGCGATACGTTTGTCCAACGTCCGCGCTGCCAGCGCCTCGGTGTCGGTGGCCGGGTACTGCTTGTGCAGGTCGTCCAGCGCGCCGGTCCGCGCCAGGCTGTCGCGCCGCTGCGCCTCGTACCAGGCTTCATCCCGTCCAGGGTGCGCCCGCCAGGACAGGAACACACTGACCCAATCGTTGAGGCCCTGCTTCGCCGCCCGGTAGATGTTCTTGAAGTCCGTCTGCGGGCGGCTCTTGTCCGGGCGCGAGAGCAGGATCATCCGCCCGCCGTTGTCGATGGTTGGCTTGACCGCGCGGATAAGATGCCCCTGGTCGCCGATCAGGTCGAATTCATCCCCTATCACCAGCGTCGCGGTGTAGCTGTCCCCGGCGGTGGTCGGGAAGGCAATCGCGCGGCTGCCGTTCGACAGCGCCCACTCGTGCGCGCTGTTGACCTCGACCGCCCGCGCCTTCATCCACGCCGGGAGACGCTGGTAGATGCCCTTCAGCCGGAAGTCGAGCAGGTCGATGGCTTCGTCGTCGCGCCGCGAAAAGAGGAGAATGGTCGCCGCCGGGTGGAAGAGCATCAGCCACAGGGCGAAGCACAGCGCCAGCTAGGTCATCCCGACCTGCCGCGCCTTCAGCACCACCACCAGCCGGTTGAGCTGGAAGGTCTTGAGGACGTGCGCCTGGTCCGGCCACAGGTGGAAGGGAATCCACTCCAACGCGATGGCGTCGTAGACCGAGCAGTAGGTGTGCACGAAGTACAGCGGCGAGAAGCTGCACTTCAGCCACTCGCGCGTCTGCCAGGCCGTGCTGCTGCCGGTGGCGCGGGCGCTACTCGCTGCTCGCGTCGGCGTCTTCGGTAGGGTGACCAAACTGTGATTGCTCCCAGGTCTCCGCCTCGTCACGTGCGGCGGCCAGATCGTCGGCGGTCACGACCGCCAGTGAACCCGTGACGTGGTGTTCTTCCGGGGCCTTGCCGACCGCCCGATCCAGGATTTCGACGGCGGCCTTCTGCCGGATACGTTCGTCGCCGCTGTCCAGCCCTTGCACCAGCACCCGCGCCGCGTCCTCGGCTTTGTCTTCGAGGATGCGCTGCACGCGCAGCCGCACCCGCCGGCGCACCTGCTGGGCGATCTCGTTGAGGTAGGCGCGTTCGTCTTCCGTCCAGCGGTAGAAGGTGGACTTGGCGATCCCGGCCTGCCGGTAGGCTTCGGCGTCGGACAGCACGCGGGCGCGTGCGAAGACGTATTCCAGTTCGGCGTCAGTCAGGCTGTCCAGGAGAGGGTTCAGATCGTCCGCCATCGGTCCAAACGTGTCCCAAAGTGTCCCAAAACGTCTCAAACGGTCCCGCTGCCGTCTCAGGGTGTTCCCGGCAGCAGGCGTAAAACCCCTGCTGCACTTCCAGCGTAACAGGGCGCACCCCCCTATATCGGACATACCGGACATCTTTGAAATCAGTTTTCCGGCGGCAGGCCCGGCGCAGCGCCGAGCTGCGCCCGCTCGAAAGTCTCCGCCTCGTCGCGCGCCTTCGCCAGGTCGTCCGCCGTCAGCGGGACGAGCGTCACCTTGTACTGCACCGGGGCGTCCAGGTCCAGCAGCCGGTTCTGCCGCTCCATGATCCGCAGCGCGCACTCGATGGTCGGCACATCGCCCTCGCGGAACTGGCCGACAGCATCAAGCAGCACGGTCTGGCCCAGCCCATCACCGTCCGCCCCCTCGTCGAGCCGACCTCAATCCTGTCGAGGAGGCACAGGCTTACCGCACGCGCATCGATCAAGTCGCAAAGGCAGCCGCGACGAGGAACCGCCCGCCGGTGAGAAGGAATCGGACGGGAAAGGCGAATAACGGTCAGCAAAAAGCCCGCCGAGACGATCCCGGCGGGCTTCGCGTTTCCGATCTACTACGCTCAGGCTGGCAACCAGCCGCCCCGCTGCCCCACCCGGCGAACGGCCTGCCGCGCTTCCAGCATCGCCAGGTAGCGCCGCACCTGCCGGTCCGACAGGTACAGCCGACCCGCGACAGCCAGCGTCCGCGCCGGCGCGCCCGTGTCCCGCACCACCGCCCGCACCACGTCGGCGATCTGCCGCTCGAAGGCGCTCACACCCACCTCCAGATGGGCCGGGCGGCAGGGGTTCCGCCCGGCGACCACACAGTCGCATTCCAGCCGGGGAGGCTAGCGCGCATCGGCATTCGCAGAGCGTCCGACTGCCGCCTGACCGATGTGCCGAGGGATCGGCCTATCGAGGATTGCGTTCCCAGGATAGAGATCATGTCCGGTTATTCCCTAGCTCGAAACGCAAAATCCAGCCACACGCTCTTGCGAACGTATGTACCGGACTACCCTCATTATAAAACATAAGGCTGAAAACCGTCAAGCACGCCACAGCAGCGCCAGTTGCCGGGGCTGCAAGTCCCGCACGAAGAACGGGAGCGGTCTGCGGTCCTGGCTTCGCCGCCACTGCCGCAGCACGTCGTCGATGGTGTGTTTACGGTGTTTCATCGCTGCCCTCACAGCAAACTCAACTGCTCGACCGGCGCGGCCACCTGCGCCGGGTCGGGGAACGCTGATCGGCGCGGCTCCCATTCGAGGTTGCCCTTGAAGAACACCGGTATCCGCCGCCCGTCCAACACGTCCAGCACCCGCTTGACCCATTCCCGCTTCGGCTGGTAGGCTTTCGCGCCCCGCGTGGCCGCCCCGATGACGGCCCACTGCACGGGAGCGTCGCGCAGCAGGTCGGCCACGTCGAACGACAGCGGTTCCAGGCTCACCCATCGCACCGGCACGGGAAGCTGTCCCAGCACGTCCAGCGCGCGGGCGAACATCTTCACCTGCTGGCGCAGTTCCAGGCGTTCGCCCCGGAAAAACGTCGGCGGGATAGAGACGCCCGCCCACAGGTTTGGCGGCAGATCGTCCTTGAATTGAAGCAGGCGCGGCGCGTTCTTGGTGAGTACCTGGAAGGTGTGCCAGTGCGCTCGCGCGACCGTGACCAGCACCAGGTCGATGTGCGTCTGCGGCACCCACGAGCCGAACAGATCGGCCATGGAATCCAGGAATATCTTTGCGGGCGTCCGCACGGCGAGGGGTTCGTCCAGCAGGCCAGGCCGCCAGGTGTGCGCGGCGAAGCCGTCCGGGTAGTGCGCCTGGGCCACGCCCTGGGCCACCCGCTCGGCGTAGCAGGCGGCAATCGTGCCGTCGGGCATCTCCCAGCGGCATCCGTGTTTGCAGCCGCCGACCGGGTTCCAGGTCCAATCCGTCCACTCGATACAGTGGGGTCCCTGCTGGCGGTTCATTGATCGGCCTCCTCTCCAGCACCAGGGGGCGACGTCCACCCCGCCGCCCCACGTTCGTCTCGACTACTGCCCATCTCCCGGACGGCGCGGCTCGCCGACCTGGGGGGCGATCCCGTCCATCCGCGCGCCCCAGACCGTCACAGGGTCGGCAAAGTGGACGTTGCGGCGCTCCGCGTAGGAGCAGGTTTCGTGGTTGTCGCAGGCCCACAGGTCGTAAGCGACCACCCGCCCGGCGTCGTCGGTTTCCTCGTAGGTTCCCCAATTGATCAGGTCATCCCCGCAGTGGGGGCATTGGTCACCCACGTCCCGTCTCCCGGATCGTCACCTCGTAGACCCTGCCCTCGCGCCAGTTCGGTTCGCCATCCAGGAAGCGGACGACGGCCTGACGCACGTTGTCGGTTTCGAGTTTTACGCGCCCGTCGTAGATCACTGCGTTCGTCTCCACTCGCGCGGGTTCGTCCACGCCGTCGGCAGGGGTAACATAGCGCGGAGTCGGGCGCGCCGCCGGGTCGGGGCGCAGGGCCGGATCGTGACGGGGCAGCGCAGCGCCGGAGCCGAACACCGCCTCGGCATTCGAGTCACGGCGGGCAGGGCGTCCGGCGCTCCGTCCGCCGATCTGTGTCGTGTTGATCGCGCGCCCGTCGGCTCCTTGTCGCACTTCTGGCGACTTATAATCGTTATAAGTCGCCGCCAGTTCTGCACGCAGCTTGCCCACGAACGGCTGACTGACCCCGCACCGCTTCCCGATCTCGCTGTCGCTCCACTGCCGCCACTCCGGGTCTTCCAGCAGGATAACCACCTGCCGCCGTTTGTCGGCATTCGAGCGCCGGAACCCGTGCGCGCGGTTGACGCCGGCGCTGAACAGCACGGCGTCGCGCCGCGTCCCCTGCCGGATCGCCGCCGGGATAGTCTGCATCCCCGCGCGTTTGGCCGCGTGCACCCGATGGAACCCGTCCGCCAGCCAGTAATCCGCCCCGTCGTAGAACACGTCCACCGGCGGGAAATGATCGCCGCGCGCCATATCCTCCGCGTAATCGGCGATCACGGTCTCACTGAGCACGGCCCTGGGCTGCGTGCCGCCATCCAGACGGAGCGCATCCAGGCGAATTTCCGCATCCAGTCCCAGAGCTGACCGCACTTCTTCGTAATCATCCACTGCGCCGTCCGGCATGGTGCTCTGCACGGACATGCGTTCCCCCTTTCGTCCGGTCATCACGCCACCCCCCGCGCTTGCATCGCGCGCCAGAACATGGCGACAAAGATCGCCGCTTCCTTCACTGCCGCGCTGCGCGGCGGCTCGTAGGCGAAGATGGTCTTGGCATAAGCCGGACATTCTTCCCAGCGCACTCGGTGATTGATCACCGACCAGACCAGATCGCCGTACATCTCGCGTAGCGTGGCGAGGTTCTGCTGGTGCTCCAGCGTGCGCGCCTTGACCTTGTTCGGCACAACGCCGATCACCTCCAACGGCACGTTATCCCGCACCAGGGTGATCCGGTCGGCGGTCTTGGTCACGCCATAAGAATTGGCGCAGGGGACTGTCGCCTCACTTGCCCAGTACGCAAGTG
>CAZGXI010000058.1:0-18840 GCA_964529715.1 uncultured Anaerolineae bacterium | reverse complement strand
CCAGCGTGATCTGGACCGTCTGCCCCTCCGCGACCTGGACCACATCCAGCTCGTCCACGCTGACGTCCACGTGCAGGCGGCTGGTGTCGGCGATGACCATTGCGGTCGTCGCTGCGCTCACCGCCTGGCCGTTTACGATGTTCACTTCAGTAATCACGCCGTCGAACGGTGCGGTGATCGTGGCGTCGGCGAGATTCTGTTGGGCCTGTTCCAACTGGATTTGGGCCTGGAGAAGTTTGGACTCGGCAGAGGCGAGTTCGTCCGGGTCCGGCCCGTCCATCAGGTCGTCGTAGGCAAGCTGCGCCTGTTCCAGGTTGAGTTGGGCGCTTTCGAGGTCGCGCGAGGACTGGCCGCGCACGGCGATGTTGCACTGCGCCTCGGCGCGGTCATAGGCGGACTGCGCGTCCGTCAGGGCCGTGACCGCCGCTGCATCCGGGTCGGGTGTGAAGTTGGGGTCCTGTTCGTACCCGGCTACCAGGTAATCATTGTAAGCCGCCTGGGCGTCTTCCAGACTCCGGCGGGCGGTTTCCAGGCTGCTGCAACTGTTGGTCAGCTCATCCTCGGCGCTGTCGGCGCTGGCCTGAGCCGATTCAAGCTGGGCGCGGGCCTGCACCAATTGTCCTTGAGCCTGAAGTACCTCTTGCGGGTCGGGGTCGGCCACCAGGCGGTCATACTCGGCCTGCTGCACCGTAAGCGCCAGTTCGGCCAGGCGCACGTCGAGTTCCAGGTCAGAGGTATCCAGCACGGCCAGTGGCTGCCCGGTGGTCACAGTGTCGCCAACCTCCACCAATACTTCCTGAACCGTGCCGGACGTGCCGAAGGAGAGTGGAAACTCCTGCTCCGCCGCAATGGAGCCGCTGCCATCGACCGTATCGTACAGGGTGGTTCGTTCTACCTGCGCGGTTCGGGTGGTGGTCGTCGCCGCCTGGGCATTGCCGGTGCTCACCGCTGGCACCACCAACAGCGCCCCGATCCCGATCACCAGTAACACCCCTGTGCCGATTAAAATTTTTCGCATCCGCTTTCCTCCATCCAGCTGTTGTTCCACGAGCGTAGGCCGCATCGCTGAAGATGCTGTTCTCATTCTGCGCCGGGGTTGTGGAGAAGTTGTGGAGGACTTCTGCATGTCGTGTAAAACCTGGCCGATTTCAGCCCGCTGCGTCCGGCACCTGCACCAGGGTTGTGGCATTTGCATTCTGGGCAAGGTATTGTTTACTCACACCATCACCCAGGTTGCTCGACCATAATGGGGTCCCTTGGCGCAGGGGGCGACGGGTTGCCAGATCCGATTCGGCGAAGGGGGGCGGCATGATGACTCTGGAAGAACTGCGGCGCATTGCGGAGGCGGTCGGCGAGCGGCGGGGATGGAGCTTCGCCCGTGTGCGGGAGGAGTGCGAAATCATCCCCTGGGACTACGAGGACGTGGCCCGCCGCTACCTGCAAGCCGACAGCCACGTGTTAGACATCGGCACGGGCGGCGGGGAGCGGTTTTTGCCGCTGGCGCTCTACATCGGCTCTGGCGTGGGTATCGACGCCGATCCGGCTATGATCGAAGTGGCCCGGCAAAACACGCCGCCATCCCTGAAGCCCAACGTAACCTTCGAGGTGATGACCGGCAACGCCCTGCATTTCCCCGACGCCACGTTTGATGTGGTGTTGAATCGCCATGCGCCGGTACATGTGGACGAGATCGTGCGGGTGTTGCGACCCGGCGGCGTGTTCCTCACGCAGCAGGTGGGGCCGCGCAACACGGCCAACATCTGTGCCCTGTTCGGCTGTGGGCCAGACGGAAAATACCGGAGCGACCCGGCCCAGAGCATCTCCGCACTGACAGAATCCTTCCGGGCGCGCGGCTGCACCATCATCGGGCAGGCAGAATACGATGTGCGTTCCTGGTTCAAGGACATCGAATCGCTGGTCTTCTGGCTCAAGGCCATTCCCCTGCCGGAGGATTTCGACGTGGAGAAGCACTGGCCTCAGGTAGACCGTATTGTTGCCGAGTTCAGCACGCCGCGCGGTGTTGAGAGCAATGAGCACCGCCACCTCCTGGTCGTGCGCAAACCCTGATGCAGAGCCAATCAAAGAGCAGAGGGTTTCCCCCCCGGAAACCCTCTGCTCAGCGTGGAGAGTGGCCTGTTCCCCCGAACCGGCCCCCAAAAACACTTACATCTCCTGTCTGTATCATAGGCCGCTTTTCCCCTTGCGTTTGTGAATTTTTTCTGAATTTCTGGGTCGGGCAACAACACATGAGATTGTCTTGAGAAAGGAGTACTATCGGTTCTTGCGCCAATTCGGAAGTTATGCGACACTGAAAAACGTAGCAGTGAGGCAAACTTCCCATGACCGACAGCCTGGTTGGATTTCAACTCGACGAATACCGCCTGGAAGCCCTGTTGGGGCGCGGCAACATGGCGCGCGTATACCTGGCAATGGACACCCGGCTCAAGCGCCGGACAGCGATCAAGATCATCGATATGCAGTTCCAGGATGATCCCGACTATGTGAAGCGTTTCCAGCGTGAGGCGCAGGCCATCGCCCAACTGGATCATCCGCACATCGTCAAAATCTACCGCTACGGCGACTACCAGGGCACACCCTACATGGCGATGCAGTACGTGGAGGGCGCCGACCTGGCCGCCATGCTGGCCGTGTATCGTAAGAACGGCAAAATCATCGACGCGGCAGAGGCGGTGCAGATCGTGCGGGAGATCGGGCTGGCGCTGGATTACGCCCACGCCAAGCGCATCATCCACCGCGACATCAAGCCGCACAACATCATGCTGGACAAGCAGGGCAACGTCATCCTGGCCGACTTCGGGCTGGTGCTGCTGACCGACGTGGGTACGCGCGGGGAAATTTTCGGCAGCCCACACTATATCGCGCCGGAGCAGGCTGTGTCGTCGGCGAATGTCGTGCCGCAAAGCGACCTGTACGCGGTCGGCGTGATCCTGTACGAGATGTTCACCGGCCAGCTTCCCTTCACCTCGACCAGCCCGATGGAAGTCGCCATGATGCACATCACCCAGCCGCCACGCCCGCCGCGCGAGCTTCGCCCGGAGATCAGCCAGGAACTCGAAGATGTGATCCTCAAGGCCATGGCCAAACGGCCCGACCAGCGTTACCCTACCGGCGCGGCGTTGACCGAGGCGCTGGCCCGTGCGCTCCATATCGGCGGCGTGCCCAAACCGGTCCGCATGAAGGCGATTCGGGCGGCTGCCAGCCAGGGCGACAAGGGCACGCCTGCACGGGGACGGGCCGGGGAAACCTATGCCGGATCGGGCACCATCGTCCTCGGCAGCAAGACAGGAGGGCGTAAAGCCGCCAACGGCGACTCGACCCCCGGACCGACGCGGAAAACCGGCGCCAGGGCGGTCCCCGTGCCGCCTAAAGTGGAATCGCCCGATCTCACGCGCAAAGGCCGCGCACAGGCCGTTCCTGATGACGATCAGGCTGTCAGCCGGACCGTCTCCACGACTTCCAAAGGCGAATCCTCCTTGCCCACCGGCAAAGAAAAGACCTCTGCCTCGCCCGAAACACCGGCAGCACAGGGCGTGTCTACCAGCGGCGACGCAAAGCCACCGCGCGCCCGTCGAGGCGGCGGGTGCTGATCTGCGCCGTCGGAGTTGACCTGATCGTCCAATCGCCGGGAGCGGTGTTGCTCTCGGCGATTTTTATTTTTGACTAAACAGGTATATAACTCTTTTGCGCCTGCCGCTTTGTGAAACTGTCAATTTGTGGAGTAAACGACATGTTAAAAAAGATTCAGTACGGCCTCAACATCAATCCGCGCCATCCGGTCGGGCAACCTGCCGATCTGGACACCTTGAAAGGTCTCGACTGGGTACGGCTGGTTTTGCGGGCCGACGCCGAGTTACAGAGTTTAGAAGATGCCTTTCACTTTTACGATCCCGTGATCGCGGCCTACCGGCAGCGCGGCATCAGCACGCTGATGGTGTTGAACCAGGAGACGTTCTGGGGCAACGGCCCCTGGCAGCCAGGCAGCGACCACAACTGGGATACCTACGCGCAGGGCTTTGGCGCGGTGTGTGGGCGGGTCGCCGCGCATTACCGGAATCAGGGCGTGGCTTACGAAATCTGGAACGAGGGCGACATTTCTGAAGGTGAGTCGTCTGCCGCCGTGTCGGCGCGGGACTTCGCCAAAGTGCTCCAGGCCGCTTCTGCCGCGATCAAGGCCCAGGACCCCAAGGCGGCGATCGTTTTCGGCGGGCTGGCCGGTGCGCCCGATGCGGCAGTGGCTTACGTGCAGGACGTGCGCACGGAACTGAAAGGCAAGCTGCCGGTCGATGCCATCGGCGTGCACCCCTACGGCAAATGGCCGCCCAACTTCTCCGAGCCGCCAGGATGGGGCGGCTGGTTCGCCCCGCTGGAGCCGCACCTGCTCAAGTTCACCAGCAACTTCCCGGACATCCCGCTGTGGATCACCGAGGTCGGCGTTTCAGAAAAGGTCGCGTTCCCGCCGGAACAGTACGGCATGGTCACGAAGTACATGCAGGGCGTGTTCACGCTGTGCCAGAAGAAGTTCAGCAAGCAGATTCCGGTGGTGATCTGGTTCGCCTGGTCCGATGGGCTGCGCCAGGCCGGGCTGGTGGACCTCGCCAACAAACCTAAACAGGCCGTGTTCGACCAGTTCTTCACGCTGGCGCGCGCCGAAGTGCCACAGCCGCCCAAAGGGGCGCTCGTGCCGACCGGCAACATCAACATCCGCAGCGGCCCCGGCACCCAGCATCCGCGCGTGGATGGCGCCACACCCGATGACTGGCTGGAACCGCTCGAAGATGCCCAGACGGTGCGTGCCAAGCTGGGCCAGATGGGCCAGTGGATTCAGGTGCGCACGCCGGGTGGCAAGGTCGGCTGGGCGGCGGCCTGGCTGCTGCGGGCCGCGCTGGACGAGGAGGGCGAACAGTCCTCGGCCCCGCCCGAACCGCTGGCGGCGGTCGTGGCTGCCCTTACCCCGGCAGAGGCGACCATCACCCTGGCCCCGCCGCAGGAAATGGCTGCCATCACCCCTGCGTCTGCTCCCGAAGTCGCGCCACCGCCGCCCGCCGTGCCTGTGACCCTGCTGCTGACCCCGCTCCAGGGAATCAACGTGCGCAGCGGCCCCAGCACGACGCATACCCCCATCGGCGGTGCCTCGCCCGGCGACCTGCTCACGCCGCTGGAAGACGAGGCAACCGTCCAGGCGAAGCTGAGCCAGCCGGATCAATGGCTTAACATCCGTATCCCCGACGGGCGGGAGGGCTGGGTGGCCGCCTGGCTGGTCAAGCAGGTGACGGCGGCGGACCTGCCCAAGCTGGGCCACATCACCGCGGCAGGCGAGACCGTCCCGCTGACTCCCACGACGGCAAACCTCAATGTGCGCGGCGGGCCGGGGCAGCACTTTGGCCCGCTGGACGTGGTGAACATGGGCAGCCGCCTGAGCGCACTGGAACCGCCGCAAACGGTCACGGACAAGCTCAAGCAGGGCAAGAACTGGGTTTACATCCGCACGCCGAACGGGGCAGAAGGCTGGGCCGCTGCCTGGCTGTTGCGCGCCATGACCCCGGCGGAGGCAGCGGGGTCCGTCCCTGCACCGCAAATCCCGCCCCCCAACCCGGCGGACGTGCCGACCGACCCGGCGCTGGGCCGCGCGCGCGCCCTGGACTTTGACCATACGCCGTGCTTCGTGCGCCTGCCTGTCTGCGACCCGGCAGCGGTGGATAGCTTCAGCGGCTTCGGGCCGAACAACTTCTCCTACCGCACCTGGCGGCTCAGCCCCAGCACGGGCGGCCTGTATAACAACCTGGGTGGTCTGCACAGCGGCCTGGACTTCGGCATCCCGCTGCTCACCAAGCTGTGTTCGGTGGACTGGGGCTACGTGGTCTATGTCGGGCCGAACAAGCAGAGTGTAGGCTACGGGGCCGGGCCGTACAACGTGATCGTGCGCTATGGGCGCTACGTGGCCCTGTTCGGCCACATGACCGACGAGGGCATCGCGGTCAAGAAAGGCGACATCGTCGCCCCCGGCGATCCCATCGGCCTGTCGTGGACCTTCAACCAGTACGACCATCTGCACTTCGAGATGCGCCGCTTCCATCCGGGCTACGTGGCCGAGTTGCGCCAGAAAGCCCAGGCCGAGGGCGCGGCAGACATCCCGCTGCGCATGAACGAGCTGTTCCACCAGTGGGGCTGGGCAAAACAAAGCCTGGGCCTGATGCCCGACCACTGGATCAACCCGGCGCCGTTCTTCAACCCCGGCCTGGAAAGCTACTGGAAGGACTTCGGCTGGAAGCACGCCGCCAACGAGCCGTCGGACGCCGACAACAACGGCTATCCCGACCGCGTGATCCTGGCCGAAGCGACCGTGCCGACCGTCTTCGACCTGTATTCGCTGGCTTCGATGCCGCCCGCTGCCAAACCGCACTTCTGGGTCGGCAGCCAGGCGGTGTAAGGTCGTCTACCGATCCTCTCCTGGGGGCAAAAATCAAGTAGGGGCACGCCATGACGTGCCCCTACAAAAGGGTCCGACGGGGCCGCGCTCAGTTCCCCAGCAGCGCCGCTATCGCTGCCTGAAGTTGCTCCGGCGTCTGGTAGCCTTCCAGCCGCGCCGCCATGTTGCCCTGCGCGTCCAGCAGCACGATCAGCGGGATGGCGGTCAGGTTGTAGCGGATGGCGAGATCGCGCGTGGAAAAGTCATCGACGTTGAGGATGTGAAAATCGATCCGGCCCTGATACGCTTCTTCCAATGCCTGCACCGACCGGCGCATCGCGTTGCAGGCGCTTCACCACCAGGCATGAAACTCGATGAAGTGCGGCCTGCCGCGCAGTTCCACCACGTAGGGCGTGGCGGACAGATCGCGCGTGGGCAGCAGCCCGGCGACGGCGGTCAGGGTCGCCAGCGGCCCGGTCAATGGGCGCGGGGTGGGCGTCTCGGTGGGAAAAACAAAGGCGCTGGAAGGCGGGGTCGCGGTCGGCGCGGCGTGGGGAACGGGCGTCGG
Source organism: uncultured Anaerolineae bacterium (assembly GCA_964529715.1). GTDB lineage: Bacteria > Chloroflexota > Anaerolineae > Aggregatilineales > Ch27 > CAZGXI01. The sequence goes on along the minus strand of CAZGXI010000058.1, from coordinate 11,845 downwards.
CAGCGCGGCAACCTGCCCGCCCAGCGGACCGGTGTCCGGCGCGGCAACGGCAGCCGCGAGCGTACCCAGCACGTCTCGCTGCGCCGGGGTGCACGCCGCCCCCAGGATCAGCAGGGTAGCTAGGAGTAGGGGCCTCAGCTTGGTCATGATGTGGCATTCTCCCTGAGAAGCAGGCGTCGAGGCGTCTATACGGCGGGCGAAAAAGGCAGGGGTATTGTACCTCTTTTTCCTGGCGGGCGTTTCTGGCGGCGTTCCTGGCGGTTCGACGCCGCCGGGAGCAGCCTGAAGCAAACTGCTGCGCGGCGGCGCCCCTGGCGCTATCATCAGTGCCAGGGGGGCTGGCGATCAACAGAACGAGTCATGCCTCCCCCTTTCGAGAGGAGAATCTCCATGCCCGAACCCCTGCGCGTTGCCATCGTCGGCACGTCTACCCGTTCTGACTATCTGTACGGCCCGCTGCTCAAGGCCATGCCGGAGCACACGACCCTTGTCGCCGTGTGGGGCCGCAGCGTCGAGTCGGCGCGGAAACTGGGCGAAAGCCTGGCCGTGCCCTGGTACACCGATCTGAATAAACTGGTGCGCGAGACCGCGCCGCAGATCGGCATTGTCTCCGTCGCCTATGGTGCGAACGGTGAGGTCGGCCTGGCGGCGGTCGAAGCCGGGCTGCACGTGCTGCTGGAAACGCCCATTGCGCATAGGCTGCGCGAGGCGGACGCCATCATCGCGGCGGCAGCGACACGCGGCCTCAAGATCGAGGTGGCCGAGCAGTTCCACCGCCGTCCCCTGGAGCAGATCAAGCTCAAGCTGATCGCGTCCGGGCTGTTCGGGCGCGTGCACACCGCGTTCAACGACTTCGCCGGGCACGGCTATCACGGCGTGAGCGTGATGCGCAGCTACCTGGGCTTCGACGCGAAACCGGTGCAGGTGACGGGCGCGGTGCGGCAATACGATCTGGCTGCGCACTGGTCCCGGCTGGCAGGCACGACCGGCCCACGTCAGGAGACGCAGGAACACGGCATCGTCGAATTCGCGGGCGGGCAGGTGGGCCTCTTCCACTGGACCGACGTGGGCTACGACTCGGCCCTGCGCTGGTGGCGCAGCAGCCGCTTTTTGGCGGAAAAAGGCATGGGTATCACCGTCGGCGTCGGGCTGAACGTGCAGGAATGGCTGACGCTGCTGGCCCCCGGCGGCGAAGCGCCGCGCTTTATCACCCTGGAACGGCGCTGGGAGCGCGTGGATGGCGGCGCGCTGGTGGGCATGATCGCGCACACGGGCGACCCCGATCAGCCCATCGTGGCGTGGGAGAACCCGTTCCGCCCGGCGCAGAAGGGGCACGGCCCGCAGTGGCACGACGACGAGATCGGCGTGGCGGGCTGCATCCTGAGCCTGGTCGAGGCCGTGCGCAGCGGCGGCGAGCCGACCTACGGCGCGCAGCAGGCGCGCCTGGATCAGGAGATCATCCTGGCGATCCGCCAGTCATCGCTGGAGGGGGGCCGCCCGGTGGCCCTGCCGCTCGACCCGGCGGCGCAGACGATATGAAATGTGGAGACACGGCATGCCGTGTCCCCACCGTTCCGGTGAATTTTACGGCGCGACGGGCAGCGTGAACCCCGCCGGGCACTGCGGCGCGCTTAGCAAAAAGGCCGCCGCCCAGGCCGGGTCGCCCTCCTGTCGAAGCTGGAACCAGTCCCCGGCGGCGTTCTGCCCGACGACCTGCACTCCCTCGCCCGCCGCCAGACCACCCACGATGGCGAAGGAGGTGCCGGGGCCGCCGCGCAGATTGGCGTTCTGCAGGGCGTTCGCCGTACAGAAATCGCCACTCGCCGGGACCACAGATTCGCCCCCGGCAGGCGCGCCGCCCGCCGGCGCCGGCGGACCGGCCACCGTCAGGGAAAGCTGCGTGTCCATCGTCGCCCCGTTGGCAAAGGTGATCGTCAGGATAACCGTATACACGCCGCCGTAGGCGTAGGCGTGGACCGGATTCGCCTCAGTGGACGTCGCGCCGTCGCCGAAGTCCCACAGCCGCCCGGTGATGGGGTTGTCGGGATCGGGGCTGGTGCTGCGATCCTCAAAGCGTACCGGGCCGGCGTTGGTCTGAGAAGCCGACAGGCTGACCGACGCCCCGGCAGGCGGGCGCGGAGTGGTATCGGCGGGTGCGCCGATCCCCTCGACCTCCGGGTAAACGTCCTTCGGCTCCGTTTCCGCCGCGTAGTTGACCGCCGCGACGCGCCAGCGCACCGCCTCCGGCGCGAAGGGAATGCCCAGGTCTTCCAGCTTTTGCACGATCACGTCCAGCGGGGCCTGGAAGTCCAGCAGCCGTCCGTCGTTGCTGAGCGTCACCGTGACCGGCAGGTCTGACTGCGGCGCAGCGCCGGGGTTCATCAGTTGATCGGCAAAGACGCCCCCGGCCCCCACCGTGCCGTCATCCCGCGCCCCGGCCATGATCAGCAGTTCCACCCCCAGGCCGGTATACATGGCGTTCTGTCGCGCGCCGTCGAAGCCGGTGGCCGGGTCGCCGTCCAGGTCGAACATCAGATACCACGCCTGCTGTGCCGACCCGTCGAAGACAACCGGGTTGACCATCAGCACGCGCACGCTGAGCGTATTCGCGTTCGACGGACGGAATATCGACGGCATGTGCGCTTCGGCCTCGGCCAGCGGGACGGTTTCTTCGGTCATCGCGCCGTCCGGGGCGACGGTCACGTGAGTCGCCGTCTGCCCATCGCTCGGCCCGGTGAACACCGGCGCTTCGGGATCATCCGCGCGCCGGAATGTGCCTTCGATCAGGTACACGTCGGCAGTCTGTGTTGCCGCGTCGTAGTGGGCGGTGGCGTTCGCGCCCCCAAAGATAAAGTCGTGGCCGGAGCCGGGACTCCAGCGGGACGGGGGCAGGTCATATGCGAATCCCAGATCGACCCCGCCCGCGTATTCCTGCCGCCCCCGCGCGTCCTGCACGGTCAGCCCAGAAGAGGTAAAGGTCACGGCAAAAGGTTGATCCGACTGGACGACCGTCGAGCCGGTCCAGGGGGTATCCGGCCCTCCCTCCACGTAGACCATCGCGCCGCTGCCCGGCGGGCCGTAGGTGAACAGCGCCGGGGCCTGTCCCTGGAACTCCACGCCGGGGCCGAACGACGATCCGACCGGGAAGGTTTGGCCGTCCGACTGCATCAGCGTGTCGTTGCCAGATAAGCCGTGCAGCACATCATCGCCGCCTCCACCAGACAGCGTGTCGTTGCCTCCGCCGCCATCGAGCAGGGGATTGCCCCAGAAGGTCCAGTCTTGTCCCGAATCGATCTCGTCCACCCGCCAGTAGTAAGGAAGGAGGGGCTGGTAGCCGAAAGACACCTGCGGCGTGTACGCGATGTCGGCCTGTTCCCAACCGGGGTACATCACCGGGCCGAGCAGGTTGTAGTCCCGCACGTCGCCGGGCCGCTCGACCGGGATCGAGTGCGTCGGCGGCGCGATGCTCACCGGCGGAGTCACGTCGCCGAACCACCGGACCGTCGTCTCACAGGACTGCATCCACCTATGCGTTTGAAGGCCTGCACCGAAACCCAGCAGCCCCGGTTGGAAAGCGGGGACCGTTGCCACGTTCATGCAGCCATTCTGGATAGTGGCGTCAGCATAGGGAGTCGTCAGTGGCACCCATTGGGAATCCGAATCCACGCGCCCCTGGTCGTTCAGGGTAATGGCGACAGCCGGGATGGGACCCTGCTGCATCGGCGGGCGCACCAGGTCTACAGGCGTGCCGTTGACGTTCGTCGAAAAATGCCCGTCCAGCAAGCCCAGGATCAGAACCGGGTTGCGGCTCTGCGGCAGGTCCTCCACCTGCGGCGCGGGCACCTCCGCGACGACTATCGTCGAGCCGAACCGGATGTCCAGCCCGTTGATGGTCAGCGTTGCCTCAGTTCCGCTAGGATTCTGGATCACCAGGGCGTTCGGCGCGGCGGCGCAGGCGGGTTCGTCCAGCCCGGCGGTGAAGTAGAACGCCTGCATCGGCCCGGCATCCGCATCGGCGGGCGTCTCGTTTTCCAGGCGCGCGTCGCCCATCAGCAGGAACAGCACCCCCTGGCCGGGCAGCGTATCCGGCAGGCTGGCGCGCGTGCTCAGCAGCGCCAGCCCCCATTCCTGGCCATCCAGGCTCAATGGCGCAGTGGCGATGCGCTGCACCTCCGCCAGCGGGACGCGATCCCCCGGCGCGGCGAACGCCGCTTCGCCCGGCTGGACCAGGTCTACCTCGACGCTGGTGTGGCCGTAGCAGGCTTCGTCCCGGCCCAGGGCCGTGCAAGAGGCGTCCAGGATTTGCAGCGCGGTTTCGACCAGCGATGGGCAGGCGTCGTCGCCTTCCCCCTGCGCGAGGGCCGCCTGCCCAGATAGGCTCAGCCCGGCCAGCAGCAAACACGAAAGAAGCGCGAAAAGACGCCGGTTGCTCATGGTGTCCCCTTTTTCAGGACCGCCGTCACGCGATCTGCACGTCAGACACACCCTGATTATTGTGAAAAAAGGGACAGGAGCAAACCGACGCAGCCCTGACAGGGATTCTTCAAGCCACTTTGCGCCCTTTGCGATCTTTGCGGCGAAACGTCCCCGGCGTCCATCACAGCGCCCGCAGCGCCGCCAGCAGACGGTCGATCTCGTCCTTTGTGTTGTAGTGCACCGGGCCGATGCGCACCGCGCCGCCGCCGTCTTGCAGGCCGAGCCGCTCCATGATCGCCAGGGCGTAGTAGTTGCCGTCCCACACGTAGATGTGCTGTTGCGCCAGGTTTTCCGCCACCTGCAAGGGCGTGTAGCCCTCGACGGTCAGGGCGACGGTGGGCACGCGCCGATCGAAGCGCGCCGGGTCGGTGATGCCGTAGAGCCGCACGCCGGGGATTTCCTGAAGCTGCGGGATCAGATAGGCCGTCAGCTCGCGCTCGTATTCGACGATGGCCTGCATCCCGGCTTTGAGGTCCAGCCGCCGCCCGCTGAAGCCGGGGAACTGCGCCGCGTACTCCTGCCCATAGCGCCGCCCGATGTCCGCGATGTACTCGATAGCGGCGGTGGTCCCGGCCCACAACTCGAAGGCGGGCGTGCCGGTTTCCCAGCGGTGCGGCGGTTCGTCGTCTGCCGGGCGGACCTTGTAGGCGGGCAGGCTCGCCAGCAGGTCGTAGCGTCCCCACAGGATGCCGACGTGCGGCCCGCAGAACTTGTAGGCGCTGCACAGCAAAAAGTCGCAGCCGATGGCCTGCACGTCCAGCGGCAGGTGCGGCGCGCTCTGCACGGCGTCCAACACGTAAAGCGCCCCGACTGAGTGGGCCATCTGCGCGATCTGCTGGACCGGGTTGATCGTGCCGACGGCGTTGGAGGCGTGCACCGTCGCCACCACGCGCGTGCGCAGGTCGAGGACGGATTCCAGCGAATCCAGGCGCAGGGTGCAGTCTTCCACGTCAATGTCGATCCAGCGCACGATGCAGCCAGTGTCTTCGGCGACGCGCAGCCAGGGCGCGATGTTGGCGTCGTGGTCCATGCGCGTGACCACAATCTCGTCGCCGGGGCGCAGCGTCTTGGCGATGGCGCGGCTGAGGGCAAAGTTGAGCGTGGTCATGTTTGGCCCCAGGACGATCTCCTCCGGGCGGGCAGCGTTGAGGAAGTCCGCCACGATGGTATGGGTCTCGTGCGCCATCGCGTCGGACAGGCGGCTGGTAGAAAACGCGCCGCCGTGATTGGCGTTCATGGTGAGGTAGTAATCGCTCACGGCGTCGATCACCCGGCGGGAAACCTGCGTCCCGGCGGGGTTATCCAGGTGGATGGGGGGGGTTCCGCCTTCGGCAGGGCGGCTGAGAGCAGGGAACTGCGCGCGGATTGCAGCTACATCCAGGGGCATGGTCTTTTTCTCCTAAAAGAAAGTCGAACCGCCAAGACGCGAAGAACGCCAAGAAAACTCAGCCCAAACCTGGCGACCTTGGCGACTTGGCGGTTGACTGAGAGCGCATCTCCCGCAGGCGGCGGCGGAAGCGCAGGTATTCGCCCGGCGTGGGCGAATACCACTGGCGGCTGTCGAGATCGTCGCGCGTGTAGGGCTTCAGCGTCCCGGCCAGCGCATCCTGCACGGCCCCGGCCAGCAGGTCCAGCGCGGCGAGGTACTGCCTGACCGGCAGCGTGCGGTAGGTGTCGCGGCACGGATCAACCGCAATGATTGCCTGGCCCAGGATCGCGCCGGTATCCACGCCGGGATCGACCAGGTGCACCGTCACCCCCGCCAGGTCCGGGCGGCCCTCGTAGACGGCCCAAAACGCCCCGTGCACGCCCCGATAGCGCGGCGTGATGCCGCAGTGAATGTTGATGAAGGTCGGCCCCAGCGCCAGCACGCGCTTTCCAATGATCCCCGTGCCAGACACCACCACCACCGCCGGTTTGATCTGATCCAGCAGCGCCGCCGCCTCTGGCCCGTTGACCGAGTCCACGTCCGTCGTTGGGATGCGTCCATCCGGCGGGCGGACATCATGCCCGGCCAGCAGGCGCGCGATCTCAGCGCGGGAACGCGGGCGGATGACCAGCCGGTCCCACAGGAGAAAGGCAAGCTGGCCTGCCACCTTCCACGCGCCGAGCTTGCGCAGGCGATAACGCAGCATCTTGCGCAGGTGCGGCGCTTCAAACACCACGTGCGCCACGTCGAAGCGCGCCGCCAGGTGGTTGATCAGCAGGTAGCTGGTCTCGCTGCGCCCCGCCAGGATAACGATCCGGTCGTTCATGTCAGCCGTCCGATAAAAGCGATGAACTGTCAGCGCCGGTTTTGGCTAACCGCTAAAAGCTCTCCAGAATCCATTCCGCTGCGCTCGCCATCGTCATCACGCGCAGATCGCCTGCGTCGCGGCGACGGGCCACGTCTTGCAGAATGCGTTCTAGCGTCGGGAACATGCCGTCGCCCGTGCCCAGGTTGAATGGGTGAAACCACAGATGAAAAAGCTGCCCGCGCTGCACGGCGCGGTCCAGCCCCAGCCGCGCCTGCCGCACCCGCGACTCCGCCGGGATGAAGCGCCGCACGCCCTCGGCTCCCATCAGGAACTGCGAGGCAGGCAGGTTCACCAGCCGCTCACCCACACGCAGGGCCGCCGGATCGTAGGTGGGCGGGGGCAGGCCCAGCGCCCGGTCGATCAGGTGGCAGACGCGCCCCAACGCTCCCTCGCCCTGCCAGCGGGCGTACCAGTTCTGCTCTTCGCCCCGGTAGGCGGTGACGCCGTACTGCGGCAGGGTATCCAGATACGCGATCCGGTTCTGCGGGTAGACGATGGAGCGTAGCGGCAGGCCGCATTCGGCGTGCAGGGCAACGCACTTCGCCATTTGGGAATGCCAGATGTCCGGCGTCACGGCAGGGTCGGCGGCGATGACGTGGGTAAAGGTGTGCGTGCCGATCTCGTGCGGGACGCGCGTGGTGCGGATCAGCGCAATCACGTCCGGCGCATAGAAGCGGGGCGCGCGCGCGATGTCGGAGCATGGGTCGCGTGCGGCGTCCGACGCGGTGGACCAGGCGTAGTGCGGCTGGAGCACGTCGGGATGGCCATCGCAGCGGTCGAGCATCAGGTGGCCCACCACCGCCCACGTCGCCGGGATGGCGACCTCGTCCAGCAGGGCCAGCAGGCGGCGGATGGAGTCGCGCTCGCCGTCGAAATAGGGGGCCAGCCGCGCCACGTTCGCCGGGCCATAGGTTCCCCAGGCAAGTTCAACGTCGAGCGAAAGGATGAACAGGCCAGACATGCCCGCTAGTGTAACCGGCGCAGGGCGGTTTGGCGACTCGGTCGTCGTGGCCTCAATTGTGGTAAAATATGTAAACGGGGTTTCTGTAAAAATCCTTTCTAAATGCTTGCTGAAATTGCATCGTCAGTCATAAGGAAGAGTCGGTGGAAAATCTGCTGCACTCCCAGGCCAATGTGTTTGACAACTTCCCAGAGGCGATTGTCACCACCAATACGGTTGGCGACATTACGGGCTGGAACAAGGCCGCCGAGGCGTTGTACGGCTGGCAGGCGGAGGAGGCCATCGGTCAGCGTCTGGAAGAGCTGATCAAAATGGAGTATCAGGAGGGCGAGACTTGTGAAATGGCCCTGGCCCGCCTGATCGCCGAAGGTTACTGGCGCGGCAATACCATTCAGACCAAAAGGGACGGCACCCGCTTTATTGCAGCTTCGACGGTGAATGCGCTCCAGGACGAGACGGGACGTCTGGTGGGCACTGTGGGGATCAACCGTGACATCACCACACAGGTGCGGGCGGAGATCGAACTGCGCCAGAGCGAGGAGCGGCTGCGCCTGCTGGCCCAGCACATGCCGGTGATGCTGGACGCCCTGGACGCCGACGGCAACATTATCGTTTGGAACAAGGAGTGCGAGCGCGTCACAGGCTACAGCGCCGCAGAGATCGTGGGCAACCCGCGCGCCTGGGAAATGCTCTACCCAGACCCCGCCTACCGCCATGTCATCGAGGCCGAAAGGTCCGCCTACGGCAGCAACTACCGCAACGTCGAACGGCAGATCACCTGCAAAGACGGCAGCATCAAGACCATCGCCTGGTCCAGCGACGCCGACCTGTTCCCCGTTCCCGGCTGGGCCTCCTGGCACATCGGCGTGGACGTGACCGAGCGGGTCCATACGCAGGCCACCCTGTATGAAACGCTCCAGGCATTCCAGGCATTGTTCGATTCGTCGCCGGTCGCGGTAATCGTGATAGACCGGTCTTGCCGGGTGATGATGTGGAGTCCTGCCGCCGAGCGCACTTTCGGCTGGAGCGCCGCTGAAGTTACCGGGAGGCTGTTGCCGATTGTGCCGCCGGATTACCAACATGAATTTTACCTGCTGAATGACCGGGTGTGGGATGGCGAAGCCCTGACCAATGTAGAGGTACGCCGCCAGCGCAAAGACGGCTCGTTGATCGACATCAGTTTGTCCGCTGCACCCCTGCGCGACGCCAACGGAAAAATCTACGGCGCGATGGCCGTCATGCTGGACATCAGCGGGCGCAAGCGCATGGAGGCCGCTCTACGCGAAGCCAACGGTGTGTTGCGCGCCCTGAATGAGTCATCGCCGCTGGCCGTGACCGTCACCGACCTGGACGGCAAGATTACGATGTGGAATCCCGCCGCCGAGCGGATGTTCGGCTGGCAGGCGGAGGAAGTCCTTGGCCAGCCTAACCCCTCTGTTCCTGAAACCTTTCAGCCGCAGCGCCTTGAATTGCGCAACCGGGTGCTGCAGGGCGAAACGCTGATCGGCCTTGAACAACGTCGCCAGTGCAAGGATGGTACCCTAATCGACGTCGAAGTGTCGTTGGCCCCGCTCTACGACGCGGCAGGAGATATTCACGGGGTCATTTCTGTCATCATGGACATTACAAAGCGCAAACGCACTGAAGCTGCCGAGCGCGAGCAGCGTATTCTGGCCAAAGCCCTGCGCGATAGCGCCGCCGCCATGGTCAGCACGCTGGAACCGCAGGTCGTCATGCGGCGCATTCTGGAGAATGTGGGGCGCGTCGTGCCGCACGACTCGGCAAATATCATGCTGATCGAGGAAGGGGAAGCGCGTGTGGTGTACTGGCGCGGATACGCGCCGGAAGCGGAAATCTACTTGCGGAAACTGCGCCTGCCGCTAGACATCCCCACCCTGCGCGCTATGATCGAGACAGGTTGTCCCTATCTGATCCCCGACACGCTCGCCGATCCGAAGTGGATTCGGATGCCGCAGAACGCCTGGGTGCGTTCCTATGTCAGTGCGCCGTTGCAAACCCGCGCCCAGGTCATTGGTTTCCTCAATCTCAACAGCGCCACGCTGAACTTCTACACCACCGATCACGCCGAGCGGCTGCGCGCCTTTGCCGATCAGGCTGCCATTGCCATCGAGAACGCCCAGCTTTACGACGAAAGCCTGCGCTACGCCGACCAACTGGAACGCCGCGTGGCCGAGCGCACTGCTGCCTTGCAAAGCGAACAGGCGCGTCTGCGCACCATCCTGGATGCGATGGGCGAAGGATTGGTCTACGAGGAGCAGAACCGGCCCGTCTTCGTGAACCAGGCGTTTGTGCACATGAGCGGCTACAGCCAGGAAGAACTACGCGCAGATACCGCTGGCATCTATCACCGCCTGCTCAACCCCATCCCAGGGCGCAAAGACCTGGAGGAAACTGTCGCCAACGTCGCGCGCCAGGGACGGACCTGGCAGGGCGAGTTCAAGATACAGCGCAAAGACGGCAGCGAATTTGACGCCGGCGTGACGATGGCCGCCGTCACCGGGCCGGAAGGTATCCCTATCGGCAGTGTGGCGTTGTTCCGCGATGTGACGCAGGAGCGCAGTCTGCAGGCGCAGAAGGACCGCTTTATCACCCACGCCTCACACGAGTTGCGCACGCCGATTACCAACCTCAAAACTCACCTGTATCTGCTCGCCCGGCAGCCCGACCGCCTGAACGAGCATCTGGCGGTGTTGGAAGAAGTCGCGGAATATATGTCTGAGTTGATCGAAAACCTGCTGGAAATCACGCGCTTGCAGACGACTACTCTGCTGTCGGAGCAGCACGAGGCGGTGTTGCAAACGCTGGTTGCTGACGCCCTGGAATACCGCCTCGCCCAGGCGCAGGCACGCCTGATCCGCCTGGAGAGCGACTTTCCCACGCAGCCGCTGCGTATCCTGGGGGACCCGGCCCGGATCACACGCGCGGTTGCCAGTCTGATCGATTACGCCATCCGGCAAACTCCGCCGGAGGGTGAGGTGCAGGTTGGCCTGGTTCAGGGCAAGGACGGCAAACAGAGACATGCCCTGATCACCGTGCGCGACGGCGGCCCCGGCACCCCGCCGGACCTGCTGGCGGGCCTTTTTGAGCCGTTTGCACGCGCCAGCGAAGGCGGGCAGGCGGGCAGCGGCCTGGGATTGGCGATCGCCCGCCGGATTGTGGAACTGCACGGCGGCACAATCGCAGCCTCTAGCCAGGCCGGGCAGGGCACCACCTTCACCCTCCGCCTGCCGCTGCTATAAGAGCAGCCCAACCACCGGCGCACGTTGAATAAAACAAACGAAGACAGTTGCCGGGCCATCGTTCGTTGTGGAAAAGAAATATTTTTTAGGGGATTTTTAGGAAATAGACCATCTTTGTCAGTTATTTGATAGGTAAATTCATGTATTCTTGTCTATATTACATGGAAGCATACCAAGTCTCCTGCTAAGGACTGAAAAACACAACTCCTGGCAGTAGCCTAAAAACGGGAATGCGTCTGCGGTTTGCGCAGGCGCGCTCATCTCTTTCGCCCTGCGTCTGGCACAGCGACCGGACACGGGCAACGTACTCAAAACGGACTTCCTCATAACCGGCGACCAGCAATTGAGGAAGGGGGCCTTGTATTTGGCCCCACTTTACATAGACCGAGACGCCATGACCCCTCATCGCGCCCTTATCAGCAATGCGCTTCTCGTGCTTGGGCTGGTGGTGATCGTCAGTATTCTGGTATTAGTGGAACAGATTCCTGTCCAGGCGCTGACCAATGCTGCCACCGCTACGCCGCCCGCCCCACTCACGGATTGGTGCAAGTGGGACGGCTGGCAGTGGTATTTTGAAGGGCCGTTACCGCCCGAAGTAATCCAGGAGTGGACCGAAGCCGGGTATGTGGTTGTGCCGGCAAATCTCGATGGCACATGCGGCACACCGGAACCGGCAACGGCAACGCTGACGAGCGTTCCGACGAATACGCCGACGGACATACCCACAGAGGTCCCAACCGCCGCACCGACTGCTGTTCCCACCGATATGCCGACCAACACGGCCACGCCAACCGATACGCCCACGTACACGGCCACGCCGACGGATACGCCAACGAACACCCCGACGGCGA
>CAZGXI010000057.1:0-19008 GCA_964529715.1 uncultured Anaerolineae bacterium | reverse complement strand
ATGGCTTTCTGGCGCTGAACGTGGATACCATCGGGGCGCCGGGCGGGCGTTTCTCGATTCAAGACCTAGACGGCGACGGTGTGCTGGAGATTATGATCCAGGGCAGCGGCACAACATCGGGGATGGCAGCTGGACCCCCGCGCGGTACGACGACCGTGTGGGATTGGAATGGCCTCAATTACGTGCGGGCGCTGTCGCAGTTGGATCCGCCGGTCTATCGCATTCATGTGATCCACGACGCCGATCGCGCCCTGGAGCAGGGCGACGGCGAGGAAGCGGTGCGATTGTACCGCGAGGCGCTGGAAAACCCTCTTCTGGGGACGTGGAGCGTCATTGACGAGGCGGCCAATCTCCGTGCTTATGCCCTGTATCGCTTGGTACTGGCCTATTCTTACCTGGAAAACGGTGCGGCGCTAGATACCTACACACGCCTGATGGCAGAGAATCCCGAAGGCTCACCCGCCGCCGCCTTTGCCGCGCTAGGAGATGCTTTCTGGCGGGCGTTCCAGGCGTCCCATAACTTGCACACGGGTTGTGTCGCCGCGCTAGAAGCGGCGGCCCTCCGCCCGGAGTCGCTGCGCTTCCTCAACAGTTACGGCCCAGCTAACCGCGCCTATCAGGCGACGGACCTGTGCCCGTTTTGAACGTGAGAGGTTGTTATATCTGACGAGACGATGCGCTACGACGAGGTCATCACGGAGGTGTTCCGTCGCCTCGTCGAGTACTACGGGGGAGATGTGAGAATACAATCTGCCTCTATAGCGGCTGAAAAACTACGTGCATGGCCGCAATAGATGCCTGCGGGCAGAAAAGATGCCCCTTGTAGATTGCGCAGGTCGGTAGCTATCTGGCCGACGCGCTCAAGCCATTGGCCTGACACATCGGCACCCAATCTGGCTGTTCGCTGTACTCCCACTTCTGGACCGAACTTAAGATTACTGGCATCGGCGACCAGGATGGTCGCTAATGCCAATTCCTGATGAGGTGTCCAGGACCTTTGCTACGAGCGAATCAGGTCTAATAATTCCAGTACCCGGTGAAGCGGTCGTGGGCTGATGGGAGATCGCTGTGAGAATTGAGACCCTACGATCCGCCGATTTTATCTGGTTGACGCCGTTCACGACTCTGGTAGTATTGACCACTGGGAACCCTCAAGGCTGCTTTGAGGTGATTATAGAACGATTGGACGGGTTAGCAATCTGAAATTCGTTGGGCAAAGGACGTTCGTGTGATCATCCATAACCTGCCGCCGCAGCTTACCCCCTTCGTCGGCAGAAAACCTGAACTGGCCGAGATTGCCCGTCTGCTGGCCGATCCCAACTGTCGCCTGCTGACTCTGGTTGGCCCCGGCGGTATCGGAAAGTCGCGTCTAGCATTGCAGGCAGCCTCTGCCGAAGCGGAGCGGTATGCCGACGGTGTTTATTTCGTCGCCCTAGATCGCCTCGATTCGCCGGAATGCCTTATCGGCGCGATTGCGGAGGCGCTCGGCTTCGAGTTCCATGATGCGGGCGACCCGCGTGGGCGGCTTTTGGATAACCTCAGTGGTAGGCAAATGTTGCTGCTGCTGGATAACCTGGAACATCTGTTGGAGGGCGTGGACCTTATCAGCGACATCCTGGCCGCCGCGCCGGATGTGAAGGTGATCGCCACATCGCGCGAGGCATTGAACCTGCAAGAGGAATGGTTGTATACCGTGCCGGGGATGGGTTATCCCGGCGTGGTGCGTGGGCAGGACGAGCCGCAGATGCCCCCGGAGCAGTTCAGCGCCGTGCAGTTATTCCTCCAATGTGCCCGTCGGATGCGCACCGACTTTTCGCTGGAGCGCGAGTTAGACGGCGTGATCCAGATTTGCTCGCTGGTCGAAGGGATGCCGCTGGCGATTGAGCTGGCAGCCACCTGGGTGCGGTCGCTTTCCTGTCTGGAGATCGCCAAAGAGATCGAGCGCAGCCTGGACTTTTTGCAGACATCGGCGCGCAACATGCCGCCGCGTCACCGCTCTATGCGCGCCGTGCTTGACCAGTCATGGGCGCTGCTGACTCCGGCAGAACGTGAGGTGTTCCGGCGGCTTGGGGTGCTGCGAGGGGGCTTTACGCGGGCGGCGGCGCAGGCCATCAGTGGGGCATCGCTGCAATTGCTTTCGGCCCTGGTCGATAAGTCGCTGCTGCGCTGGGAATCCGGCGGACGCTATGGGCTGCACAATTTGCTCCAGCAGTACGCTATAGAGCGCCTGGAGGAAACGCCGGCAGAGGCCATCCGCACGCGCGACTTGCACTGCCGCTATTACACCGATCTGCTCCACGATCATTGGGAGACTTTGACCGGAAGCCGTGCCAAAGAGGCGATGGACGAGATCGAGGGCGAGATCGAGAATGTGCGAGCAGCCTGGAAGTGGGCCGGCAAGAACCACCGGGTGCAGGAGATCGGGCGGGCGGCCAATACGCTTGGCCTATTTTACGACACCCGTAGCTGGTATCAGGAAGGTGAGCAGCGAATGGCGTGGGTGGCGAAGGCGCTGCGTGGACTGGAAGCGGGGCCGGAACGCGACCTTGCTCTGGGGCGGGTACTGGTGGCTCAGGGGACGCTCTGCAACAGCCTAAACCGGGGCGTCCACGCTGCCCAGTTTCTAGATGAAGCGGTGACGATCTTCCGCCGTCTGGACGCACGCGAGGACCTGGCTTTTGCCCTGGCCCGGCGGGCCGAGGTGGCTGCTTTCGACGCGCAATACCAGGAGGCTGCTCACTTCTTTGAGGAAAGTTTGGCGCTTTTCAAGGCCGCGGGCAATCGTTGGGGGATGGCGTTTGTTACCAACTGGTTGGGGAATCTGGCTTTCGAGTCGGATACTGACGAGAAGGGGCGGCAGCTGTGCCAGCAGGCGCTCGCCTTGTTCCAGGAGATCGGTAACGAGTGGGGCCTGGCGATTGTGCTGCCCTCGCTGGCGTATGCAGCGTTAGGCATGCACGAATACGACAAAGCCGTCCAGTATGGCAAAGAGGGTTTTGCACTGTGCTGGGAGATCGGGATGCAGTGGGGCATGGCGATGTCGCTGGATACGGTTGGTGGGGCGCACTTCGCGCTGGGCGATTACCCGGAGGCGATGAAGTACTATCGCAAGTCTCTGAGGATCGCCCTGGATGTGCAGTTGGCCCGCTTCATCGCACGGGCGTTGTACGGCATGGCGCGGACGTTTGAGAAATTGGGTCAGCCAGACCGCGCGCTGGACGCTCTGGCGCTGGCGCTGCATTACCTGGCGCTGGCCGGTCTGGAAGGCGAGATCGCTTATGCGGAGACTTTTTTGGCGCCAGAGGTGTTTGCCGAGGCGATGAAACGCAGCCACACGATCCGGCCCGAAAAGGCATTGGCTACCCTGCTTGCGGACGACTCTCAGGTTCCTGCGACGACGGCTGCTCCGGTAGTCACGTCGCCTTCCGCGTCGGTGCCGGACGCCCTTACCGAACGCGAGCGGGAAATCTTGCGCCTGGTAGCCGAGGGACGTTCTAACCGTGAAATTGCCGAGCAGTTGATCTTCGCCGTCGGCACGGTTAAGTGGTATCTCAACCAAATCTACAGCAAGCTCGGCGTCGCCAGCCGCACGCAGGCAGTGGCACAGGCGCGCGAACTGGGCTTGCTGAATTGAAGGGGCGTGCTACAAAAACAGGGCCTCATTTCGGCATTCTCCACAAGCGGGTTGGAAGCGCGAGCCAACCCGCTAGACCTAACTTTCGATAGGTGATCCTCCTCCCGGTTGGCGCGTATCCTGATGGTGTGAAGGGAAACGGGCAGTGACCAAGTAGAGGAGGTAGCCATGTTCCCGCCAGCGACACCAACAACTGAACGCATTCGCGCCGACATGGAAAACCGCGAGATCACGCAGCGGGCGGCACTCCTGGCTGGCGTGTCGCAACCGAGGCGTTTGTCCTTCTTCCGCCGCCTGCTGAACGGCCTGCGACGCACCCCAACTCTCCCCACGCAGCCCGTTCGTCCGGCCAGCAGCGTGGCGAAGAATGCCTGATCTGACGAATCCCCTGGACAGTCCTCTCCTCCAGAAGACCCCTCCCGACCTCAACCGGGAGGGGTTTGCATTTGGCGCACGGCGCGATTGCGCTAGAATCACGCCCCACGTGGTCTGATTTTTGCCTTCAGGAAGGAACGAGTCCGATGAGCGATCTGCTCACCTATTGCCGTGATCGCGCCGACGAAGTGACGGCGCTGATCCAGACCCTGGTTGAATACGAATCGTTTAGCGCCGATAAGCCTGCTGTAGATCGCCTGGCGGATTATCTGGCCGGGCAGTTCCAGGCCCTCGGTGCGGCGGTTGAGCGTTACCCCAATACGACGGTGGGCGACATGCTGCTGGCGAAGTGGAATGCCGATGCTTCCGGTAAGCCGATCACGTTCATCGGCCATATGGATACCGTCTGGCCGGCGGGCACACTGGCCCAACGCCCGATCCGCATCGAGGACGGCAGGCTTTATGGCCCCGGTGCAATTGACATGAAAGCCGGGCTGGCCGTGATGCTCGAAGCGATCCGGGTGCTGCGCGCGCGCGGCGAATTCCCTGACCGACCGGTGTGGGCGCTGGTGACGGGCGACGAGGAGATCGGCAGCAGACATTCCAGAGAACTGATCGAGCAGGTAGCGGCGCAGTCGGGCCTGGTGCTGATCATGGAACCGGCCACGCCGGAGGGCGCACTCAAGACCTGGCGCAAAGGTATCGCCACCTACACCGTGCGGACGGTCGGCAAACAGTCGCACGCAGGCGGCGCGCCGGAGGAAGGCATCAACGCGGTGGTGGAACTGGCGCACCAGATCATCGCGCTGCACCGCCTGAACGATCTCAAGAACGGCACCTCGGTCTCGGTGACGGTGGTTAAGGGCGGGCACGCCAGCAACGTGATCCCCGACAGCGCCGAAGCGCAGGTAGACGTGCGCACGTTGACGATAGAAGCCGCCGACCGAATTGACGCCGCTGTGCGCAACCTGCACCCGGTTTTGCCCGGCGCGCAGGTGATCGTCGAGGGCGGGGAAAGCCGTCCGCCGCTGGAACGCGACGAGAAAATGCTGCGCGCTTTCGCCCAGGTAAAGCAGATCGGAGACTCCATTGGAGTTGCGGTTCGAGAGGGCGGCAGCGGTGGCGCTTCTGACGGCAACTTCACGTCTGCCATCGGCGTGCCCACGCTAGACGGCATGGGGCCGACCGGGGCGGGCCTGCACGCCGTCCATGAACATGTGCTGCTGAGCAGTGTGCCGGAAAAGGTGGCCCTCATCGCGGCGATGCTGAAGGGCTGGGAAATGTAAACCTCACAGGGGCGATTGTCCGGTCGCCCCTGCAAAAACATCACGGTTCTACGCTGGATAGCAGTTCTTCTCGCGTGGTGATGCTGCGAATCGCGGCCATGAAGTTCGCCAGTGAGCCGCTCTGTCGCCGCAAGGCGATCACTGCCGGGCCGAGCGGGTCTTCGCCGGCGGCGCTCAGCCCGATCTCCTCGGCCTGGTAGCCGCCGTAGAAGGCGAAATAAGCCTGGTTGAGCTTGCGGATGGTGTAGCCATGCTGGTTGAAGAAGATGCGCCGCTCCTCCATATAGGCTTCGGCAGCGTCGATCTGCCCTTCGGCCAGCAGACGGTCCACCGTGACGCGCGTGGTGTGCATGGCCGCGCCGAAGTTGAAGACGTTTGGGTTCAGGGTGGACGGCTCCGGCGGGGCTGGGGGATCGTCTACACCGGGGACGAGTGGTGGTGTCACTTCGGGGTAATAGCGGCGCAACACCCGCGCGGCGACCTCTTTGCCGATCACGTCCGCCGCCGTCTCATTGATAATGCGCGTGTCCGGGTTGCTGTCGTCGAAGTATAGCAGACCGAGCGGGAAAAAGAACAGGTAGTGATGCGCCCACTCGTGCGCCGACGTTTCGATCGTCCAGGCCAGGTCTGGCCATTCGCCGACCATGCTCGGATACAGCCCCATGCCGCCGATAGGCACAACCAACGAGGCCACGTTGAACTCGGCATCGACGGCGTCTTCCAGCGCAGCCTGGGCGTCCACCGGCAGCCCGGTCAGGCTGATCGACGCCTGCACGCGGATTTCATCGCGCGGCGAGATAATCAGCACGTCGGGCAAGGGGGTGATGTGCAGCGCCACTGGGGGGATCACCTGCCCCAGCCAGCCCAATCCTTCGTCCACCAGCACTGCCGAAATCTGCTCTTCGAGAATGTGCTCGACCATGCCCTGCCGCCTGCGCAGGTCGGCGCGCAAGGAGTCGCGTTCGGCCCGTAGATCGGCGGAGTTGACGTCGGGGGTGCTCACCGCCGGATCGCTATAAAGGCGGGCGATGTCGCTTTCCAGCGCGTACAGGCGACTCAGGTCGGCCATGTAGGTGCGCACGACGTCGGCGCGGTCGGCTTCGGCTATGTAAGGGGCGACGCCGAACAGCCACTCGAACGCCTTGCCTGTCAGAGCGTTCAGTTCCCAGGAGATGTAGTTGAACAGGTTATCGCGGGCGTGGGCTGCCGCCCCGGTGTAGACGTCGTTAGGGGCGGGGGCGCCGGCCTGCAAGACGACCAGCAGCACCAGGCACAGCGCGAAGAGGCGTACCAGCCGCCAGAACAACGTCCAGTTAAACGACCGCCACAGCCGGATCATATCCTGCCTCAAAAACGAGAAGTGTAGGGGCACGCCATGACGTGCCCCTACGCGATTTTCGGATATTGTAACGGGGATGTGTAGGCCCGGCTATTCGTAGCGGAAGCGCGTGACGCCGAAGGTGAAGAACACCGCCGCAAAGCCCAACAGTACCAGCACCGGCACGATCACCTCCGGTAGGCCGCCGCCCTCGTAGATGAGCGACGTGAAGGCATCCATCGCCCAGGCGATGGGCGAGATGTGCCCGATCACGCGCATAAACTCCGGCACGATGCTCAGCGGCCACCACGCCCCACCCAACGGCGCAAGCGTCATGGCGGCCAGCAGCGCGATGCCGTCGGCCTGGGGCGCGGTGTGCGCCAGCGTCGCCAGCGCCATCGAGATTGCCGTGACGGCCAGCACGTAGGCCAGCATCACCAGGAGCGCGGCAGGCAGGTTGTTGCCGAACGTCACGCCCAGAAAATGGCCGAACACCAGCAGGACGCTGAACTGGAACAGGCCGATCCCGAAGCCGCGCAGCAGCTTGCCGCCGAGGATTTGCGCCCGGCTGACGGGCATCACCAACAGACGTTGCAATGTACGGTTCTGACGCTCCTCGACCAGGATCGCGGCCATGCCCAGCACGGTCTGCATCACGAACATGCACGCCATGCCCGCCGTAGACTGCCCGAAGCCGCCTGCGCTGGAGCGTGTGCTGCCGCCGGTCGTGGCCTCCGCATTGATCTGGATCGGCGGTGGCGGCCCCCAGGCAGCCTGTGCCTCGGCGTAGCGCGCGGCGTAGTAGGCCGCACGGTTGTCGGCGTTGACCACGCCCCATTCCTCCGCCGTCTCTGTGCTCAGCCGCGCCGCGATGGTCGAGCCGCCAACGCGGGTGAGCACACTCTGCACGGTCTGGAGGACGATCTGCGGCGCGGTCAGGTCAGCGTTGGATTGAAAAACCAGCGCGATCTGCTCGCCGCTTGCCAGCGCCGCGCCGTAGCCCGCCGGGATGGTCAGGCTGCCGTAGGTGATGTTATCCTCGATTCGCTGCCGGGCCAGTTCCGCCGTGAGCGGCTGACCCAGGGCATCACCCAGGGCGCAGGGATCGGCTTCTTTCTCGGTGATACCTGCCGGTCGTGGGCACACAATCACGTTCGGGTTTGCGCTTTCCAGCGCGGCGATAAGCGTCTGGGAAGCCGGGCTGGCGTCGTGATCCAGCACGTCCAGCCGGAAGCGCACGTTTGCCGAACCGGCCCCACCGAAGGCCAAGCCCATCACGTAGATGAAGATGATCGGCATGATGGTCAGGAACACCAGGTTCATCGGCGACTGGAAGAAAAGCCGCAGGTCGTTCAGGGTAATGGCGATCATTTTGCGCATCGCGGTTTTCTCCTTCACGCTTCCAGCCGTCGGTTGAACAGCCATAGCCCGGCGACGAAGCAGACCAGCCCCAGCGTCGTCAGGACGATGATGTTCGGCAAGATGTCTACGAGTGGGTGGCCGTTCGACAGCATGGTGTAGCCTTCGCGCCCCCACCAATGGAAGGTCAGGCGGGAGATCAGAGTCAAGGCCGGGTTTTCGGGCAGAGCGAAGAAAGTGCCGGAGATCATGCCCATGATGATCAGGATCAGGCTGCCGAAGTTATTGGCCTGTTCGTTGGTCTTGACGATCCCGGCCAGGATCGCGCCGATACCCGTTCCGGCGGCGACAATCGCCAACGTGAGCAGGATCACGCCGAGCAGGTCGTTGCCCCAGATGTTGATGAGTTCCCCGCGCAGCAGCGACGCGATCAGCGTCATCGAGACGATCAGCATCGCCATTTGCAGCACGCCGCCGACGAAGGCCGCGATCATCTTGCCGGCCAGGATGATGATGCGCGGTGTGGGCGTCACGCACATGCGCTGGAGCGTCCAGTCGCGCTGCTCCTGCAAGACCGACGCCGCGCCGAACACCACCGTGAAGCCGGTGAAGAAAATGGCGAACGCCGGGCCGAAGTACTGGAGCGGGTCGAACTGCTGCCCCACGTCCTCGCCCTGGACGTTGACCTGCCGCAGGACGATGGGACTGGCTCCCGGCTGCGAAGCCGCCTGCGCGATCTCGGCGAAGGTATCATTGAACGCGCCCGCCGCCATCTGCAAGCCGAACAGGGGATTGGCCTGAAGCAATCCGCTGATGGTCACGTGAATGGCGATGTTGCCGGTGGCGAGGCCGTTGGCGATGCCCTGCACCACGTCGCGGAAGATCGTCCAGTTGATCTGTGCGCCGCTGTTCCAGTAGGCGGTCATTTCGGCGTGGCCGCCGAGCGAAACGTTCTCCGCGCCGCCTGCGAAGGCTGCTGCGTCCAGGGTCAGGGACTGCGAGAAGTCGGGCGGGATGATCAGGGCGGCGGACAGGTCGCCCTGTTCGACCAGCGCCCGCGCCTCGTCCGCGCTGGCAATTTCGCGGGCGTCGAACAGGTGGTACAGCATGTTGTCCGGGTCTTCATTAGCCGGGTCGGGCGGCACAAACGCCTGCACGAAGATGTCACCGTAGCGGGCCTGGGCGCTGCCTTCGTCCAGGTTGACGATAGCGACCGGGATGTCGCTAATGGAGATGTCGCCGCTGTTGCCACTCAGGCCGGAAAAGGCCAGCCCCAGGATGATCGATAGGGCCAGTGGAGCCGCCAGCATGTACAGCAGCCCGGCGCGGTCGGTGAACCGCTCGTAGTTTTCTTTCCAGACGATTGCCAGGAGTTTGCGCATGGCCCTCACTCCCGCAGCGCGCGCCCGGTGAGGTGCAGGAACACCGCTTCCAGGTCCGGTTCCTGCACGGCCACCGAGGCAATATCGACGTGGTTCTGGTTAGCAATGCTGATCAGCTCCGGCAGGGCGCGCCGCCCGCGTCTGGCGACCACCGTCACTTCACCATCCTGCTGGCTGACGCTGGTCACGCCCTCGACCTGCCGGAAGGATTCCAGCATGGCGGGGGGCGTCTCCGGCGTTCCCAGGTGCAGGCGGAGCGTATCCTGCTCGCCCACGACCTGAATCAACTCACCCACCGACCCCGGCCCGGCGATGATCTGCCCGTTGTCGATGATGGCGACGCGGTCGCTGATTTCCTGCGCCTCTTCCATGTAGTGGGTGGTGTAGAGCACCGTCATGCCGTACCGTTTCTGGAGGTCAATCACGGTATCGAGGATACGGCGGCGGCTCTGCGGGTCCACGCCGACGGTCGGCTCGTCCATGTAAACGATCTGCGGCCTATGTAGCAGTCCCACGCCGATGTTAACGCGCCGCCTCATGCCGCCGGAATAGGTTTCGACCTTGCGGTCGGCAGCGTCCTCCAGGTCAATGATGTCCAGCACCCATTGCACGGCTTCGTTGAGTCTGCGCCCCGTCAGGCCGTAGAGCTGACCGAAGAAGCGGAGGTTCTGCTTGCCCGACAGGCGGGGATAGAGCGCGATCTCCTGCGGCACGACACCGATAACGCTCTTGACAGCCATTGGCTCATGGACGATGCTATGCCCGGCGACCAGCGCGTCGCCGCCGGTGGGCGTCAGCAGGCAACTGATCATCGAGATGGTGGTCGTCTTGCCGGCACCGTTGGGTCCAAGCAGGCTGAAGATTTCTCCTTGTTCGATGTTTAGGTCGATTCCCTTGACGGCTAAAGGGCCGTTGGGCGGGTTATAGTGCTTCTTTAACTGGCGAATTTCGATGATCGGCGGCATAGTCTCCCCCTGGTTGAGCCGAATCGATGGCGAACTAATCGTTAAGAAATACGCGGTACATGCACAAAAGTTGCGCCGTCAGACGCGCCAATCTGCTATAGGATACCCAACCTTGAACATCACCTATCACTATCACGGCGTTTCTCTCCATGTCGATGCGGTGTCGCTGATCGAGATCGTGGAGTCGGTCGGCACGCCGGTGTACGTCTATAGCCTCAAGCGCATCCTGGCCCAGTGGGAACGGCTGCGCGCGGCCTTTGCCCCGTTGAACCCTGCGTTTCACTACAGCCTCAAGGCCAACGCCAACGCCCACCTGTTCCGCCCGCTGATCGCGGCGGGCTGCGGCTGCGACACCGTGAGCGCAGGGGAAATTTACCTGGCGCGGCGCGCGGGCTGCCCGCCGGAGCGGATCGTCTTCGCCGGCGTGGGCAAGACTCCCGCCGAGATTCACTATGCGCTGGAACAAGGCATTGGCTGGTTCAATGTAGAGAATGCAGGCGAGCTTGAGCGCCTGAATCAAATAGCAGGGGCACGCCATGCTGTGTCCCTACCGAGGGTGGCTCTGCGCGTCAACCCGGCGGTGCAGGCGGATACGCACAAGCATATCGCCACCGGACACGCCGGAGCCAAGTTCGGCATCCCGCTGGAGGAGGCGCGCACCCTGTTATGGCGGCGCGCGGACTATCCCCACGTGAACATCGCCGGGATTCACACCCACATCGGATCGCAGTTGGGCCGCCCGGACGAGAGTGCCGCTGCCGCGAAGATCGCGCTCGCCCTGGCGCACGAATTCGGCCTGACGCACCTCAACCTGGGCGGCGGCTTCCCGGTGGCTTATGATGGGCAGACCGTTCCTCCGGTGGAAGACTTTGCGGCGGCGCTTGTGCCGGTGCTGGCGGGGCAGGGGGTAGAGGTGGCGTTCGAGCCGGGGCGTTATCTCATCGCCGAGGCGGGCGCGCTGCTGGCGATGGTACAGTACGTGAAGAACGATGGGCGCACGCTGGTGCTTGACGCAGGCATGACCGACCTGATCCGTCCGGCGCTCTACAGCGCACGCCACCCGATCTGGCCGTTGACCCGCTCGGATGCGCCGCCTGCACCGATGCAGGTGGTCGGCCCGATCTGCGAGAGCAGTGACGTGATTCACCCGGAGGCGATGCTGCCGCCGCTCCGGCCTGGCAGCCGGGTTGCCATCGGCGTGGCGGGTGCTTACGGCATGAGCATGGCCTCGAATTACAACGGGCGGCCTCGCCCGGCGGAAGTGCTGGTCGAGGGGGAACGCTGGCGCGTCATCCGGCGACGTGAGACGTTTGAGGATTTGGTGCGCCTGGAGGCGGAATAGATGAAGGTTCATCGTCGTTTTCGCTCTTTGCCGCTCTTGAGCCACCTCTCTATCTTTGCTCTGAGTCCGAATACGACCCTGCCTTTGTTGGCGGTCAGTCTTGGCTTGACTAGTGGTATTGCCATCTGGGTATTTACGTCCCTGGTGAACTTCTTCAGCCACTTTTTTCGGACGCAGTTGGCTGGGGACGTGTTGGGGAGATGGATCGGTCCATTAGGTATTGTGGTGGTGTTGGCCGGAGTCGGACTGATTGTCGGCGCGATCATGCAGCGCTTCGTTGGGCAGGAGCGCCATCATGGCGTCGCGGGGATCATCGAGGCTGTTGCGTTGGACGGGGGACACTTGCCTTACAGGCGAATGCCGTTCAAGGCGTTTTCGGCTGTTCTCTCGCTTGGTGCAGGTGCATCTGTTGGCCCAGAAGACCCCAGCGTTCAAATCGGTGCGAATCTTGGTTCTTTCTTCGGGCAGCGTCTACATCTCTCAGAGGAGCAGGTGCGTTTGCTGGTCGCTGCGGGGGCGGCCAGTGCAATTGCAGCCGCCTTTCGTGCGCCTATCGCGGGGGTATTCTTTGCGCTCGAAGTGATCCTCAATGGCGAATTTACGACCGGGTCCTTTGGGGCAGTGGTGTTGTCTGCGGTCACAGCGTCGGTATTTACCCAGGCGGTTGCAGGGGTTGCACCGGAAATCGGAGTGTTGACCTACACCCTCGGTGGCCCCTTGGAAGTTCCTTTTTATGTGCTGCTTGGTTTTCTGCTCGCCCCTATTGCCATTGTTTTCATGCGGGCCGTGTACTGGCAACGTGACCTGTGGCATCGCGTCCCGCTTGCGCCGCCGCTCAAGACGGCATTGGCCGGGGTGTTGGTTGGAGGTGTGGCTTTCTTGTTGCCGCAGATCATGGGGGCCGGGCGGGAGACGATGGCGGATGTGCTCAGCGGTAAAGGAACGGGGTATACCTTTGGGCTTCTGCTCCTGATCGGTCTGGCTAAACTGTTAATGACGACGGTGAGTCTGGCGGGAGGATTTCAGGGGGGCATTTTTGCGCCATCGCTGTTTATCGGCACGATGCTGGGCGGTGCATTTGGGCACCTGGTGAACACAATTGCGCCGACAAGCATAACCGGTGATCCGCAGGCCTATGCGATTGCCGGTATGGCCGCTGTGATGGCAGGCGTCGTGCGTGCTCCCATCACGGCGATTCTACTTGTGTTCGAGTTGACCAACGACTACCGCCTGATCCTCCCGATCATGTTGACGACAGCGGTCTGTGTGTGGGTGGCGGAACAGTTTGAGCCGGTGGGTATCTATCTTTTGGGGCTGTTGCGGAAGGGAGTTCAGTTACCCTCAGGGCGCGAGGTTGATGTGATGCAAGGCATTACCGTTGGCGAGGTGATGACTTCCCCTGCGCTGACCATTGAAGAGACGGCATCCTTGCAGGCATTACGTGATCGTTTCCGGCTCTACAATACACGTTCTCTGAGTGTTGTAGACGCCCAGGGGCAGCTTGTTGGTATTGTGACGCTGACAGACCTTCAACAGGCTTATGAGGCGGGACTGCATCTACAAAAATGCGTCGGCGATATTTGTGTCCGGCAGGTGATCACAATCTTCCCTGGTGACCCTTTGTGGAAAGCGGTTCGGACGATGGGTGTGCATGGGGTAGGGCGGTTGCCGGTCATCGATCCCACGACCAAAGCGTTGGTTGGCATTTTGCGCCGTCATGACATCGTGCGCGCTTATAACATCAGCATCACGAAGAAACGTCAGCAACAATATATTGCCGAGCAAATTCGCCTGAATAATCTGACAGGGGGGCATGTCTTCGAGTTGTTTGTTGCGCAGGGGGCGCCAGTGGTGGGCAGACGTATTCAGGATATTGACTGGCCGGAAGACTCCATTGTGGCTTCGATCCGCCGTCAGGGCAGAATGCTCATTCCACGTGGCAGCACGGAACTCAAGGACGGCGATCAGCTTGTCATCGTCGCTGCGCCTGAAGCGCGGGCCGAATTGATGGCTCTGGCGTCAAAGGGTTCCAATGCTGAAGCGTAGACACGTGGTGTGGGATGAAAAAATTTTTCATTTGCAGCATAATGCGTTATACTGAAACCCACCTGTCGGACGGGTTTTCGCTTCTGGGTAAGGAGTGAATACATGAAGATCGCTTTTGTGGCCGACGACCCACAGACGATCAGTGCGCACTTCGGGCGTGCATCGCAAGTTGTGGTCGTCACGGTCGAGGATGGTCGGGAAGTCGCCCGTGAGGTGCGGGCGAAAGAAGCGCACGGCCAGGGACATGAGCAGGAGGAGCACGACCACAGCCACGATCACGGCCATCACCAGCGCGATCACAGCAGCAAGTTCGAGCCGATGCGCGATTGTGATGTGCTCGTTGTGCGCGGGATGGGTGCTCCGGCGTTCGACCATGCGCGGTCGATGGGTCTAGAAGTCTTCATGACGGCGGAGAAAGACGTCAACGCCGCGCTGGCAGCTTATCTCGCCGGGAAGCTAGATAGCGACGAACGACGGATTCACCAGCACTAGGGCGTGTGATGAACGCTTCGCGTTCGCGCCGTTGAAACGCTGGAGACTCAAGTCCCCGGCTACGTAAAGGGGGCGCGCAGATGGCCTGCTACGCCCCCTTATGACGCTGCCGCCCCGCCGAACTCGATGTAACGCCGCCAGGCATCTGGCCCGGCCCCGACCTCGACGACGAGGTAGCTGGTGCGCGGCGTCTTCGGCTCCCAGCGCAGCTTCATCCCGGCCTCTTCGGGCGTGTGGTCGCCCTTGCGATGGTTGCAGGTATAGCACGCGCAGGCCGTGTTGGTCCACGTGTCTTTGCCGCCACGCGACTTGGGCAGCACATGGTCGATGGTGAAGTCGCTCTTGGTCAGCACCTTGTTGCGGACGATGTCGTTGGGGCGCGCGCCGCAGTAGATACAGGTGTAGTCGTCGCGCATCAGCACGCCCTTGCGACTCCACTGCGCGTTACGCCGGGGAACGTTGATGTAGGTCCGCAGCGCGATCACCGACGGGACGGGGAACTGGGAGCGCACCGTGCGCAGGAAGCGCCCGGTCGTTTCGACAATCACTGCCTTGCCCGCCAGGATCAGGTTGATGGCGCGTGGGATGCCGATGACGGCCAGTGGCTCCCACGAGCTTCCGTTCAGTAACAATACCCGCCCTTGCACACTCTGGCTCCTTGAACTCCATTGAGCCGAACGATCCCACTTATCATAGCGATTTGCGACTTTCTCCACAAATCCTCGATGTTAAATCTCGTGACTGGTTTGTTAAGCGCCGAGGATTCGGGGATGAAAGGGATGTTGCATTCTGGTAAAACGCCGCTGCTGCCGTTGCTCTGAGAGCGCAGGGTATATCCTGTGGAGACGCCCGGAATTGAACCGGGGTCCGAAACACGGCTGTTACGGAGCGTTTCGCGTGTGCTGCATGGGCCTTTACGCTACCGCGCTCCACCGTGCCCCGTCGAAACCTGTCGTCCCCATGTGTACTGCCTGTTGGCTCGCTACCTGCGCTGCGCGGTTACTTCCGCCGCTTGTCTTTCTTTTCCCGCTTACGATCCCGCCGACTCGCCCGGTGATCCGGCGCCATCTTGACGATGCGCGGCTGGAACTCTGCCAGCGGCTCTACCAGATCGGCCTGCGCCTGCATCACCTTGTGGATGTCTTTGTAGGCGCCCGGCGCTTCGTCCATGCCGCCGGAGAGCAGTTCTACGCCTGCGTCCTTCAGCCTGCGCGCTACCCACTCCGGCTCAAAGGCGCGCATGGCTTCGGCCCGGCTCATCTGGCGGCCTGCGCCATGCGCCGCCGAGTTAATCGATTCCGTGTTGCCTTTGCCGCGCACGACGTAGCCCGGCGCGCTCATGCTGCCGGGGATCACGCCCAGCACGTCGGCTCCGGCGGGCGTCGCGCCCTTGCGGTGGACTATCGCCTCGCGTCCGTCTACCTGTTCGCGCCACGCGAAGTTGTGGTGGTTCTCGATGAAGTCGAGCACCTCGAAGCGCAGCGCCGACGCGATGCGACGGTGAATGACGGCGTGGTTGGCGCTGGCGTAGCGCCCGGCCAGTTCCATCGCGTGCCAGTACTCGTCCCCTTCCTGGTCCAGTTCCAGCCAGGCCAGGTTCATGAATTCCTTCGGCAGACGGCCCTCGTGCAACTGTCTGGCGACCTGAGTGTAATAATTGGCCGTCTCGAACCCGAAGCGGCGGCTGCCACTGTGCGAAAGCAACGCCACATAGCTGCCCGGCGGGATGCGCCCGATCTTCTGCCACACGGTCAGCGCCCCGATCTCGACGAAATGGTTGCCGCCGCCGCTGGTGCCCAACTGCCGCCGCGCCACGTCAAACAATCGGCGCGCGATAGGCAGTTCGTGCCAGGCGGGGTCTTCCAATACCTCGTGGTCCTGGGGCGTTTCCCATTCAGCCCCTTCGCCGAAGCGGGTGTTGTCTTCAATCGCGCCTGCCAGCTTTTCCCGCTTCTGCTCGATGATGATCGGCGCGGCGTTAAAGACCGTCATCCGCACGCGGCAGGCGATGTCTACGCCGATGGCGTAGGGAATCACCGCGCCCTCAGTCGCCAGCACACCGCCGATGGGCAGCCCGTAACCCACGTGAGCGTCGGGCATCAGCGCCCCGCGCAGTGTGATGGGCAGCCGCGCCGCTTGCTCCATCTGGCGCAATGTTTCCTGGTCGATGTCTTCGCGTCCCCACACGCGGTAGGGCGCGACCCGGCTCAGATCGTGCATGTCGCTTCTGCTGCTTCTGTCCCCTGCCATCTGTCCGCGCCGGGGAACTCTCATCCACCGTCCAGGGTTTACACCCCGGTTACACCCCACCCACCCGGAGTTACCCAAGATTGCGGGATGGTTGTTGTTAAAATCAGCCCGGAGAGGGGCCAACACTCATTTTTTGACTGGCTTGGGATGCCGCACCTTTTCGGTTCTCTCTCCGGGCTGCCGGACCGCCCCTTGAATACTGCTGTTTTGTTAAAGCCCGATCTATCTGACCTGATGTGTTCCGTCTGTTCCGTTAAGCCTCATTCCGACCGCTGCTTTAAGGCATCGGTTGGGTTTGCGATTCGGTCAAAGGGGTCTTGCTGAACAACTGCCTTTGCTTCGCCAGCCGGCCCACTTCGACCGCCGCAACCCCGGCGGTTTCAAGTGGCGCTGGCCCGCTGACCTCCGTCCGCCAGAACGTCCTGGCGTCCTGTGGGTGCTGTAGAACTATTGTTGCCCGTCAACACGGCTGCATGGCTCCTTTCCCGCGCTTTCTTTGTGTGTACCGTCCTCAAACACTATCGAAAAAAACAGGGCGTGAGATTGGTGGTCTCACGCCCTGACTGACATGCAGAGCTTCCACTGGTGGGAGCATCCTGCCTCAAACAGGCAGGGGAAGCACCCCCAGACGGTGGAGAGACCACCTGTATGCGGTGGGCCGCAGGTCGGCCACGACGAGCAGATCGACGCTCAAACTGCATTCGCCGCGCCACGCTGCGCCGCTTGTTAAATATGAAAACCCGTCACGCTTGCTATGCTGGGTCACTATGCCCGCTTCTCCACTAAAGTTGCTTCGAGCATTGCCAGGATGCTTTCACCTTTGATAAATACGCGCCGCATCCCCGGCGGTCTGCTCACACGAAGATAGCCACTGTCGATTAACCGCTTGACCGTGCTCACGCTGATGCCCAGCAGTTGGGCCGTTTCTTCCCGCGAGTACACCGCATTAGCATCGATGCGAGGGCGGTCAAGTGTTGCAACCATAACTATCTCCCATTACACCTTTTTTAAGTTAACACAGGAGTTAACGTATGTCAAGTGTTTGCTGGCGCGATCCGGCGATCAACAATGCTCATGAGGGGTCAAATCTGCAAGAATCTCCATCCCGGTGATGGCTGTTTGCGTAAGCTGGCTATTGACACTGCGTATCCCTTTCGGCATAATGATTGCGAAAGGCTGTGACGGAGACAAGTACGCAGGTTTGCACCGTCCAGGGAGTGGGCGTCATCGACTGCAAGCGCGCACCGGTTGCCCCTGCTGAAATTCCCTCCTGAGCCGACAGGTGAAGTCCTGGCCTACTGCGTCAGGATGGTAGTCTGCTCCGCTGGCCCGGCGTTAACGGGGCAGCCGATCTCACCAAGATGATGTCGGCGACAACGAGTGGTCTCGCGGTGGCGAGGCAAGCAGGGTGGTAACGCGGGAGTGTGCCGGCTCTCGTCCCTGAAGGGGCGGGGGCTTTTTATTTGAGTTCAGAGTGTTGAGTTTTGAGTTCTCAGATGCTGTCGGCGGGCGTGGGCCTGTTTTGAACATCAAGAGGATGACTGTGCCGCGACCTGAAAACGGAGCGCCGGGAATTCAAGACTGACGACTTGAGGAGGAACAGGGATGTTGGAACACCTGGAGACGTTGTACAAGCAGGCGCTCGATGAATTGGGCGCGATCAGGGCATCCGGTACGTTGGAGGAGTGGGAGCGGCAGTACATCGGGCGCAAGGGCGAGGTGACGCTGCTGCTGCGCCAGACGGGTCAGCTTCCTCCGGAGCAACGTGCGGCTTTCGGCAAGCGCGCCAACGAGATCAAGCGCGCCCTGGAAGAGGCCTATGTTGCCCGCGCGGAGCTGGTCCGCGAGGCGGAACTGGCCCGCAGCATGGAGGAAGGTGCGCTGGACGTGACGCTGCCGGGCCGTCCTGTGGCGACCGGCGGGTTACACCCGGCTACACAAACCCTGCGCGAAATCTACACCATCTGGGCCGATATGGGTTTCCAGGTGTATCGCAGCCCAGACATCGAGACGGACGACAACAACTTCACGTTGCTGAACATCCCGCCGCACCACCCGGCCCGCGACCTGTGGGATACCTTCTACACCACCACGCCGGGGGTGATCCTGCGGACGCATACCTCGCCGGGGCAGATTCGCGCGATGCGTGAGTTTGGCGATGGCGGCACAAAGCCGATCCGCGTCATTCTGCCGGGGATGTGCTACCGCTATGAGCAGATTTCGGCGCGCAAGGAGATTCAGTTTAACCAGGTAGAGGGGCTGGCTATCGGGCACAACATCCGTCTGACCGACCTCAAGGGCACCATCACCGACTTCGCGCGACGCATCTTCGGGGACGACCGCCCTGTGCGGTTTCGCGGCTCGTACTTCCCGTTCACCGAGCCGAGCATGGAGGTAGACGTGGCGTGCGGGCTGTGCCGGGGCGCGGGCTGCCAGGTGTGCAAGTACAGCGGCTGGTTGGAGATCGCGGGCTGTGGCATGGTTCACCCGGTGGTACTGCAAAACGGCGGCTACGATCCGGCGGAGTGGAGCGGCTTCGCCTTCGGCATGGGGCCAGAG
>CAZGXI010000056.1:0-19046 GCA_964529715.1 uncultured Anaerolineae bacterium | reverse complement strand
AAGGCGGCTTCCCCTGTCGCCTAAAGGCGACAGTCCCCGCCGCCAATTCTTATGGGTCACATGCCAACGAGGCGCACAAACTTTCGTTTGCCGACCTGGAGCACGGCTGGCAGCGCCTCCGGCTTGATCTCAGCGGTTGTATCTGCCACCGGTTCGCCGTTCAGGCGCACGCCGCCGCCCTCGATCAGCCGCCGGGCCTCGCCTTTTGAGCCGGTCATCTTCAGGCGGGTTAGCACATCCACCACCCGCTCCGGGCCAGTCAACGTTTCCACAGGCATATCATCCGGCAGGCCGCGCTCCTGGAATTTACGGATGAAATCCTGCTCCGCCGCTTTTGCCGCGTCGGCGCTGTGGAAGATGGCAACGATCTCGCGCGCCAGATTCATCTTCACGTCGCGCGGGTGCAGCCTGCCATTGGAGAGACCTTGCTGCAACTCCTGAAGCTGCGACGGCGACCACCCCAGGATCAGCTTGTGGTAGACGGGCATGGCCTTGTCGGGGATGCTCATCACCTTGCCATACATATCCTCTGGCGTCGCCAGCAGCGGAATGTGATTACCCAGGCTCTTACTCATCTTGATCTCGCCGTCGGTTCCCGGCAGCATTTCCCCCATGATGATCGCCACCTGGGGACGCTGACCGAGCGCCTGCTGAAGTTTGCGCCCGGCTACGACAATGTTGAATAACTGGTCGTAGCCGCCCACCTGCACGTCTGTCTCCTGGGCAACCGCATCGTAAGCCTGCATCAGCGCGTAGAACAACTCGTGCAGGAAGATCGCCTCACCCGCATCCAGGCGCTTGCGAAAGTTGTCTCGCACCAAAAACTGCTGCACAGTGAAATTACTCGCCAGGCGGATGATGTCTGCAAAGTCCAGGTCGGAGAGCCACTCATCGTTGTAGCGAACGCGCGTCTTGGCCGGGTCAAGAATCTTGAACGCCTGATCCACATAGGTCTGGGCATTGGCGCGGGCCTCTTCGGGCGTCAACTGCTGACGAGCCTTGTCCTGATCGGATGGATCGCCGATCAGACTGGTAAACGTGCCGACCAGAAAGGTCACGTCGTGCCCCAAATCCTGGAACTGGCGCAGTTTGCGCATGGTAATGGTATGACCCAGGTGCAAGTCCGGCTTGCGAGGATCGTAGCCGCAATAGACCTTGAGCGGGCGTCCGGCCTTCTCCGCCTCGATCAGCCGTTCGCGGAGTTCACGGGTCATCATTTCTTTGGTCTGCGGATCGCCGTAATCGGCCCCCTGCATCAGCAGTTCGACCTGCTCGTCTATGGTAGGCATCTTGTCCTCACTTGAACCGAATCAATAGCCCCAAAAGCGGGGTTATTATACCACAGTCGGGGCCGACTTTAGACCGTTGTCAATGCTCCGCCCGACGACTATAATTCCCCGGCATAGTGTTCACGAAACCCGACCTTCAAAAAAGGATCGTCGCCTCATGAAGCCCATGTCCAGCGCCGAAGTGCGTCAGGCTTTTCTGGATTTCTTTGCCGAAATGCGACATCAGGTCGTCGCCTCGTCCTCGCTGGTCCCTGCCAACGACCCCACGCTGCTCTTTGTCAACGCGGGCATGGTCCAGTTCAAGGATGTGTTTCTCGGCCTGGACAAACGTGAGTACAAACGGGCGACCACCGCTCAAAAGTGTATGCGCGTCAGCGGCAAACATAACGACCTGGAAAATGTCGGGCCTTCGCCCCGCCACCATACCTTCTTCGAGATGCTGGGCAACTTCAGCTTCGGCGACTACTTTAAACGCGACGCCATCCGCTACAGCTATGACCTGATCACCCAAGTCTATGGCTTGCCAACGGACCGCCTGGCCTTCACCGTTTACCGCGATGATGATGAAGCCTACAACATCTGGGTCAACGAGATCGGCATCGATCCACGCCGTGTAGCACGGTTGGGTCCCAAGACGAACTTCTGGCAGATGGCCGAAACCGGTCCCTGCGGCCCGACCAGCGAAATCCATTGGGACCAATACCCGGAACGCGGCATCGACGACATCATCCCTTCGTTGGAACGCGAAGACGACCGTTTCCTAGAACTGTGGAACCTGGTGTTCATGCAGTTCAACCGCACACAGCCGGACCCCACTCACACCGGTCAGTGGGATGTTCCTCTGCCTGCCCCTGGCGTCGATACGGGCATGGGGTTAGAGCGCATCGTCGCCGTGCTGCAAGGCGTACATGCGAACTACGAAACCGATCTGTTCATGCCGATTATCCGACGCACGCAGGAACTGGCTGGGATGACCGACGCGGAACGTGATGCTAACATCGTACCTTTCCGCGTCATCGCCGACCATGTCCGCGCCGCCGCCTTCCTCATTGCCGATGGCGTGCTGCCCGGCGCCACGGGCCGAGACTATGTCTGCCGCATGGTGTTGCGGCGCGCCGCCCGCTACGGCGCGAAGATCGGCTTCCACGAACCCTTCTTGGCGAAAGTGGCCGAAACCGTCATCGAGCAGATGGGCCATCACTACACCGAACTGGTAGAAAAGCGCGAGGCCATCCGGCAGGCAATCTTGCTGGAAGAAGAACGCTTCCGCCGCACGCTGGATCGCGGTCTGGCCGAACTGGATGAAGCTCTAAATCGGCTGGCTCAGCGCAGTGAAAAGGCTCTACCCGGCGACATGGCTTTTTATCTCAAGGCCACGCTCGGTCTGCCTATCGAAGTCACGCGCGACATCTGCCGTGAGCGCGGTTTTGAAGTGGACGAGGAAGGATTCCGGCAGGCCGAAGAGCAGCACATCACTGCCAGTGGCGGCGGGCGTGCAATGGGCAAATTCGACATCGCTGATGTGTATCAGCAGGTGCTGGACGACCTAATCGCCCGCAAGCAACTGCCTCCGCACGGTGTGCTGCACGATCCCTATGACCCCTCAACCATCGAAACGCATGTCCTGGCAATCATCCGTGACGGTCAGCCGGTCACAGAAGCCATCGTCGGTGAACGGGTGGAGATGGTGATCGCCCACACACCGTTTTATGTCGAGGCGGGCGGGCAAGTCAGCGATACAGGCGCCATCCTCGGCCACCAAAATACCTGGCGCTTTGAAGTCGAAGACGTGCGGCGGCCTATCGGCGGACTAATCGTCCATATCGGGGAAGTCGTTGAGGGCACCCCCGGCGTCGGGCAAGATGCTATCCCGCTTATCGACGCCGAGCGCCGCGCCGCTATCCGCCGCAACCACACCGCCACCCATCTGCTGCACGCCCAGCTACGCGCCGTGCTGGGCACACACGTGCAGCAACGCGGATCGTTGGTCGCCCCGGACCGACTGCGCTTCGACTTCAGTCATCCCACCGCCCTGACCCAGGAACAGATCACGCAGATCACGCTCGGCGTCAACCGGGCCATTCTGGAAAACATGGCCGTCGTCGCTGTTGAAAAAAGCCTGCAAACCGCCCGACGCGAAGGAGCAATGGCCCTCTTTGGCGAAAAGTACGGCGAAACCGTGCGAACAATCACGGTCGGCGACCCTCAAGACCGCTTCAGCTATGAGCTATGCGGCGGCACACACGTAGACGAAACTGCCCAGATCGGCGCGTTCGTCATTGTCAGCGAAGGCAGCGTCTCTGCCGGCGTGCGCCGCATTGAAGCTGTAA
The DNA here is from genome assembly GCA_964529715.1 of uncultured Anaerolineae bacterium. Taxonomy (GTDB): domain Bacteria; phylum Chloroflexota; class Anaerolineae; order Aggregatilineales; family Ch27; genus CAZGXI01. The sequence continues at coordinate 15,427 of CAZGXI010000056.1, read as the reverse complement.
CAGGACTGGGGGCCATCGACCTGATCATCCGCAGCCAGCACACCCTGGGACAAGCCATCGCCCTGCTCGGCGGCAGCGCCGATGCTTTACCGGAACGCATCCACAGCTTGCAGGAGGAAATCCAGGCAGCCCGCCGCGAGATCGCGCAGCTTCGCCGCGACATGGCTCGTTACGAATTCAAGGCGCTACTGGGCAATGTCCAAACGGTTAACGGCGTGCCGGTGCTCGCTGCGCATGTCGGCGAGACGACACCCGAAACCCTGCGCGAAATGACCGACTGGTTCCGGGATCAGCACCGGAGCGGCATCGTGGCCCTAGGCACGGTGATCAAAGATCGCCCGCAGTTGGTTGTAGCCGTCACCGACGATCTGATCAAACGCGGGCTACACGCCGGAAAATTGATCGGCAAAGTGGCTCAGGCGGTCGGCGGCGGCGGCGGCGGTCGCCCGAACCTGGCTCAGGCCGGAGGCAAAGATGCCAGCAAGCTCGACGAAGCCCTGGCGCTGGTCCCTAATCTGGTGCGTGAAGCGTTAAAGTAAGCGCGATAGCGGTATTTCGCCGCTATCTGGCCCGAATTTCTGGCGAGGCGCATGGCCGGCCCGGTTGAGATCGTTCAGCTTGAACCACACGACGACGTGACCTCGGTGCGCGACCGCCTGGCTTTTGTGAAGGCGAATCGTGTGCTGTTGGTCTGGCCACCCGCCGGACGCATCCTGAGTCGCAAATTGGATTTGGTGCTGCTCCAACGCGAGGCGCGCCGCCGCGCTGCCCGGCTTGCCCTGGTCACACGCGACCCAGAAGTCATCGCTAACGCGCAGGACCTGAATATCAGCGTCTTCGAGAGCATCGAACACAGTCGGCGCAGCGCCTGGAAACGCGGACGCTCGAAAGTCTTCGTTGACCGCGCCGACAAGCCCGAAAGCGATCCCGCACCAGAAGACCTGCGCGACGTGGTCACCCGCCTGCGCCCCGAACTGACTCCCTCTCAGCGCACACTGCGCCAGGTCGCCCGCATTGCGGCGCTGGCGCTCGGCGGGGTCCTCATCCTCAGCGCGCTATATTTCCTGATCCCGTCTGCGACAGTAACGCTCACCCCAGTCCGCGAACGCCTGGATGTCACCATTCGCGTATTCGCCGACCCAACTCTCCAGACGATTAACCTCGCCAACAGCGCCGTCCCGGCGACAGTGCTGCGTGTAGAGATCGAGGAAAGTGCCGAAACACCAGCGACGGGCAGCCTGGACGAGCCACCAACACTTGCCAGAGGGTCCATTGTCTTCACCAACCGCGATACCCAGGCCGTCACTATTCCTGCTGGGACAACCGTCAGCACTTCTGCCGGCGTGATCGTCCGCTTCCGCACATTGGAAGCGGTGGACATCGCGGGGGAGGCCGGCGCTATCGCCGTTGCCGCTATCGAGGCCCTGCCTGACTTCGCCGGGCCACAGGGAAATGTGCCTGCCAATGCCATCGACCATCTGGACGGTCCATTGGCAGACAGCCTGACTGTGCAGAACCCCGAACCGACCAGCGGCGGCAGCGATCCTGAAGTGACCGTCGTCACGCAGGACGATCACGACCGACTGCTGGCAATGGTCCGCCAGGCTATTCAACAGCGCGCCTGGAACGAACTGACCCCATTGCTGGGTGAAGGCCAGGAGATCATCCCCGAAACCATCGGCATCGTTGAAGAGCGTGGCGAATGGACGACGTTTAGCGCCGCCATCGGGGATGCCACCAATGCCGTCGCTCTGACGATGCGCGCTGCTGTTCAGGCTGTCGTGGTCGATTACCGGTTGGTGAACCAGGTTGCATTCGCGGGGTTGGGCAGCCGTATCCCACCGGGCAAGGTCGTCGTGCCAGATACCATGCGCTTTGAGCGCGGTCCAGTGGAAGCTATTGATGCTGCCGGGCGCGTGGCTCTGCTGAACAGCGTCAGCAGCGATGTGGTGACAGCGGTGGATACGGAGGCGCTCCGGCAGGCATTGGCGGGGCGCAGCATAGAAGATGCCCGACGTTACCTGATCGCCAACCTGGTACTCGATTCTCTCACCCCACCGCAGATCGCTCTCTGGCCGGATTTTCTTGGGCAGATGCCTGCCTTGCCTTCGCGCATCAGCATCATCGTGCGGGAGGCCCCATGACTCTGCCGCTGGGCCGCCTTTTGGGAATCGATCACGGAAGCAAGGTGATTGGCCTGGCCGTCAGCGATCCGACCGGTCTGCTGGCGACGCCCCTACGCCTGCTCCGCCGTCGGTCTAAAGCAGAAGATTTCGCGTGTATTGCCACTATCGTAGCCCAGGAGAACATCCGCGAGATCATCGTCGGTGTGCCCGAACCCATCCCTGGCTATCAAGGATATTCGCAGGCCGACCGCGTTCGCCGTTGGGCCGGGCGACTGGCCGCCGCTGTGACCGTGCCGGTGCGGCTATGGGATGAAACACTTTCCTCCGAAGAGGCGGAACGGCTACTCCGAGAATGTGGCCACCACCGAGAGGGGCGGATCGACGCCCAGGCTGCCGCCGTAATTTTGCAAAGCTACCTGGACGCGCTACGGGAGGGCGTCGAGATACCGCCTGCCGTCGCACCCCTTATGGAATAACCTGGGAGAGGAAACTGCCAATGCGTACCCGGTCTTCCAGACTGGCGTGTCTGGGGCTGACGCTGGCCGGAGCGGCAGCGTGTGTCGCGCTGATCGCCGCGCTAGCTCTAATCAATGTTCGAGACGGCCTCAGCCCGCTGGAACTCATCTATCTACAAATATGGCTGACTGCCCGCACGGACGACCTCAACCGTCCGGTAGGGGACGATCCCAATCCCATAGCCTTCGTCGTCAGCCCCGGCGACACGGCAGCGACTATCGGACAGCACTTGCAGGCGCAGGGGGTCATCACAGATGCGGAACTATTCCGTAATTACGTGCGCTATCATGGCCTGGATGACGACCTGGAAGCCGGGCGGTACTTTCTAAACACCACACAAACCATTCCCGAAATTGCCCGCTCTCTCACCGATTCCAGCGCGGCATCGATCACCGTCCAGATTATCGAGGGCTGGCGGCGCGAGGAGATCGCACAGGCGCTGGACGCCAACCGGTTGCTGGCCTTCAACGGCGCAGACTTCCTGGCCATCACGGGGCCTGGCGCATCTGGTCCGTCCGGGTTTATGGAATACGTTAGCCTGCCTGTCGGAGCTTCGTTGGAAGGGTTTCTCTACCCAGATACATACTACCTGCCGCCGGATGCCGGGGCCGCCGACTTCCGTGACATCTTGCTGCGCACATTCCAGGAACGGGTCGGGCCGTTGTTGCGCAATGAGGCCATCGCAAGCGGGCGCACCCTGTACGAGGTGGTCACACTGGCTTCCATCGTCCAGCGCGAAGCCGTCTTTACCGAAGAGCAACCCTTAATCGCAGGCGTGTATCTCAACCGCCTAGAGATCAATATGAAGCTGGAAGCTGACCCGACCGTACAGTATGGCATCGGTTACCGGGACGGCTCATGGTGGCCCCAGATTACCCAGGACGATTACCTCACAGCGCAGTCACCCTATAACACCTATCTACACGAAGGACTGCCGCCCGGCCCTATCGCCAACCCCCCGCTGTCAGCCATCCGCGCCGTCATCAACCCTGCGCCTTCAAACTACTATTACTTCCGAGCCGACTGTCAGCAGAGCGGCTTTCATGTCTTCGCTACAACATTTGAAGAGCATGTCGCCAACGGGTTCTGTCAATGAAGGCCCACCGAACATCCTTCAGACAGCGGGCGTGCAGCATCCCCGCGATTCTCATAATCCTGGGAGTTCTGCTGGCAGGCTGCGTTGGCGCAAACACCCTCCCCGTCTATCGGATCGGGCTGATCGCACCGTTTGAGGGGCGCTACCGCGAACTAGGCTACGACATGATCTACGCCGCACGGCTGGCCTTGCGCGAGAGTCTCACCGCCGGAACGATGGACGACTACCGGGTGGAACTAGTCGCCTACGACGATTCGGGGGACCCGCAACAGGCTACTCGACAGGTACGGGCTTTGGTCGCCGATCCTGCCGTGCTTATTGCCATCGGACACGCACGGACAGAGACGACCCACAGCGCGCTGCCGATCTACCTGGAAGCCGGACTGCCGCTGATCGCGTTCGAGAGCGAAGCGGTCGATTCCGATTCGCCCGTCGTTTCCGGCGTGTTCATCCTTGACGCTGCGCCGGAAGAAAAATCGGACATCCTGGGCGCCTATCTCGAAGCGCACGACATGGCGGACTCATCGATTTACCATGCCGAAACAGCCGCAGACGTGACGACCACCGCCGCCCTGGTGCAGGCATCCGGCGCAAGCCTGTACGTGGGCGATTCCTCTTGGGGAACACACCAGTTCCACGAGCTGACCCGTGACCTGACGGCTGAGAGATGGTTCCTGACCGGCGCCGCATGGCCGCAAGACTTGCCAGATGGGCTGGAATTCCGGGAGCGGCTACTCGCCAGCAACCTGTATGTCCCCGAACCCGGTCCACTGGCTGCTTTGACCTACGACGCCGTCCGGCTGGCACTGGCAGCCATCGCCCGCGCACATGACGCAGGCTCGCTCACCAGGAACCAGGTCCGGGCGGCGCTCGGCGCAACAGACTTCAGCGGCTTGACGGGGTCAATTACGTTCGACGCGAGCGGGTTTCGCCGGGACGCACCGTTGTATCTCTACCGCTGGACAGAAGAAGAGATTCCTCTGCTGGTCGAACGGCTACGCTGAGGCACGAGTCTCTCAACCAGTAATCAGGTCGTAGAACAGCGGCAAGGACGGCTGCGGGTGTTCGCGGTAGACAATGGCGCGTTCCAGACGCTGACGGGCCGCCTCCAACCGATCCCGGCTGTTGGCATGAATGGTAAATGCCCGCTCTCCGATTTTCACCTGATCTCCTACCCGCAGGTGCGAGATCACGCCGACAGCGTGATCAATGGGATCGGCTTTTTTCTCCCGCCCTGCTCCCAGATCGAGCGCCGCCAGGCCAACCTCGCGCGCGCTGATCTGCGCGACATGGCCTGTCTGCGGAACGGCAATGTGTTCCACCAGATCGGCGCGCGGCAGCAGATCGGGATCGTCTACCTGAGACACATCACCGCCCTGCGCCCGAACCAGATCACGAAACTTCGCCAATGCCTGACCGTTAGTCAACGTCTGCGCTAATTCGGCCACTGCCGCCATCACCGCCTGTTCCCCACGCTCATGACGGGCCAGGCAAAGCATGTGCGCGCCGACAACAAGCGAATGCTCACGCAGGTCAGAGGGACCGCCCCCTCTGAGTGTTTCAATCGCCTCGCGCACTTCCAACGCATTACCGACCGCCTGACCGAGTGGCTGGTTCATGTCGGAGATCAGGGCGACCATCTCGCGCCCGGCGTCACGCCCGATTTCGACCATCAGTTGGGCCAGGGCTTTGGCCTCCTCGACCGTCCTCATAAACGCCCCCATGCCAACCTTGACATCCAGCACAATGCCGTTCGCGCCGGCAGCGATCTTCTTGCTCATGATGCTGCTGGCAATCAGCGGCAGGCTGGAAACGGTCGCCGTTACATCGCGCAGGGCATATAGCAGGCGATCCGCTGGGGCCAGGTCAGCAGTCTGGCCGCACAGCACCACGCCGATGCTGCGCGCCTGAGCAGTGAATTCCTCACGCGAAAGTTCCACACGGTAGCCGCGAATGGATTCCAGCTTGTCCAGGGTGCCGCCGCTGAATCCCAGACCCCGCCCGCTCATCTTGGCGACGGGCACCCCACACGCCGCGACCATCGGCAGAACCACCAGCGAAGTCTTGTCACCCACCCCACCCGATGAGTGCTTATCCACCGCGTAACCCAGCACGTCCGACAGGTCCAGCACTTCGCCGGAATGCGCCATCGCCAGCGTCAGGTCCACCGTCTCGCGGCGGCTCATGCCCTGAAGATAAACGGCCATCAGCCAGGCAGCAGCCTGATAATCCGGCACATCGCCGGCGGTATAAGCTCGGATAAACCAGTTGATTTCCTCAGTGGTCAGTTCTTTGCCATCACGCTTGTTAGCGATCACATCAACGGCACGCACCCCTAAACCCTCCCGTAAGGTTTAGCGAAGACAGCCCTTCTATAGCGTCAGTATAACATAGCCGCTGCACGAGCTTACAAAAGACGGGACAGGCACATGTTCATTGTATCTTTGCTGGCGCTGCTGGGTTTCGGCATCATCCACAGTCTGCTGGCGGCGCTGGGAGTCAAGACTCTGGCCCGCCGTCTCATGGGCCAGCGAGCTTTTGAGGGCTTCTACCGTCTGCTCTACAACCTGTTCAGTGTGATCACATTTGCGCCGGTCGCACTGCTGATCCTGGCAACCCCTGCCGAGGTGCTATGGCGTGTGCCGATGCCCTGGGTAGGAATCACGCTGGGTATGCAGGCCATCGCCGCCGTCTGTCTGATGGTCGCCGTCTTCCAGGCCGATCCGCTGCGCTTCGCCGGGATTAGCCAGGCGTTGGCCTACCTACGCGGCGATCCCTTACCCCTGCCGGCTGAACAGCTTCAAGTGAATGGCTTCTATAGCCTGGTGCGGCACCCCCTGTACCTGTTCAGCCTGCTGGCCCTCTGGACGGCACCGATTATGACCGACGCTTATCTGGGCTTCCTCGTCGGAACGACGATCTACTTTGTAGCCGGATCACGGTTAGAGGAACGGCGACTGGTGCGAGATTTCGGCGCAGCATACACGGCCTATCAGCGCCGTGTGCCCTGGCTGATCCCCTGGCCGCGCCCCCCCGCTTGACGCCTCACCCATGCGCGGTACAGTTGAGCGCAGAGGAAAAAGAGCCACATAGAAGCCTTTCCATGCGCAACCAGCAGCGACAGTTGTGGATTACTCTGGGCACGACCACCGTCGTGATTGTACTTTTTTCGCTGTTGCTGGTATTAGGTATGTCCCCCCCTGCCGTCGAAACAAACGGCACATTCTACGCGGGGCTGATCCGCCGCCTAACGCCGGATGGCGCCCCCATCTTGGGCGCCCCAGATGCGCCCGTGACGGTCATCGAGTTCATCGATTTTGCATGTTCCCATTGCGCCCGCTACCAGAGCGTGATACGCGCTTTGATTGATCAACACATACGCCCTGGCAGGGCCAGGCTGGAAATGCGCGTTCTATTCGGCCTGGACCCAGACGGCTCGATCCTGGCGGCGCGCGCTGCCCTGTGCGCCGGGGAACAGAGCGCATTTTGGGAAATGCGGGACGAGTTATTTCGGCTACACGAAGAGTACGGTTACAACGCCTTTTCTGTGGAACATATCGGCGAGGCCGCCGCCGTCCTCAACCTCGATGTCGGCCTGTTGACCACTTGCGCCAACAACACCAGCCGCTATCAACAAGCCTTGCAGAACAACATCGATCTGGCGAACACCTTCGGCGTGCAAACCCTCCCGACGATCCTACTGCGCGTCGATAATGGCTTGCCACGCTGGATCGAGGTTAACGGCACGCCAATTACGGGTGGCGTGCCGCTGAACATCCTGACCGAAGCCATCAACCGGTTCACTGCCCCTGGTTCTTAGCACGCCCGAAAACAGAAAGGCGTCCCTTTTCAGGACGCCTGGATTCGTTATCGACCAGCCAATTGACGAAGCCTGCGCACGAGCGGATTTATTTTGGGGCGGTCTTGACCTGGATCGTCTTCGGCTTGACCTGCTCCGCCTTCGGCAGAGTCAGGGTCAACACCCCGTTCTCGAAGGCGGCCTCTGCCTTATTGGCATCGACCGGTGTGCTGACCGACATCACCCGTTCAAAGCGGCCTACCGGACGTTCGCGCATGATGTAATTGCGCCCTTCTTCCCGCGGCTTGAGTTCACCGCTGATCGTGAGGACGTTGTTCTCCAGCGTGATGTTCACATCCTCAGGGCGAATGCCCGGCACAGCCATCTGAATCACAATGGCATCATCGGTGACGTAAGCATCCATCGGCATCCGCCACAGACGTTCGCCATCGGTCTCCTCCGGGAACCAACGGAACCAGGGATCGCTGAAGACCCGATCCATCATTTCATCCATCCGCCGCATTTCCCGTAGCGGATTCCAGCGTACCAAACCGGCCATGTTCAACCTCCTCCTGCTTTTCCAGATTCAGGTTTTAAACTCGCGCCGCCCCCTTCCGTTAAGCGTCGCTGAAGCCGGGGCGATTCATCTACTTGACCGCATAGTACAACATCGATGTAAGATCGATATCAGAGGGGTATAAGAAGTGCGTAAAAACGCACCCCGTGCAGAAACAGTGGATCGGACTCAGGGAAAAACAGGTTCACGTCCAGAACGGTAGCCCGTCGCCTGTCCATCCTGCACCAACGGGAGCAATGCCAGGCGACCGTTTTCGTCCTCCGTCCATTCGCTGATTGCTTTCACGCGCAGCCCTGCCGCACCGCCCTGCACCGCAATCACGAACGGCACACGTTCCAACAGCACACGGTCAATGAGCGCCTGATCCACCGCCGCCTGGCCCTTGCGAATGAGGATACCAAAGGCGCTGTGCAGACGTTCTGAGTTAGGGCTGCTCCGAAAGACGCCCAGACAGCGCGGCGCGTCTTGCCCGGATAGCGCCTTCCAAAACGGCCCGGCCTCGTCGCCGCGCAATTCATCCAAGATCAACGTACTGGGCGATTCCGCCAGCGCCGCCTCGATCCGGGCCGCAAACTCCACACCAGGGTAATCCTGACGAGCAGGAACCGCCGCCAGCGCATGCATCTCAAGGGGCGCACGCACCTCCCGCGCCCGTTCGACCAGCCAGCACGACGACAGGTCGGCAACGTGCGGCAGCAAAGATTCCAGCAAGGTCGTTTTGCCTGCCGCCGCCTCTCCCACGATCAGAACGCCATAGGGGCTGCGCCCCAGGGCACGCAGTACAGCGACGTCAGTCTCTGTGACAGCTCTTTCAGCCAGCAGGTTTTCCAATGTGGCAGGCCGGGCAGGGTGCAGGCGTAAATCGACGTGTAGCACAGGGCTAAGCGGCGGCGCGACCAGGGTTAATCGGGCCGGGCGACCAAGCAAAGTCAGCCCGACCTCAATAAACGGCTCCGTATCTACAAGCTGTGCGCCCGCGCCGGTCAGCATCCGATCCAGCACGCGCGCGTAGCTATAAGCATCCTCAAAAGGCGAGCGAACCGCTTCCGGCTCGCCATACCGCCGCCGCAGATACACCCGCTCATAGCCGTCGATAGTTAGATCGGTGATCAAGTCGTCCGTCAGCAGCGCGTCCAGCGGGCCAAACGTGAACAGGCGACGGTAAACTGCATCAAACAGCCCTTCTTTCTCAGCCGCCCCCAGCGACACCGCCTCGACGGCCAAGACATATTCTCCTGCCTCGCGGACCAGTTCCCGGCGCGCCGTCTCATCCAGCGCGTCCAACAGGATGTCGGATCGCCCGGCCAGTTCTTCCTCAAGCTGTGCCTCAACCCGCTCCTGCAAGGCCGCCAACGAAAAACTACGATAGCCGGGCCGCCCCCGGATGATCTTGGGCTGCGGATCAGAACAGGCCGGCGGTCGGGAATCTCTCGAAGCACCATGATCATGGTCTCGCGGAGTCATCGGCGGCAACCTGATTAGAATATCGACAAATCAACCGGCTCAAGGTCCGGGTTGTCGGCGGCAGCACGGCCCACCTTCGCCATCGGAACCCACTGATCGCCCAGACAGACTCGCACAACGTCAGCAGTAAAATCGGTATTCGTCTCGGCGTCGTTGCTCATCAGGCTGGAACCGACGGCGTAAATATCCACCGGAACGGCCAATCTCTCAAAACGTCTGATCTTTTCGGGGTTAAACCCTCCCGACACAATGATGCGCACCTGGCGGCAGAATGCCTGCGCGCGTGGCAGCCATGTTTCATCGAGATCGGCCCAATCTTGCCAGGCGTAATCGAGTGCCTCTCGAACCGCCGTCACCAAGCGCGGGTTGACTCCCAGGTCCAGCTCCGGCATCCCCAGAGAAACGATGCTCCGGTCGCGCATGTTGCCGCTGGTATCCAACCGCACGCCGAACAACACATAACGCTGCGCTTCGGCTTCCTGGCCGGCTTCCAGCAGCGCGCGGTAGCGTTCCCAATAGGCCCGCACAACCGCCAGCGAAGTTCCCACACAGTCGTTCTCGAAATCCACCAAGGCGACACGAGCCACATCCGGCGGTTGTGTTGCCGCAAAGGCCAACATGGCGGCGGTTGTGTCGCCTAGGAAAGTGGCAATGACGGCATGGGGAACTGTGCCGCCTCCGGCCCCGCCCCACCAGTCTCCCTGCGCATCGGTACTGACGAAAGAGCGAATCTGGTGGCCATAGTCCTGATTAAATCGCTGCACGGCGATGTCGTAGGCGTAGCCATCCGCTGCCTGAACCTCGTGCACATCGAAGCGCGCCGGGAAAAACAGCACCGGCTTGCCGCGCGCCGCCCGCAGCACATTGTACACGTTAGTAGCGATCCGGCTTGCCCGGCTGAGGATGCCGAGTGTGGGTGTTTCCAGGACGCAAAAATCGCGCAGGCGGCCCCGTACCTTGAGGACAGGACGCACGTTTAAAGGATTGCCGTCGTAAGTTGCAAAAACGCCATCTTGTACAGCTTCCACTTCAAGGTCCTGCCAGGTTTCGACGAAGACACCATTTTCGTCGAAGTGCCCGGCGCAATAACGCAGCATCGTCAGAGCTTTATCTACCCCGGCGACCAGCGCAAACGGCTCACGCCGGGTAAACCACTGCATTTCGACGCGCATCTCGCCGATCAACGTTCCTACCGGATCGATCGGCAGGGAACGCGGGCTGTGCCCCTCAAAGCGATAACCACGACGGCTCATCTCGGTCAACAAGCGGCCAATCGTTTCAAAATACTTGTCGCTGTACCAGCCGCGCCTCATCCGCTCGATGTCGAGTTTAAAGGTTTTGTTGGTCAGGCGCTTGCCGTTGAAGACACTCATTTCTCACACCCTTCGCAACGCAGGGCGTTTCGTGTAGATTTTACACTAAGGAGTAGAGCTGTGACACTCTACAGCGGCTAAAGCCGCGTAGCTCACTTGCCCAGAACGCAAGTGCAGGGTCTCGCTCGCGCGAGCCACATGTCCTAGATGGACAAGCCCCGTGTCCGAGGGACTACGCATCACCCACGCAGGGCGTGGGCTACGATACCTGCACCTGCCCAGGAGATTGTTCGCGCCGCAGCGGGGAGACCCGCTGCCGACCACACGACCCGCACTCGCCAGACTTCACGGGGCGGAAGGTTCGCCGCCCCAACCGGCAACCTGTTCATCTGGAAAGGTGCTATGTTCAGGATAGCACCGCCAACAGGCTGAAGCAAGGACAAGCCCGCCTGACCTCCGCCACTCGAGTGGCGGAGCTGCACCTGCCCAGAACGCAAGTGCGGGGTGCGGCGGGCTGAAACCGGTCAGCAGATTGCCGCCGCCACAACCATGCGGAACACTCAATTTGTGGTATACTCTTGCCCCGTTCTTACGGACAGCACTGGCTATAAGGATGCGTTCACGTGGACATTGCCATCACCGGCTCCATCGCTTACGACTACCTGATGCGCTTTCCCGGCAAGTTTCATGAGCACATCATCGCAGACAAGCTCGATCACCTCAGCGTCAGTTTTCTAGTGGAAGACATGAAACGGCATTGGGGAGGCGTCGCGGCGAATATCGCCTACACCCTGGCCCTGCTGCGGCAAACTCCCCCCCCTAAACTGGTCGGCACTGCGGGCAAGGATTTCGGCGAATACCGCGCATGGCTGGAAAGCGTCGGGGTAGATACTTCGCCGGTGCGCCAGATCGATGAAGTTTTCACAGCATCGTGCTTCATTAATACCGATTCCACAAACGCCCAGATTGTCACCTTTGCCTCCGGGGCGATGGCGTATGCCCGTAACTTTGCGCTGCGTGATCTCCTCTCCACCCAGCCCGAATTTGTGGTGATCTCGCCCAACGATCCAGGCGCGATGCGACGCTACGTCGATGAATGCAAGGAAAGCGGCATTCCCTTTATGTACGATCCCAGCCAACAGGTCGCCTGGATGGACGGACCCGGCATCCGCTATGGCATCGAACGGTGCAACATCCTGATCTGCAATGACTACGAGTTCGAGATTATCCTACAAAAAACCGGCTGGTCTCTGGAAGGAGTTTTGAACTGCGTCCCGACGGTCATCATCACGCGCGGGGAACAGGGATCGAGTATCTACACAGCAGGAACATGCATCACCGTGCCCATCTTCCCGGCAGAGCGGATCGCCGATCCGACCGGTGTGGGCGATGCCTTCCGTGCAGGCGTGCTGCGCGGCCTATCGGCGGGCTGGCCCTGGAAGCTGTGCGGTGAGGTCGGCGCGCTGTGTGCAACCTATGTCTTAGAAAATGTCGGCACGCAGAACCACACCTTCACCCCGGCCCAATTCGCGGCACGATTCCGTACCGTCTTCGACGATCAGGGCGCGCTGGATGCCCTGTTGGGCTGAGCGGCAGACAAGGTTTGCATCCTGTGCTACAATGACCTGTCGCTAAATCGCTTCATCCGGTTTTGATCTTGTGATTCACCGGCTAAGGAGACATTGTCAATGACCGTTGAGCATGACGTTCGCGCGCTGGACCTGGCTCCCGGCGGGCGCTACCGCATCGAATGGGCCGAGCAGGATATGCCGGTGCTGCGGCAAATCCGAGAACGCTTCGCTCAGGAAAAACCCCTCAAGGGCATTCGCATTTCAGCCTGCCTGCACGTGACCACCGAGACAGCCAACCTCGTCCACACCCTCCAGGCCGGTGGAGCAGATGTAGTGCTGACGGCCTCCAATCCGCTTTCGACCCAGGATGACGTGGCCGCCGCACTGGTCACGCAGTACGAAATCCCGGTGTATGCCATTAAGGGTGAAGACACCCAGACTTATTACGATCACATCAAACGCGCCCTGGATCACAAGCCACACATCACGATGGACGACGGCGCGGACCTGGTGAGTGAAATTCACAAGAACCGTCGTGAACTGCTAGACGGCATCTTGGGCGGCACAGAAGAAACCACCACTGGTGTCATCCGCCTGCGCGCAATGGCTGCCGATGGCGCGCTGGGCTTCCCGGTCATTGCTGTCAACGACAGCATGACCAAGCACATGTTCGATAACCGCTATGGCACCGGACAAAGCACTATCGATGGCATCGTGCGCGCCACGAACGTGCTGCTCGCCGGACGGACGGTTGTTGTCGCCGGCTACGGCTGGTGCAGTCGGGGAATCGCCAATCGCGCACGCGGCATGGGGGCAAACGTCATCGTCACCGAAGTTGACGCACTCAAGGCGTTGGAAGCCGTGATGGACGGCTTCCGCGTGATGCCGATGAACGAGGCCGCGCCCATTGGCGACCTGTTCGTGACAGCAACAGGCGACATTAATGTGCTCGACCGCCAGCACTTTGCCGTAATGAAGAACGGCGCGATCATGTGCAACTCTGGCCACTTCAACGTCGAAATCAATATTCCTGCCCTGCAGGCCATGGCAACCGGCAAGCCGCGCCTGATCCGCCCATTTGTCGAACAGTTCACCCTGTCTGATGGACGCAAACTCCACCTGCTGGGAGAAGGTCGCCTGATCAACTTGGCTGCCGCCGAGGGCCACCCGGCCAGCGTGATGGACATGAGTTTCGCCAATCAGGCGCTCGCCGCCGAGTTCATGATCCAGAACCACGACAGGCTGCAAAACCAGGTCTACACCGTGCCCGAAGAACTCGACATGGAGATTGCCCGGCTCAAACTGGAGGCGATGGGCGTCCAAATCGACACCCTGACCGAGGAGCAATTCCGCTACCTAAACCAGTGGCAGGAAGGCACTTAGACCTCCGGCCAGGGACAGAACAAGACTAAGGAGAGAAAAAACTGATGAGTCGCCGATTTGTTCTGACGTTTTTAGCAGCGGTCAGTATGTTGCTGGCTACTGCGCTGCCAGCTGTGGCAGCTCCCACTGCCCAGGCTGCATCGCCTGCGCTGGTGCGGTTGGTCCACGCCGTTACGGGTGCACCGGCGGCAGATTTCCTGATCGACGGCGCACTGGCCGCTTCCCAGTTAGGCTATGCCGGGTACACTGCCTACCTGCGCCTGACGGCTGGAGATCACATCCTGACCGTCCAGGTCGCCGGAGTCACGGTCGCCGAGGCAAACTTCGGCGCGGTGGAAGGGCAGGCCCTGACGCTCGTAGCACAAGGAACGCCCCAGACACCGGAAGTCATCACCTTTGAAGATGACCTCAGCCCGCTGGCGCTGGGCAAAGCTCGCCTCAATGCGACTCATGCGGTCGCTGGCGCAGGCGTGTTGGACCTGATTCTATCTGACGGCAGCCCCATTCTGCCGGGCCTGGCCTACGGCCAGAGTTCCGGGGGGATCGACGTTCCGGCCAATGTTTACCCGCTCGGCGTGACCCCTTCCGGTACGAGTGTTGATCAGACGATCCGGCCTGCGGTGGACTACGCGCTGCGCGCCGGGATGTTTTATCGGCTGGTGATCCTGGGCGGCGATCCGGGCGTCGTGATGTTAGAAGCGCCTGTCAACCCGGCAGCAGAAAGCGTCTGGGTACGTGTGGCCCACACCGCCCTGAACGGCCCAGCGGTAGACGTGTACGCCGGAGAAACGCTGCTGATCCCCGCGCTGGAAGCGGGCGAGATGACGCAGCACTTTGCCATCCCCCTGGGGTTATACCAGATCGCGCTGCGTGAAGCCGGGACCGCCGCCACGACGGAGCCGCTGGCAAGCACCGGCCTAGCCCTGGACTCCCCAGCCCTGGACGGGCAGGCCCGCACGGTGGCTGCCGTCCCCGAAAGCGGCGCACTAAGCCTGTATGTCTACGAAGACAGCGCGGGGGCATTGTCGGAGACCAGCGCCCGGATCAATATCCTCAACGCCATTCCGGGGGCAACCCTCAGCGCGACCCTGAACGACGGCACGGCGATACCCCTGGGATCGGACCTAGCAGCGCCATCAGCCGGCCCGGCGGTAGAGATCGCGCCCGGCATATACGATGTGGCCGTTTCCAGCGATGCGGGCGGTGAGGCCGTCGCGTCTGGGCAGGCCCTCAACGGCGGCGTGCTGTACAGTGTGCTTGTCGCCGGAACGCCTGACCGACCAACCTTGATCGTCGGACAGATGCCGATCAACTTCCGGCCTGGCAGCGTCGCTGCAACGGGCGCAACTGCGCCAATTGCACAGGCGACCGAAGAAGCCCAGCCGCTTGCAGAACAGGTCGTCGTCCAGCCGACGCCGACCACGCCTCCGCCGCCGCCCGTCGCAACAACGCCCCCCCCAGCAACCACCGGTGGAACCGGTCTGATTGGCCGCGTGTACAATCTGAATCCGGGCGCAAATCTGCAACTGCGCCAGTTCCCGCGCGCTGACGCCCTCTCGCTGGGCCTGGCCCCGGTCGGATC
>CAZGXI010000055.1:0-20818 GCA_964529715.1 uncultured Anaerolineae bacterium | reverse complement strand
AGAAAGCCATCGTTGGGGGCGCTCCAGGTGATCACCTGCGCCGCCTGGACGCACGACGCACCCTGACACCGCTCTTGCAAAAAGACCAGCTCCGGCATAGCGTCGGCGTTCATATCGCCCACGTGCAGCAGGCGCGGCGCGCCAAAGCCGGGGCCGTAATCGGAACTGTACAGCAAGCGGTAAACCGCCTGGTGGCAGCCAAAGATCATTAACTGGCCCGGCTGGGGCGAAACGGTTGTGTTCAGCGGATCGATGACGACAACCAACACCTCGTACACCCCGTCACCGGTCAGGTCATAGGCGTCGCTGACCGCGCCCGCCTGATCGGTGATCGCGCCCCAGGTGCGCAGAATCGACGCCAGAAAGGGGACCGCCCCACCCGCCGATAGGAAACGGTTGATCGTATCAATGTACTGCGCGTAAGAAGGCGGTACGTCCGGTGGAGGCGGGTTGCCGGGCGAGGGGCACTCCTCCGGCCCGCCCAGTTCCGGCGGCAGCACCAGAAAGGACGTTGCATCCGCGCCGGATAGCTCATTCGGACCGACGACCGCCATTGGAGTCGGCGGCGCGAGCGTGGGCAGCGCCAGGACGATCCGCCCGCCCGGCGTGACGGTGGCAGCCACAGCCGGGGACGGAGCTGGCTGCTCGGAAACAATAGGCGTCTCTGCCGCGCAAGCCGACAGGACAAGCGCCGACAACGCCAGGGTGATCAAACGAAATGCAAAAACTCTCATGCCGGGCAGTATAACAGGATTCCTGCCTGGCGGTAAACCACTCCACGCCCGGTCGAGGCGTGGAACAACAGCCACGAATCAGGTCGATGACGCCGGATGGGAAGCAGCCGCGCCCGGCTTTTCGACCGCCGCAACATCCCCAGCAAGCGCATCCTCTTTCGCCATTTGTTCGAGCAGTACCATGTCGTGATGCAGGTTGCGCATCCGCCAGATCAGACTGGCGATGAATGTGCCGAAAAACAAGAACAGCACCAGCAACCCTAAAATCAGATAAGGCAGATTATCGGGAATAGGCGTTTCTTGTAGGAAAAACATCACGCAGTCCTCTCCGTAACCGACCCTTCAGCGAGTCAGGTAGCGCATCTTGAGCGCCGCCACATGGCGAGAAAAGTCTTCCAGCCGGATGCGATGCCAGATCAGCGTGATCGCCAGCACGATGAAGGTCAGGATGTTGAACATCAGCGTGGCAACCATGCGCGGGTCACTGACGCCGAAGCTGCCCTGCGCGTTCTGTGGGCTGGGACCGACCACCACCGGATGGATCGTATCAGGGCGAATGCGAGTGATGACCGTTGTGAAGATCACGCTGCTGAAAGCCAGAATGCCGTAGACGGCAGCCAGACGCGCGCGACGGCCTGGGTCTTCTATCGAATTGCGCAGCATCAGATAAGCAGCGTAAGCCATCCACATCACGGCGGCGGAGGTCAGGCGTGGGTCCCATGTCCACCAGGTGTTCCAGATCGGGCGCGCCCAAATCGCGCCGCTGATAATATTGAAGCCGGTGAACACCAGCCCGACTTCGATAGCAGACAGGGCCAATGTATCCCAGCGGTCCGCCCGTGTAATCAGATATAACACCCCGGCGGTAGCAGCGACCAAAAAGGCCAGCGCCCCCCCCATAAAACTGCCCAGGTGCGGGTAAAAGATGCGCTGCACCATGCCCTGCGCATCGGTCGGCGCGTAAAAGACCGCCATGCCGATGGCAACGACGAACATGATCGCCGCCGCGACGGTCAGGCCGGCCAGAATGCGGGTGCGTGTAGGAGAAACAGGGTGCGTCATCGAAGGGCCTCCTTTCAACCCACCACACGTAGCGACACAGGTCATTCCTCGACCACAAAGTCGAACAAGATATACGCCAACGCTAGCAGCACCAGGTCTGCCACCAGCAGCAGTTGCGGCCAGGCGATCCAGTCTTCCTGCGGCATCCTGCTCAGGATGGCCGTGCTGGCCCGCACCGCGCTCAGGATCATCGGCAGAGCTACCGGCAACAACAGGATCGGCAGCAACGTTTCACGCGCGCGGGTATGGACGGTCATGCCTGCCAGCAGTGTGCCGACAGCGGCGAATCCGACTGTTCCCAACAGGATCACGATCATCAGCCAGGGAGTGAACAACGACACATTGAACAGCACCGTAATCAGCAGCATCAACAGCGCAGCGACCATGAGCATAAAAATCAGGTTGCTGAGCATTTTGCCAAAAAAGAGCGCGCTGCGGTCCACCGGCGCCAGCAGCAGAGCGTCGAGGTTGCCGCGATCTTTCTCGGCGGCCAGGCTGCGGTTGAGGCCGAGCATCCCGGCAAAGACAACCGTCACCCAGAACACCCCGGCAATAGACGTCTCGCGCGCCTCGGCGTCCAACTCCAGCGCGAAACTGAAGATGAGAACCGCCAGCGCAGCGTAGAGCAGCATGGCGTTGATCAGTTCGCGCCCACGCAGTTCTTCGCGCAGGTCTTTGATCGCCAGCGCCAACACGGCTTTGCCAAACGGGGTACGCGCACGCGGCTGCCGAGGCTGAGGGATCGCGTCGAAGGTGTTCATCGGGTGCTGGCGGCTCCGGTCACGTCAGCATACAGGCGCGGAAAGTCGTGTACCGCAATGGCGGCGCTGGGGCTGCTGTAGACGATCTTCCCCCGACTCAAAATCGCCACCTGCGAACTCAGCGCCAGAGCGCGGCTCAAATCGTGGCTGGTCATGACGATGGTATGGCCATCTGCCGCCACGTCGCGCAGCAAACCGTCCAGCATGGCGGCGGCATCCTGATCCAGGCCGGTGTACGGCTCGTCGAACAACAACACGTGCGGGCGGTGCAGAATGGCCCGCGCGATGGCAAGCCGCTGTTGCATCCCCCGTGAAAAGGTGCGCACGAGGTCGTTAGCCCGCGTTGCCAGCCCAACCCGCTCCAACACCTCACGAATACGCGCTGCGGCCTCGGCGCGCGGCAAGCCATACAGGCGGGCATAAAAGGCCAGATTCTCCACCGCCGTCAGATTGTCATAGAGCAGCGGCAGGTGGGCCACCACGCCTAACTGCGCCCGGACCTGCGCCGCCTCCTGGGGCAGGCTCCAACCGCCGATGGTCACATGCCCGGCGGTAGGCTTGCCCAACGCCGCCAGGATGCGCAGCAACGTGGTTTTGCCGGAGCCGTTCGGCCCCAGCAGCGCCAGGAACGCCCCCCGTGGCACGGCCAGGTTCACACCGCGCAGCACGGGGAACATCCCGAACGCCTTGACCAGGTCGGTGATCTCGATCATGGCCGGGGTCATCGAGCGTCTTCATCCTGCCTGCGCATCAATTCGGCTAGCTTGGCCTTGAGTTCGGCGCGCCTGCGCTGATAGTAGTCGTGGTTCAACATTCCCTGGTCATGTTGATCATCCAGTTGCGCGATCTGGTCCAGGAGCGCGTCGGCAGCCTTCTGCGCCGATCTGCCGCTTTCCTGCCGCAGCAGGAACATGAAGCCGCCTGCGCCGATCAGCACCAGGCCGACAATCACCAGGATCAACACCAGCGGCGACAGCCCGCTCTGGCTCTGTCCCGCGTTCTGCGCAGCGGCGATAACAGCGGGCATGCCGGTCAGGGTGTAGCTGATCGCCTCGCCCGGCGCAAAGCTCACTTCGGCCAGATAAGCGTCGAAGGTGCTCCCACCCATATCCACACGCTCGCCGTTTGCCCGGAACATGGGGCTTTCAAACTGCACCTGCCCGGTCTCGATCAACAGGTGGAACTCGCCGTTAAACGGGTAAGCAAACTCCTGCTCGATAATCGCGCCATCGGTATAGGGGATCAGGTAGCTGAAGAAAATCTGGTCGCTGCCAGGGCGAAGCGGCTGCGTGTCGATGACGACCCCTTGCTCTTCATCAAAAAACAGACGGCTGCCTTGCAAACCCGGCTCAAAGCCCAGGCCCGTCGCCCCCGGCGGCAAGGGAATGCGCAACGCGACTCGTCGGCTAGCGGTCAGATGCTCTTCCGTCAGGTACAGACGGTCTGAGGTATTGGCAAAGCTGAGCACTTCGCCCACTTCCAGGCCGAAACGCCCAAACGTGACGCGCATCACCCCCGCCTCGATTTGGACAACCGACGGATCGGTCGTCAGATCGAAGATTTCCACAGCAGTGTTAATCGCCGCGCCCACCGGGTCGGTCAGCGCGTACACGGCGCTGCTGAAAAACACATCCTGATATTCCATCGAGACCAGATATGATCGTTCTGCCCGGTGTGGCACGTCGGCGAACGTATAGCTGCCGTCAGGGTTGAGGGTGGTCTGCACGTTCGCCTCGGCGAATTCGGGCGGATCGAACATGTGCAGCGTCAATGTTGCCCCGACAGGGATCGCCCCGCCCGCCGTGCCGTTCGTCACATGTCCTGTGACAGTGATGGTCTCCGGCTGCGGCGCTTCTTCCGTCACGGCGGCAGTTGCACTCCCCTCATCAGTAGCGCCCGGCGCAGCAGTCTGATCTGCGGCAGCCGTCGCCTGGGCAACCACCTCTGTCGCGGCAGGAGCTTGCGCCTGGGTCTCCCCCGCTCCCAGAAAGCCCGGCGCGCCGACGACGGTCAGGCTACGCAGGTAGCCCACGACTGCCCACAGATCAACCTGGCTCAACCGACTTCCGAAGGCGGGCATACTGTCCCGCGCGCCGTCATAAGTGATCTGGTACAGGTCGGCGTCGCTGCGGGCGCTCATCACCCGCAGATCGGACAGGTCCGGCATGATCTCCGGCGCTTCGGGGCCATCCCCCGCGCCACCCGGCCCATGACAGGACAGGCATTCCGTCGTGTAGACCTCTGCCCCACGCGCCAGAACAGCGGGCGAAAGCCAGCCAGTGTACACGTAGGCAGCGACGGCCCAACGTTCTTCCGCGCTGTAACGGGCGAACGGCGGCATCCCGGCCATCACGTTGCCCTCGGTGATGGCCCGCACGTAGTCGGTGAGCGTCTGGTCGCGCACAGTAGCCGGGTCTCGAAAGTCCGGTGGAGGCGTTTGCAGACGACCATCCCGGACCATCACGCCATCGCCCGCGCCCGAGTCGCCATGACATTCGGCGCAGTGTTCGGCATAGAACGCCGCGCCAACCGCCAGATCGGGCGGACGATCAGGCACGGTGATTTCCGGGATAGGGGTGGGCAACGGCATCTCAGCGGCAATTTCTGGCTCACCAGATAGGGCGCACCCACCCAGCAGCAGCGCCGCCAGCACAATCAACGCAGGCAAACGAAAAGACATAGGGCACACGTCCAGTTGAGTTCAGGCTGTCGTCCGCCGCCGCGCCGCGACGGCAGCTTCGATACGCGCTTCGAGATCGCCGTTCAGAGCGGCGGCAGGCTCCGCAAGTGGATGGCCGTTGCGGGCAGGCGCGGGCGTATCTGGCTTGAGCGCGTCCAGAGCCTTAAGCACCGCCACGCCCTGTTCGACCCAGGTCTGCCGCTGGGCGTGGTAATCTTCCTCGGTCAATTTGCCAGTCTCAAAGTCGAAATCCAGGTCACGGATGATGGCATAGATGGCATCGCGCCGGGCAATCAAGTCCTCGACCTCTTGCGCCTGCCCGCCAGGGCGGGAAACGGTCTCCTCGCGGCGGGCGCTGACGAACGGCCAGAACACGATCACCGCCGCCAGGGCAGCGATCAGGATTCCCAGGATCAGGGATTGTGCTTCCATCAGGTCGCCTGTGTGCTCCTCTCACTGCGCCAGCGCGCGGTCGATGATGGCGGCCAAGTCGCGGGCCGTCACGCCAGCGTAGATAAACTGGAAAACGTTGCCATCCTTGCCGATGACGAACGTCTCCGGCACGCCCTGGATATGATAGGCATCCGAGATGCGCGTGCCCAGGTCTGGGCCGTTCGGATACGTGATGCCGAACTCCGCAATGTAAGCCAGAGCATCCTGCGTATTATCCACATAATCCACGCCGAGCAACACCACATCGCCGCGCGCGCGATAGGCTTCCCACACCTGCTGGAGGGCGGGGGCTTCGTCGCGGCAGGGCGCACACCAACTCGCCCAGAAATTGATGACGATCACTTTGCCACGATTCTCGCTGAGGGTGAACGTCCCGCCACCCAAAGCGTCGAAAATCTGGAGGGTGAAGTCGGGGGCCGGGCCGCCCGTCGGCTGGGAGCGATTGGCCTCGATCAATTGCAGGCCCAACACCCCCAACAGGATCAGGACGATCACCACGATGACGATGGCTAAGGGTGATAAGCGGCGGGGAGCAGCCTGAGCTGTCTCTACGCCCTGCATATCGCCAGCTTCCACGTCGGTCCCGGTATCGCTCATTCCTCTCCTCTCAATTCACGTTCCAGACGGGCGCGGTACTCGTCGTCTGGAGTCTGGGATTGGGCGTCGGCTGCCTGTGGTTGCGCCGGGGGCGAGGTCCGTCCACGCCAACGCAGGAACAGATAGGCCAGCGCGCCCGCTCCGACAATCACGGCCCCCGCAGGAACTGCCCATGCCAGAAAACTCAGCCATGGATCCTGCGGCGTGCCGACCACGCGCTGCCCAAACTGCGTGACGAAGTAATTGATCACCTCATCTTCCGATTCGCCCTGTTCCAACAGGGTGCGCACCTGCGCGCGCCAACGCGCACAGGCGGCAGTGCCACATACGTCCAGGGGAACATTCTCACAAACCGGACAGTACAGTCGGCTGCTGATGTCGTTGACCTCGTCGTCGGTCACTTCGCGGATCGGCTGACCTCCGCCACCCTGAGCATAAGCCGACAGAGGCAGGACGAACAACACCATGACCAGAACGAGCCACCGAATACCCCACCACAAGTTCCGGGGTTGGATAAGATCGGCCCTCATCTTCACCTCTACCTTGCCTCTAGCGGTTTTCTTTCTGCTACACTCACCTGTCGGGCAGCGCGGGTGCGATCCGGCTCCGGCCACGCTGCGACGGCGGTCCCCAGCATCAGGATCAGCCCCCCGCCCCACACTAGGTTCACCAACGGGTTCAGGTAGACCTTGAAAGTCGCCCCCGCCTGGCTGATCTCCTCCCAGGCGACCAGCAACACATAAAAATCGTTCTCCAGCGTGCTATACGTCCCGGCGATGGTCATGGTGTTCATGCCCTCGGCGTTGGGGAAGTAATCCTGGCGCGGGCGCAGTGTGGCAACCAGATGCCCGTCCCGGTAGACTTCCACCTGGGCAATGGTCATCACACGCCCATCGGTAGCGACGGCGCGTGAAAGCGCGTCGTAAACCATCGTGTATGGGCCGAGGGTAAGGGCTTCGCCCTCGGCCAGCGTGCGCTGCGTCTCCTGCTGGTAGCCGGTGCTGCCCACCACGCCAAGACCGATAACCACAATGCCGAGGTGGATGATATAACCGCCATAACGCCGCCGATTGCGCCCAAACAGCCGCCACGCCGCCAGCAGCCACGATTCGCGCTGGGCACGGGCGTGCACGCCGCGCCAGACTTCGTAGGCCGTGACGAACCCGGCAAAGCCGATCAGGGCAATGACAAAGAGCGCAGCAGGCTCACGCAGGCCCGTAAAGATGGCTACCACGACTAGCGCCAGCGTCATCACAACCGGGACGACCATCGCCCGCCCCAAGCGCCGCACCGACGTGCGCCCCCAGGCCGACAGCGGCGCGACGCCCATCAGCACATAGAGCGCGATCAACAACGGCCCGACCACACTGTTGAAGTAGGGCGGGCCAAGCGTGATCTTTTCGCCCATGAACAATTCCGTGAAGATCGGCGCATAGCTGCCCCAGAACACTGCGACGGTAATCGCCATGAACAGCAAGTTGTTGAGCATGAACAGCGATTCGCGGCTCAGCCAGCTTTCCAGGTGATGCTCGGCGGCCAGCTCGCCGCGCTGCCAGCGATACACCCACAGGCCGACGCTGATCAGGGCGCTCGCGCCCAGAAAGACGAACATCGGCGGGCCGATGGGCGACTGGGCAAAGCTATGCACGCTGCTGACAATACCGCTGCGCGTGCTGAACGTCCCCAAAATAACCAGCAGGAAGGTGATGATCACCAGAAGGATGTTCCAGACCTTCAGCATCCCTTTCTTTTCCTGGATCATCACACTGTGCAAAAAAGCCGTCCCCGTGAGCCAGGGCAGCAGCGCGGCGTTTTCCACCGGGTCCCAGCCCCAGTAACCGCCCCACCCCAACACATCGTAAGCCCACCGCCCGCCCAGGATCAACCCCAGGCTGAGAAACAGCCAGGCGATCAGGGTCCAACGGCGCGTGGCGCGAATCCAGCCCACCCCCAGCTCACCGGAGGCCAGCGCCGCCATCGCAAAGGCCCAGGGGATGGTCATGCCGACATAACCCAGATACAGCGTCGGCGGATGGATGACCATGCCGGGATGACGCAGCAATGGATTCAGCCCACGCCCATCGGAAGGGATAGCCGGAAACGTTCCGACAGGCTGGAACACTGCCGTGACCACTTCGCCGTTGGCGTATTGCCACAGGCGGCTGAACGGGTTCTCGATGAGCACCGTCAGGATCAGGAAGAAGCCCAACGTGCCCATCGTGAAGGCGATCACGTAGGGCATCAGGCGGCGCTCGCTGCGCCAGTTCAGCAGCAGCGCCCCGGCAGCAAACAGGCTCATCAGCCAGGACCAGAACAACAGCGAACCGGCCTGCCCGCCCCATAGGGCCGTCAGTTTGAAGAACAGGTCCGAGGCCCGCTCGGTGGTCGCCCACACATATTCAATCTGGAAGTCGCCGTTGACTTGGCTGATCACCATCGTCAACGAGGCCACCGTCAGCAGGGGAAAGGTCAGCAGTGCAGCATTGCGCGCGCTGCGCACCCAACGGTCGTTTCGGTTCAGCGCCCCCACGACGCCCGCCACGACCGCATACCAGGCGGCAACGAGGGCCAGAGCAGAGGTAATGATGCCGAGTTCGGCCAGCATGGCAGCTCCTTGCAGCGTCGAAGCGACGAACATCTAAGCGGCAGGCGCAGGAATCGGCCCGCCATTTTCACCGGCGGGTTTATGCCCCGGCGCTGGCCTCTTGTACCTGCTGCGGCACAGCCTCTTCATAGCGGGTGGGACACTTGAGCAGCAGTTCATCGGCATAAAAGACACCGTCTGCACCCAACTGCCCCGTGAGAATGGCCTGCGCCTCATTTTGGAGCAGGTCCGGCATCGGCTCGTTTTCCACAACCACCTGGAGCCGCGTGGCGTTCGGGTCAAGTACGGCCTGGTGTAGCGTCAGGGCCAGGTTGTCGCTCTGCTCCGGGATGTGCGCCATCGTAAAGCGGATGGTCAGCGTGGCCGCCTCGTAGCTGATCGTATCACCGATGACCGCGCCGGAAACCCGCACCGTCTGCCCGCGCAGTTCCGGGCGGGCCAGCAGTTCATCGACGGTGATGAAGTATTGGGCGTTGTTGAGCGTGCCGTTCAGGATCAAAAACCCGATGGCCGCCAGGATCACTACGCCGCCGATCAAAAACCGCATCCGCTGCCCGGTGTTCGACGCTGTCCGCGATGTCCCACCGGTCTTTTCCCACGTAGTTTGCGTCATGTCCGACTCCTCTAGGCAGTAGCTCTCTGATGCACAGGCAATCAGAGTAATTAGACGGGAGAAGTCTTGCCCTCTACGCCACTAAAGAACGAATCCTGAAACCCTCTGTGATGTGCGTCAAGGATACCGTGCTCATGTGAGAATGAGGTGAGAATTCCCTTAACTCAGGCGCGATTTTCCCCCGGCTCGGCTACATCGCTGGATCGCTGCGTCAGCACTGCCAGCCCGACCAGCAGCACGGCGCCGATGCCGATCAGCAAGATCAGCGTGCCAGCGCCCTGCGGCATGGCCTGTTCAGCCGTCCGAGGCCGGGTGGGAGTCTCCCAGGTGCGGATATAAGCCAGCAGGTTGTCCAGATCGGCCTCGTTGAGCGGCCCGCCATACACCTGGGCAAACGGCGGCATCAGCGATTCGGCGACTCCGCGCCGGATCACCACCGCCAGATCGGCGCTGCGATCCAGTGGTGGATATAGCTCCAGGCCACGCCCCGCCCCTTCCTGACCGTGACAGCCCGCACAGTTGACGGCATAGAGCGCCGCGCCAAGCGCCGGGTCGCCGCCGATAGCTTCCAGCCCGGTGGGAACTTCGGGAGCCGGCAACGGCGGCGTGTCGCCGGTCGTCCAGGTCTGCGCATAGGCCAGCAGATCGTTGATCTGCCCGGTACTGAGTGGCCCGCCATAGGCATCGCCCCAGGGTCCCATATACGTCCTGGCAATGCCGCGCTCGGTCACATTGAAAAAGGCCGTGTTAAATTCGACGGTCGCCGCGAAAGCCGGATGCGAGGCGCGCGGCTCACCGAGAGGGCCGTGACAGGCCAGGCAGTTCTCGGCATAAAGCGCCGCCCCACGCACAGGATCGCCCCCACCCTGCGCCAACACCGGGAATGCCCCCACCAGGAGCAGAAGGAAAAACAGGATCAGGGCTGAGATTGTCACACGCTTGCGCATGGTAGAACCACCTCTTTCAACAGGCAGCGGCGGGTTTGTCTCCGCCGCTGCCTCCCCAAAAAAGCTCACTCCCAAAGCGCCCGCCCACCAGGACGGCCTTACTGCCCGGTCTGGGTCTTCAAAAAAGCCACCAGGTCGGCCACATCCTGAATGTCCAGACGGTTGCCCAGGTCCGGCGGCATGACGTTGGGCTGATATTCCGGCGCAATATAGCTGTTCGGCAGCAAGATGCTCTCGACCAGGTATTGATCGACGGTGTAGCCGACCAGAGCCGGGTCACTGGAGACCCGATTCGCGGATCGTGTGGCCGTTCCAGCGGTGGCCGGCCCGACGGCGCCGTTCTCATGGCAGCCCGCGCAGGCCAGTTCGGTCAGATGATAAAGCGTATCGCCGCGCACAGGATCGCCCTCTGGCAGCGCCGCCAGCACGGCAGCAACATCTGTGCCCACCGGCTGGCCAGAAGCGTTCACCTGAACTGCCCCGCTCTCGCCGCTGGACCTGGCTGGCAACACAAAGTCCTGCGCCACCTCCGGCGGATTGGCCTGGTTGAGCGCGGACGTCTCCCAGTTCATGATAAAATCCACCAGCGTGTCGATCTGATCGCTGCGCAGCGGGCCACCGAACTCCTGTCCCCAAGTGGGCATCGCCTGCGGCCAGTACGCGCCGCTGGTGGGTCGCCCGGCGGCGATGGCGTTGGTGATGTAAGCGCGCAGACCACCCGCCCAGCCCATCTCGGCCAGGCGGTTGTCCGCACGGGTGAGATCGAACAGACGTGGGTTGTTCAAAGCCGGCGCAATACCAGGCACACCCTGCCCCTGCCGCCCGTGACAGGTAGAGCAGTTCGACTCGAACAGGATGGCCCCCCGCTCAACGGACCGGGAATGATAGAACCGGGTGAACTCGGCCATGCGGGCTTCTTCTTTGATCAGCACAAAGCCCAGCAACAGCAGAATCCCCACAAAGAACACGGTGCCCAAAATGACCCGCTGTTCTATCGACGTCATTAGGACGACTCTCCTTAAAAACGCCGCGCCGGGGCAGCGAACCGGGAGCTTTCAACTCCCTGGCCGAGACGATTTTTAGTGCCCACTGCCGAAATAGCCGGATGTGGCATGGATGTAAACGAATTTGCCGGAATTGGCCCGGATCGGCCTGCCGTTGTTGTCGGTCCGAATCAGCGGATTCCCCTGCTCATCACGCAAGATATTCCCCGCATCATCGACCTGCGGCGCGTCCCATTCCATATAAATTTCCACCCGCCGCAAGTCCGGCTGCCAGTCATTGATGATCAACACCCCCCAGGCATTCGGCAAACTGGAAGCATATTCGTCCAGCAATTCACGATAACGTTCCATCACGGCGCGCAGGGCCGGGGCATCTTCTGGCACGGCAGAGATGGTAAAGCGGTTCATCGTGCGGCCCTCGGCGCTGAACTGGGCCGTCAGGCTGGCCGCCACAGCGGGATCATCCAGGGCTACGGTACTGTACGTGCCGGGCACAAGCTGGTCGAACGGCACAGCGCGCACTGGGCCAACGCCCTCCATCGGGGCTAATATCTGCGCGATCTCCTGGTCGCCGGAGGTCTGGACGGCATATTCCGGCGAACCCATCCAGCTCAGCAGAACGAAACCGGCCACCGCCAGCATCCCCAGCGTCAGGGCCACGCGCCGATGTGCATAGCGACGGCTCTTGCCCACGTCGATGTAAGGCATCACCAGCAAGAACGCGAACAACAGGCCGGGGATCACCAGGCCGAAGAAAATTTTGTCGCCGAGCTTGAGCAACCCTTGTAACCACAAAAAGTACCAGGGCGCGGTCGTGTGCAGCGGCGTCACCTGCGGATCGGCATGGCTTTCCAATGGAGCCTGGAAGAACCAGATCGCCAGCACAATCAAGACAAATGTCGCCGCACCGATCCACAGCAGTTCGTTGGTCAGGATGTCCGGCATAAAATAGACGCGCCGATCCAGGGGAACACGCTTGGCCGTGTCGGTGCCGATTTCTTCTTGGCCCGGCGGCAGGCTGTGACCGTGCAGCACCACCTTATAATAGTGCACCCCCAGGAAGATGATCGTCACCAGCGGCAGGGCAAACACATGCAGCAGGTAAAAGCGCAACAGGCCACCTGCTCCGATGTCCGGCGCGCCACGCAGCAGCAGATTCAGGTTCGTGCCCACGATCTCCGGCGGCGCGGCCTCCACCATGCTTGTGCCGATGGTTACGGCCCAGAAGGCAAGCTGGTCCCAGGGCAGCAGATAACCGGAAAAGCTGAGGATCAGCGTCGTCAGCAGCAGAATCATGCCGGTAACCCAGGTGAACTGGCGCGGCTTCTTGTAGCTGCCAGTGATGAACGTCCTGAGCATGTGCAAAAAGACGAACAACACCATGCCTTCTGCGCCCAGGCGATGCAGATCGCGGACCAGTTCTCCGAACGGCACATTGCCCAGGAGGTTGAGCATATTCTGGTAGGCGATCAGCGGCGAAGGCGTATAGAACACCATCAAGAAGAGACCGGTGATGATCTCCACCACAAAGAAATAGGTCGAGAGCCAGCCCAGCCGAAAAGTCGGATAGATACCGGTCACAGATGCATGATAGTAACTGGGGCGCATATGCATCCAGAAGGCATCGGCATGCGGCGTCAGACGAGGGTTGGGCTTGCGACTGGGTTTCTCGCCGCGTAACAGTTCGCGGATGTCCCGGACATTCAAGCCGGCAGTGATTCGCTCGACAGTGTTGTCGAGCACCTCAAAGGTGGTTCTGCGAAGCCCTTTTTTACGGATGTCCTCCAAAATCGTAGACATCGCCTCAACTCCTCCGTGAAAAACGCGCGTTGCCAGAAACCACGCCGCTGCAATTAAATCGGATAAGCGTCCACCCCGGCGTCAGGTCCACGGATACGCCGCCCGGTATGAACGATTAACTCGGCTACCTGAGAGGGATCGACACCCCGAATCGGATTCCCGGCGTCGTCGGTGACGAGTTCGGTATTGTCATTGAGCCGCACCGTGATCTCAAAGCGATCCAGGCCGCGCGTTGCGGGGTTTTGGATCAGCAGCCCGTTCGCCTGAAATTTGGACCCATGACAGGGACATTCAAAGCGGTTGTTCACCTCCACCCATTTGAACAGACAACCCAGATGTGTGCAGACTTTGTAGAGCGCCAGCAGGCCATCTTCGGTATTGCTGAGCCAGAAACGCCCCTGTGGGTTGTCTTGGGGAGGCGAACCAACCGCCGGAATCTGACTGCCCAGCAGGACAAAATCGCCGCCGAACTCCCCCTGGCGGAAGCGCGGCAGCGCAAACCACAGGGCAATCCCGCCTGCCGCGCCGAGCAGCATCACCATCGACGCGCCCCAGATGTAGTACAAAAACTCGCGTCGGCTGACCGTGCTGAGCGAGACTTCCTCCGGCTGCCGGACGCTTTCTACATCGGCGGCGCGGGCAACCGCCTTTTCGGTCGTACCTGTGGCCATCCTGGATCCCCCTCCATCGGGCAAAGATCGGGACCGCTTCATATCCAGATATTCTGGATTGACAATATAAACTATAGCTCAGGCCTAGATCGGGCGCAACGCCCGTCTGAGCCTTTGGAAAAGCAGTCGTTTAGCAGATAGTTAACCACATCGACTTTTTGTGAATTGAGGAACATATTTAAAGTGCATTATAGCATGGGCCTGTGGAGGGTGCAAAAAGTCAACCGCAAAGGGTGTATTTTATCCCAACCGCCGCCACTTGCCCGCCTTTTCTTACCGCGTCATAATAACCCCATGTCAACCCAATGCCTGCCCTATCCCCTCGCCCCGACCACCGTTCATGCAGTTATCTACGCGCAATGCCGGAGGCGGCTGTGAGTGACTTTCCCCCGGCCACCATCATCGTCAGCGACGCAGAGTTAGCCGAATACGCCGCCCGCTGGGCTGCCGAACCGCTCCTGGCTATCGACACCGAATCGAACAGCCTGTACGCCTACCGCGAGCAGGTATGCCTGATCCAGCTTTCCACTCGCACGGCAGATTTCATCATCGACCCGTTGGAAGTGGCCGACCTCAGCCCGCTGGCGCCGCTCTTGGCCGACCCCGGCGTGGAGAAAGTCTTCCACGCCGCCGAATATGACCTGATGTGCCTTAAGCGCGACTTCGACTTCACCTTCGCCAACCTGTTCGACACTATGCTGGCGGCACGCATCTGCGGCGCAGGACAGCTTGGCCTGGCAAGTATGCTATCCACGCACTTCGGCGTGGAGGTAGACAAAAAACACCAGCGCGCCGATTGGGGCGCGCGCCCGCTTTCGCCAGAACTGCTGCATTATGCGCAGTTGGACACGCACTTTTTGCCGCAACTGCGCGATCTGTGGAGAGCCAGGTTGGAGGAACAAGGCCGCTGGCAGGAAGCCCAGGAAGCCTTCGGCGAACTGGCGCACATTCCCCCGGCAGAGCGGCACTTCGACCCGGAGGGCTTCTGGCGCATCAATGGCGCGCAGGACCTGTCTCCCCGGCAGTTGAGCCTTGTGCGAGAGCTGTATCTGCTGCGGGAACGGCTGGCCAAAGCGCGGGATGTACCGCCCTTTAAAATCTTCGACGACCGCGTCCTGCTCGCCCTGGCGCAGGTTGCGCCGCACCACCTGGGTGACCTGCCCGGCCTGCCGGGGATCAGCGCGCTGCAAATCCGGCGCTACGGGCACGACATCCTGCGGGCCATACAGCGCGGTGAAGCCAGCCGCCCGCCGACGCCGCATCGCTCCCCCCGGCCCGATCCGCATACCCTGATCCGCTACGAAGCCCTGCGTAACTGGCGCAAGCAGCGCGCCCAGGAGCGCGGCGTCGAATCGGACGTGATCGTCCCGCGCGATACGCTGTGGGAGCTGGCCCGCCGCGCGCCGATTTCCTTGGAGGAATTGAACGCGATCCCAGGACTGGGCCCCTGGAAAGTACAGGCTTATGGCGCCGAAATCCTGCGCATTATCGCCGGCGCCAACGGCGGCGGCGGCAAGCGATAACCCGGATGTCTGTTCTGCCACCCTTTGCGTCTGCTCGAATCCCGGTAGCGTGCACGCGATGATCCCTGATGATCCTTATCGAGCATCTCCTCGTAGCGGCTGCCTTTTTGTTACTGCTGAGCATCCTTGCCAGCAAATTAGCCAACCGGCTGGGCATTCCCGCGCTGTTGCTGTTCCTGGCCCTCGGCATGTTGGCCGGTTCAGATGGGCCGGGCGGCATCTGGTTCGACAACCCCTGGCTGGCGCAGTCGCTCGGTGTGGTGGCGCTGGCGCTCATCCTTTTCGCCGGCGGCATGGATACAGACTGGCAGACCATCCGTCCGGCCATCGGCCAGGGGCTGGCGCTGTCTACCGTCGGCGTGCTGATTACGGCGCTATCGGTCGGCGGGTTTGCCGTCGCGGTGCTCGGCTTCTCGCCCCTGGAAGGCATCTTACTGGGCGCGATTGTCTCCTCGACCGACGCCGCTGCTGTGTTCGCCATCCTAAGATCGCGCAGCACCCGTCTGAAAGAGCCGTTAGAACCCCTGCTGGAAATGGAATCCGGCAGCAACGATCCGATGGCCGTGTTTCTGACCATCGGCATGATCCGTCTGCTGGCCGATCCGGCGGCTTCGCCTCTCGACCTGCCCGGCCTGTTCGCGCAGCAGATGGTCATCGGTGCGGCGCTGGGATACGGGATCGGGCAGGGCAGCGTGTTCACCATCAACCGCCTGCGCCTGGAATACGAAGGGCTGTACCCGGTCCTGACACTCACCCTGGCCCTGCTCACTTATGGGGTAACAGCATCGCTGGGCGGCAACGGCTTCCTGGCGGTGTACCTGGCCGGGCTGATTCTGGGCAACAGCAGCTTCATCCACAAAAAGAGCCTGGCGCGCTTTCACGACGGGCTGGCCTGGCTGATGCAAATCGTGATGTTCCTGACTCTGGGGCTGCTCGTCTTTCCGTCGCGCCTGATCGCCGTGATCCCTGCCGGCCTGCTGGCCGCGGCGTTTCTGATGCTTGTCGCCCGACCGCTGAGCGTGCTGATCGCCCTGTTTCCGGCGCGGCTGACCCTGCGTGAAAAAAGCATGGTCGCGTGGGTCGGGCTGCGCGGCGCGGCGCCGATCATCCTGGCGACTTTCCCGCTGGTAGAAGGTCTGCCCAAAGCGGACACAATTTTTCACCTGGTGTTTTTCATCGTGCTGACTTCGGTGCTGCTGCAAGGAACAACGCTCCCCCTGATCGCCCGCTGGCTGCGCGTGGACGTCCCCGCTCCACCCTCCCGCCAGCCCGTCCTGGAACTGGATCCCGCCGCCAATATCAAAAACGAACTCACTGAGTTGGCAATCCCACCGGGTTCGTCTATAGTCGGCAAACAGATTGTAGACCTGGGACTTCCGCCAGGAATATTGATCGTGCTGCTAGGCCGGCAGGGAGATTTCATCGTTCCCGGCGGCGGCACCGTCATTGAGGCAGGCGACCGGCTTCTGGTGTTAGCCCCAAAAGACGCCTTCAAGAGCTTGCGCGACATCATCGCAGGACCCATAAAAACAGATACAACATCGGTTTAAGGATAGACAAAATGAAAATCACCTTTCACGGCGCCGCGCGGACCGTCACCGGGTCGCAACATCTGATCGAACTCGATGGTCATCGCTTGCTGCTCGACTGCGGACTGGTCCAGGGCAAACGTAAAGAAGCCTTTGAGCGCAACCGCCAGATTCCCTTTGACCCGGCCTCGGTTGATGTGCTGGTGCTCTCTCACGCGCACATTGACCACTCTGGCAACATCCCCAGCCTGGTCAAGCGCGGCTTCCGGGGCGACATCGTCTGCACCGCCGCCACGCGCGACCTGTGCGCTACCATGCTGCTAGACAGCGCCCACATCCAGGAAAAAGACGTGGAGTACGTCAACCGCAAGCGAGAGCAGCAGGGCAAGAATCTGTTCGAGCCGCTGTATACCCAGGAAGATGCCGTCGCCGCGATGCAGTACTTCGTCGGCATGGCCTACGACCGCCCGCGCGAAATCCTGCCGGGGGTGCGCCTGACTCTGCTGGACGCCGGGCATATGCTCGGCAGCGCCATCGTCGTGCTAGACATCCAGGACCGCGCAGCCGGTCGGGACGTGCGGCTGGTCTTCAGCGGCGACCTGGGACGGCCCGGCATCCCGATCATCCGCGACCCGGAAATTGTGGACCGCGCCGACCTGTTGATCCTGGAAAGCACCTACGGCAACCGGCTGCACGAACCGTTCCCGGATTCCGAGAGGGAACTGGCGCGCGTCATCAACGAAACCTATCGGCGCGGCGGCATGATCATCGTCCCGGCCTTCGCCGTCGGGCGGACGCAGCAGTTGGTCTATACCCTGAACCGTCTGGTCAGTCGTGCAGAGATTCCCAGACTGCCCGTCTATGTAGACAGCCCTCTGGCGACCAACGTCACCGACGTCTTCCGAATGCACCCGGAAGTCTACGATGCCGAAATCCGGCAGTTTTTGCTGACCGACACAGACAAAGACCCGTTCGGCTTCGCCATGCTCACCTATACCCGCTCGGTGGAGGAATCCAAAGCGTTGAACTTCCTGCACGAGCCGGCGATCATCATCAGCGCCAGTGGCATGGCCGAAACCGGGCGCATCCTGCATCACCTTAAGAACCGCATCGAAGACCCGCGCAACACCGTCCTGATCGTCGGCTTCCAGGCCCCCGACACGCTGGGGCGGCGAATCGTGGAACGCGCGCCGGTGGTGCGCATCTTCGGCGACGAGTACCGGCTTAAGGCGCACGTTGAGGTGCTGGAGGGCTTCAGCGGCCACGCCGACCGCAATGACCTGCTTGGCTGGGTCGGCGCGATGCAGCAAAAGCCCCGCCGGACCTTCCTGGTTCACGGCGAAGAAGCCTCCTCTCTGGCCCTGGCTGACGCGCTGCGCAAGGAAACCGGTCTGGGGCGGGTAGACGTTCCGGCCCTGCATGAAACGGTTGAGGTCTAGAGGACAGGGAGATCATGGCTAAACACCAGAGCGTCTTTTATGAGGACTGGCGGGCCTGCCTGCGCGCGCACTATATGCACGTCATCAGCGTCGGCGACAAAGCCACCGAGCCGACGTTGAAAAACGTGTTGCTGCGGGTAGGCTTCAGCGAAGAGGAGATCGCAGAAATGGCGGTGATCGCCCGAATGCGCGACGTGGACGCTACGCCGGGCGAACTGCCGGGATTGACGTAACCCGGCTGCCCGCCCTACAGCTGCGAATCTTAACCTGTAAACGCCAAAGTCAAGCAGCCACGGGTAATTCGCGGTACAATAGACCTATCAATTTTCCTGGCAACCAGCAGGAGATCGCCTGCCGATGATGACTTCCACGCAGCGGCTCGTGGTCCGGCTGCGCGGCGAGCTGGTAGATCGTATCCCGAACCTGAGCCTGGTTATGCAATTTGCCGCCGAGCAGATCGGCGCGCCGCTGGCAAGCTACTACCAGGATTATCATGTGCTGTGCGAGTCCAATGTCGTCACCGCCGAACGGTATGGCCTGGACCTGCTCGACGCGATCAGCGATCCCTACCGCGAGACGGCGGACTTCGGCGCTGCAATTACCTTCCCCGAAAACGATCTACCGCTGTGCCGTGAGCCGTTGCTCCGTGACCCCGCCGACCTTTCGGCCCTGCCCTACCCCGACCCCCTCCGACCGGGCAGCCGAATGCGCGACCGCGTGGACGCGATCCGGTTGTTCCGCGCGCACGCCGGAGACACGCTGCCAATCCAGGGCTGGGTCGAAGGCGCGCTGGCCGAGGCCGCCGATCTGCGCGGCACGACGGCGCTGCTCTATGACCTGTACGACCGCCCCACATGGCTGGAAAAGCTGCTGGAACACTGCACCGAGGTCGCCATCGCCTTTGCCCAGGCGCAGGTCGAGGCCGGTGCAACGATCATCGGGCTGGGCGACGCCATCGCCTCGCAGGTCAGCCCAGAGGCCTATCGTCGCTACGCCCTGCCTTACGAACAGCGTATCTTCGCAGCCGTGCGCGCGGCGGGTGCCATCCCCCGGCTGCACATCTGCGGCAACACCAGCCGCATCGTGGCCGACATGGCCAGCAGCGGCGCGCAGATCATCGACCTGGATTGGATGGTAGACCTGGCAGCGGCGCGGGCGCAGGTAGACACCATCGACCCGGCCATCGCACTGTGTGGCAACTTCGACCCGGTCGCAATCCTGTATCAGGGCACGCCGGACACGGTCCGGGCGGCGGCGCGGGCATGCAGGGCAGCCGGCGGGGCGAACTGGCTGGCCGCACCCGGCTGCGAAGTGCCACGCTACACCCCGCCGGAAAATATGTACGCTCTGCAGGAGGCTTTATCCGATGACTGAAACCGTCGCCCATCCGAACTTTGCCTGGATAACCGAAACGGAGCGTCAGGAATACGAACCGGATCGTCGTCTGCCGACATGGGCGCGGCGCTCGCACCCGCTTGTTCGGCGACATCTGGGCCTCAAGACCAAGATCGCCACGCCGGACCTGGAGTTCCTGGTCAAGCTGTTTGCGTGGGAGATCGTCGCGGTCCTGGTGTCGTTCCCGTTGCCATTCGTGCTGGAACTGCTGATGCTGGCGATCATCGCCTCGGCGGCCTACTTGCCTATCGTGGCGCTGGTGTACTTCCGCTGCCTGTTCTTCATTATTACGTCCAGCGTGAACGCCATCGCCGAAGAGCGCAAAGACGACGCGCTCAGTGTGTTGCGCACGATCCCGTTGTCGTTCCGGCAGATCATGCTCGCCAAAATCGCGGCGGGCGTCTGGAAACAGGCCGAAACGCTGGAACTGATCCTGCTGGCGGTGGTGCTGCTGTCGCTCCCGGCGACCCTGATCCACTATGCCATCATCTGGCCCGCCGGAGAGTCCATCGAACTGCTGCGCGTGCTGTCGCTCTGCGGCGTGGTCGTGGCGATTGTGCGCATGGTGCTTGAACCGGTGATGGCCGGGGCGCTGGGCATCCTGGTCGGGTCGATGACGCCGCTGCGCATCTCGGCCACGTCGATGGCCGCTATCCTGATGGCCGCCTACTACGTGCTGACCAACCTGATCCGCCTGCTGCCGCTGTCGTGGGGCATGTGGCTGGTGGTGGAACTGGTGCTGCCGGTGGTTCTGCCACTGCTGATCACGTGGGGCGCGCTGCGCGTCTCCGAATACCTGCTGTGCAAGGACTGAGATCGCCCGGCATTGAAACGCCGGGCAATAGATGCAAAGTCCACTGAAGTGGACTGGG
Source organism: uncultured Anaerolineae bacterium (assembly GCA_964529715.1). Taxonomy (GTDB): domain Bacteria; phylum Chloroflexota; class Anaerolineae; order Aggregatilineales; family Ch27; genus CAZGXI01. Next base: position 133 of record CAZGXI010000055.1, on the reverse strand, counting down.
GGACAGCCTGACCCGGTGGCAGAAATTTCGTCTTGACGGCGGCGCGCGCCCTCCGTATAATGCAAAATAAGTTTGGCCCCGTAGCTCAATTGGCAGAGCAGTTGACTCTTAATCAATTGGTTGGAGGTTCGAG
>CAZGXI010000054.1:0-21576 GCA_964529715.1 uncultured Anaerolineae bacterium | reverse complement strand
CCCGCTAAACGACCAGCAGGTGCAGTTCATGAACACCATCCGCGACAACGTCACGCGCATGGACCACCTGATCACCGACGTGAACGACATCAGCAAGATACGCGCCGGGCGGCTGTATCTCGAACCACGCCTAGAAATGGCGAAGAACATCCTGATGCTGGCGGAAAAAGACACCCGTCCCCTGGCCGAGGAACGCGGGCAAACCCTGGATTTCGACGTGCCCGGTGGCCTGCCGCTGCTCAACGTAGATGGCAAGCGCGCCGCGCAGGCGCTGATCTACCTGATCCGCAATGCCCTGCTCTATTCACCGGAAGGGAGCACCGTCACGGTGACGGCCAGCGCCGTCGAGGGCAAGCTGTGTGTCCGTGTGACCGATACCGGGATCGGCATGACCGAGGAGGAACAAACGCATCTGGGCGAACCGTTCTGGCGCTCGGACCACGAGGTGATCCGCAGCGTGCGCGGACATGGGCTGGGCTATGCCGTTGCCAAAGGGCTGATCGAACTCATGGGCGGCGAGATGTTCCACGAGTCGGTATTCGAGAAAGGCAGCACCTTCGGTTTCACCCTGCCGGGTGTCAGTTGATCTTTGTTGTCGGGATCATGCCAGGAGAACAAGCGGCGGCGGAGATTGTCCGCCGCGCCGATTCTATGTCAGGCCTTCCTCGGCGTTGTTGATCGCCACCGCCAGCGCGCGCGCCTTGTTGACCGTTTCCTCGTACTCGCGCGCCGGGTCGCTATCTGCCACAATGCCTGCTCCTGCCTGGACATACACCGTGTCGCCCTGCATCAACAGCGTGCGGATGGTGATACAGGTGTCCATCGAGCCATCGTAGCTGAAATACCCCACCGCCCCGCCATAAGGCCCACGCCGCGTGCCCTCCAACTCCTCGATAATCTCCATCGCCCGCACCTTCGGCGCGCCGCTGAGCGTACCCGCCGGGAGCGTGGCGCGCAGCAGGTCGAAGGCGTTCATTCCGGCGCGCAGCCGCCCTTCCACCTGGCTGACGATGTGCATTACGTGCGAATACCGTTCCACGTACATCATGCGCGGCACCTTCACCGTGCCGTAATCGCACACGCGCCCCAGGTCATTGCGGCCCAGGTCCACCAGCATCACGTGCTCAGCGCGCTCTTTGGGATCCGCCAGCAATTCGGTCTCCAGGCGTTTGTCTTCCTCATCCGTTGCGCCGCGCGGGCGCGTCCCGGCGATGGGCCGCATGGTGGCGACACCGTCTTCCAGCCGGACCATCATCTCCGGTGAAGCCCCGATCAGGCTCAGGTCACTGCCGAAGTGGAGATAAAACATATAGGGCGACGGGTTCAGGGCGCGCAAGGCACGGTAGATGGCAAAGGGCGGCGCACTGGTCTTGCAGCTAAACCGCTGCGACAACACGATCTGGAAGGCGTCCCCGGCGGCGATGTACTCTTTAGCCGCCCGGACGCTGGCCTCGTAATGTTCGCGGGTCATATTGGAATGCAGGTCGTCGTTGAGCGGGCGATCTGCCTGTGGAATGGCGGTGAGCGGTTTGCGCAACGACGCCACGATCTCGTCGATGCGGCGCACGGCGTCATCATAGGCCGCATCTGGGTCGCCGGTGTTGTGCGCGTTCGCCAGGACGATGAGCTGGTGCTTGGCGTGATCGAAGATCACCAACGTGTCGGGCAACATAAAAGCCATGTCCGGCGTGTCCAGTTCCTGCACCGCCGTCTCCGGCAGGCGCTCAAAGTAGCGCACCACATCGTAGCTCAGGTAGCCCACCGCCCCACCCACAAAGCGCGGCAGCCCGTCGATCTGGACCGGCTTGACCTGTGCAAAGGCCTGCCGGATGAGATGCAACGGGTCTTCGCCCGGCGCAAGCGCCCGCCTCTCGGTCTGGCCGTTGAGCGTCCAGGCGGCGACATTGTCGCGCAGCGTAATCAGCCCTCTGGGGTTGACTCCCAGGAACGAATAACGCCCGACCTGCTCACCGCCTTCAACGCTTTCCAGCAGAAAGGAGGCAGCCCCGGCCTGCGCCAGTTTGAGGTAGACCGAAACGGGCGTCTCCAGATCGGCCAGCAACGTGCGGTAGACTGGCACCAGATCACCCTGTTGGAACAGGCGGCAGATGGTTTCGCGGTCGGGGACGATATGGGCAAAACGAGTTGCGGTCGGTAAAAAGGCCATCGAAAACGCTCTCCCGGAGGTCAAGTATTGACGTCAAAAAAAATCACCTAGCAGCATCCGGCGACGACACAGGCGCAGGAATAATCATAACGATTTTGACGGCTTTCGCCTGTTTTCTCCTCTAACAAATTGCCTTAGGCATTCTGGGTAAACTGCCTGAGTATTCCATCTGTCGGCGCGATAAGATAGACCTATCCGCATCCGAGGGGAGAACAGGACCGATGATCCTTGTCATCGACAACTACGACAGCTTCACGTACAACCTTGTTCAACTGATGGGTGAATTGGGCGCGGACCTATGCGTCGTGCGCAACGATCAGATCACATTAGACCAGATCAAAGCCATGCAGCCGTCACGCATCGTCATTTCGCCGGGGCCGGGCGATCCCGACGATGGCGGGGTGTCGCTGGAGACAATCCGCGAACTGGGTCCGACGATACCGATCCTGGGCGTGTGTCTGGGCCACCAGTGCATCGGGCAGGTCTACGGGGGAAAAGTGGTCCGCGCGCCGCGCCTGATGCACGGCAAGACAAGCCTGATCTATCACCGTGACTCACCGCTGTTCACCGGGGTGCCCAGCCCCTTCGAGGCCACACGCTACCACAGCCTGATCGTGGAAGACTCGTCCCTGCCGGAGGCGTTGAGCGTGACCGCCTTCACCGACCAGGGCGAGATCATGGCGCTGCGACATAAGCACTTTCCGGTCGTTGGGGTACAATTTCACCCGGAAAGTATTCTCACACGCTTTGGCGTGCGTATTTTGCAGAACTTTTTAGAAGGGCGTTTGTAGACATGAACCCACCCACCACGTCTATCGACATCCAGCGCGCCATTGATATTATCGGGCGGTTCGGGCATCTCCAGGCCGACGAGGCCGAAGCTGTGATGAACCAGATCATGGCCGGCCAGGCCACCGAGGCGCAGATCGGGGCGTACCTGATGGGTCTGCGCATGAAGGGCGAGACACAGGATGAGATCGTCGGCAGCGCGCGGGCCATGCGCGCCAACGCCGTGCACGTGCCGGTCAAAGGTGATGGGGCCGATCTGCTGGACACCTGCGGCACCGGTGGAGATAAATCTGGGACGTTCAACATCAGCACCACCGTCGCTTTCGTGGCGGCGGGGGCCGGGTTAAAAGTCGCCAAACATGGCAACCGCGCTTCGACCAGCCTGTGTGGCAGCGCCGACGTGCTGGCCGAACTGGGCGTCAATCTGGACCTGACGCCGGAACAGGTCGGGGCGTGCATCGACGCGGTGGGAATCGGCTTCCTGTTCGCGCCCAAACTACACCCGGCTATGAAGCACGCTATCGGGCCGCGCCGCCAGATCGCCGTGCGCACGATCTTTAACATTCTCGGCCCGCTGACCAATCCGGCGGGCGCGCGGCGGCAGATCATGGGCGTGTTCGCCCCAGACCTGACAAGTATGCTGGCGCACGTGTTGGGCGAACTGGGCAGCAGGTCGGCTCTGGTGTTCAGCGGCTACGGCGGCCTGGACGAACTGACCACGACCGGTCCAAACCACGTCAGCCACTACAAAGACGGCGCCGTGACGAGTTACGAACTCGACCCGCAGGAATACGGCTTCGCAGGCGCGCACATCTCGAACCTGCTGGGCGGCGACGCGAAAACCAACGCCGCGATCCTGCGCGGGGTGCTCAGCGGCACGGTGGACGGCCCCAAACGCGATGTGGTGTTGCTCAATGCCGGCGCGGCGTTGCTGGCGGGCGGCCTGGTGAACGACCTGTCCGCCGGAATTGTGCGCGCTCAGGACGTGATCGAGAGCGGCGCAGCCCTGGCCAAGCTGGAGGCCCTGATCGCGTACAGCCGGGAGGTAGCTGCATGAGTGCCCTATTCGTCAAGACCGATACCATCCTGGATCGCATCCTGGCGAACACGGCTCAAGAGGTCGGCAGACGCAAGGAACAGCTCCCGCTGGCCAACCTGATCAGGATGGCTTCCCAAGTTAGCCCGCCCCGCGACCTGTTGGCGGCGCTGGAGCGTGAAACAGTGGCCCTGATCGCCGAGATCAAACACGCCTCGCCGAGCAAGGGCGTGCTGATCGAGCCGTTTGACCCGGTCGCGCTGGCAAGCATCTATGAAGCAAACGGCGCGGCGGCAATCTCCGTATTGACCGACGCGGCTTTTTTCGGCGGTTCGCTGGGCAACCTGTCCGCTGTGCGGCACTCGGTCCGGCTACCGGTGTTGCGCAAGGACTTTGTGATCGATCCGTACCAGGTTTACGAAGGCCGTGTGGCGGGGGCCGACGCCATGCTGCTAATCGTCGCGGCGCTGGCGGATGGGCAATTGGCGGAGCTGTACAGCCTGATCCGGGCGCTGCACATGACTCCGCTGGTCGAAGTCCACGACGAGCATGAACTGGAACGAGCGCTGCGCCTGAACCCGCCCCTGCTGGGCGTTAACAACCGCAACCTCAAGACGTTCGAGGTTAACCTGGATACGTCGGCGCGGCTGGCCGAACACATCCCACCGGAGACGGCCCTGGTGGTCGAGAGCGGCATCCACAGCGCGCTGGATGTGCAACGTGCGGCAGCGATGGGGGCATGTGCGGTGCTGGTGGGCGAATCTCTGGTCCGCGCGCCGGATATTGCTGCGCAGGTGCAGGCGTTGAGCGGGCAGATGCGTCAGCAGGTCAGGGAGCAGTCTGTAGAACGCGCCGCCTGAGCGCGGGATAAAAAGAGGCCTTTGTTTTTTGACAAGGAACGGCATGAGCGCCAAAACCGTTGTCGTTCTTTCCGGCGACCAAACCGGCCAGGAGCTTTTGGAAGAATCGCTGCGCGTGCTCGACCCGGCAGTAAGCCGCTGCGACCTGGTATTTGAGAGCTTTGACCTCTCGCTGGAAAACCGCCGCGCCACACGCAACACCGTCGTGCACGAGGCCGCCGAACGAATCCGACAAACCGGACTGGGCATCAAGGCGGCCACAATCACCCCAGACAGCCCGGACGACGTGGGCAGCCCCAATGCCCTGCTCCGGGAACTGCTCGGCGCGCAGGTGATCCTACGGACGGGGCGGCGCATCCCCTCGGTGCGGCCCGTCGGTGGTGTTTACGCGCCGATTACCGTTGTGCGCATGGCGGTGGAAGACGCTTACAATGCGAAAGAATGGCGCGAGGGCACAGGGCTGGATGAAGTGGCCTATAGCACGCGACGGCTCTCCCGCCGGACCTGCCGCGCGGTGGCCGAGTTCACCTTCCGCTATGCCCGCCGTGTCGGGGCGAAAGTCTTCGGCGGGCCGAAGTACACTGTCAGCCCGATTTACGAAGGCATCTTCAAAGAAGAGCTGGATGCCGCCCACGAGCGTTACCCCGACGTGCGCTACGATCCGCAGTTGATCGACGCGACCTATGCTCTGCTGTTGGAGACATCTGGCGAGCCATTGGTCATTCCGGCGCTTAACCGGGACGGCGATACGCTCAGCGACCTGGTGTTGAAGATGTTCGGCAGCATTGCTGGGGCCGAATCCGTGATCCTGCGCGTCGATGATGCAACCTTTGATGTCAAAATCGCCCTCACCGAAGCGCCACATGGCACGGCCCCCAGCCTGTATCGGAAGAATATCGCCAACCCAATGGCGATGATCCTGGCAGGCGCGGCTCTGCTGCGCTACGTGGGCACGGAACAGGCCAATGCCGCCAGCCGCGCGATTTATGAGTCAGTTTTTGAAGCCGTTTACGATGGCATCCGTACTCCAGACCTGGGCGGGCAATCAACCACAAGCGATTATACCGACGAGGTGATCCGCCGCGTCCGGGCCAAACTGGAAGTGTGGGACGCCCTGGGATAGCCGTTGGTCGTCGGCGAGGGCAGAGCGCGTGGGATGGTTACACAGCCCCCAAACGCGGTCCACTGCCCAAAGGCTGACTACGAATGGCTGAAGACAGAAAGCGGATGGCACAATGACCCGGATCAAAATCTGCGGCATAACCACGTTAGAAGACGCCCTGATCGCTGCACAGGCCGGGGCGGATATGCTGGGCTTTAATTTCTACCGCAAAAGCCCGCGCTATATCCCCCCGGAGGCCGCGCAGACGCTGTGTGACGATGTGCGCCGTTGGCTGCGGGGAACCTGTCCGGTGTTAGTGGGTGTGTTCGTCAACGAGCTGGTGAGCAACATCTCGTCCATCCTTGATCGAGTCGGCCTGAATTACGCCCAGTTGAGCGGCGACGAATCGGACGACATGCTGCGCGCCCTGAAGGGTGTGGGCTTCAAAGCCATTCGCCCACGCAGCGTGGCCGAGGCAAAAGACGACGTGCAGTACTACCTCCAACATGCGCCCCAAGAAAGCCGTGCGCCGTCGCTGCTGCTGGACGCCTATCACCCGGACCTTTACGGCGGCAGCGGGGGGACGGTTCCTATGGATGTTATCCTGGAGGTCAAAAGCCGCGTTCCCCGCCTGATGCTGGCAGGCGGTCTGACACCAGACAACGTCGGTGAGCACGTCCGGGCTATCCGTCCCTGGGGCGTGGATGTTGCCAGCGGAGTGGAAACAGCTGACCAGCCCGGCAAGAAGAATCCTGAAAAGATACGGGCCTTTATCCTGGCCGTGCGCGCGGCAGATCGAGAGACCTAGATATAGCCATGACCGATTCCGAACCCCTCTACATTCAAACCGGCGCGGCGAACGTGCCCGACGAACGCGGTTACTACGGTGAATTCGGCGGGCGTTTTGTGCCGGAGACGCTGATCCCAGCATTGGACGAACTGACCGATGCCTACCAGGAAGCCATGGCCGATCCGGATTTTCAGGCGCGGCTGGCCCATTTGCAAGCCACCTACACAGGCCGCCCGACGCCAGTCAGCTATGCGGCGCGCCTGTCGGATCACCTCGGCGGGGCGCGCATCTACCTCAAGCGGGAAGACCTGGCCCACACCGGCGCGCACAAGATCAACAACGCCCTGGGACAGGCGCTTCTGGCGCAGCGCATGGGCAAGCGGCGCGTCATCGCGGAGACGGGCGCGGGTCAGCACGGCGTCGCCAGCGCGACGGCAGCGGCACTGCTGGGCCTGGAATGCCACGTCTACATGGGCACAGTAGACATCGCCCGCCAACAGCCGAACGTGTTCCGCATGAAACTGCTCGGTGCAGAAGTCATCCCGGTAGAAAGCGGCAGCAAAACGCTCAAGGATGCCATCAACGAAGCCATTCGAGACTGGGTAACGAACGTTCGCACCACGTTTTATCTGCTGGGATCGGCGTTGGGGCCGCACCCCTACCCGATGATGGTCCGCGATTTCCAAAGCGTGATTGGCACCGAGGCACGCCGGCAAATGCTCGATCTGACCGGGCGGCTGCCAGACATGTGCATCGCCTGTGTGGGCGGCGGCAGCAACGCCATCGGCCTGTTCCATGCCTTCCGCGACGAAGAGCAGATAGACCTGATCGGAGTTGAGGCGGGCGGGCGCGGCATTGCCAGTGGGGAGCACGCCGCCCGCTTCGCCGATCCTAACCTGGGGCGGCCCGGCGTGCTGCACGGCACACGCTCGTTCGTAATGCAGGACGCCGATGGGCAGATCGCGGGTACGCACAGCATTTCCGCCGGGCTAGATTACGCCTCGGTTGGGCCGGAGCACGCCCATCTCCGGCAGTTGGAACGTGCCTTTTACACCTATGCGACGGACGAAGAGGCGCTCGACGCCTTGCTGACGTTGAGCAAGCTGGAAGGAATCATCCCGGCGCTGGAAAGTGCGCACGCCGTCGCCGAGGCGATCAAGCGCGCACCGACCATGCCAAAGGATGCTATCATTTTAGTGAATCTATCGGGACGCGGGGACAAGGACCTGGATACGGTGATCAAGGCGCTGGAGGTGTAGTCATGGCAGTCGCAGCAGCAGAACGCGCGCAGGAGCGTATGACGGCGGAGCAGTATTCCGAATTGCCGGAAACGAATAAGATTCAGGAATTACTTGGAGGGGAATTGATCATGAGTCCCGCTCCGGCCCCAGAGCATCAGGACGCAGCATTAGCGGTTGCGATCTACCTGAAGCAATTGATACCGTCAGGGCGGGTACAGATTGTGCCAAGTGATGTTTACCTGGATAAGCGGAATGTGGTACAGCCGGACGTGTTCTGGGCGGGCAGCGAAGGGAGCAACTGCCAGATCGGGAGCAACCGCCGCTAGCGCGGCGCGCCCGATCTGGTGGTAGAAATCCTCTCGCCGGGCACGGCCCGCCACGACCGAGGAGTCAAGTCTACGCTCTACGAAAAGCACGGTGTTCGAGAATACTGGCTGGTTGAACCGGCCCCAGAAGCGCAGTTCGTCGAGGTGTACGTGCTGAGTGAAGGGCGTTTCGTGCGACAGGGGCTTTACGAACCGAAAGATACCTTTACCTCTCCCGTGTTGGGCGGGCAGGCAGTTGAAACAGGAAAGCTGTTCGGATGATGGGCAAATCGGACGTTACCCAGAGCGGCCTCAACGCGATTGACACCATGTTTGCTAGGGCCAAAGCGGCGAACCGCGCCGCCTTTTTGCCCTATTTTCCCGTCGGCTATCCCGACTACGACACATCGCTGGACGCGATTGCAGCGATGGCCGAGGCAGGCGTGGACGGCTTCGAGATCGGCGTGCCGTTCAGCGATCCACTGGCCGACGGCCCGACCATCCAGGCAGCGTCGCAGGTCGCGCTGCAAAACGGCGTCACGGTGCGCAGATGCCTGGAGGCCATCCGGCAACTCCGCGCGCGCGGCGTCCGTCAGCCGCTGCTGCTGATGAGTTACCTCAACCCACTGCTGGCTTATAGGCCGGAAGCCTTCGTACAAGATGCGAAAGCCGCCGGGGCCGATGGGTTGATCGTGCCAGACCTGCCGCCAGAAGAGGCAGCCCTGTTCGCGCCGGCCTGCGCACGCGCGGGCCTGGCGCTGGTGTTCTTCCTCGCGCCGACCAGCAACGCCCAGCGGATCGCGCTGGCGGCGCAGCAGGCGACCGGGTTCATCTACGTCGTCTCGGTGACGGGCGTCACCGGGGCGCGCACGGAGCTTCCCCCAGACCTGGCCGATTTCATCGCCCGTGTGCGCGCGCAGACGGATAGGCCGTTGGTGCTGGGCTTTGGCATCAGCACGCCCGAACAGGCCAGGTCGATGAACGGCCTGGTAGACGGCTTCATCGTCGGCAGCGCGCTGGTGAAGGCCGGCGCACAGGGCGTTGAGGCGGTGCGGGCGCTGGCTTCCAATCTGCGCGCGGCGTTGGAAAGCGCCGGCTAAAACATCAGGTCGTCGCGCCGGGCGATTCCGCCGACAGGTAGAGAGGCAGCGATTTCCGCCAGCGTGCGCCCATCTTCGGGATGCACGTACCCCGGCACGAGGTCGGCCAGCGGGCGCGCGACGTGAATAAACCGGGTGATGTTCTCGTCCGGCACATGCCAGGGTTTTTCCCCGTAATCAAAACTCCCCGCGTCCCACAGGGCGATGTCCAGGTCAATCGTGCGCGGGGCATTTTTGTTGGCCGGATCGCGCTTTCGCCCTAACTGCTGCTCAATCGGGACGATCACCTGCCGCCGGAATTCGTCTGGGGGCAAGGCGGTTTCCAGCAGCACCGCCGCGTTGAGGAAATTCGCCTGTTCGGTGTCGCCCACCGGCGCGGTCTCATAAACCGGCGACACGGCGCGCACCCTGCACCGTTCCCGCAACAAAGCGACGCAGGCAGGCAGATTGACTTCTGGCGCGATGTTTGAGCCCAGGACCACAAAGACCCGGTGCAGTTGACTCATGCGAAATCCTCCAGCCCACGCTCAATGATCACCCCGACGGTATCAGCAAAGCGTAGCGCCCCCGGCTTGAACACTTCCACCCGAATTCTCGGCACTCCGCAGTCCACCACTGCGACGCGGGCAATGTTCGTCGCCAGTGCTTCGAGCGTCTTGTAATGAGACGCCTCAACGTGGGCGATCACGGCCTTATTGACCGTGCGGTAGTTGAGGAGATCGTCGGGGTCGTCGCTGGTGCCACCTTTGCGCAGGTCGGCATAGAGCGTCATGGTAATAACCACATCCTGCCTGTCGCGCAGTTCGTGCTCGCTGAACCCGATAAAGCAACGCAGGCGGAGGTTTTGAATAACAATGTGATCCACTTCTTTAAAACTCCGTGAGAGTCAACGAAAGAACTTCACAAGATGGCGCATCTATGGTATTGTACTGAGGTAGACACAAACTCGTCAAGTGTACAGTTTTTGGAGAGATAAACCGTGACAACGACGACCGATTTTGCCAAATTCGAGGTAGGTACAAACAGTCTGTTGGAAGCCTATGAGCTGAATCCCTACCTGACATATGATAACCCGGCGATTGAGGACGCTGTCCGTAACATTTTGCTCGGCGTCGGCGAAAACCCCGACCGCGACGGCCTGCTCAAGACGCCGGAACGTGTGGCCCGCATGTACGGAGAGCTGCTCTCCGGCTACACCACCGACCCGGAGAAACTGATCAACGGCGCCGTGTTCGACGTGGATTATCAGGAAATGGTGCTGGTCAAGAACATCGAATTCTATTCGATGTGCGAACATCACATGCTGCCCTTTATCGGCCATGCCCACGTTGCCTACATCCCCAACGGCAAGGTCATCGGTCTCTCCAAGATTCCGCGCATCGTAGATATGTTCGCGCGCCGACTCCAGGTGCAGGAACGCATGACGCAGCAGATCGCCAGCTTCCTGATGGACGTGTTGAACCCACTGGGAGTCGGTGTGGTAGTGGAAGGAACACACATGTGCTCGACAATGCGCGGCGTGAAAAAGGCCGACGCCCGCATGGTCACGAGCGCCCTGCTGGGGCAATTCCGTGACAACGACAAGACCCGCGCTGAGTTTCTCAGCCACGTACAGCGTTCTTTGGAATAGGACTAGTGGCTTGCGTTCGACGATCCGCAGGCCTCCTGTGCAGGTTTTGAACGCCGGGGACTCAGGTCCCCGGCGACGGATGTAAAGTCCATTGAAGTGGACTGACAGCCGCTGCCCCGACCTGCGTTTTTGTCCGCTTCAGTGGACTTTGCGGACTTCGCCAGGGAGTTTGCCCCTGGCGACCGGGACAGACACGCTCGAAACTGGCACATTGGGTTAGCTGTTAGCTCAAGAGGCCGCAGGCTTTACTTGCTTGCGGCTAACAGCTCAAGGCTTGTCGCCAACCACGAACGACCTATCTGCCGAACCAGTTGCGGTCCACGCCGGTCGCGTCGTCTAAGCGGCGCATCTCGTCTTCACTCAGCCGCAGCCCTGCCGCCCCCAGCGACTCGCCCAACTGCTCAACCGTGTTGGCGCCGACAATACACGAGGTGACGAACGGCAAGGTCAACAGCCAGCCCAGGGCCATTTGCGCCGGGGTCTTGCCGCGCTGCCGCCCCATGTCGCGCAGCACTTCGACAATAGCCAGGTTTTCTTCGGTCAGATAAGCCCGGATGCGCTCACTCGTCTCGCCACGTGATCCTTTCGGAATGTCATCGCGCGTATATTTGCCGGTTAGGAATCCGCCAGCCAGAGGGCTATAGGGGATGACGCCGAGGCCCTGATCCAGACATAGGGCCGCCAAGTCCGGCTCGACTTCGCGCCGGTTCAACAGATGATAGTGCGGCTGAATCGAGTCGTAGCGAGCCAGGCCGTATTTGTCGCTGATCCACAAGGCTTTGGTCAATAACCAGGCCGGGTGATTGCTGGCTCCGATGTAGCGGACCTTGCCGGCAGAGACCAGATCATCCAACGCGCGCAATGTTTCCTCCAGTGGCGTGTCCCAGTCCGGCCAGTGAGTCTGGTAAAGATCAATGGTTTCAATTTGAAGACGCCGCAGGCTGTGCTCGACAGCCAGGGTGATGTGCTGGCGGCTCAGCCCTTCGCCGTTTGGCCCGTCCCACATCCGCCCACGCACTTTGGTTGCAATCACCACCTGGTCGCGCGGCTTGGTCTTGAGCCAGTTGCCGATGATCTCCTCGGCCACACCGCCGGGGTTGCCCGGTGCCCAGGTGCTGTAAATATCTGCCGTGTCGATAAAATTGATCCCGGCGTCCCAGGCATGGTCCAACATCTGGTAAGCCTGCTCTTCGGTACAGGTCCAGCGGAAGGTCATCGTGCCCAGACATAGCTCGCTGACCTTCAGCCCGGTTCGGCCCAGATTCCGATATTCCATGCGGCCCTCCGTGCGATCTTCGGTCAAAAATTCCTGCCCATTCCCGCCAGGAACCGGCAGTGTCACAGACGTAACCCTAGCTTACCCTGTTCCTGAGTCTTTTTGCTACCGCAATCCGAACCCGATGCAAACCGTTGTGCGCTTGTCCAACATCTGGGAAGGGAGTACAATGCCCTTAAACGAGGCAAGATAGACGGCCAGACGATAGCTCACTGCTGTCCCCCTTGGTGGACAGTGTAGACCGACAGGACGTCAACAATGTCACCAGAAGGAACTGAGGTGGAATTAATCGAGCTGCTCAAGGGTGTAGAGCTGTTTGCAGGTCTCAATGACGCGCAATTGCGGCGTCTGGCTGCGATCAGCCGCCCGGTGATGTACAAAGACAGTGAGATCATCTTCGCCCAGGGTGACGAAGGCGACCAGCTTTACATCATCCGTGAGGGCCAAGTCGAAGTGACCATCGGTGATGACCCGGAGACCGCCCGCTCGGCAGTCTATCTGGGACGCGGACAGATTTTTGGCGAGATGGCGCTGATTGACTATGGCAAGCGGTCGGCCACCATTCGCTGCGTCAGCAACAACGCCATTATCGACACGATCAAGCGCGAAGACTTCAACCAGTTGTGCGCCGCCGATACCGCGATTGGCTATATGGTGATGCGCAACCTGGCAAGCGACATTTCCTTCAAGCTGCGCCACCGTAATCTTAACCCGGCGTCCAGTTAAGGGCTTAAAAAGGTGTAAAACCCATGATCTACAAAGTCAGCTATGTGGTAATGGGCGGCGAGCACCCAGGCGGGATCATGAATCATATCAAGCGCCCCGAAGTCGGCGACCGCGTCGAAATCGGCAAACTCACCTTTGAAATTGTTGAGATTCACGAGGTCATGCCGCCGCGCGGCGACTTTCAATTCTTACATGCCACCGTAAAACCTTTCGAGGCCGTTACCTCTGAGACCGGGCAGTGACCGATTCTCTGAAAATTACAGCCAGCAGGCCCGCCGGGGAACACCATCCTACAGCGGGCCTGTTCATTTTGCGCAGGCTCAAGAATGCGGCCAGACGCTTGCCGGTCAAACCTCGAACATTTGGAAGTCCTCGGCCAACTGTACCGGCCCAGCGAACGTCTCCTGGGCCTCACGCACCAACGGGCGCGGATCGACCGGCCCATTCCTGCCGAAAACCTGATAGTGAATCAGGATCAACCGTTTGGCCCCGGTCCTGGTAGCCGTCTCGCCCGCCTGCCGCGCGCTCGAATGGCCCAGTGGCTCTTCCCCTGCCGCCTCATGGATCAGCAGATCGGCCCCCTGACAGAGTTCAAGTAGACTGGACGTTGGGGCTGTGTCGCAGGTATAGGCCGTCACGAAGCCGGTCTGCTTGTTTTCGATGCGCAGGCCAATCGTTGGCACGTAGTGGTGCACCGTCCAGGACGTAATGCGAAAATCGCTGTTTTCCAGCACAAACTGGTTACTTCGCTCCAGCAGCGGGTAAAACGACACAGGGAAGAAATCCGGCCACTCATTCCACGAATGGAACTGCATGGTTTCTTCCACGCGCGTCAGACAGTGATTCAGCCCATAAACCCGCAATGGCTTCTGGCGTCCCAGCAGCCACATGTTGTTGAGCAGAATCGGCACACCGTAGACGTGATCGGGATGAAAATGGGTGAGGATCAGGTCGGTCAGGGCGTTGTAATGGATTCCCACTCGCTGCAAGCGCCCAACCGGGTTGGAAGCACAGTCGATGAGGATCGCGCCATCCGCCCCTTCTAACACCATGTGGGTATTGTCATGATTAGCATCGGGGACAACCGCCGCCGTCCCCAGGATTACAAGACGGCCCATGCTTCTCCTCGCGGACATCTGGTGCTAACCGCCGCCCTGGCCGGGCCAGTATCCCTGCGCAAGACTATCCTCCCAGCGCAATCTGCACCACCAGGGGCGTGATAAACACTTCGATCAGGGCAGCTAAAATTAACAGCGGCAGCACTATCCCCAGTCCAACTTTGAACGTATCCGCCAGGGCACGCAGCCAAACCTCGCCAACGGTTGTATTTTCGTGCGCACGGGTGATGATCGCGCCCAGGCGCACCGCCACCGCCGTCGCCAACAGGATGGCAGGAATCTCGATCAGGCTGTGCGGAACGACGGCAGCCAAAAACAGGCCAGGGCTGAGGTTCAACACCGTAAATTGCGCAAACAGCCAGCCCAGAATACCGAACGGCAAAATCGCCAACACCACCGCCATGACGCCAAAACTGACAGCCGCCAGGATCGTCGCCGCCAGCAAGACACGCCCATTCTGCCACACCGCCAGCAAGACCGTCGTCGGACGGCTGCCCATCTCGAACCACTCCCGAAAGTTGTTCGCCAGACCGACCTCGTTTTGGGCACTGGACACCGGGAGACGCCAATCGGGCATCTGGCCAATCGCCCAACCGCCGACAAACATCGCCGCCATACAGATCAGCACCACCACGAACGGACGGCGCAGTTCGCCCAACACCGGGAATACCGCCTCCCGATACCACTGGCGAATGTCGCCAGCCAGCAGCCGACCACCGAACTGCCGCCAGAACACCCTCCAGGCCCAGCGCAAGTTGAGCATATCCAGCGAACGGCCCAACAGCTCTTCCCGGTTAAAGATGCGCGTTCCAACCCGCATAAACAGCACCGTGCCGATCAGCAGCCCAACCAGGATCACCCACAGCGAAAAAATCCCGCTGGGCGATTCGGCGTCCGGCGCGCCGAACATGACGATGCTTTCCAGAATGATCAGCAGCGACATTGGCACAACAATGAAGCTCGCCAGCAGGTTCGCCGCGCGCGTCGAGGTGGTCTGGCTGGAGACCACAACTGCACCAGTGACCATCAACAGCGCCTGGGCGGTCGTCAATAGCACGATCTGGACGATCAACATCGGCGGGGGACGCCAGGCCAGTTCACCGAACAGCAGCCCGCTCAGATAAACGCCCATACCAACATAACTGGAGAGTAAAGGCGGGATCATCGCCGCCAGCGTTTTGCCGATGTATAGTTCCAGGTTGGTCAGTGGCGTAGAAAGCAATGGCTCCAGGCTAAGGCGCTCTTTTTCCCCAACGAATGTTTCCAGGGCGATCACCAACGAGAGCGAGATCGGAAAAAAGCCGACGATCATCAGCAGGAACGGAATCGTCCGCTCGCCGATCAGTTCTGCACCATACTGGGTCACAAAGTTCAGCATCAATTGTGCGCCGAACTGCGACAACGCCGGAAAACCCAGCGTGAGAATTAAAATCGGCACGATGATACGCCAGTCCCGGAAACTATCCAGCACCTCACGCCGGGTCACGACCAGGGCATTGCTCATCGTAGATCGGAAGCCCGCCAGAGCGCCAACTGGATGGGTTTCAGTGAACATTGTTGCCGCCATTTTGCGCTCTCTCGTCTTCCTCAACAATCCGTAGGTAAATCGCCTCCATCGTCTGCTGCACCGGGCTGAGAGTCACAACGTCGATTCCCAGGCCGGTCAACCGCCGCAACACCTGCGGGTTGACCGCTTCAGGATCGGCAGTGCGGTAGCGCAGCCAGCGGTCCCCCTGCTCCACCACCTCGACCATACCGCCCAGGTCCTGGGTTAGGCCGTTCAGGGGGAACCGCAGGCGCAGTTCCATTAGAGGATCGCCCACAAAGCGGCGGGACAGTTCCTCAACCGTCCCCTCGGCAATGATCCGCCCACGCCGGATGATGGCAATGCGATCCGCCAGGATTTGCGCCTCACTGAGATTGTGTGTGGTGACGATGAAGGTCCGCGCACTACGGCGAAGCTCAAGGATAGCATCCCGTACCAGTTTGGCGCTCTGGGGGTCCATGGCGCTGGTCGGCTCATCCAGTAGCAGCACGGTGGGATCGTGCAGCATAGCGCGCACCAGGGCCAGCTTTTGCTTCATGCCTTTAGAAAACTCCCCCAGCCGCTTATTCAGGGCATCGCCCAGGCCAAAGCGTTCCATCAACTGCAAGGCGCGGCTGCGGCGGGCGGTAGCGTCCAAGTGGTACAGACGCCCGAAAAAATCCAGGTACTCCAAGGGACGCATCCGCTCATACAGGCCATGCTGTTCGGTCAGCACACCGACATGCGCCCGCACCTGGACCGCCTGGGTTATGACGTCATAGCCGGCAATACGCGCCCACCCGGCCGTCGGCTTCAGGATAGAAGTCATCATGCGGACCGTCGTGGTCTTGCCGGCGCCGTTCGGCCCCAACAGGGCAAGCACCATCCCGCGCTCAACATTGAGGGACACGTCTTCGACAGCGTGGAAATCGCCGAAGTGCTTGGTCAGGCCCTGCGCTTCGATCATTGCCCCCCACCTACACGACTATACATTACGCCTGTATCCAGTGTAATCGACTTGTCTCGAAAAGCGGATGGGCCATACGGCCTAACGACTGTGAATTTTTCGTTAAAGACTACCAACGTCAGGCTACATCGCTCGAATCCGCCGCTTCTTCTGAGTCGGCCACAGTCGTAGTGGGAGCTTCCTCAGGCGGTTCACCGGGATAGTAGTCCGCCGTAGAGGCGCCGGGCCGATGACGCCACAGCAACACGGCAATGGCCACCACCGCCGCTACCCCTGTGACCACCTGCGAGACGTTAACCTGGCCCACCAGCGTAACCTCGACGCGCAGGAATTCCAGCAGGAAACGGATCACCGAGTAGGAAAGGACATATAGCAGCAGGAAGTCGCCCTTCTTAAAACGCTGGCGGAAATTCAGCCACAGGAACAACAGCACCACCACGCTGAGGGCATTCCACAACGACTCGTACAGAAACAGCGGGTGGAACAGGGTACTGGCAGGGTAAGTCGCCATATCGCGGTATTCGCCGACCCGATTGGCTGCGCTGATGGCAATGCCCCAAGGCAACGTGGTCGGAGGGCCATAAAGTTCCTGGTTGATGTAATTGCCCCAACGTCCGATGGCCTGGGCCAGCGGCAGGGCAATCGCCGCAATGTCGATCCATTCCCACAAGGGTTGGCGGTGACGCCGGGCATACAAAACGACACCAATGATGCCACCGATTACAGCCCCGAAGATGCCCAGTCCACCACTCCAGATTGCCAGCGGGCCGTTATCCAGGTCAAACGGATGGGTCAAGAACCACTCGGTGGTGAATCCACGTTCGACCATCGTGATCGACGGGAAAAAGATAAACCACAACCGCGCGCCGATGATGCCGGGGATCAGCGCCCAGGTCAGCCCTCCCCACACATGATCGGGGTCGCGCCCGTCGCGCCGCGCCATCCAGGCCGCCAGGCTGGCGGCCAGCAGCATCCCCCCGACAATGAGCAGACCATAGTAGCGAATGTACAGCGGTCCAACATGAATCCCAATGGAATCGAAGGACATTGCCTAACCTAAGTCCCTTCCTGTATAGATCGAGCGAAACGATAGACCGACCACAGCCGGTGCAGCGCCGTCAGGTTGGAACCGATTGCCAGGACGGCCAATCCGAGTGTCAGCCAGCCGGTCAACAGGGTGAGCAGCAGGACGACTGAACGCTCGAAGCGGGAAAAGGCTCCCCCGGCGCAGGGCAGCCCGGCATTGCCTGCGCGGGCGCGAATATAACTCACCTGCGTGCTGCCGACCACTGCTGCAAACGCCAGCAGCATTGTGCCAAAGTCGGCGTGCACAGCCAAGAAATACGCCAACGCCAGCAACACCAGCATGTCGGCATAGCGATCTATCGTTGAATCTAACACACCGCCAAAGGGATTGGTACGCTTCATCGCCCGCGCCACCGCGCCGTCCAGCGCATCCAGCGGCATACCGACGATGAGTACCAGGGCTGCAACTACAAAATGCCCCTGTACAATCAGTAGAGCAGCAACGGCAGCAAAGACCAGGCTGAGCCAGGTCAGTACGTCTGGGTGCACGTGCAGACAGTACAGGGCGGCGCCCAGGCGTTCCAACAGGCCCGCCGTGACCGCGCGCAGGCGTGTGCTCAGGTTAGGTGTGGTCGGAAGTTGGGTTTGATTCACCGGCTTCTATCCCCTCGTGGATAATTGGCCCTTGTCACGGACCAGGAGATCAGGTACACTACAACCACTCCGGGGCGTAGCGCAGTCCGGCTAGCGCGCATCGTTCGGGTCGATGAGGTCCTGGGTTCAAATCCCAGCGCCCCGACTAAGGCGCTTCAAGTCTAACCAAGACGGGGAGCGTCCACAACAAAACCTTACAACTGCATTCAGTTGCTAAAATTCGGGTTGAACGCTCCACACGTCTCTTGCCGGAGGGTGGTGGAGTGTTTGATTTTTCGGTCAAATCCAATCACTGCTTTAACGGTAGCCAGCATATGCTACTCTAATCTTTGTGGTATAAGCTGTTGGCGATGATCCCGCCGCTGAAGCCCTCCCCGCTGTTGCCGTTGGTCAGGGTGACGTCGCTCAGGGTCAGGTTGCCCCCGGTGGCCACGCGGAACAGCCGGAACTCCGGCGCACTCGCCTCGCGCGTGATCGTCGCGCCGCCCGCGCCGCCGTTGATGGTGATGGGGCTGGTGATGACCGGCAGGCCGTTGGGTCCGTCAGTGGCGTTGTGGACGGCGGTCAGGGTATATGCGCCGTCGGACAGGTTGATGATGTCCGGGTCGGGGGCGGCATTGGCCGCGTTGATGGCGGCAATTAGCCCATTGACATCACCCGCCGGAACAGTGATCGCCTGTGACACCGGTTCAAGGAAGTAAGTCTGCGTGTCTGCCTCAGCGGCCCAGCCGACCGTGCTGTCGTCCAGTTCCAATTGCCACCAGCGGTAGCCGCTGGCGCAGGTAGGCCCTCCGACGACATCAAATGCCGTTCCTTCAGCCATCAAGGTCAGTTCGGTGCTGTGAATGCCCGGCGCGGCGCGCAGACGGCTGGACGTGCCGCCCGTAAAGGCGACCCGCCCTCTTGACTGGACCTCCAAACGGACGGGCAAGGTCTGGTCAAACAGACAGCTCAGGATTTGCCTTTCCTCCGGAGATGCGGTTATGCGCCAGTCTCCAAATCGAACGGTCGGGAAGGCATCATGAGGGAGACGGAAAAACTCGGTCGAATGCCATTCGCCATTGATGCTTTGAGCAATGTAAAAGATGTTATCCTGGGTTACTGTATCTCCGGCAGTAGCGAGGAGTAAATCCCCGGCCCCAAGCCAATGGCGGACTCCCTGGTCATTCTGTACACTGTCTACTGCTGCTACACTCCAACCTGGTCCGTTATTCCAAAAACGGACAATCCCCACTGTGTGTGGTTCGGTCCACAATTGAAGTAACAAATAGTTTCCATCGAAACTCCATGATATTGGTTCTGATGTGATAGGGTCAGGAAAAAGCTGATCTAAATGTATGATTTCTCGGCTCTCATAGTTCCACAATAGATTGACAATGCGATGGGCTTCTGGACCAGCGGAGTAAATTTCAGACTGGTCTATTACCACGTGGGCATCAACGCAGTCGAGTTGAAGAGCCAACCACTCGTTGTAAGCTGGATTGCGTTCAATCTGATTAATACTGAAAAATCGTAAGTCAGCCAGCGAAATCGGCGAGTCTGTAAGAAGCTGCCCGGTTTGAAAGCTATTGTTAAAGATTAGTGAAGCGCTTTCAACATCTACCAAAACCAGATTTTCGATCGTGGGAAATGTTAGCATACTGGTCCTAAACAGGATATTGCTCTCATCCGCTGACCAGCCAACGGGAATGAACCGTCCTTCACTAGGAGGTATTGTCTCTCTCATCTGAATTGTTCTTTGTGCCAAATCGACAATATTGATACTTTCCCCGCGAGGATCCGAGTAGACAATTCGTTCTCCTCCTGGAGATAATGACGGCTCATCCAATATGGCTTCTGGAGAACTACTTACTATAACATCCGTTTCCCCTGTAAAAGTATCAGCTAGAATTAGCTGATTGTTTATAGGATAGGTAAAGTAACCATGAACTGGAATTGAAACTGGAATGATAATGGGCTGAGCGGCAGTGTAGCTTCCAACGCAGAACATTATCAGCAAAAGTACAACTGGAAAGAGCTTTTTAACGGCCAACATCTTGCCCCCTTGTATTCTGTCTTGTTGACACGGCAATGAATTACTCGATAGCTTCACTATTAGTCTGGTTGGTCAAGCCCCAGTTTAGTGGAGTAACAATCACTCAATCTTTCGGCTGACTGGACGGGCATAATCAATGCCAGAATGCAGCCGCTGTTGGTTGTAAAACACCTCGATGAAGTCGAATATCTCCTGTCGAGCTTCCCGCCGTGAGGCAAAAATCTGCCCCCGAATCGCTTCTAACTTAACGGTAGCGAACAAACTCTCAGCCGAAGCGTTGTCATAGCAGTTGCCCGTGCTGCTCATGCTCAGCCCAAGGTGGGCCTCGGCAGCCCGCTGGTGAAAACGCGCGTTAGCGAATTCGCTGCCCCGATCAGAATGGACGATCAAGCCTGGCAGAGGACGTTCACGGCGGATCGCCATGTCGAGCGCGGCGGTGGCTAGCGCGGTATCATGCTGCTCGCCCATAGCCCAGCCGACTATTTTGCGAGTGTACAAATCCATCACACTGACCAGATACAACCAGCCTTCGTGGGTCGGGATGTACGTGGTGTCCGTGACCCATTTTTCGTTGCGGCGCGTGGCCGTAAAATCCTGCGCCAGCAAATTCGGCGCGATCCAGGCTTGTTGACTCGCTTTGGTTAGTCCCCGACGTCGCTTGCGGGCGCGTACTGAACGTAAACCGCGTTCCCGCATCAAGCGTGCCACCCGTTTACGGGAGGTTCGCACGCTTTGTTCGCGTAAGGCGCGCTCGATCCGAGGGCTACCGTAGGTCTGACGACTGTCATTAAAGACTTGTTCGATCTGCTCGCCCAGTTCCTCATCGGCGTGTTGATGCGCACTTTTCTCACGGTTGCGCCAGGCGTAATATCCACTGGGCGATACATCCAGTGCTTCGCACAGGTCCGCCATGCTCAACCTTCCCTGGGACTGCGCTTGCTCGATCATGCTGAACCGTTTCCCTGGTCCTGGCTGACGATCCCGATAGCTTTTTTAGCACTTCAATTTGCGCCTCACGCACGCTCAACTGCTGCTCCAGTTCACGCACCCGCGCGACTAATTCTTGCGCGCTGGTTTCGTTGATATTCAGCTCCTTTGGCTTACCGAATTGCTTGATCCATAAGAATTGGCGCAGGGGACTGTCGCCTCACTTGCCCAGTACGCAAGTGCTGGGTTAGGCGACAGGGGAATGCGCCTTGCCCCCTTCACGAAATCCTTGACAGACGAAC
>CAZGXI010000053.1:0-21823 GCA_964529715.1 uncultured Anaerolineae bacterium | reverse complement strand
GCTCCAAGTTCGCCATCCGCGAAGGCGGCCTCACCGTCGGCGCGGGCGTCATTACTGAAATTCTGGAATAACCTGGCAAGGTCGGGGGCGGGCTGCCTGACCAACCTGCCCCTCCTATCCGCTAGAAGGGAACGATGGCTAAGAAAGACGTTCGTGTGGTTGTTCACCTTGCTTGCAGCGAATGCAAGGAACGCAATTACACCACCGAAAAGAATCGCCGCAATGACAGCGCGCGGCTAGAACTGAATAAGTACTGCCGTCGCTGCCGCAAGCATACGCTGCACCGCGAGACCAAGTAGATCGCGGCCTGTTGTTTGGGGATGTAGGGGTGTAGCTCAATTGGCAGAGCAACGGTCTCCAAAACCGTAGGTTCCGGGTTCGATTCCTGGCACCCCTGCCAAGTTACCGTTGTGAGCAAGACACCGTCCGTCGTGACGGTGTCTTGAGTGATCAGAACTGGTCTCAGGCTGCGCACAACGCAGACTGATTGAGGAAGGGAAGGACGCCGACATGACCGCTGACGAGGTCGCAAAGAAGGTTGAAGATGAAGGCCGCCGTCGTCGTCGGCGGCGCTCTCGCCTAGAAGAGGCCGAAAAGCCGGCGTTAGCCCCCGGCCAGACGACGCGCAAAGAGCACCCGACGCCTTCCCGTCGTGATGAGGAGAAAAAGCCCAACCTCGTCATGCGCATGGTTCGCCCAGTGATCGATTACCTGCGCGACACGCGCTCTGAACTGGCGAAAGTGACCTGGCCTACCCGCGAAGAGGCGCTGCGGCTGTCGGGCATTGTGTTGGCAGTGACGGTTGTGTCGTCGATAGCTCTGGGCGCGGTGGACCTGTTGTACGGCGAGTTGTTCCGTCTGGGCTTTTCGACGCCGGTGATCTTCCTGATCTTTGCAGTGGCGCTGGTCGTGGGAGTCGTTGTCACCACCACGCTGCTCCGGCGGCGTGGCAGCGGTTATTAAAGTAAATGCAGTGGTACGGGTGGTACTGATGGATCACGACGACATCGATTTTGATCCCGAACCCATTTACCTGGATGAGCCGCCGGAAGACGAAGACCGGCCAGCAGGCCACGCCAGGTCATCGTTCGACGGCGCAGACGTGCTGCCGGACGAACAGGATGTGTTCGTTGGCGAACCGAGCGAGGGCGACGGGCGTCAGTGGTACGTCGTGCACTGCTATAGCGGCTACGAAAACAAGGTCCGCCACGCTATCGAGCAGCGCATCGAAACCATGGGGATGCAGGACAAAATCTTCGACGTCGTGGTGCCGACCGAGGAAGAAATTGAGGTCCGGGAAGGTAAGCGCCGCACGGTCGAGCGCCGGGTGTTCCCCGGCTACATCCTGGTCCAGATGATCATGGACGAAGATTCCTGGTACGTCGTCCGCAACACACCCGGCGTCACTGGCTTTGTCGGCATGGGCAATGAGCCGACGCCACTGCGCCCGGAAGAAGTGAACCAGATCATGAAGCGCATGGAGTCAGAAGCGCCCAAGATCAAGTTCACCTTCAAGCAGGGGCAGCGAGTGCGCATCATCGACGGGCCATTCAATGACTTTATCGGCACGGTCGGCGATGTGGATATGGAACGGCACAAGGTCCGGGTGTTGGTCAACTTCTTTGGCCGCGAAACGCCCGTCGAGTTGGACTTTTTGCAAGTAGAAAAGGCGTAAGGACAAACACGCATGGCGAAGAAAGTCAAGGCCGTCGTCACGCTCCAACTGGCCGCCGGCAAGGCGAATCCTGCTCCGCCCGTCGGCCCGGCGCTGGCTCAGCACGGCATCAATATCATGGCGTTCTGCAAGGAATACAACGCCCGTACCAGTAGCCGCATCGGCGAGATCGTCCCAGCCCAGATCACCGTCTTCCAGGACGGCTCGTTTAAGTTTGAACTGAAAAGCCCGCCGACGGCCTTCCTGTTGCGCCGCGCTGTCGGGGCAGAAAAAGGTTCGGCGGCCCCCAACCGGGATAAAATCGGCAAGATCACGCGCCAGCAACTCCGCGAGATCGCCGAGGCCAAGATGAAAGACCTCAACGCCGTTGATCTGGACGGCGCAATCAAACAGGTCGAGGGCACAGCCCGCAGTATGGGCATCACCATCGTGGATTAAGCGCCGCTACGCGCTTGGGATACCTTGTGGGAGGGGCGCTTTGCCCCACTGGCACCACTGAGGAGATAGTGTTCGCATGAGTAAACCAGGAAAACGTTATACTGCTGTTGCCCAATTGGTGGACCGCCAACGGCTTTATGCCCCTGAAGAGGCGGTCAAACTGCTCAAGCAAGTCGCCAACGCCAAGTTCGATGAAACGGTCGAACTCCATTTCCGCCTCGGCATCGACCCGCGCCACTCTGACCAGCAGGTGCGCAGCACGGTGTTGCTGCCGCACGGCCTGGGTAAGACGGTGCGCATTCTCGTCTTCGCCGAAGGCGATGCGGCGCGCATCGCCCAGGAGGCGGGGGCCGACATCATCGCCGACGATGAGATCATCCAGCGCATTGACAAAGATGGTTGGGCGGACTTCGACGTCGGCCTGGCCGTGCCGGATATGATGCGCAAGATCGGTAAGCTCGGTAAGGTGCTGGGCCGGCGCGGTCTGATGCCCAACCCAAAGGCTGGGACGCTGGTTAACCCCGAAGACCTGCCCCGTGCCATTCAGGAGGCGCGTGCGGGCCGTCTGGAATTCCGCAACGACCGCACCGCCAATGTGCATGTGCCCATTGGCAAGGCCAGTTTTGATGAGAAACGCCTGCTGGAGAACATGGCTGCCGTGACGGACGCCATCCGCCGCAATAAGCCCTCCGGCGCGAAAGGCACGTATGTCAAGCGCATTACCCTGACTTCGACGATGGGGCCGGGGATTCGCCTGGACGTTAATCAGGCAATGGACATGCGCCCGCCCGAATAGAACCGGGCAATGCTCAGGAATGTAACTGCTCAGGGGCGACCGCCACCGGTTGCCCCTGTTTGTTTCTGTGCTACACTGACCTCGTTGTTGGTCTGGGCATTTCCAAAACGCGGCGTCATGAATTCCCAACTTCTCCAATCCATGTTGGACGCGCTCCGACGGGTGCAGGATGGCGTCCACAGCGTGCTGGTCGTCTGTCGTGGCGTGACCGTTCTTGACGCTTGCTTCTACCCCCATCACCCCGACGCTCTCCACGACGTGCGCTCGATCACCAAGACGGTGACTTCGATCCTGGCCGGCATCGCCATCGACAAAGGATATATACCAGGCGTTGGCAGCCGTGTGCTGGACTTTTTCCCAGACTGGGCCATGTCCCATACGGATGAACGCAAGCGGGCGATCACGCTCGAACACCTGCTGACCATGACGTCTGGCCTGGATTGGGACGACGGGCGCGACATGTCCCGGCTGTTCGCGCAGGACGATTGGGTGCAGTTCGTGCTGGACAGACCGATGGCCACCGACCCCGGCACGCACATGCGCTACGCTACCGGGCCGGTGCACCTCATTTCGGCGATCCTTCGGCAGGCAACCGGCCAAAGTCCGGCAGCTTTTGCCCAGGATACCCTGTTTGGACCGCTGGGCATTGAGGGCGTCTACTGGATGTCCGATCCACAGGGGATCGATGCCGGGGGACTGGGTCTGTTCCTCAGGCCGCGCGACATGGCAAAGATCGGTCTGCTCTTTCTGAACCAGGGGCAGTGGCAGGGCGAACAGATCGTTTCACCCGCCTGGGTCGTGGCGTCTACCCGCGCGCAGCACCTCCTGCCCGATAACCCGGACACCGACTACGGCTATCTCTGGTGGGTGAACCGCGCCGGGTATGCCCTGGCGTCGGGCTATGCCGGGCAGCGCATTTACGTGCTGCCCCGCCTGCAGACGGTCGCCGTCTTTACCGGTGGGCTGAAAGAGGGCGGGCCGGACCTGCCGCGTACCCTGCTCGAAACCTATATCATCCCGGCGGTCGAGTCTCCCGGCGCGCCCGAACCTGCTGACCGGACCGGGCTGCACGGTGTGTTTGACCAGCCGGAACCCCGGCCTGTGCCGCCTCTGTCGCCGACAGCCCAACGCATCTCCGGGCGGACCTATGTTTTGGAGGGGAACGTCTTCGGCTGGCGGACGCTGCGGCTGGATTTTGCGGACGGGACCAACACGGCCACCGTCTGCGTGAACGATGGGCCGGAGGCGCTGATCGGTCTGGATGGCGTGGCGCGTGTCACGCCCGGCGGCAGGTTCATCCACTGGCTGTCGGTTCTGTTTCCGGCGGCGCTGCGCGGCGGCTGGGAGACGGCGGATACGTTTGCGGTCTGCTTTCAGGAGTTGGGCGTGCCGGAGCCGCACGACGTGCGCCTGACCTTCGTGGACGATAGGGTAGAGGTTGTGGCTGTCGAGAAGCTAAACGACGAGACCACACAGTTTTCCGGCAAGTTCGTAGGAGCTTAAGCAGGGGAATTTCTGATGCTCAAGAAATTAACGCCGAACCTGATGGTCGAAGATGTAGGACGCACGCTGGATTTTTATCGGGACGTGCTGGGCTTCCAGGTGCTGACCACCGTCCCACCGGACCAGCCGCCGTTCACCTGGGGGATGGTCAACCGAGACGGCGTGGAGCTGATGTTCCAGGCGCGCGCCAGCCTCGGCGCGGACATCCCCGCCCTGGCAGATGCACCCATTGGAGCCTCGCAGACGTTCTACATCGAAGTCGAGGACATCGACGCGCTGTATGCGGCGATCAAGGGTAAGGTCGAGATCGTTCAGGACATGCACACCACGTTCTACGACACACGCGAATTTGCGTTCCGTGATGTGAACGGTTACATCCTGGCATTTTCGGAAGCGGCGCAGGCATGACAACATCGCCGCGCCGGAGGTATGAATGTCCGCCGCTTACTTGTGGGGGAGGTCGTTTTGATTCCCGATCAATGGTACGTTGTCCTCGAATCGAGTGAAGTTAAAACCGGCAGGTTGCTCGGCGTCACGCGCCTGGGGGAGAAGATGGTCTTCTGGCGTGACGCCCAGGGACGGGTGGCCTGTGTGAGCGATCTGTGCCCGCATCGCGGCGTGGCGCTCAGCGCAGGACAGGTGATCGGTGACTGCGTTGAGTGTCCGTTTCATGGCTTTCAATATGATGCGACGGGGGCCTGCCGGGTGCTTCCGGCGAACGGCCTGACCGCGCCGATCCCGAAGGCCATGCGTGTGCGCGCTTACCCGGTGCGCGAGGCGCACGGCTTTGTCTGGCTCTGGTGGGGCGAAGTGCGCGACGACCTGCCGCCGGTGTCCTTTTTCGAGGACCTCGGTGACAACTTTAGCTATGCCACCTACCGCGATCACTGGTCCACCCACTATTCGCGCGCTATCGAGAACCAGCTCGACGTGGTGCACCTGCCGTTTGTCCACAAGACGACCATCGGGCGCGGCGGCAAAACGGTGATCGATGGACCGGTCGCCCGGCTGGAAGGGAATGAACTGCGCGTCTGGGTCTCGAACCGCCCGGAAGACGGTGCCCCGGCGCGCAAGCCCGGCGAGATGCCCGAACCGGAAAAAGCCGCCTTGCTTTACTTCCGCTTTCCGAATGTCTGGCAGAACCGCATCAGCGATGACCTGCGGGTGCTGGTGGCCTTTGCCCCCATTGACGACAAGAACACGCTGATGTATCTGCGCTTCTATCAGCGGTTCATGCGCACGCCATTGCTGCGGTCGGTGATCAACCGCCTGGGAGCGATTATGAATCACTTCATCGCCGCGCAGGACCGTCGCGTCGTGATCGCGCAGCGGCCTGCGCGGTCGGACCTGCGCATTGGCGAGAAGCTGGTCCCTGGCGACCGACCCATCGTCATGTACCGGGAACGCCGCCGCGAACTGATCGAGCAGGCAGCGCAACGTGGAGGGCTGGGGGAGCCGTCCTGATCGGGACGGTGAGGTGGTGAGCAAGTGGACGAACGCGCGGTCCTGGAGCGCCTCAAGGCGCTGGCGAATCCCGAAGCGGTGGCGGGCATGGCCCGCTTCGGAATCAATCCGACAGACACGTATGGGATCGCCATCCCCACCCTGCGCGCCCTGGCGAAACAGATCGGTAGAGATCACGGCCTGGCGTTGCGCCTGTGGGAATCCGGCGTGCACGAGGCGCGCATCCTCGCCAGCATGATCGACGATCCGAAAGCCGTCACCGAGGCGCAGATGGAAGCCTGGGTGCGCGATTTCGACTCGTGGGATGTGTGCGATCAGGTGTGCGGCAATCTATTCGACCGGATGCCGTTTGCCTGCGATAAGGCGGTCGCGTGGAGCGCGCGCGAGGAGGAATTCGTCCGACGGGCGGGGTTTGCCCTCATGGCCTGGCTGGCCTTCCACGATAAGCGCGCGCCGGACAGCGTCTTTGAGGCGTTCCTGCCGGTCATTCAGCGCCACGCTGCCGACGGGCGGAACTTTGTCAAGAAGGCCGTCAACTGGGCGCTGCGACAGATCGGCAAGCGCAACCTGGCCCTCAACCGCAAGGCCATCGAAACGGCCAGAATGATTCAACAGATCGACTCGAAGGCCGCGCGGTGGGTCGCTGCCGACGCGCTGCGCGAACTGGAGAGCGACAAAGTGCGGCAGAAGTTGGGCGCCAAATAAGGGGTTCCCCGAATACATCATACTGGACTTTGCAGGTATATTTTGGCATAATCCGCCTTCAGGGACGCACTGTTGAATGTGGGATACCGTTTTGTTTAAAGGATGCACCTGATGGTTACGCTGAACAAAGTTACGGCCTTTGTCACGCGCGGCGACGGCTACGCCCGTGAATTGCTCGTTTGCCGCCATCCCGAAGTGGGCGGGCAGCTTCCTGCCGGGACGGTGGAGCCGGGAGAGACGATCCAGACTGCTGCGCTGCGCCATGTAGCCGAAGCGACGGGCCTGACCGACTTGGCCGTTCGTAGCCTGCTTGCGGCGTTGGAACATCCCCTACTGCCGGGTCAGCGCGTGCTGCTGCGCGCGGTGGACTTCCGGGCCGGGCCAGAAGCAGGCGCGCTGCCGCTGGGGTTTACCCTGCCGCGCGGCAGCGGCGTGAACCTGTTGGAAACGTGCGCCGACTTCGCCAGGGTGTCCTACGACGAGTATCAGTACAACCGGCAGTCCGGTGAATATGTGGTGACGGCCCAGCAGGAAGGCTGGATTCCCACCGACGCGCTCACATCTCAGGTGATGCACTACCTGTTCCATCTGCAACCGGTGGGCGCTACGCCGGACCGCTGGGCGGTTCAGGTGGGCGAGCACGAGGTGGAAATCCACTGGGTGTCGTTGCTGGAAGACCCCGAACTCATCAGTTCGCAGGACGTGTGGCTGGGCTGCGTCTTCGACCAGTTGCGGGCCTGAACGAACCGCTCGCCTCGACCTGCCCACAAATAAAAACCCCGCTCTCGTTATGCGGAGAGCGGGGCGTTGGGGGGGGCGGTGGGCCGGAGCATTACGCCTGGCCCACCTGCTCGCGGACAACCGGCTGCGTGGGGCGCTCATCGCGCTGGCGGGTCTCGGTCTTTGTGGGGCGGACCTGCACGGCGTGGGCGGCCTTCTGGTCGCGTTCGCGGGCTTCGTTCTGAATGCGCGCGCGTTCGGTCGTCTGGGTCATCGGAGGGAACATGTTTCACTATCTCCTGGTATCGTTCAGTCCTGTTCCTCATTTACGACCCTACTATACGTCCGATGCCCCTCGTGAATCACCTAACCAAAGATAGGTTGAGAGGTTGGTTCACATCACAATCCCCCGGACTTTTGGGCTATTCGGCCTGCCCCACCGTCACGCCCGCCAATGCCTCCAACACGGTGATCACGGCGCTGTTGTCCAGACCGCCGTTGCCTGCTGCCAGCATGGCGCGATAAAGCTGTTGGATGGCGGCGGTGATGGGCAGTGGCACGCCGTAAGTGTTGCCTGTGTCGAGCACGATGTTCAGGTCCTTGTGCTGCATATGTGCCTTGAAGCCCGGCCTCAATTCGCGGCGGAACAGACGCTCCGGCTTCACGTCCAGCGCCCAGCACTGCGCCGATCCCTTGCTGATGGCCTGTACGACGCGCTGCGGATCGACGCCGGACTTTTGCACCAGCACCAACGCCTCAGCCAGGGCTGCCATCTGCGCCGCGACGATGATCTGGTTGGCGGCTTTGGCGATCTGCCCGGCCCCGCTGTCGCCAATGCGGGTAACGGTCTTGCCCATTGCCCGGAACAGCGGCAGCACGGCGTCGAAGGCGTCTTGCGGCCCGCCGACCATGATCGTCAGCGTGCCCTGGATCGCGCCGATCTCGCCGCCGCTTACCGGGGCGTCTAACGCCCTGACGCCGACTTTCGCCAGTTCCGCCGCGATGTAGCGGGCCGTCTCCGGCTTGATCGTGCTGTTATCCACGAAGATCAGCCCTGGGTGCGCCCCGGCGATGACGCCCTCTGACCCCAGCGCGACCCGCTCCACGTCCGGCGAATCGGGTAGATTGGTGAACACCACGTCTACCTGGGCTGCCACTTCTTGCGGGGAATGGGCGGCTTTCGCGCCCTCGGCGACCAGTTGATCCACGATGGCCCGGCTGCGATTATGAACCACGAGCCTGTGTCCGGCCTGCATCAGGTGGCGGACCATCGGCGCGCCCATCAGCCCCAGGCCGATGTATCCGACGGTAGTCATGCCTTCACTCCTTATGTGTGAACGGTCCTTGTGTCCCAACGGGCGCGGCAAATTGTAAAAGCAGACGGCGGCGGATTGCAATCTGCACAACGCGCATCGGCAGCGGTTACATTGACAACCCCTTTTTCTTGACCTAAACTATCGCCCAGGTCTTTAAAAACGTGAGGAGGGGAAAATGAAGAGAGGTTTTGTCTTTCTTGTTCTTCTATCGATTGCCGTATGGGTTACGGGATCAGGCATCGTGCCCGCGCAGGCGCAGGGCGACCACACCCTGATCGTTGCCACGAACCTGGACGACGTGATCACCCTCGACCCGGCGCGCGCCTTTGAGACGACCAACCTCACGATTCACCGCGCCACCTACGACACGCTGCTGGAGATCACCGCCGACGATCTGACAACCGTCCGGCCTGCCCTGGCCGAGAGCTACACGGTCTCGGATGATGGCCTGGTGTATACCTTCGTGCTGCGCGAAGGTGTCACTTTCGCTTCCGGCAACCCGGTCACGGCGGAGGACGTGCGCTTTTCCTGGACGCGCCTCAAGAATATCAAGGGCAACCCCTCGTTTTACGCCGATCCCATTGCCAGCATCGAGGTTGTGGACGACCGCACGGTGCGGGTCACGTTGAGCGAGCCGTTTCCGGCTTTCCCAACTGTTGTCACCGTGCCCGCTATGAGCATCCTGGACAGCCAGGTGGCGATTGCGCACGGCGCGACCGACGCCGAGGATGCTGACCAGACCGACACGGCCAACGACTGGCTCACCCAGAACTCCGCCGGGTCGGGGCCGTTTATCCTGACCGGTTGGACGCCCGACGTGGAGATCACGATGGTCCGCAACGACAGCTATTGGCGCGGACCTGCTGCCCTGGCCGGGGTGACGCTGCGCAACGTCAACGATTCGTCCAGCGCGCTGCAATTGCTGGAACGCGGCGACGTGGACATTGCCGAGAATGTTGATAAGGACCTGGCCGCGCAGGTGACAGGCAACGACCAGCTCGTGTTGGAAGTCGGGCAGACGCTCAACGTGACTTACGTGGCGATGTCGCCCGCCGAGTCGTTCGGGCTGCCGCTGGCGGATGCGCGCGTGCGGCAGGCGATTGCCTCCGCCATCGACTACGACGGCATCATCAACGACCTGCTGCTGGGCTACGCTGATCGTCCGGCCTCGATCCTGCCCATCGGCGTGCAGGGGTCGGACCCGGCGGGGCGCTATGTCCGTGACCTGGACCGGGCGCGCGCACTGCTGGCCGAGGCAGGCGTGGCAGATGGCTTCGATCTGACGCTCTACATCGGCAGCGGCGCGCCGGGCGGCATCCCGGCGGAAACGCTGGCGGCCAAAATTCAGGCCGACCTGGCCGAGATCGGCGTCAACGTGACCATCGACCAGCGCCCAACCTCCGACTTCCTGACCGCCTTCCGCGCACAGGAGCTTTCGTTCCTGTTCAGCACGTGGACGCCAGACTACCTGGATGCCACGATGTGGTCGGACTACTTCTCTTATCCTGATGTCGGCCCGGCCTTCCGCATCCAGTTGAATTCGGCGGAAATCGCCCGCCTTGCCGATGAGGCTAAGTTCGAGGCCGACCCGGCGGCGCGCACGGCGCTCTATGAGCAGTATCAGGCAGCGCACGTGGCCGAGGCGGTGTTCGTGCCGCTGTTCCAGCCGCAGCAGCTTTACGCGCTGCGCGCCAATGTACAGGGCTTTGCCTTCCATCCGGTGTACTTCATGGACTTCTACGGGATGAGCGTGGAATAACCTTGTGCGTCGTAGGGGCACGTCATAGCGTGCCCCTACCGATCACCCTGCATTTTCCAGGGATAACCGGCATGAACCTGACCCGTTACGTCGCCCGGCGGCTGCTGCTGGCGATTCCGATGCTGATCGGCATCTCGCTGGCGCTCTTCCTCATTTACAACCTCGTCCAGATCGATCCGCTGGTCATGATCGTCGGCGAGCGCGCCATGAACAACCCGGAGATCGTCCAGGCGGCGGTCGAACGCTGGGGATTGGACCGGCCCGTGTGGGAGCAGTACCTCACTTACGTAGCCAACATGGCGCGCGGCGACCTGGGTACATCGTTTCTGACGCGCCGCCCGGTGTTGGGCGATCTGCTGCTCTATCTCCCGGCCACGATTGAACTGGCGATCAGTTCGCTGCTGTTCGCCATTGTTTTAGGTATTCCGCTTGGCATCCTGGCGGGGGTGAAGAACGGCAGCCTGTTCGACCGGGGGGTGTGGCTTGTGTCGCTGCTGAACGGCTCGCTGCCGCCCTTTTGGACCGGGCTGATCTTTTTGTTTGTATTTTACTATCATCTGGGAATTACGCCGGGGCCGGGTCGCCTGGACCCGCGTATGGCGATGCCGCCGCACGCCACTGGCCTGCTGACCGTCGATTCGCTGCTGGCGGGCGATTGGGCTGCGTTCGGCAGCGCGTTGCATCACCTGGTTCTGCCGACGGTTATCCTGGGTGGCTTCACACTGGCGCTGGTGCTGCGCGTCACGCGCGCGGCGATCATCGAGGAGATGCGCAAAGACTACATCCGCACGGCGCGGGGCAAAGGCCTGGCCGAACGGCGGGTTGTGGTGGGGCATGCGCTGCGCAATGCCCTGATCCCACTGGTGACGGTACTGGGGCTGGCGTTCGCCGGGCTGCTCAGCGGCGCGGTGATGACCGAAACGGTCTTCGACTGGCCGGGCCTGGGGCAATATCTCGTGCGCGCGGCGGTGAACCTGGATTACCCGGCCATCCAGGGCGGGACGCTGCTGATCGCCATCATCTACATTGTGGTCAACATGGTGGTTGACCTTCTGTATGGGGTGCTGGACCCACGAGTGCGCCATGAGTGACGTAGCAACTACTCTCACCCATCCCCTGCGGGAAGCGCAGACAGCCGACCGCCTGCCGGCGGCGATCCTGAAGCACATGCGCAAATATCCGTCGTTCTGGGTCGGCGCGCTGACGCTGGCGTTGTGGGGCGTCATCGTGCTGTTCGGGCCGCAGATTGCGCCATTCGATCCCTTGCAGCAGGTATTGCGCGACCGCCTGGAGCCGCCCTCGGCAGAGCACGCCTTCGGCACCGACGAACTGGGACGGGACATCTTCAGCCGTGTGGTCTATGGCGCGCGAATCTCGCTGCCGACCTCGTTGGCGGTGGTCATCGTCGGCCTGACGCTCGGCAGTCTGCTCGGCGCGCTGGCGGGGTTTCTCGGCGGCGTCGTGGACGACGCCGTGATGCGCGTGGCCGACGTGACGCTGGCCTTTCCGGCAGTGGTGCTGGCCCTGGCGATCTCGGCCATGCTCGGCCCCAGCCTGATCAACGCCGGGATCGCGGCCTGCGTGGTGCTGTGGCCGGAATACGCCCGCCTGATGCGCTCCCAGGTGATCATCGTGCGCTCGTTCGACTACGTGACGGCGGCGCGCGCGGTCGGCGCGCGGGAGAGCCGTATCCTGCTGCGGCACGTGCTACCCGCCTGCTGGACGCCGCTGATCATTAAGGCCGCGCTGGACGTGGGCGGGATCATCCTGCTGGTGTCGGCCCTGAGCTTTTTGGGGCTGGGTGTCGTGCCGCCTACGCCGGAGTGGGGCGCGATGATTGCGCTGGGGCGGACCAAGTTTTACCAGTGGTGGCTGGCGACCTTCCCCGGTCTGGCGATCCTGTCGGTCATTTTGGCCTGCAACCTGCTCAGCGAGGGCTTGCGCAACTGGCTCGACCCGAACTATTGAGCCGGGGCGTCAATTTGCACAAGTCCTGTCGTATACCGCGCCGTTGACGGCGGCCTGCCGATCCTGCCACACTTGCGCAAATCCTTACCACACCACCCAGGAGAAGCGCCGCCATGTCTGACCGCCCCTCCTTTGCCGTATCGGATGCCAATCTCGTCCCGGTCCACGCTTACCCGTCGCAGCAGTGCCCCATCCCCGCGTCGCGCATGTTTATCATCAAGAAGGGGCTGGCCGCCTATGTGAGTAAGATGGGCGGCGGGAACGTGGAGACTTACGACGCCAGCCAGGGCGACGGCGGAGCCAGTCTGCCCGGCGTCCCGGCGGAACTGCTGGAGCGCGCCCATGCCCTCCAGCGCGAACAGGGCACGGGGTATGATTCCCCACACGGCACGCCGCGCTTTTGGAAGGCCGTCGCCGAACGCTACTGGGCGCTCGACTCCCGCACTGGCTGGGGAGCAGAAAATGTCGCTGCCGTCGTGGGCGGGCGCGACGGGCTGCTCAAGGCGTATCAGGCGATGGTCTATCTGGGCACGGGGCGCGTTGGGGATGTGTTGCTCGTTTCCGCCGTGCCCTGGATCAGCT
The DNA here is from genome assembly GCA_964529715.1 of uncultured Anaerolineae bacterium. Lineage (GTDB taxonomy): Bacteria > Chloroflexota > Anaerolineae > Aggregatilineales > Ch27 > CAZGXI01. The sequence goes on along the minus strand of CAZGXI010000053.1, from coordinate 8,897 downwards.
ACACCTGGGGGCCGTACTCGCTCGGCCTGAACGTGTTGCGCGCGCCGGGCGACCCGTCTGACGGCTGGCGCATCACGCCGCAAGGGATCGCGGAAAGCGTCGCCTTCTGCCGGGAGCAGGGCGGGCGCAAAATCGCCGGGCTGGTGATCACCTCGCCGGACAACCCCACCGGGCGCACGCTGCCGCTGGACGAGCAGATCGCCCTGGCCCGCGCCGCGCTGGAACAGGGCATCCCCTTCGTGCTGTTCGATTGGATTTACCACTGGGTCAGCGATCACGCGCCGCACAACGTCAACGACGTACTGCTGGCCTTTGCGCCGGAGGAGCGCAAACGCCTGATCTTCCTCGACGGGCTGACCAAGAGTCTCGGCGCGAGCAACATCCGCAGCGCGCACCTGCTGGCGGATAAGGCCGTGATTCAGTTCGTCAGCAGCCAGGCGTCGCACGGCGTCTTTCCCGGTTTTTACGCCCAGGCCGTCGCCATCGCCGCCTACGAGATGGGCTTCGCCCAGGCGTGTGCGCCCATCGCCCGGCCAACCGCCGAGAGCCGCGCCTTGTTGCGCGCCTTTCTGCCGGAGCACGGCTTCGAACACGTGCTGGGCGACGGCTACTATGCCTTCATCAACTGCACACGCTGGATTCAGGCGGGCGGGTTTAAGGATTCGGAGGACCTGGGCGCCTATCTGGCCCAGGAACACGGGCTGGCGGTAGTGGCGGGCGTGTACTTCAGCGAGGCGGCGGCGAACTGGATTCGGTTCAGCTATGCCCTGCCGCCAGAACGCACGCGCCAGGCTGCCGAGCGACTGGTGGAAGGACTCGCCGCGCTCTAGGGAGCGTCTTTGCGGGCGGCGGGTTTTGCCAGCACGCCGACGAAAAAGCGAAAAAAATAGTACAGTGCATCGACCGGTTCCAGCCCGGCGGCGCGCATCCGGCTGTCCAACCCGGCGCGGTCGAACACCGTGCCGATCCACACGCCGAGCGGAGTCTTTGCCACCCACTGCTGCCAGCCCAACGGCCCATCGCGGTATGGCACGCCGACGAACACATGCCCGTCCTGCCGGGTCACGCGGCGCATTTCGGCCAGCGCCCGTTCCGGCGCGTCGAGGTGTTCCAGCGTGCTGCTGTTCCAGGTCAGGTGCAGCGACTCGCGGCGAAACGGCAGGTGATACAGGTCCGCCACCACGACGTGTAATGTCGGGTCGCGTCGGCGCGCCTCGCGCAGCGCCGCCGGGTCGATGTCTGCCGCGACACTCAGGCGGACCTGCGGCAGCCGTGCGATCAGCGACGACGCCGACGCCGGGCCGGAACCTGCTTCCAGCACGCAGCAACCTTCCTGCCGCAGGGCCTTTTCTGCTAGGTAGCCGACCAGCCGCCGGCTGAGCCGCCTGCGCATGGCATCGTAGAGGCGGTAAATAACGGAGCCGGGCCGACCCAACTGCCACGATCCATCTGCCGTCATGCCTGTTCCACCTTCTGCGCCACCGCCAGGATCGAACTGCCGAAGGGCAGGTCGGCGCGTTTGAGGACGCGCCGTTCCACATCTGTGATGCGGAACAGAATTTCGTTGATCGGGCCGGGCAACGGCTTGAGTTCGGAACGCGGTTGTGCCTGGGGCACATGGCCGAAGCGTTGCAAGGCCAGCCGGTAGACGGCGATGGCCGGGAATAGCGTAGCGAAGACGTGCGTCGTGCGGATGAGGCGCACCGGCTGACGCTCCAACAGGGTGATCACATCCTGCCGCGAATAGCGCCGTGAGGCGTGCACGGCGCGGTGATGTTCTTCCGTCAGCAGCCACCGGTAGGCCGGGACGACCAGTACCAGGTAGCCGCCGGGCTTCACCACGCGCCACATTTCCCCGATGGCGGCGGCTTCGTTCACTGCGTCGCTTTCTAGCACATCGACGGAAACGACGGCGTCAAAGGCGTTTTTCGGATAAGGCGCTTCGTTGATCGAGGCCAGACAGGCCCGGTGTAGCCTCCGCTGCTTCCAGAACGGCGCGGCGTGAGGCGAAATATCGAAGGCGAAGACGTTCGGCGTGATGTGCCGGGCCAGGTTAACGGCGTTCTGGCCCGTACCGCAGCCCATATCCAGCACGCGCGCGCCCGGCGGCAGGTCGAGCGCGCGGAACACATCAAGCAGGACGGCGTGCAGGCTGCGATACCACCAGTAGTCGGTCTCGAACGTATAGAGCGTGGCGTACTCGTAGGTTTCCACGATGTTCCCCGGCTTTCCGGCGTATGCTCAGTCGAACTTGCGCACGCGAGCAACGAAAATGCGCAGTACGTACTGCATCCCGGTGGTGAAGAACTTGATCAGGCTGGGGGCGGATTTGGAAACCCCTTTGGCGCGGTCGCGGAAGACGAACGGCACCTCGTACACGGTCAGCCCTTTGCGGCGGCAGGTATACAGGAATTCGATGAAATACGCCCCGTAGCCCGTCGGGATGATCGAAACCTTGTCGAACACGCTGCGGCGCAGCACCACGAACCCACTGTCGTAGTCCTTGACGCCGTAGCCCAGCACAACCTCCGCCAGCTTGTTGATCAGGCGGCTGGAGAGTACACGCAGCCAGTGGCGGTCGTCCTTCGCCCCGGCGACATAGCGCGAGCCGATGACGATGTCGTACTCGGCCAGCTTTTCGATCATGGTCGGCAGCAGCGCAGGCGGCATACACATGTCGGCGTCCATCCAGCCGACAATCTGCCCGCGCGACTCGATGATGCCCCGGTTGAACGCCGAAGCCAACCCGCGCGTCGAGACGCGCCGGATGACCTTCACGCGCGGGTCGCCCAGGTCGGCGGCGATTTTCCACGTTTCGTCCGGCGAGTCGTCGTCCACGACGATGATCTCGACCGGCTGCTTCACATGCTCGAAGATGGCCCGGATGGTATCCAGGATATTTTCACGCTCGTTGTAGGTCGCCAGGACAATCGATACTTCTGGATCATTGCACATGGTGGTTCCTCTTTTTCAGCCGAAGCGTGCCAGGATGATCACGCCGATCACGACCACGAACATGCCCACCCACTTGCCAGGCGTGAGCTGTTCGTGCAAGAAAAAATGGGCGGCGATGGGCACGATCACATACATCAGCGCGAACATCGGATAGGCCAGGCTGAGATCGACGCGCGACAGCACGATCAGCCAGAAGATCGCTCCCAATCCATAGCAGATAAACCCTACGATTAGCGCCGGCGTGGTCACGAGCCGCCATAGCGATTGGAAGATGCTCTCTGGTGCGGCGGGCTGGTGAGCCGTGAACTGATTCATGGCCGTCTTGAGCAGCAGTTCTCCTGCCGCCGCGACAATCACCGAACACAGGATCAACAGAAGCGTGACGGGCATCGATTTTCGTCCCTTCGCCTGTGCGTTCATGGCTGGCCTGCCTGCAACGAAGGAACGACGGCTGATGCGGGCAGGCGGGTGTAGACGATGATTGTGTTGGTGTCGGTGGAAAAGTCGGCGGCGGCCACGTAGCCGTGCGTTTGCAAAAAGTCGCCCTCAACCAGCGGGCGGAAGACGGCAGTGGAGGACGTGAAGCCGGGGCCGCTGCCGTAGATCAACACGTCAAAATCGACCGCTTCCCATAGGGCAGGTCCGACGCCGAACCGCTCCCGGTTTTCCGGGTCTAGGTAGCCGACCAGCAGGTGCGCCGCGAACGGATACTCGTGCAACCACAGGTAGTAGCGTGCGTCTCCTGCGATCACCCGATCTTGCTCCACGTGATCCAGCACCCATTGCGCCTCCGGTGGCGTGGGTAGGCGCAGTGGACCGCCGGATAGCACGTGCTGGATGGGCGTATACAGAGTTGTCCCCAGCAACGGCAGAATCACGACTGCCGCCGCGACCGCCTGTCCCTTGCGCCAGGGCGACGTAGACCCTTCAGGCTGTTTCGGCGGGCCGATCAACAGAGAGGCAATGAGCAAAGCGAAGAAGGGCACCAGTGGCAGGGTGTAATAGTAGATGGCGGCTTTCGCCATGACGCCGAGCGCCAGGATGCCGAAAAGGATCACCGCCAGCATCGCCCAATCCGCCGGTCGCCGCCGGACTGCCGCATTCACGGCTCCGATGCCAATGAGCGCCAGCTCCAGCACCGAGAGCTTGGCGATCATTAGCAAATGCGACACGGTAGCAACGCTGATTTCTGCCGCATTGCTGTAATTGCGGAACTCCTGTAACTGGTCGTACCACTCTGCCAGCCCATCGGGGATCATCTGCAAGAGCAGCACAGCCCCACCACCGATCAGCCCGCCGATGCCGTACAGCCACAGGCCCGCTTCTGGTAGGCGCTTGCCCTGTCGGAACTGCGCCACATAGCGCGGCAGGTACAGGCCCAACAGCAGGGCCACGCCCAGTCCTGAGGCGTGGTAATGGGAGAACATCCCCAAGCCCATCACGATCCCCGCGATCAGGTGCAGGTAGCGCCGCCCCGGCTGCCGGAGCGCCTCCGAATAGAGCCACAGCGAGGCCGCCGTGCAGATCGCCAGGCCGATGTCGTGGCGGATGCGCATGGCCGTCACGACGATCACGCTGGCAAAGAGAACAAACGCCGTCAGCCAGCCAGCTTTTCTGCCGTACAGGTTGCGCGCTGCCAACGCGCTGAAGGCGATCAGCGGGAAGGTGAGCAAAAAAGCGTACAGGCGGCCTTCCCACAGGCCCACGCCGACGACGCCAAGCCACCATGCGAACGGCACGTAGAAGCGCGGAAAGGCCACATAGGCATCGCCCAGCCCATACATCAGAATGTCGCTGAAGCGGCCCGTGCGCAGGTAACTGAGTGCCCAGCTCAGCGTCCAGGGTTCGTCGTTCCAATCGATGAATGGGTAAACCGACAGGCCGTAGGCGCGGACCAGCGAGACGATCAACGCGCCTATGCCGATGACCGTCAGCCAGACGCGGGGGCGCTGGATCGGCGCGCCTGCGTCAAACAGGATGTGGTGCAACAGTGTCAGGGTCAGTGCGGCGTTGAGGATCGCCGGGGCCTGCGTCAGTGGATGAGCGGGGATCAGGCCGAGGGCAAAGGAAAAAACCGCCGCGAAGAGCAGGTAGCCCTGCTGCCAGCGCGCGGATGGCTTCGGCAACGCGGCCAGGCGTTCTGGCGTGGCCCACAGCGTGAAGACGATCCCGATGATGGCCCAGAGAATCGCGCCAACGGCGACTGCCCGCGAGAGCGACTCTTGCACAGGTAGGGTGGACGCCAGGATACTCTCCTGATAGAGCAAAGCAACGGCCTGGGTCGCCAGCAGCGCGCTCTTCTTCGCGCGGAACGGCCATTCTTTGAACGTCTGGAATGACATGGCTGTCGTTTTCTCCAGTGGCTTCGTCTGGCGGCATAGCACAAGAATAGCATAAATGCCAGCGGACTGACAATGAAGGTGTTACGCTTTGGATGATACTCAGGCAGATACGTGGTTTGAAACGCCATCCTCCTTTTCCCGATAGCCCGACAACGCAGGTTTCGTGTACACTACAGACGATCAACGGTTGAGTCATAGGGAAGTGACCGATGTCCAGAATGGCCTTTTCTTTCCGATATGGAGTGCGCTGGGGCGTGCTTATGCTGGCGGTGGTTGGGCTGGGCCTGCTGACCAGCCTGGCCTGGGCGCAGGAAGGTTCCCGGACTCACGTCGTGCAAGCCGGGGAAACCCTGGCCGGGATCGCCGCGCAATACGGCATCACCGTCGAGGCGCTGGTCGAGGCCAACAACCTGACCGATCCCGACAAAATTGTGGCCGGTCAGGAGTTGATTATCCCCGCAGCGGCGGGTTCCGGCGGCGAAACATTGGAAGCAGACGTGCAGCCGGATGTCCAACCGACGCAAACGGCCACGCCGTCAACTTCCGGCGGCAGCGGTCGCACCTACGTGGTCCAGCCGCGCGACACGATTGATACCATCGGGCAGCGGTTGAACGTCGCGCCGGCGGCGCTGATCGCGGCCAACTTCGGCCCCGGCGAAAATCCCAACCTGATCTTTGCCGGGCGTGTGCTGGTGATCCCGGCCAATGCGCCGCCTTACCCCTTCCCGCCGGGTGTGACTCCCCCGGCGCCGGCAGAAGGGATCGGTGGCGGTGGGCGCGGCCCAGACGAGACCTACACCGTCCAACCTGGCGACTATCTGGAACGCATCGCGCAGGAACTCGATGTGGCAATCGAGTCGATCATCTACGCCAACAACTTGCGGCGGCCCTATGTGATCAGGGCTGGGGACGTGCTGATCATCCCCGGCGATGCACCGCCGTTCGGCGTGGTTCCGCCGGCCCCAGATCAGGCGAATGTGTCTGCTGGGGGGAGCAGCGGTGGAACTGCATCTCAGGCTGAGGGTATCGGCGGTGGTGGGGCGAACGTCTACGTCGTTCAGGAGGGCGATACCCTGCTGAGCATCATCTTTGCTCTAGGTGTGGACCTGGGGGACTTCTTACGGGCGAACCCCCAATTGGTCAACCAGATCGAACTGGAGCCGGGGACGGCGTTGGTGATTCCGTAACTGTGCGTCATTCGCAGGGATACGCCAGGCCGTATCCCTGCCGACTCCGATAGGGTCTGAACGCTTGCTTGCTTCAAATCCTGCCTTACGAAAAATTCTCGTTGTCAAACTGGCCGACATCGGCGACCTGCTGCTGATCACCCCGGCGCTGGTCTGCCTGCGGGAAGTCTTCCCCGACGCAACGGTGCATGTTCTGACCACCGGACACAGCGCGCCGGTTCTGAATGGGACGGGTCTGGCGGATGCGATTATTCCCTTCGATAAATTCGCCTTCGACCGTCCGACCGACGCCATCCGGCCCGGCAACCTGCGCGCGGCCTGGGCACTGGCTCGCCGCCTGCGCCGGGAACGCTATGAGGCCGTGTTGATTCTGCATCACCTGACCACAGCGTTCGGCGCGCTCAAGTACGCGGCGTTGGCCCTGGCGACCGGTGCACCGCTGCGGGTGGGATTGGACAACGGGCGGGGCTGGTTTCTCAATCACACGGTGCCCGACGGCGGCTTCGGCGCGCTGCACGAAGCGGCGTATTGGCTCCATGTTGTAGGGTCGCCCTGTCCCCCAGATTTCTATCCCCTCCGCCTGGGCATTGCCGACGCCGACCGTGCCTGGGCGGCGAGCGTGCTTCCGCCTGCCGAAGGGCCGCGTGTGGCGGTGCACACGGGCAGCGGCGGCTATTCCCTGGCGCGGCGCTGGTCGCCGGCGGGGTTCGCACAGGCGGCGGACGCGCTGCACGAGCGGCTGAATGCCCAGATCGTCGTGGTGGGTCGCCCAGAAGACGATGCGGACCGGGCCATCGCTGCCATGCGCCATGCGCCGGTGAATCTGGTCGGGCGGACCACGCTGGGGCAATTGGGCGCGGTGCTCGCAGCGTGCGATCTGTTCGTCGGCGCAGACAGCGGCGTGATGCACCTGGCGGCGGCAGCCGGGACGCGCGTCCTGGCTGTGTTCGGGCCGAGCAATGCCGACGCCTGGGGACCCTGGACTGCGCCGGGACGCTCGGCGGTCGTGCGCAGCGACGTGCGGTGCAGCCCATGCAGTTACGTGATGCACACGGTCGGCCTGCGTGATGGCTGTGCGGCCCGCACGTGTATGCGGCTGGTCACGCCGGAGAGGGTGGTTCAGGTGGCAGAAGGTCTGCTCGCCCTCCATTCCCAACCCCTTTTCCACAAGGAGGAAGGGGAGGATTCCCTGCTCCCTGCCCCGCCTGTGAGGGAAGGACCGAAGAAGGGGGGAAACAGTCGTATTCGTATCCTCGGCATCCCCGTCGATCCGATCACCTGGGATGACCTGCGGCACATCCTGCGCGGCTGGATCGCTGGCGACAAGCCGCACCAGATTTGCACCACGAACCCGGAATTCGTCATGGCGGCGCAGCGCGACGTGAACTTTTACAACATCCTCAACCGCGCCGACCTGTGCCTGGCCGACGGAATCGGGCTGCTCTACGCGGCGCGGCTGCTGGGCAGGCGGCTGCCGGACCGGATTACCGGCTCGGACGGCCTGCCGAAGATCGCTGCGTGGGCCGCCGAAGAAGGCTGGCGGCTGTTTTTCCTTGGCGCGGCGGAAGGCGTGGCGGCGCGCGCAGCAGACGCGCTCCGGGCCAAAGCTCCCGGTGTGCAGATCGTCGGGACCTACGCAGGCAGCCCCGCGCCGGACGAGGAAGACACCCTCGTGGAACGGATCAACGCCAGCGGTGCAGACCTGCTCTTTGTGGCTTACGGTGCACCAAAGCAGGACGCCTGGATCGCGCGCAACCTGCCGCGCCTCAGGGTCAAGGCGGCGATGGGCGTGGGCGGCACATTCGACTTTATCGCGGGGGTGCAAAAGCGCGCGCCGGTCGGCTGGCAGCGGTTGGGACTGGAATGGCTCTATCGCCTGATGCGCGAACCCTGGCGTTGGAAGCGCATGACCCGTCTGCCGCGCTTCGTGCTGGCCGTGTTACACCGGGGCAGTCGCGGGCCGGGGCGGTTTATTCCCCGAAGATCGCCCCAACCCTGATCTCGAAACCGGGGAGGACTTCACCTCCGGTGAGCGTGTCTTCTGTGGTGAACGTCGTCTGCTGGTTAGAGCCGCGTTCGTGCACCGTCACCCTGCGTCGCCAGGAATCGACGACCCACACCAGCCGCACGCCGTTGGCCAGATAACCCTCGACTTTGGCGGCAATGTCGGTGTAGCGGTCATTGGCTGAAACGACTTCTAAGGCCAAATCCGGCGCTATTCGCAGCGGCCCATGCCGCCAGTCAGGATTCTTTTCCTGGTAAGCGTTGAATCGCTCAGCCACAATGTACATCACGTCTGGCACGCGCGCGCCTTTGACCCAATCCGCATCTTCGGTGTCAGCCGTCACGAAAAGGCCTTCCATAAGAATTGGCGCAGGGGACTGTCGCCTCACTTGCCCAGTACGCAAGTGCT
>CAZGXI010000052.1:0-22149 GCA_964529715.1 uncultured Anaerolineae bacterium | reverse complement strand
GGCCTTCGGAGCGTAACGTAGACCGCTGGGTCCTGCGTGCTCCGAGAAGCCGCCGTGTCTACGCGGCGGAGTCGTCACTGTCTCTCCTGATCGCGCCCATGTTGACCTCCACTGGGGAAATGTGAAATCAAACACAAAAAGGATTCTATAATAGAACTGATGTTCTGTCAACGACTGTGAATTTCATTGACACAGGGGGAGGCACGGACTGCATCGCCCTGGCTTTTCCGGTCTGTCCAATCGTATTGGGAAAAAGGGCCTCACGCGCTCTACAACGCCCGGATGTCGCCCTGCGCCTCGCCTGCGCGCGCGGTCAACTCGTACCACTGCCCGCGATAGTGGAAACGCAGCCGCAGCGACTTCCACCCCGGCGGCAACGCCGGAGAAGCCGCAGGCCGACCCTGCGCGTCCAGGTGCAACCCGGCGAATCCGAACACCACCGCCTGCCACAGCCCGCCGCAGGTCGCGCCGTGCACGCCGTCGTGGACGTTGCCCCGGTTGTCTTCCAGATCGGTCCCGGCAGCCATATCGAACAGGGCCAGGGCTTCATCGATCAGGCCCAACCGCGCCGCGACCCAGGCATGTGTGGCCGCGCTGAGCGACGAGCCATGATCGCAGCGTGGATAGTAGGTGTTCCAGTTGTTCAACAGCACCTCGCGCGGGGCCAGACTTTCCCCCAGCAGGGCCATCAGCATCACCACGTCGGCCTGCTTGATGATCTGCGTGCGCCCGGTCGCTTCGAGGCCGTACACCCATTGCAGCGTGGCCGTGCGTGGCTCGTAGGCCGGCACGTCCACGTATTCCAGGTCGAAGAAGCCGTCGAATTCCACGTGCACGCCGCGCGCCGCGTCGAACGGGATAAACATGCGCGCGATGATGTCATGCCAGCGCGCCAGTTCGTCTGAGGTCAGTGCCAGGCGCGCAGTCAGATCGGCAGCTTTGGCCGGATGGGTGGCGCGCAGCCAATCCAGCACGCGCAGGGCTTCTTGCAAATGCCACACCACCATACGGTTGACGAACACACTGTTGTCAATGTTCTCGTGATATTCGTCCGGTCCAATCTGGTGGCGCAGTTCATAGCGCCCGGCAGCAGCGTTGTACTCGGCGCGGCTGGCCCAAAAGCGCGCTGTGTCGAGCACCATCTCCGCGCCGCTGTCGCACATGAAGGCATCGTCGCCCGTCCAGGCCCAATAGGTGTGGATAGCGTAAGCGATGTCCGTATTGATGTGCTGTTCGTTCTCGCCCGTCCAGATGCGATCACGGCGACCATCCGGCGGATGGGGATCGCTCCACTTAGGCGTGGTCTCCTCGCCTGTGTCGGTGCTCTCCCAGGGAAACATCGCGCCACGCCAGCCTTCGGCGGCAGCCTTGTGACGCGCCCCGGCCAGGTTATGGTAGCGGTACATCAGCAGGTTGCGGGCTGCTTCTGGCTGAGTGAAGGTCAACGGCGAGAGCATAAACAGTTCCGTATCCCAAAAGACATGTCCTTTGTAGCCGGGGCCGCTGAGCGTCCGCGCGCCGATGCTCACCGTCTCATCATGCCAGGGCGTGGCGATCAGGATATGGTATAACGCAAAACGGATCGCTAACTGCGCCCAGTCGTCGCCCTCAATCTGCACATCGGACCGCGCCCAATCGTCGGCCCAGGCAGACACATGTTCGGCTAACAACGCAGCGTAACCGACCTGCACCGCCGCATCGAGCGTGGCCTGCGCCAGCGGCAGAACGGTTTTGCCGCTGCGCTTCTCTGGGCGCACGTCCGGCTGATCTACATCCCGGCTGGTGTAGATAGACACAAGTCGCGTCAGGGTGGCCGTGCAACCCGCCTCCAGAGTAAAAGTCAGGCGCGTCGAGGGCGCTTGCGGGGCGGCAAGGTATTCTGGCGCGGCCCCGGTGTCGTTCAACAGCGCCGCTGCCATGCCCACCGTGTAGCCGCTCTGCTGCGTCGTGCCCAACAACCACAGCCGGGACGGGTCGGCGCTGCCCTGTTGCCAGGTAGCCCAATGGCGGGCCGGCATATTGGCGGCTGCGGCGTCCAGGCGCGCCTCCGTCGTGACCGACACTGCCACATCCAACGCCGTGATGCGCACCTGCCAGGCCAGAACGTGTCGGCGCGTGCGGCTGGCGAAACGCTCGAACTCCAGGCGGATAACTGGCCCGCGCATGGCCGGCTGCCACAATACGCGGCGGGTCAGCACAGCGCGGCGCAGGTCAAGCTGGCGTTCGTAGCCCAACACCACGCCCTGATTGAGCGCAAACGGTACGCCGTCGATAGTCAGCGTGAAATCGAGCCAGTTGGGCAGGTTAACCAGTTCCGGCACCAGCGCGCCCTCGGCGTGGTCGAAGATGCCATGCACCAGCGTCGTAGCGATCTGGCCCGGATACCCTTCCTCAAAAGCGCCACGTACACCTGCATAGCCGTTGCCAATGGTAAAGATCGTCTCGCGGTGGGTGTAACGGTCTGGCTGAAACGGCGCTTCGCGGACAATCCAGGTACGGTCGATATGTGAAGCCATGTCCCCTTTATCCACTGAACACAAAATCGCTGGACGCACGCACAATCAACTGCGGCTGCAACAGTACCTGCTGCGCACCGGAACGCTCTCCGCGTATTGCACGCAGCAGCATATCAAAGACCATCTCGCCGATCTGATCAACGGGCTGGCGCACCGAACTGAGCGGCGGCGACAGGAATGCAGCAGTCGGCGCATCGTCGAAGCCAACGACAGCGACCTCACGCCCGACCTGAATGCCGGCAGCACTGTAGCCGCTCATCACCCCGATGGCGAGCACGTCGCTGGCAGCGACAACAGCAGTCGGGCGGCGTCCGGGTGGTAGTGTCAGCCAATGAGAAACCGCCTCGAACCCCGTGCGCACCAGGTTCAGCCCACGTACTACCCAGGCGGGATCGACTTCCAGCCCAGCCTCCCGCATCGACTCGAAATAGCCCTTCATGCGCGCATCCCCGGCCAGCGATCCCCGTGGCCAGCAAATCGCGGCGATGCGGCGATGGCCGTTGCGCCGCAGATGTGCCATCACCTGTCGCACGCCGGACTCGCCGTCCACGTCAACCCAGGGGAAATCCCATTCGGGGTTAGATCGCCCAAATGAGGCAAATGGAAAGCCAACGTCCAGCAGGTAACGGATACGCCGGTCATCCTGATCGGTATTCGCCAGCACAAAGCCGTCCACCCGGTCGGTATGGATCAGGTCTTCATAGGTATGGATCACGTCAGCGTCCCGATCCGTGTTGAACAGGATCAGGTAATATCCCTGGCGCTTGGCCTTCTGCGAGACACCATACAGAAAGCGATCGAGCACGGGATTCATGTTCAAATCCGGCGACTCGTACCATTGATAGCCGATGATACGACTTTCCTGGGCCTGAAGATTGCGCCCACGTTGACTGGGACGATAGTGCAACTCCTGGATGGCCCGCATCACCCGGCGGCGCGTGGCCTCACGGACAGGCGCACTGTTATTGATGACATGAGACACGGTGGCAATCGACACCCCGGCACGTTCGGCAACGTCTTTGATCGTCGGCATGGCGTTACCCTCAAAAGCGAATAACTCTCACCTGGCAGTTATCATTCTGGTAGTGTAGTTGACTTGCCTTCCACCGGACCGTCGCCGGCTTTAGCCAATTGCTAACAGCCAGACGCTAACCACTCACAGCGAACTCCACCACGTCCGCCAGCGGCGCAGTTGCCAGGCCGATCACCCGGTCCGCTCCGGCATAATACAGGTAGACCTGATCCTCGACCACCACATTGGCACAGCTAAACACCACGTTCGGCACGTCACCTTTCAGTTCCCAGGTTTCCTCCGGCTCCAGAAAAAACCCCGCCGGGCGATGAAGAACGTACGCCGGGCTGTCGCCGTCCAGCAGTGCCACCGATTGGCGATAGACGTGATTCTGGTCGTAGGCGTGGTAGAACAACAGCCAACCCTCCTTCACCCGGACAGGGACACCGCTGGCGCCGACGCGCGTGTTATCCCAACCGTTATCGGGTCGTGGCGATAAGATCGGACGATGATCAGTCCAGTGGATCAGGTCATTGCTGAAGGCAAGCCAGATGTCTGGTGGGCGGCGGTGCAGGATAGCATAGCGCCCTCCGATCTTCTCTGGGAACAAGACGTGATCTTTGTTCTCGGCGCGTTCCAATGGCCCCACATCTTCCCACGCGATCAGGTTGTCCGAGCGCGCGATCATCGGGAAGAAGCTGTGCGCGCCGTAGGCGGTATAGGTCATGTAAAAGGCGCCCTCCAACGGCGTCACACGAGGGTCCTCCACACCGCGATAGTCATCTGCCCCCTGGTGCGGCGACAGGACCGGTTGCTCCAGCCGGTTCCAGCGAATCCCATCGGTGCTGATGGCGCAGCCGATATGCGAGACATAATCCACGCCCTGCGCGCGATAGAGCATATAGAACAGGCCGTTGTGTTGAACGACCGCTGGATTGAAAACGTTGATCGCTTCCCACTCATGGAGTGGGTTAGGTCGCAGCAAAGGATTAGCCGCATGGCGTTGAAAACGCATAAGCTGTTTCCTCTCGACACAAACTCAGATCAGATACCCCGAAAAAGAACAATGCAGCATTGGCCCAAAACCGACATCACGTCTGCCGGGCCACATTCAGGCGACCGCGGACGGCGGCGCTGCCCAACAGCGTTATCCAGGCCATCATCACCAGCCCAATGGGGGCCGCAGTGACCACGCTCAGCGCCACCACAACCGCCGTCAATGCCAACAATACTGCTACAAACAACGGATGCAGGGTTAACATCACCAGGGCATTGCGCAGCGTGTTGACGATGCGCTGATCCGTCGCTGCCAGCAATAGCGGCCAATACAGCAGTTGCAATGCCGTCCACACCACCAGTCCGGCGATCCAGGCCGCGCGCAGGGCATCCCACAGCAGGCCGCTTTCCTCGCCATAATAGGCCAGGTTGAACAGGCCGACACCATAGACGACCACCTGCCACAGCCCCCAACGGAGCGCCTTCCAGAAGTAACGGCGCAAGCCCTGCCAAAACTCTTGCCACGAGGCCGGGTCGCCTGCCATGACGCTCTCTGCCACCGCGTAAAAAGCCGCCGTCGCCGGGGCCGCCGTCACGAGGGGCAGTTGCAGCAGCAGCCATACCACGTTCATCAGCGTCAGGGGAATCAACTCGCGCCACCACGCTGCGAGCGCGCTCTGAACAACCGACCACATATCCTTTTCTCGCTCATCCGTAATGCAGCGGCGGAACACGTGCTCCGCCGCCATGCCACTTGCCGCCCGTAGGAGGTAGCCGCCCCCCTTCCGGCAAGGAAAGGGCTACCCTTTTAACCCCGAATAGCTGACGCCCTCAATGAAGTAGCGATTGAAGATGAAGAACAAGACCAGCACCGGGATCGCATTGAACATACTGCCGATTAGGGTGAAATTCCAGTCGGCGCGGAACTGTGACTGGAAAAAGCGCAGCCCGACCGGCAGGGTGAAATTAGGCGCACCAGGCAGGTACAACAGTGGCCCCATGTATTCGTTCCACGAGGACTGGAAAGCCAGGATTGCCAGCGTGATCAGCGCCGGACGTGCCAGCGGCATCACCACTCGCCATACGATCTCGAACTGGCTGGCCCCGTCGATGAATGCCGCTTCCTCCAGTTCACGCGGGATGCTCTTGAGAAACTGCGTCATCAAGAAGATGCCGAACGCCTCCACCATGCCAGGAACCGCCAGCGCCCAGTAGGTGCCCACCCAGCCGATCTGCGTCATCAGCACGAAGCCGGGGATCAGCGTCACTGCGCCGGGGATCATCATCGAGCCGAGCATGAACGAAAAGATCAGGTTCTTGCCGGGGAAAACCATCCGGGCGAAAGCGTAGCCCGCCAGCGCGCCGAGTGCCGTGCGCGTCACCACGCGGATGATCGCCAGCGTCACGCTGTTGAACAGCCAGTAGGGGAAGCAGTATGGCCCCAAAAAGCCACGCGAGGCGCACGTCTCGCCGCCCGCCTGGAACACCCGTATCCAGTTAAGAATACCCAGATTCAGGGCTGCGATCTCGCGCACCGAACGCGGGCAGTCCGGTGGGTTGGGCAGGCGGTTATCGCGGGCCAGCGCGCGCGCTTCGATGCTGCTAGGGTCGAGTCCGGCTTCGTCCAGCAGAGCGTTCAGGCGATTGCACACCTCCACCTGCGCCGCCAGCGCATCGGCCCCCTCTGGCACCACGCCTGTGAACATAGCCGACCAGTTCGCCCCGTCGGCCCAGGCACTCGGCGTGAGCGTGGGCGGGTAGCCCAACACCTCGCGGTTGGTCTTAAAGCCGCCGAAGAAAGCCAACACGAACGGGGTGATGAAAACCAGCGACACCAGGATCAGCCCGCCGTAGCGGAAGAACAGCCCGATCCAACGGCGCAGTTGTTCTCGCTGCTCGCGGGCGCGGATGACTTCCAGTTGTTCAGCCGTTAACGTGGTTCGCATCGCGCCCTCCTAGTACTGCTGCGTCCCGCGCTCGATGTAGTTACGCTGGACGTAGGTAATGGCAAAAATGATCGCTCCCAAGATGAAGGCCATCGCCGCCGCATATCCCATCTGCACGGCACGCTGATCGCCGATGGCTTTGGTGAAGATCAGATACACCGGCGTCAGGGTGGTATTCAGTGGGCCACCGGAGGTCATCACGTGCACCTGATCGAAAATCTGGAACGTACCGATGGTTCCCAGCACCACGATCAGCAGCATCACCGGGCGCAACATGGGCAGCGTCACGTGGGTGAACTGCTGCCAGCGGTTCGCTCCATCGATCTGCGCCGCTTCATAGAGCTGGCCAGGAATGTCTTGCAACGCCGCCAGGAACATGATCATGAAAGTCGGGGACGTGGTGAAGATGTTCAGCAGCATCACCACCATAAACGCTACACTCGGCCCGCGCAGCATCAGCGCGCCGAACTGCTCGTTGCCGAGCTGGTTCACCGCCTGCATCCCGGTTGTTGCCGCCGCCGCCAGCACTACGATCACACACCAGACCGCCAGCGTCGCCAACAGGCCGGAACTCATCCACGCAGCCCAGCGATCCAGACGGCGGGCCATATTGCCGCCCGCCTGCGGAGGCAGCGCGCGGACCGCATCTTTTTCCGGCGGCAAAAACAGCCGGTGCGAGAGATTCCCGGTCGCAGCCGCTGTCAGCGGCCCAGCCAGCAGCGGGATCACCAGCAGGGTGTAGAGCGTGACATGCGACCCAGTGGTCACAGTCAACGTCTCCGGGGCAGCCAGCATAGCCGCGAGCAAGATAGGCGGCACGACCAACACGATTGCCGCCAGCGTGCCCAACGCCGCGCTGCGCGCCGCCGTGCCGGGGTCCTTCTCCACCTCCAGGAAATTTACCGCCAGGCCGGCCACGATCCCCAGGCCTAGCGCAATCAGCAACGTCTTGATCACCGTGTCGCCGGCAACAGCAACGGCAGCAGCACCCTCTTCTGCCGGAGCCGCGCTGGGAAACGCCCCCAGCACCACCGTCAGCACGATGCCCGCGCCGAGGGCGGCAACCCCAGCGACCAGCGCCGCGCGGCGGTTAACCACATCGTCACGCAGCCAGAGCGAAATTCGCACCAGCGCGATGATCCCCGCTAGGAACAGCGGGATCGCCAGCAGCCAGTGCCAGCTCCCGTCGAAAAAGGGTTTGAGGTACGTCAGATCGCCCAGGCGGGTCGGCGTGTTCAACCAGTTGGTGTTGGGCGTGCGCAGGCCCAGGTTGCCCAACGGCTCGGCCAGACCCAGCACTTCAAACACGATATAGTTGACAATACCCTGCCCGTTGAACAGCCACAGAAAGATCAGCGAGATCACCACCGACGAGGTAACGCTCGGCGCATAGAACAGCGTGCGGAATAACCGCCGCCCGTTAAAGCGCGCATTCATCATTAGGGCCAGCGCCAGCGAGATGACCGTCTGGAAAACGACCACGATGGCAGCATACCAGATGACATTAGAAATGGCCGTCAGGAATTCGTCGTCGGTGAAGGCGTGGGAATAGTTATCCAACCCGACAAACGCCGGGGGCACACCGCCGTAGAGGTTCTCATTGGAGAAGCTGGTAAAACTCAGGACGAAGGCGTAAATCAGTAGACCGACGGTGAACACTGCCGCCGTCAGCAAGTACGGCGAAATGTAGATGTAGGCCGTGAGCGCCGTGCGCAGACTGCCGGTCTCACCGTACAGGTCGGCCACATCCCGGCGCCACATGCCATAAGCCATCAGGCCAAACAACAGCGCCACCCCAAAAAACGGCAACCAAGTCGCCATCCGATCCGGCGCAAAGATGTTCGGTGTAGCGGTGCAGGTGTTGATACAGGTCATCTGCCGAAAGGTCACAAACAGACTGAGCAGCAACCCGGCAAAGTTGATCGCCAGCGACAACACCCGCGCGCGAGAACGATAGGCGCGCAGTCCCGGCCAATAAAGCAACTGCACGCCGCCCAACGCCATACACGCGATGCCGATCAACAGCCGGAAGACCAGGCCTGGCCACACGACAAAGTCACCCAGATTGACGCCCAACAGCGCCATCACACCAAGCGCGATCAGGATGACCCCCAGCACACCGTGCCATGCCAGCGCCGCTATCACCCACACGTTGGGTCCGGGCGAAACACGGGCCGCCGGGGTAGAGGCAGTAACACCAGTCATTGTTCCCCCTGCGCTATTTCCAAAGGCCGACCGCATTTTGGGATAAGCATAGCGGCGGACTGGAGTCCGCCGCTACCCCAGGACAACACGTTTCTTTGCTCCTGCTCTCTGTTCATCCGCCCCGGCAAAGCGGTGCCAGTCGTTTGTGAAAAACAGAGGCAGAGAACACAGGCGGCTTACTACTGGCCGAAGACCTCAGTGTTGATTTCTTCGACCGCATCGTCGAGCGCCTGCTGCACGTCCTTCTCGCCCAGGAAAACGGCGTTCAGGGCATTGCCCATACGGTTGAGCACTTCACCGTGCTGCGGACCGTAGAAGAACACCTGGCCGATGGTCGCGCCGTGCGCAATGGCGGCCTCATTGGGATGATCCTCGAACCAAGGATGATCCAGCAGATGCAACATCGTCGGCAGAGCAAAGCCGGTCTGCAAGATAGCTTCCTGGTTCTCCGGGCCGGCCAGGAACATCACCAGTGCGGCGGCGGCCACCGGATATTCTGTGCTGGCCTTGGCGCCCCAACCATTGGTAAAGAGCAGGTTGCCCTCACCCGCTGGGCCAGACGGAAGCGGGACGATGGCATATTCGACATCGGGGAAGTCGAGGTTCATGTAGTTGATCATCCAGCCGCCTTCCCAGGCCATCGCGGTCGCCTCACGCCCAATGGCCTCGCCGCACCAGCCCACGCCGATGTCGGTCGGCCACGCGCCAATCTGCTCATCGTACATGCCGTACCAAAAGTTGAGCGCCTCGACCGCTTCGGGGCTGTTGAACAGGGCTTCGGTGAAATCCGCGTTGACGATTTCCCCCCCGCCTGGTACACGGCAGCCGGCCAGCGGCCCACGTCCGGCGGGACGCACATGCCGGGCGTGCCGGTTTCTTCGGTGATGGTGCGCGCGGCCTCGACCATGTCATCCCATGTCCAATCGGCGGTGGGATAGTCGATACCTGCCTCGTCAAAGAAGTGCGGGATGTACACCAGCCCCAGCGAACCCATGTCCTTCGGCAGGGCATAGGTCACGTCCTCAAAGGTGAACATGTTGATCAGCGCCGGGACGTAAGCATCGCGGGACAGGCCGATCATGTCCATGTATTCGTCCAGCGCCAGGAGTTGCCCGGTGCGACCAAAGGCGGTCATCAGGTCCGCGTCCACATAGAACACGTCGGCGGCGGTCCCGGCGGCCATGTTGGCCTTCATCACGGTCTGGAAGTCATTGGGGATCGGCTCAAAGTTGACGGTCACGTCGGGGAACACCGCGTTGAAACGCTCGATAGAATCCAGCACCACCTGCTGCTCGGTTTGGTCGCCCCAGCCGGAGACGGTCAGGGTCGCGCCCTCCTCGACGGGCAGCGCAGTCCAATCCAGTTCAGGGGCCGCCGGGCCTTCCTGTGCGGTGGCCGGGATCACGCCCAAAAGCACGACGGTCAGAACGACCAACAGCGACAGCATCTTCTTCATGTCTTGTTTTCTCCTCCAAGAAACAGAAAGAACAAGGGTACAAAAGCAGCCTGGC
Source organism: uncultured Anaerolineae bacterium (assembly GCA_964529715.1). GTDB lineage: Bacteria > Chloroflexota > Anaerolineae > Aggregatilineales > Ch27 > CAZGXI01. The sequence continues at coordinate 11,963 of CAZGXI010000052.1, read as the reverse complement.
GCCGATCAAGCGCACTGTGGCCCGGATGTGCTCGTATCGGGAATACCTCCTTACCAGCTCAACGTGAACGAACGAGGATATTCAAGGCGACAGCGAAAGTGAGTTGGTGGCAGCGAAATTTGAAACGTTTAAACCAACAAGGCTAGAAAAAGGGCACCTCGGCATTGGCGATGATGCCCAATTTAAACGTTTCACATTTCCCAGTATATGCGCATTCTGCACACCTGTCAATAGGGGTGTGGGCAAATCGCAGGACAATTGCATATTGTGGGTTATTTCGACGTGGACACCAGTAGGGACACGGCATGCCGTGTCCCTACTGGCGATATGCAATCGCCCTGGGGCAAATCGGGGCGCAAGTGCGCCCCGATTCGAGAATATACTCAAAGCTCTCTGCGCAAAACGGCAAACTCCCGCAGCCGCTTGAACCCGGCCAGGGCATAAAGCCGGGCGGCGTCCTCACCCGTCCACAGGAAATACGCATAGTAGACGTGCCGTGCGCTCATCTCCGCCAGGCAGCGGAACAGCAGCAACCGCCCAACGCCGAGGTTGCGACGATCCTCTCGCACGCCAAATGGCCCGAACCGTTCACGCCGCTGCTGGCAATAGCCGATCACCTCCCCACCCTGCCGCGCTACCAGAAAACAGATCAGGTTCGGGCTGTCTCCGAAGTACTCCAGCAGATACTCCTGGGCATGGCGATACCAGTCCCAGCCGAAATGCTTCACGATAAAGGGCAACAGGTCCGGCAGATCGGCGGCAGTGACGGGCCGGATGGTGACGCCATCCTCCTGCTCGCGGCGGCGTTCCAGTTCCAGAATTTCCGGCGGAATCTGGAAGCCGGTCAGGTTCGCCCCCATGCTGATCGCGTGATACAGCGTCTTAAAACCGACGACGTTTTCCAGAAAGGCAATCGTGCCGGGATAAGCGTTCACATCTACGCCGGGGACGAAGTAGTTCGGCACGTAGGGCGATATATCCACCGTCTGGCGTCCCTCAGCAGCGAGCTTCGCCAGCACATGCTCGAACAACGCACGCCCGATCCCCCGGCGGCGGTAATCGGGATGTACGCCAAACGCGGTGATCCAGCCTTTTTCCGGCTCCAATCCTTGCAAAAATAGCGGCACCTGCCGTGTCAGCGCCAGCACGAAGCCGACGATTCGCCCATCTTCAACGGCAACGGGGAGATTCTCCGGCTGGAAGTTCGGGTCGAGTAGCACCTTCGTGCGGAAGAGGTCCACGCTCAAGGCGTCGTGTGTCATCGCGGCGCGCCACACAGCCAGCAGGTCGGCCTCGTCTGCGCCCCGATAGGGTCTGATCTGCATCAGTCGTTCTTATCCTTTTAACCCGGTCAGGGCAATGCCCTGGATAAAATAACGCTGCAAAAACAGGAAGAGAATCAGCGCCGGCAGCACCGAGATGGTCGTCCCGGACATCAGCAGGTTCAGGCTGCGGGCTTCGGCGGCGAAGGTGCGCAGCGAGTTGAGGCCCAGCGGGACGGTCATCAGATCGCGGTCGGTGATGATCAACAACGGCCACAGGAACGCATTCCAGGTGCCAATGAAAGTGAAGGTGCCCAGCGTCGCCAGGGCGGGAGTGATCAGCGGCACGACGATACGCGCATAGATCAACGGCTCCGAAGCGCCGTCAATGCGCGCCGCATCGAGCAGTTCGTCCGGAATGGAAACGATAAATTGCCGCATCAGGAAAATCCCATAGGCCGAAACCAATCCCGGCACGATCACGCCTTGAAAGGAGTTGATCCAACCCAACTGCCGCACGATGAAAAACACCGGGATCAGGGTGACGAAAAAAGGGATCATCAGCGTCGCCAGCAATGCATAGAACAGCAGTTGCCTGCCGGGAAACTGATACTTGGCAAAGGCGAAGCCCGCCAGCGAACTGGTGAACAGCACGCCAATCACGGTGGTGATCGTCACAAACAGGCTGTTGAGGTACATCCGGCCAAACGGCAGCGCGTCCAGCAACTCGGTATAGTTCTGAATGCGCAACTGTGAGGGAATCCAGACCGGCGGCTGTGCCTGAATCTCGCCGGAGGTCATGAACGAGGCATTGATCATCCAAAAAAACGGCAACACCATCAGCGCCGCGCCCAGCACCAAGACGGCGTACTTGGCAAACGTGCCCAACATCGAGAAAACACGCGCCTGTGTGGTTATCATCGTCACCTTCCCCCGCTCAGGCCGTCGTGCGGTCGCGCAGCAGACGCATCTGGACAATGGTGATCACCATGACGATGCCGAACAGGATGAACGCCATCGCCGAGGCGCGCCCCATCCGCGAGAACTTGAAGGCCGTCTCGTACATATAGAGGACGACCGTCGTCGTGCTGCGGGCCGGACCGCCGCCCGTTGCAGCAAAGGCCAGGTCGAACATTTGCAACGCACCGATGGTGTTGGTCACGATCACGAACAACATCACCGGGCGCAGCAGAGGCAGTGTGATGTGCCAGAACTCCTGGCGACGGTTAGCTCCGTCCACGCGCGCAGCGTCATAGTAATCCTGCGGGATACCTTGCAACCCCGCCAGGAAAATCACGATGTAGTAACCCACGTACTGGTATACGGCAATGGCGATCAGCGTGGGCAACGCCTGCTGCGGACTGCCCAAAAACTGCTGACGTGGAAGCCCCAACAGCACCAAGAGGTTGTTCACCAGCCCATAGTTACGGTTAAAGATAAAGGAAAACATCACCGCCAGGGCCAGCGGCGCGGTCATCACTGGCAGAAAATACAGCACCCGCCAGATCGTGCGCCCTTTGATCTTGCTGTTGAGCAGCAACGCAAACGCCAATCCGAAGACGACGTTGATGCTCACCCCCCCGATAGCAAAGAGGAAGGTATTCGCCAGGGCTTTAGGAAAAACGGTATCCTGGCCGAGGATGTAAGTGTAGTTCTCCAGGCCTACCCAGGGCATTTCGGACACCGGCGAAAGCATATCCCACTGATGCAGGCTGACCCATCCGCTGAACAGGATCGGCCCCAGCGAAAAGACCAGCAATGCCAGGAGCGGCAGGGCCACAAACAGATACGCCCAGATCACGCGCCGCCGCATCAATCCACTGCGAGGCAGACTTGCGCCAAAGACGGGCCGCGACACCGACTTCAACACACTCACAGCGCCCCTCCTCTGCTAACGACCGGGCAGGCACACACGGATAACCAACTGGGGGGCGGCGCGCTTGTCTCCTGCTGAAGTGCTGCGCCGCCCCCTGGACCGCCGGTAACGGCGGCGTCCATCCCCTGCTACCAGCGGGCCACCCGGACTACCGGTTGCGATACTCCGCCAGGATCGAGTCGGCTTCCGCCGCCGACAGGTCCAGGACGGTCTGCGGATCGCTCATGCCGGTCAGCATGGCCTCGATCTCGGTCTGGAGCTTGGTCTTGATCTCCTGCGCCCCGGCCACCACCGGCTCGGCGGTGGCATAGCCAGTCGATTCAACAAACGGCATCAGGAAGTGATCGCCCAAATCTTCGGCGAAGGCTTCCTGGTCCGGGATCAGGCTAGGAATCGCGCCCAGGGCGTTTACCAGGTAGTTGCCCATCGGAGACCCCTCACCTTCGGCGCGCGGGGTGTTCATCCAGCGGATGAAGTCCCAGGCGGCTTCCTGGTTGGGCGAACCGGCATCGACAGCCCACAGCCAGTTGTAGGACAGTGTGGCGCTTCGTTCTCCACTAGGGCCGACTGGAATCGGCGCGACGCCGATCTCGGTCTCATAGTCCACCGCTTCCGATTCCATCAGGGTGGCGCGCCACCAGTTCGCCATGATGGTCATGCCGACCCTGCCGTTGGGCAGGTCCCAGCCGGTCACGCTCATATCCATGCCGCCGCCATTCAGCAGGTCCAGGTAGAGTTGCAGCGTTTCCAGGGCCTCCGGGCTGTTGAAAGCCGCCGTCGTCAGGTCTTCGCTGAGGTATTGCCCGCCGTTGGACCACAGCAGCGAGACGAACGGGTGCACAATACCGGAGTCCCAGCCGGTCAGGACGCCATAACCGACCTGGCTGATTGCGCCGGTGTCGTCGGTCTGGGTAATGGCGTTGGCGATCTCAACCAGTTCATCCCAGGTGGTGGGCGGCTCGGTGTAGCCGGCCTCTTCCAGCAGGCGACGGTTATAGATCAGAAGGTAGGTATTGATCTCGGTCGGATACCCCCACACCTGATCGTTAACGGTAATACCATCAATGGCCGCCGGCGCGGCGCTGGCAAGGATCTCATCCACGATGTCTTGTGGGGGAGTGGCCAGCATCCCGCTGCTGGTGAATTCCGGCAGCCACAGGTTATAGAGGTGATAAATGTCTGGGCTGGTGCCCGCCGTGCGCGAAGTGATAATACGGGTCAACAAGTCGTTGAACGGAACCGTTTGCAGTTCGATGGTCACGCCGGGGTTGGCAGCCATATACTCATCGATCATGGCCTGCTGCGCTTCCAACAGCCGCTCCTCGCCCCAGTGCGTCAGTACGGTCAGGGTGATCTCCTCCTGCGCCGACGTGGAGGCGAAGGCCGCCAGGATGAGGGTTAGGGCTGCAACGAGGGAGACGAGACGCTTAAGAGACATTTTCTCCTCCATACAGAAACACAGCAAGAACAGCAGAACGTGTGAAAAGGGGCCTCTGGCATTTGGGCCGCAGATACCGCCCGCGCCACCGTCGCATTAACCGAAATCCCGGTGAGTCTCCGTCCCACCGGGCGCTCAACCGACCGATCGAGTCGATTCGCGGACGATCAGTTCCGGCGGGAGGATAATTTGCGCTCCCTGAGGGCGCTGGCCGTCCATGATCTGTAACAGCAACGAAAACGCCTGTGTCGCAATCTCATAAAACGGTTGGCGGATGGTCGTTAACGGCGGCGCGGTGAACATCGCCGCCTCGATGTCGTCGAAGCCGATTACCGACATATCGTCGGGAACGCTCAGCCCAGCCTCCGTCAGGGCACGATAGGCCCCAATAGCCATCTGGTCTCCGGCGACAAACACCGCCGTCGGACGCGGCGATGTCTGGAGCAATCGCTGCATCGCCTCGTAGCCATCCCGGTAGCTCCAGCGGTTGCCACGCGGTGTGACAACCTGTCGGTAGGACAATCCATAATCATCCAATGCCTGCTGATAACCCTGGACACGATGCCGGGCGACGGCCAGTTCAAGCGCGCCGCTGATATGTGCGATCTCGCGGTGGCCAAGTTCGATAGCATGTTGGGTCGCCAGGTACGCGCCCCGGATGTTGTCTGCGCTGACGGAGGGGACAGCAGTCGTCTCAACGGAGGCCACCAACACGGTTGGGACGCCGCCCTGTGCTACCATTTCTATCGAGCGAGTTTCATCGACGGCGTTGACGATGATCAGGCCATCCACGCGGCGGTCGGCGGCCTTCTCCACAAAATCGCGTTCGCGGCGCACACTGTGCCCCACATTGTATAGCAGAACGTTGTACTCCTCGGCGTAAGCGGCGGCCTCCACCGTGCTGGCGATGGTGGACAGCACCGGACTGGTGATGTCCAACACCAACAGGCCGATCAGTCCGGTCTGGCGGGTACGCATACTGCGGGCGATAGGGTTGCGGCGATAATTGAGGGTTTCGATAGCCTGCATCACGCGCAGGCGCGTCGCGGCAGAAATGCTACCCTTGCCGTTGATGACGCAGGAGACCGTCTGCGCGGATACCCCGGCCAGTTCGGCAACATCGCGGATGGTCGGCGCTTTGGTAGACATGGCTACGACACGCTCCACCGGGTCAGTTGAACGTTCACGTGAACGTTCAACTTCAGCGTATCATAGGTTTGTATTTGGAGTCAAGTGGGATTTCCGGTGATCGGGATGTTTGCGACCGGGGCTTTGTGGCGGGAAACAAAAGTATGGCCCGCTCTCGGCAGCGGGCCATACCGTCCCTGTCACGCAGTTGACCGGACCGGGAAGGTCTCTCCGGTCCTGTGATCATCTACAGATTCACCGTTCCACACAGGTGAACGGCAATGCCCATCTCGTGCAGCATGGCTGCCTTAGCCGCCAACGCCCTATCGGCAACCTCCGCCGAGGGGGCATAAACCACCTGGATGTGGTTGGCTTTGTGGCGAGCCATAAACTGGTCGCGCGTCACACCGTGCAGCACCGCGTGCATAATCGGCCACTGTGGCGTGGTTATCTGCCAACGGCGCTCGGTTTCTGCCTGCGGAAGTTCGACCACCGTTGCGCGGCCCAGATCGGCATGTAGCCGGTGATCCATCACGTAGATGCGGCTCCACACAATTTCGCCGGGCTTGCTCACCCCCTTAAGCGTGCCGCCACCGAGGCGGAAGTACATCTCTGGCTGGCGTTCGCTGGACGCGCCGGCATAACCGCCGATGAAGTGTGAGGCCGGAGCCGCGCCGGAAATCAGGAATACCCAGACGAAGTCATTGACGCCATCGCCGTAATATTCGCCGTAGCGCACGTCATGCAACGTTGTCGAAGGGTCCAGCCTCATCGCCGTCCAGATGCGGTTCGTCACCAGCGCATCCAGGCCAGCACCTTCGTCCACTTCGTTGAAGTGCGGCAGCGCCTGGCCGGGATATAGTTCTTTCCCTGAAGGAGCGTAGACTGGTGGGCGGTCGGGATTGTTGAGTAGCCCCTCTGCCAGGTCAGAAGCAGGAGCCATGTCCTTAAGACCCTGCTGATACTGGATGCCGATAAGCGCACAGCCGAAGTCATGGGCGATGCGCACGGCGGCAATATACATCTTACACTGTTCGAGAATCTGCCGGTCGGTGAGGTCGGTTTCCTCGTTCGGGCCGGTGACGAACTTCATCCCACGCGCATCCAACCAGTTCTGCACCTGCTGCGCCTCGGCGTCGCTCACCAGACGCATGGCGGCTACCAAAGCTGACTGGCTGAGCCGTTCTTTGTATACACCCAGCGGGTTCAGCATCTCATCGTCGATGATGGCGTTGTACATGCCCATGCACCCCTCATCGAAGATGCCCATGATGGCCTTTTCGCGGCGAAGCTGCGTCGCCAGCGCGCGGCCCAGGCCGGCTTCGGGCGCGGGAAGCCGGCCCGGATCGAGGTCACGCACATGGCTGGCGTCGTGGGTGATCCTGCCTTCCTTAATCCACTGGCGAATGCCTTTGAGAAAAAACTCGTCCGTAAAATCCTGGCTCCAAATGGTGCTGTAAGGTGTCCCCGCTTTAGTCAGCGAGCCGTTGAGATTGAGCATCCCGACCAGACCCGGCCATTCTCCACTCCAGTTAGCGATGGTGAGAATCGGACCACGATGCGAACGCAGGCCGGCCAGCACGTGGTGGCTGTACTGCCACACGGCTTCCGCCACGATCAGGCGCGCGTCAGGATGGATGTTCTTAAACACGTCCATGCCCATACGCTGGCTGGAAATGAAGCCATGTTTCTCGACCGGGTCATATGGATGCCCGCGTTTGACCGTGATACCTTCGGCAGCAAAGGCAGCGACGATCCGTCTTTCCATGTCTTCCTGGGCAGGCCAGCAGGTCTGGTTGGCCGAAAGCCGCAGGTCGCCGCTGGCAACCAGAATCGCTTCGTCCGCGCCGACGGGAACGGGTTCCTTGATTTCGGGCAGGCGGTAGTCAGGCATCAGACTCCTCCTTTTGACAGAGGCAAAACATCTGGCAAGAGACCGCAACAGGCAGCGATAAGTCTGACACAGACCAAGGTCTGCCGCAAAAAAGTAAGGCTAGCGATCTTGCGAATCACCCAACAGCGGCAGTTGCAGCGGCGGCCTGCGCCCGTCCAATAAGATATACGGGGCAGCCCACTGTGCATGAATACCCAGCTTGCTCAGATGCGCCAGGTCGCTCAGGCGACCTTTACGCCGCGCCTTGAGGATGGCGTCTGCCCCACGCGGCCCGATGCCTGGCACACGCAGCAGGTCGGCCCGGCTGGCCCGCATCACGTCCACCGGCGAGTGGAGCAGGTGCAGGTCTGCCCAGGCGCGCTTGGGATCGACTTCAAGCCGCAGGTTGCCATCGGTGAGAAAAGGGAAGTCCTCCACATCCCAGAGATAGTCGCGCAACAAAAAACTGGCCTGGTACAGCCGCCGTTCGCGCAGGGGATCGGTGGGAGGGATGTTTTCCAGCGGCGTTTCCTCAACCGGGTTGAAACCGGAATAGTAGGCGCGCGTCAGGCCGATCTGGCGGTACAGCCGCGCGCTGAGGGACAGCAGTTCCAGGTCGGTATCGCCCACCGCGCCGACCACGAACTGAGTCACCGTGCTGGCGCGGACCAGGCCAGGATACCGCTGGCGGATGTCGCGCGACCACTGCAGGCGTTCCAGCAGTTCGCCGTCAAAATCCTTCTTCGGGGCCAGGGCGTGAAGACGTTCTGCCGTCGGCGCTTCCAGGTTGATCGAAACGCGGTCGGCGATTTGCATGGCGCGGAAAAGCTGGTCGTACTCCGCGCCAGGCATGATTTTCAGGTGGATATAGCCCTGATAGTCGTACTTACGGCGGATGATCTCGATGGTGTCGATGATCTTGTCTTGGGTAGAAACGCCGCCGTTGACAACGCCCGACGACAGGAAAATTCCCTTGACCAGCCCGGCCCGCTGAATCTGGTCGAAGGTGTGGGCCAGCTCGTCTGGCTGAAAAGAGACGCGGTCCATTTTGCCGCGCCCGGCGCGAAAGGGGCAGTAATAGCAGTTTTTTTCACAGGCCGTCGTTACCATCGTCTTGAGGACGGGCATCTGACCGGTCGGCGTGGTGACATGCGAAATACACTGCAACGCGCCTTGCAGCCGGTCCTCCGGTGTTGGCTCGCGGCGAGATAGGGCGCGCGTTTCAGCCTGGGGACGATCCCCTGCCGGTTCAAAGCGGGTGGCGTCGGCCATGAGCGCCAGTTTTTCGGCAGCGTCGGGTCTCACATGCACATTGCTCATACTCCCATGATACGAACATCTGTTCAGTTTGTCAACCCATCCACACCCGTGTGGCAGCGACAAGTCGCAAAGAAAACATCAAGAACTGCCGTGTTTCAAGGCGTGCCCGCCGTTGCGCGCCTTTCTCGATCTCTGTACAATGCGCAGCATGATCACCACTGTGCCCTTGCCTGACGACGATCTGTCGCGCCGCGCCGCCAAGTACCAACCGGTTGCGCATTTGCTGCGGCAGACCTATGGTGATCCACAGTGGCGACCGGCGTTGCCGCCGCTGGATGAACTGATCAATACCATCCTGAGCCAAAATACGTCCGACACCAACCGGGATCGGGCGTTCCTGGCGCTGAAGGCCCGTTTCCCCTCATGGGAGGCGGTGCGCGACGCGCCGGTCGAGGCTGTGATCGATGCGATCCGCCCGGCGGGACTGGCAAAGCAGAAAGGGCCGCGTATCCAACATGTGCTGCGGCGCATCACGGCAGAGCGGCACGGCAGCCTGGACCTCGGCTTTCTGGCCAACCTGCCGCTAGAAGAGGCCAGGGCATGGCTGACCGGGTTGGACGGCGTCGGGCCAAAGACGGCGGCCATTGTGTTACTGTTCGCTTTTGGACGCCCGGCTTTTCCGGTAGATACTCATGTTCACCGGCTGAGCCAGCGAATCGGTTTTATTGAAGAAAAGATCAGCGCAGCAAAAGCGCATAGCCTGATGGAACAACTGGTTCCGCCTGAGGACTACTACACCTTCCACCTCAACCTGATCCGGCACGGGCGGGAAATCTGTCATGCCCGCAACCCACAGTGCCCGCGTTGTCCGCTCCAGGCCTACTGCGACTACTACCGCGCCCATGTCCCGTCCGATCACTTGTCTGGGGCAGAACAATGACCAACAAGCCCGGCACCGGCCCTTTGGAACGTGCCCGCCGCCAGCTCGACATGGAACTGACCAACGCCCGGCAAAACCTGTCTCTGTTGATCAGCCAGGTACGGGCCAATCGCATCGACGCGGGCTACATGGTCAACCGCCTGGAGTCGCTGGCGGGTTTGCTGGAGCGCCTGGCAGAAGAGCGCCGCGATGTGAAGCAGCAGCAACGGCTGGCGGCGTTGTATGAAGTGTCACGGCTGATCGGCTCCTCGCTCGATTTGCAGACCGTGCTCGACCAGGTAATGGACGCTATCATCAAACTGACCGGCGCCGAGCGCGGCTTTCTGATGCTGCTGGACGACGACGGCAACCTGGTGCCCAAAGTAGCGCGCAACATCGACCAGCAGACCCTGGAAAGCGGCGAGTTCCACGTTAGCCGCACAGTCACACGGCAGGTGATGGAAAGCGGTCAACCCGTCGTGACCACGAATGCTCAGGAAGACCCACGCTTCGCCGGGCAGATGAGCGTGATCACCAACGCCCTACGCAGTATTATGGCGACTCCGCTGCGCGTGCGCGGCCAGGTGACGGGTGTGGTCTATGTCGATAATCGCGCTTTCGCCGGGTTGTTCGGTCAGGAGGACCTCAACGCCCTGGACGCTTTCGCCGGGCAAGCCGCCATTGCTATCGACAATGCCCGCCTGTTCGGCGAGACCGATCAAGCCCTGCGCGAGCGCGTGGAAGAACTGAACGTGCTCCGCTGGGTAGACCGCCAGTTGAACGAGGCCATCGGCCAGGGCGCGGTGATGCATGTCACGCTCGAATGGGCCGCGCGCATGGCCGACGCAGACGGCGGCGCGCTCGGCCTGCTGGAGAGCGAGGAGGGGGCGCCCCTGCTGCGCATCGTCGCCCGGTACGGTCCAGGTGAACTACCGGGCCAGTTAGAAGAAGGCATGTCCCTTTCGCCGGAACAATATCCGGTGCTGGGGCGCGTCGTGGCAGGGGCAGAGCCGCGCACGGCCCAACAAGGCGCGCGCACAGTGCTGTTCGTCCCAATCCGCCACGAAAACCAGGCAATGGGGGTGATCATCCTCACCGCCGATCACGGGTTCAGTGATGAGCAGCAGGACCTGGTGACGCGCATGGCCGCCCGCGCCGCTGTTTCCATTCAGAATACGCGGCTGTTTGAGGCCGTCCGCGCCGCCGACCGTGCCAAAAGCGAGTTCGTGAGCCTGGTGGCCCATGAACTCAAAGTACCCATGACCAGCATCAGCGGCTATGCCGACCTCGTCGGCAACGGCCTGGCCGGGCCGATCAACGAACAGCAGCAGCAGTTCATCGCACGGATCAAGGACAATGTCGAGCGGATGAAGGTGCTGGTCAACGACCTGAACGACATCAGCCGCATCGAGGCAGGCAACCTGTTTATCGACTTTGCGCCGGTCAACGTGGCCGAGGTGCTGCAGACGGTCAGAGACGGCGTGATCACCCAGGTTCAGGAGCGTGGCCACCGCCTGATCGAAGAAGTAGACCCCGTCTTGCCGCCTGTCCTGGCCGACCGGACGCGGCTGGCCCAGGTGTTATTGAACCTGTTGAGCAACGCCTACAAGTACACCCCCGACGGCGGCACGATTACCCTGCGCGTCTGGCACGCAGACCACGCCGTTTACTTCTGCGTGCGCGATACCGGCGTCGGCATGACCCCAGAAGAAGTCGCCAAGCTAGGGACGAAATTCTGGCGCGCCAACAACGATCACGTGATCGGGCAGCAAGGCACCGGCCTGGGCTTTGCCATCACACGCAACCTGATCTCCCTGATGCGGGGCGACCTGACCATCGAAAGCGAGCCGGGCCTGGGCAGCGCATTTACCTTCTCGATTCCGGTGGCGAAAGACGAGGACAAGCCATGAGCAACGACCTGATCCAGCAGGCGCGCGCCTTGCTGGCCGAAATGCGAGAGCAAGCCGCCAAAGGCACCATGATCCCAATCCGTGTTCCTGCTCAGATCGAGGCCATCGACACCCTGCTGGCCCAGGCGATGGATGCGGCAGCCACACCTGCACCCGCCGCGGCACCCGCCGATCCCGCCGACCCTGCCGCCATCGCCGAGCGCATCCGCAAAGAAACGTCGGAATTCATCTCCACCGCCGCCCACGAACTGCGCATCCCCATGACCAGCATCCGGGGCTATGCCGACATGATCGCCA
>CAZGXI010000051.1:0-23546 GCA_964529715.1 uncultured Anaerolineae bacterium | reverse complement strand
CCCGATCCGCTGACAGTGGTGGTCACGCTCCATCAGTCGGACTGCAACGGTCTGCTGTACGCCAGTTTCATTCCACCGATGCCTGCGCATATCCTCCCGGCGGACTTCGCCGAGTTGAACGACGCTGAGTGGAACATGAATCCGACCGTCACCGCCGGTGCGTTCTCCTTCGGGCAGTTCCGCCCCGGCGAGCTGACCAGCGTGATTGCCGACCAGAACTTCCCAGATGCCGAACTGGGCTATGTCAGCCCAGAAGGTTTCATCCTCAAGCAGGTGCCGGATAACACCGTGCTGGTCGAACAATTCCTGGCCGGTGAGACCAACGTCATCGACAACCCCGCCGTCGAACGCCGCTCCGACATTCGCGCGCAGGGTGACAGCGGCGAAGCGCAGGTCTTCACCTATCCCGGCGACCGCTGGGACTACATGGCCTTCAATCTAGCCGACCCGGCCAATCCGCAGAACGCGCTGGACGAAAACGGCAACCCGATTGACCAGGGCCACCATCCGCTATTCGGTGACGCGCGTGTCCGCCGGGCGATTGCCCTGGCCATAGATGTGGACGCCATCATCGACGGCGCGGTGTTCGGCGAAGGCACGCGGATGCCCTCGGTAATCACCCCCGGCTCATGGGCCTTCGACCACGACCTGGCGCCGATCCCCTATGATCCAGACGCGGCGCGCGCCCTGCTGGCCGAAGCAGGTTGGACCGACGAGGATGGCAACGGTGTGTTGGAAGCGCACGGCGCGCCCTACGCTGAGGACGGCACGGAATTCCGCTTCGTCCTCTACACCAACGAGGGCAACACCCGCCGCGCCGCCATCGGCACGATCATCCAGGACCAGCTCGCGCAGCTCGGTATCGTCGTGGATTTCCAGGCTATCGACTTCAACACCCTGCTAGACATCCAGGACAACCAGGCTTTCGACGCCGTGATCCTGGGCTGGCGCGCAGGCTACCCAGACGACCCTGACGTGACGCAGCTCTTCTCGGCAGAATCTGACGTGGTCGGCAGCGGCGATAACTTCACCTCCTATAACAATCCTGAGGTGCTGGACCTACTGCGTCAGGCCCGTACCGTGCCCGGCTGCGCCACTGTCGATCGCGCCGCCATCTACGCCGACGTGCAGCGCATCATGCAAGAAGACCTGCCCTACCTGTGGCTGTTCGCCATCGATGGGATGTATGCCGCACGCGCCAACGTGGAAAACTTCAGCCCATACACGGCGCAGTTGTATTGGAATGTGGACTCCTGGCGTGTCACGCCGTAGCCCATCGACCGCTTTCGTTTGATGACTTGGTATCGCGCGGCGGCGGACTCCGGTCCGCCGCTGCCCTGATGTAACCGGCGCTCCGGCGCGGAAGACAGGCAGGAAAAGCCCCATGATCAAATACACCCTGCGCCGCCTGGTCCAGGCGATTCCAACGGTTTTTGGCATCACCATTCTCTCCTATCTGCTGATGACTGCCGCGCCGGGCGGGCCGGTGCGCGCCCTGACGGCGGGCGACCCACGCATCACCGCGCAACAACGCGAGCAGATGGCGATCCGCATGGGCCTCAACGACCCCTGGCCGGTCCAGTATCTCCGCTGGCTGTTGGGCGATGACTGGATGCGCTGGGACGCCAATGGCGACGGCGTGGCGGATCACGCCTTTCTGATCCCGCTGGATGCCGATGGCGATGGTGTGCCCGAACCGCCCGGCGACCGCCTGGGCGTGATTCGCGGTGACTTCGGACGTTCCTACTATGCCCGTCGCCCGGTGCTGGATGTGATCACCGAACGCATTCCGGCCACGCTGGAACTGGGCGCGGCGGCGTTGCTGCTGAGCCTGACACTGGGCGTGCCCATCGGGATCATCGCCGCCGTGCGGCGTGGCGGGGGCTTCGATAACTTCACCCGCGTGATGTCCGTCATCTTCAATGCTGTGCCGGTCTTCTGGCTTGGCCTCATCCTGATCTTGATCTTCGGTTCGTGGCTGGGCCTGCTGCCGATGGGCAGCCGCTGCGAGCCAACCCTGACCGGCGCCTGCCCACCCATCTATGGCCGTCTGAACTACCTGTTGCTGCCAACGGTCGTATTGGCGACGGGCGGTGTGGCCGCCTACTCGCGCTACATGCGCACCTCGATGCTCGACGTGATCGGGCAGGACTACATTCGCATGGCCTATGCCAAAGGGTTACGCGCCCGGCAGGTCTGGTTCGTCCATGCAGCGCGTAACGCCCTGATTCCCCTGGCGACCTTCCTCGGTCCGGCCATCACCGGCCTGCTGGGTGGAGCGGCCATCACCGAGACGATTTTCTCCTGGCCGGGCTTGGGACGGCTAGGCGTGGCTTCCGTTGTGCAACAGGATTACCCGGTCGTGATGGCTGTGGTCATCATGACGGCCCTAGCAACGGTGCTGGGCTATCTGCTCTCCGACATTCTGTATGCATGGATCGACCCGCGTATCCGCTTTGATTAGGCTGGAGGCACACCATGACGGCAACAACGGCTCAAACGGCTGTGGATTTAAAGGAGACACGCGCCGTCGGCGAGTCGCTGTGGCAGACGGCGCTGCGCCGCCTGCGCCGAGACCGCCTGACCCTGCTGGCAATGGCAATGTTGCTACTGCTGGCGACGCTGTCGGTGCTGGCCCCCCTGATCAGCGATGGCGTGCTACACGTGGACCCCAACCGCACCGATATTGCAAACAAATTCCTGCCCATCGGCGCGCCGGGGCACCTGCTGGGCACCGATGATCTGGGGCGCGATCATCTGTCGCGCCTGCTGCACGCCGGGCAGATTTCCCTGGGCATCGGTTTTTCGGCAGCTCTGCTGACGATGACCATCGGCCTGACACTGGGTATCGTGACGGGCTACTATGGCGGCGCGGTGGACGACTTCGTGAACTGGGTCATCACGACCCTGGATTCCATTCCCTCGCTATTCCTGCTGCTGATCATCGCAGCAGTGCTATCGCCGTCGCCGGGGACACTGGTGCTGGTACTGGCTGCCATCGGCTGGACCGGCATCACTCGGCTGGTGCGCGGCGAGACGATCTCCCTACGCTCGCGGGAGTTTATCATCAGTGCCCAGGCGGTGGGCGCTTCCAACGGGCGCATCATGTTCATGCATATCATGCCGAACCTGTTTTCCATCGTGGCGGTCACACTGGCGATCAACATCGGTAACCTGATCCTGGTCGAGTCGGGCCTCAGTTTTCTAGGGCTAGGGGTCAAGCCGCCGACCGCGACCTGGGGCAATATGCTTTCCAATGCACAGACGTTCTTCACCAAAGGACCACACCTGGTGATCCTGCCGGGCTTGCTGATCGTGATCACGGTGCTGTGCCTGTACGTGATCGGCGACGGCATCCGCGATGCCTTCGACCCGGCTATGAAACGTTGAGCGGCGCTGCCCACGCGAAATCCCCCCGGCGACGGCGTAAGGGCCGGGGGTTTGGTGTTGTTTTTCCTTGCACAGACGGCGCTGCTGTGGTTGAATCGCGGCGCATACCCTGCTTAGCCTGAGTCAAGGAGTGTATACCCGTGATTGTCACCACAGATGCGCTCTTCCGCATCGCATACGGCAAGTACGCCGTTGGCGCGTATAACATCAACAACATGGAGCAGGCCCTCGGCCTCTTTCGCGGCCACATCGAAGCCCAGGCGCCGTTCATCGTCCAGATTTCCAAAGGCGCGCGCAAATACGCCGGCATCCCGATGATCGAGGCGATCATCCGCGCTGCCGAGCAGATGTATCCCGACGCAATCTACGCCGTCCACCTGGATCATGGGGATGAGGAGACCTGCTACGCCTGCATCGACTCCGGCTTCTACTCGTCGGTGATGATCGATGCCTCGCACGAGCCGTTTGAACAGAACGTCGCTATCACGCGGCGAGTCGTCGAGCGCGCCCACGCGCGCGGCCTGTCCGTCGAGGCAGAATTGGGGATGCTCGGCGGCGTCGAAGAGGACATCGCCCTGGACGAGAAACATGCCATGCTGACCGACCCGAACGAGGCCAAAGCGTTCGTTGAGCAGTCGGGCTGCGACAGCCTAGCCGTCGCCATCGGGACCAGTCATGGTGCGTACAAATTCAAGGGGCAGCAGTCGCTTCACTTCGACCGGATCGCCGCCATTCAGCAGTTGTTGCCCGGCTTCCCGCTGGTGATGCACGGCTCAAGCTCGGTGCCGCAGGAAGAGGTAGCGCGCATCAACGCCGCCGGCGGCGCGCTCGATCCGTCGGCGCGCGGCGTGAACGAAGATGAATTCAAACGCGCGGCATCGCTGGGCGTGACCAAAGTGAACATCGACACCGACGGGCGGCTGGTGTGGACGCGCGTGCACCGCGAGTTCTTCCGCGACAAACCGGCTGAGTTCGATTTCCGCAAGCCGGGCACGATCTTCGTCGATGAATATGCCAAGTTCATCGTCCACAAGTCGGAGAAGCTCGGCTCGGCGGGGCAGCTTGCCGCCGTGCGCAGCGCCGTCTCCTGATCGACAGCCCACCGGGGCGATTGCCGTACTGCGGTGCAGTCGCCCCGGTGGTCGTGTTGTTAACCCCTTCTCCGGCGTCGATCCTGCGTCTAAGCCTTCGCCAACGCCTGCTTAACCTTTGGCAGGATGTGCTGAATTACGTCGTCGTCGTTGCGCGGCTCCGGCACGTCGCGGAACAGGAACCAGTCCTCGACGTGCTCCACGACCGCGCCGGGTTCGAGCTTCGCCAGCGGGCCGAGCGTTTCCAGTTCCAGGATGTCGGCATTGGTAAACACCTCTGCCGTGCTGCCCATGTCAGGGTAAGTCGCGCCAGAGACGACCGCACCGGTCTTGACGAACAGGTTGCCGTGATTGGCGTAGGCCAGCCAGCCCTCGGCGCTGCGCAGGCCGATCTTTTGCGGCCCGGCGGCGTCCTGACGCAGCAGGATGTACTGGCGTCCCCACGTCCAGCGCGGATCGGACATATCCACATAGGCCCACAACACCAGCGCGCTGGTCGGCAGCAAGTTTTCGTGATGCGTGCCGCGCGGGGGCAGCGGCATGACGGCGCGCCCGCCGGCAGCCATCACCGAGAGCGCCCAGGGTGCCAGCTCGACCGCCCACAAGCCGCAGTTGCGCAGGCGATGGACAATGTGCACGTGTGCCCCGCTCGCCGCCAGCGTGATGTCCATCTCCTTTTGGATGCCCGTCCCGGCTTCCACCGGCTGAACCGTGCGCATGAAGCCTGCCTCCTGCCGGAACTCCAGGGGGCCGTTATCCGGCACGTCGGTGCGCCCGCTGATCTCCGGAGCGTGCCACAGGCGATGCCCGCCATAGATCCGCCAGGCGTTGCCGCCCGTTGCGCCCAGCGTGGCAGGGTCCTCGTAGAACTCGTTCGGGCCGCCCACAAAGCCGCAGCGAATGACGCGCGGCCCGACGTCGGTCGTCACGATCAATTCGATTTCCCCGTTGGACAAGCGGTAGCAGTTCGGCCAACCCTGGTAGGCCACACGCTCGACGTTGAGCATCGTTTCACCCTCCGTTGGTGGTTGGGGCGCAGCCACAAACGCCCCGACAGGAAAAGCCTTTAGCCGATGTTACCCCTAAAATGCGCGTCCAGGTAGGCGGCGACCCACACCAGTGGCGCGTTCCAGTTGATGGCGACCTCGTTGGTAGACCACGAGCCAAGATGATCTACATAGCGCCTGGCCGGGCCGAGCGCCATCACGCCGCCGTTGAGCGCCGTCGGATCGGTCGGCCTGGCGTTGGGGCCGCCGGATAACGCGCCGGGCGGCGGCGGTGGAAAGCCCTGTTCTGGCTGGTTTGCCCAAAAGCGGTGGTGTGGGTGCTGCATGGCGCACGCGCCATAGCCGCTCACGAAACTGAAGCCAAGTGCGTTCCGGCCCAGCAGGTAGTCCATGCTCTCGGTTACGCCAGCCAGGTAGCGTCCCTCCCCGGTGAAGTCATGAGCCAGCGCCAGGATCAGCGCCTCGTTCAACACGTCGGAGGTCGATCCCCAGAAGTACAGGTCCGGCGACAACGGCACGCGGTAGCCTTCGCCGTCGATGATGCGCAGGCAGCGTTCGGCCTCTGCGACGACCTGCGCCCGCAGCGCCATGACCTGCTCCGACGGCAACATGTTGGGAACCATCGCCAGCGAGATCGTCCCCAGGGCAGCGGTGTCGCCCCACGCCAGCGGCGCGGCATGGGTATCGGTCTCCCGGCGGGCCGGGAAGCGCAAGAAGTAAGGCGAAGATTCCAGGGCGGCGCGGTAGGCGTCTCGCCCTGTCGTAATGAACAACTCCGCCGCCGCCCAGTAGAACTCGTCATCCACAAAGCGGTCTTCATAATTGCCGCCACCCGCGCCGGGGGTATTGCCCGCCAGCAGATCGGGATGATCACACGCAGACTGCCAGGCGATCTCGGCAGCGTTCAGACAGCGCGCCGCGAAAGGCAGATCGATCTCGCGCCAGACGCGGGCCGCCTGCGCTGCTGCCGCCGCCAGGTTCAGCGTCGCCGCCGTCGAGGGCGGATAGAGATAACGTCCGCCATCTGGAGCGGTGTTATCCATGCGCTCCGGCGGCATGACCGGTATGCCCGACCAGCGCAGGTCATGCAGCTTGTGATGGGCCATGCCCGCCAGCGGGTATTCCGGCGGAACCTGCATGGCGAGCAAGAAATCCAGCTCCCAGCGCACCTCGTCCAGCAGATCGGGCAGGCTGTTTCCGCTCTCAGGGATATTCAGCGATCCGTCGGGGAACGCATCCGGCAGACGCTCGTAGAGGTTGAGCAGCGTCCAGACCGTGATCCCGGCGTTGACGACATATTTGCCGTAGTCGCCCGCGTCGTACCAGCCGCCGCGCACATCGAGCGTGTAGTCGCAGCCGTCCCAGGTCTTGCCGTCGGCGTCCACGCCCCGGTAGCAGGTCACGGCGTCATCGCTCAGATGCCCAGCGGGGCGCGCCCAACGACCGGCGTATGGTTTCTCCAGCGCGATCCCGCTGCGGTTGAGGTAAAAATAGCGCGCGGCGTCGATCTTCAAGTCGCCGTACAGGTCCGTGCCGATGCGAAACGCCGTGCTACGCAGACCATCGATCTCCAGGACATACGTCCCCGGCGCGGTCACCGCCGAAAAGTCGGCGGTCTGCACCGCGTCGCCGGAGGCTTGGTCCGGCGCAGCGGGCGAAGTCATTCCGGCGGCAATGGTGGTATCGGTCTGCACGTCGATCAACGCCCATGCGGCGCATTGTCCCACATCCCCTGCTTTCATCCCGTACTTGGGCGCAGGAGGAAAGTAGCCGACCTGGTTCACAGCGATCCGGCTGCGCCCGGCCCCGCTTGCATCTTCTGGCATGGCATCCCATCCTTGAATGCAGCGGGGACACGCCAACGGTGTCCCCGCAAAAGTGTTGCGCCTTACCGCAGCGTCGCCACTACCCGGCAAGACGTTTTGCCCGGCGGTGAGACGACGATAGTGCCTTCGACAGGTTGATCATCCACCACCAACGCCACAGTGTTCCCCGGCCCGGCGCGCTGCACGGTGATGTCGTAGGTCACGCCACGAAAGATGCGCGTCACATGGAAGCCCGACCACGCCGTTGGAATAACCGGCGCGATCTCCAGACCGTCGTAGGCAGGCCGGATGCCCAGAATCCACTGCGTGATGGCGACGTAGTTCCAGGCCGCCGTGCCAGAAAGCCAGGAGTTCTTCGCCTCGCCGGGGATGACAGCGTCACGCCCGGCGATCATCTGGGCATACACGTAAGGCTCGCAGCGATGCAATTCGCTGATGTTCTCCCGCGCCGATGGATTGATGCGCGTATAGTAGTCGTGAGCCTGATTCCCGTTGCCGACCATCGTCTCGGCAATCATGATCCAGGGGTTGGTGTGGGCAAAGACGCCCGCGTTTTCCTTGTAGCCCGGCGGATAAGACGAAATTTCGCCCAGATGCAGGTAGTAGCGGCTGTAAGCGGGCTGTTGGAGGACGATCCCGTGCGGGGTCGCCAGCCGTTCGCGCACGGCGTTCAACGCCTTCTGCGCGCGGCCATCGTCCAGCCCGATCCCAGCCATGATGCACATCCCCTGCGGCTCGATGAAAATCTGGCCTTCTTCGCACGAGGCCGAACCGACCTTGTGGCCAAAGTGGTCGTAGGCGCGCAGGAACCACGCGCCGTCCCAGCCGTGTTCGCGCACGGTCGCCTCTAACTGCGCGGCGGCGTCCAGGTAGCCCTGGACTTCGCCATGCTGGCCGCTGTGCTGCGCCAGGGCAGCCATCTCTTTAGCCGCCAGCACAAACATCCCGCCGATAAAGACCGACTCCGCTACCTTGCCGTCCATATTCGTCGTCGTCTGGAACGATTCGCCCGGCTCCGATGAAAAGGTGTTCAGGTTCAGGCAATCATTCCAGTCTGCCCGACCGATCAGAGGCAGGCCATGCGGGCCGAGGCGGTCTAGGGTGTAACGGATGCTGCGGCGCAGGTGTTCGTAGAGCGGCTTTTCTGACCCCGGCTGGTTGTCGAACTGCACCGGCTCGTCGAGGATGGCCCAGTCGCCCGTCTCTTTGATATAGGCGGCTACGGCCAGGATCAGCCACAGCGGGTCGTCGTTGAAATTGCTGCCGGCGGCGTGATTGCCGCGCTTGGTCAGCGGCTGGTACTGATGGTACGCGCCGCCGTTTTCAAACTGCGTAGCAGCGATGTCGAGAAGACGTTCGCGCGCCCGCGCCGGGACCATGTGTACGAAGCCGAGCAAATCCTGGTTGGAGTCGCGGAAGCCCATCCCGCGCCCGATGCCGGATTCGTACCACGACGCCGAGCGGGACATGTTGAACGTGACCATGCACTGGTAGGCGTTCCAGATGTTCACCATACGGTTAGTATGCTCGTCCGGCGACTCGACCTGGAAGACGTTCAGCAGCCCATTCCAGTAGTCCCGCAGCGCGTCGAAAGCGCGATCTGCCGTTTCCGTTTGCAGATATTCGGCAATGATCGGCCTGACCGTGCGCTTGTTGATCACCTGCGAATCCGGCGGGTCGAATTTCTGGTCGCGTGGGTTCTCATGATAACCCAACACGTAGACGATCTGTTTCGTTTCACCGGGCTGCAACGCGATCTTCACGTGATGCGATCCCACCGGCGCCCAGCCGTGCGCGATGGAATTCGACGCCGCGCCGCGCTCAACCACCTGAGGGTTATCGAAGCCCCGATACGGCCCCAAAAAGGCATCGCGCGCAGTATCGAAGCCGGCCAGCTTCTCCGAGCAGGCAAAGTAAGCAAAGTGATCCCGTCGCTCGCGGTACTCGGTCTTATGGTAGATCACGCCGTCAACGACCTCGACCTCACCGATGTTGTAGTTGCGCTGGAAGTTGGTCATGTCGTCGTAGGCGTCCCACAGGTTGAACTCGACGAACGAAAAGACCGCCAGGTTTGCGCTATCGGAACGCCGGTTGGTGAGGGTGAGCTGCCAGATTTCCAGGTTTTGGCCGAGCGGCACGAAGTAGCGCGTGCTGGCTTCGATACCGCGATAGGTCGAGCCGATAATTGTGTAGCCCAGGCCATGACGGCAGGTATAGTTCTCCAATACGGAACGGGTAGGCTTCCACGAGGGCGACCAGAACGCGCCGGTGTCGTCGTCACGCAGATAAAGGTAACGGCCCCCATCGTCCGCTGGGACGTTGTTGTAACGGTAGCGCGTCAGGCGGCGCAGGCGGGCGTCGCGGTAGAAGGAGTATCCTCCGGCAGTGTTCGAGATAATGCCGAAATAGGCCTCGCAGCCCAGGTAGTTGATCCAGGGCAGAGGCGTGTCAGGCCGGGTAATCACATACTCGTGTTGGGAGTCGTCGAAGTATCCGTAGCGCATGAAAACATCCTTACTGTTGGCTTCCTGCGGAAGTAATCCGGGTGCTTGTGGGGACAGGGAGCGCCACGCAGCCGGCAAGAGGAACAACAACAATAACCGCTTTGCCCGGCGGCCCAGGCTTTTTGGGAACGCTCCCAACATGGGTCTGACTATAACACGCGACGCCAAATTCTGCCAGCACCTAGGCGGCGTGGGCCACATCCTGCCTGGCAGTCACCTTGCGGAGAAGGGCACTGCCCGCTCCATATATAAAAGATAAAATCCACCGAGCAGAATGATGCTCAACAATGTTTCCGGGATTATACTGGATGTAAGAAACCTAACCGCCGCCGGCAACCGCCCTAATGCAGCCGCGCTGGCCGATCAAGGAGAGCAAATCGTGACGCTGCGCCGAAAAATTTTGCTGATGACCACCAGCATCCTGATCGGCCTGATTGCATTGATTTACGCCGCCTCGCAAGCGATCCTATTACAGGGGTTTGCCCGGCTGGAAGAACAGGACATGGCGCGCAACGTGGAGCGCGCCCTGAACGCCCTATCCAGCCAACTGAACCTGATGGCGATGCATATGGGCGACTGGGCCTACTGGGATGATACCTATGCCTTCGTCCAGGACGGCAACCAGGACTACATCGACGCCAACCTGTATAGCAACACCTTTGTGACACTCGGCATCAACATGATGCTGTTCTTCAATACCCAGGATGAGCTGGTCTACGCCAAAGCCGTCGATCTCTATAGCGGACAAGACGTCCATATGCCGCGCAGCCTTCTGGCGCTACTCATGAACAGCCCACTGCTTAACTATCCAGAGACGGCCCGGCAGACGAGCGGTATCCTGATCATTCCCGAAGGCCCGGTGCTGGTCGCGGCCACGCCTATCCTGACCAGTATGGAAGCCGGGCCAAGCCAGGGGACGCTGATCTGGGGCCGCTACCTGGATTTTAATACTCTGCAAGAACTTGCTACGTTGACCAACCTCTCGCTAACGCTGCATCTGTTCTACGATCCGCAGGTGCCCGCCGATGTGCAAAGCGCACGTGCACTACTGTCTGAGGAAGCGCCCATTTACATTCGGACCATAGATGCTGCCACCATCGTCGGCTATGCCCTGCTGGATGACGTTGCCGGCGACCCCGCCCTGATTCTGCGCGTGGATGCGCCCCGGCGCATCTATCAACAAGGCCAGGTAAGCATCTCCTATTTTGTGCTGGCGCTGGTGTTGGCCGGCATCACGTTTGGCGGGGGTGTGCTGTGGCTGTTGGAACGGGAAGTGCTCTCGCGGCTGGCGCGCCTCAGTTCCCGCGTGACCGAGATCGGCCAGCACAGCGACCCTTCGGCGCGTGTAACCGTCTCCGGCAGCGACGAACTCTCCCGCCTGGGCGACTCGATCAACCGCATGTTAGGCGCATTGGAGAAGTCGCAAGCGACG
The DNA here is from genome assembly GCA_964529715.1 of uncultured Anaerolineae bacterium. Taxonomy (GTDB): domain Bacteria; phylum Chloroflexota; class Anaerolineae; order Aggregatilineales; family Ch27; genus CAZGXI01. The sequence continues at coordinate 12,296 of CAZGXI010000051.1, read as the reverse complement.
TTACGCCAGAGTGAAGAACGGTTGCGCACGGTTGTCTCGAATGCACCGGTGATCCTGTTCGCCCTGGACCGAGAAGGCAGATTCACCTTTTTGCAGGGTCGAGGGCTGGGCACAGTTGACTCGGATGCGCTGATCGGGCGGTCGGTGTTTGAACTATATCAGGACAGCCCGGAATTTCGGGAACGCTTTCGCCGCGCGCTAGATGGCGAAGACAGCACCTGGAGTGTGATGATCGCCGACCGTACCTTTGATTTACGTTACTTCCCGCTGCGCGATGCGGACGAAAAGACGGTAGGGATCATCGGTGTGGCAAACGACGTGACCGAACGAATGCGCGCCGAAGTCGCCGAACGCGAACAGCGTATCCTGGCCGAAGCCATGCGCGATACCGCCGCTGCCCTCGCCGGCACCCTCGACTTCCGCGAACTGCTGGAACAGATTCTCGCCACTCTTGACCACATCGCACCGCATGATGCGGCGGTGATCATGCTGATCGAAGATGGGTTCGCCCGCCCCGTCGCCTGCCGGGGCTACGCCGAACGCGGCCTGGAAGAGGTGACCCTGTCTCTGCGGTTCGAGCTTGCCAAGACGCCCGATCTGCGCCAGATGATCGAAACCCAGCGGGCACTTGTTATCCCCGACACGCGCGACTATCCCGGCTGGGTAGACATCCCGGAGATGCGTTGGGTGCGCGCCTACATCGGAGCGCCGATCCGCCACGAACATGAGATCGCCGGCATTTTGAGTCTGGTGAGCGAGAAAGTCGGTGCCTTCACCCAGACCCACGCCGACAACTTGCAGACCTTCGCCGATCACATCGCCGTAGCTCTCCACAACGCCCAACTGTATGAGTCGGAGCAATACCAACGTCTGCTGGCCCAAACGCTCCAAAAAACGTCGGAGGCGCTTTCCAGTTCGACCCACCTGGAAGACACCCTGCGTTTAATTGTGAAAGAATTGGGCAGACTGATCCGCTATGACCGCGCTATAATGATGCTCGTTGAAGGAGACTATCTGCACGTCGCTGCCGCGCGCGGCTTCGACGACCAGGGGCCTGTCCTGGGAACTGCGTATAACTACACCGATGATCTGTTGCTGCGGGATGCCATGTCTACCGATAAACCGCTGGTGCTGGCCAACGTTCACCAGGATGCACGTTGGGCGCAGTGGCCCGGCTTTGAGCCGGCGACCCGCAGTTGGATCGGGATGCCACTGGTCGCGCGCGACGTTGTCACCGGCTTCCTGAGCATCGCCAGCAACAAGCCCAATGCTTACAGCGAGCAGGATGTCAAGGCTGTGACCGCCTTCGCCCAACAGGCTGCCCTGGCAGTGGAAAACGCCCGCATCCTGGCCGAGTTGGAAAGCAGCCTGAACGATCTGCAAATCGCCCAGGCCAGCCTGGCGCGCACCGTGCGCCTCTCGACGGCGGGCCAGATCGCGGCGGGAGTAGCGCATCAGATTAACAACCCGCTGACCACCGTAATCGCCGAGACCCATCTGCTGCTCAAGCGCACACCGCCCGACAGCCCTGACTATGAGGCGTTGGTCGCCATCAGAGAAGCCGCTCACCGCGCCGGGGCAGTGGTGCAGCGTTTTCTGAACCTGTCCCGCTCAACGCCTTACGTGACCGAACTGCTAGACGTGAACCATTCGCTGCAAACCGCCGTCTCGCTGGTGCGGGCGCAGGTCGAGCCACATGTAGCTCGGCTGATCGTCGCGCTGACGCCCCGCCTGCCGCTGATCGACGGCAGCGAGGAACACCTGATCGACGTGTGGATCAACCTGCTGATCAACGCCAGGGACGCCATCGGCAAACCCCGCGAGGGAGTGATCCAGGTCTCCAGCGCCATGAACGACGCCGGAGACGCCATCGTGGTTCGGGTGCAGGATAACGGCAAGGGTATCGCGCCGGAACACCTGGGGCACATCTTCGAGCCGTTCTTCACCACCAAAGATTACGGAACCGGCTTGGGCCTGTCGATTTGCCAGGACGTGATCGCCCAGCATGGGGGGACGATGCAGGTGGAAAGCGAAATCGGGCGCGGGACGACCTTCATCATCACGCTGCCCGTGCAGGCAGGGACTTCTCCGACCGACGAGGATTGACTCACATAAGGCAGGGGAGGTATGACAACCATTCTTGCTGTTGACGACGATGTGCAGGTACTCCGCTCCATCACGCGCATCTTGCAAGACGCCGGCTACACGGTCCAGACGGCCTCCAGCGGCGCAGAGGCGTTAGAGATGATCGGGCGGCAGCGGCCCGATCTGGTCATCCTGGATATTATCATGCCGGAAATGGACGGCCTGGAGGTCTGCCGCCGCCTGCGGGCCGATCCCTTCACGGCCAAACTGCCGATCATCTTCCTCACGGCCAAAGGTAGACCCAGCGATGTGGCGCGCGGCCTGGACAGCGGCAGCGATGACTACCTGACCAAGCCCTTTGAAGTGGTCGAACTGCCCGCCCGCATCCGCGCCCTGCTGCGGCGTGCGTCCGGCGGCGCGCTCGACCCGACGACGGATCATCTGGTGGTGGGCGATCTGTGCCTGCACAATACCCGTCCCGAAGTCACCGTTGGGGATCGCCACATTGACCTAACACCGGTAGAACATCGCCTGCTGCATTACCTGATGGTCCATGCCGGACAGCCCATGTCTACCGAGCAACTGCTGGAAGATGTGTGGGAGTATCCGCCCGGCACCGGCAACCCCAAGTTGGTGCACGTGCACATCCTGAACCTGCGCAACAAGATCGAACCGCAGCCGGATAGCCCGCGATACATCCTTAACCTGCACGGGCGCGGCTATCTGGTTAACCGCTAAAGCGGCTTCCCGGCTTCCTCCCCCCTCCCGCTGGGGAGGAAGCGCCCCACCCCTGACCTGCTTCCTACCCCTCTCATTTTTAACCGTGCTTTACCCATCCCTGTTGCCGCATGGCCTATGCTTAGCGTGGAGGGAAATATGGCTATGCGAGCGTCTTCTCATCACCAACACGAACAGGGGCAGGCACTGGTCGAATTCGCCCTGATGCTGCCAATCCTGCTGCTCCTTATTTTTGGAATCATCGACATCGCCCGCCTGATGTACGCCTTCTCGCAGGCCATCGACGCCACACGCCAGGCCATGCGTTACGGTATCGTGACCGGCCTGGACAACAGCAACCCACAATACCTGGACTGTCAAAACATCACGGCGGTGGCGCGGCGGATGCTGTTTATGCCCGGCCTGAACAACGTCACGATCAACGTGCGCTACGAGGACGCCCAGGGCAACTTTATTTCTAACTGCGTCGATACACTGACTGCATGGGATGTGAATGACGGCGACGTGCTGGTCATCGAGGTGCAAGGCTCGATCTCCCCGATCACGCCCGCCTTCATGCTGTTCACCAACACGCTGCCTTTCGGCTATACCTCGCGCCGCACCATCATGACCGAGGGCACCGCCTACACCCAGGAATGGCCCACCGCGCCGCAGGGCGCGCAGAACTTCCGGGCAACGGTAGATTGCAACCGGGCTACAAACAACGTCAGCTTTACCTGGGACCCGATGAACACGCCCGACCGCGCAGAAATCCGCGACATCATCACCAGCAGCGTCGTGGTGCAACTGGACGACATCCCGCCGGGACTGATCACCAACGCATTCTGTGAGAACTGCGCCACCATCGATCCAAACGGTGGGTTTGCCATGTACTACCTGGTGGCCTACGAAGGCACGCCGCCGCACGAAGTCGCCGGCCCGCCCTCGAACGAGGCAATCGTCATGTGCGCTCAGGGCGCGCTCAGCGGCGTGGTATGGAACGACCTGGGTTCTCGCCCGAACGGACGCAGAGACACAGGCGAACCCGGTATTGCCGGGGTGACGGTCAACCTGGTCGGGGCCGGGCGGGACGGTAGCTTCGGGACTGCCGACGACGTGACCGCCACACAGACGACCGACGCCAACGGCGTGTTCATGTTCCGCTGGCTGGAAGCCGGTGATTACCGCGTCACGGTGGACGAATCCAGCGCGGCGCTGGTCGGCATGACCCGCACAACGCGCGACAATCCGGTATCCATCCGGCTATCAGATGGCGGCACCGGCAATGCCGATTTCGGCTACGCAGCAGCGTCCTGAGACAGGGAAACGCGGAAAGAAGGATGCGATGAACACTTCAAAACGCCAGTGGCAGCGCGGTCAGAGTTTCGTCGAAGTGGCGATCAGCCTGCCGATCATCCTCCTCATCCTGGGTGGCCTGTTCGACATCGGACGCGGCGTGCTGATCCTGATCGCGGTGGAAAGCGCCGCCGGTGAAGGCGCTATCTATGCCACCGTACATCCAGAATGCCTGACCACCGATCACGCGCCGACCATCTGCCAGGACAGCGAAAGCATCGTCGGGCGCGTGCGCGCCGAAGGCCAGCCCGTGATCAACATGGACGAAACCAACTCGGTGATCACCGTCGGCGTCAAGAACGGCGCCGAGATCACCGCTGGCTCAACCGTTTTTGTGAATGTCGTCTACACCTACACCCCACTGACGCCTATCGGTCACCTGCTGTGGGGCGATGTGGCGCAGGTGGAGGCGCGGGCGGAACAGGAAATCTTGAGTCCTCCGCCGCCGGGTTATCAGTACTAAACAAGGACACGGATAGGACGCGCTGCTTATCCGCCTGCGAGAGTCGTTAGGGAGGCAATCATGTTCGCCCAACTGCGTCATCATCAGGGAGAAGAAGGCCAGGCCATCATCATGCTGGCTCTGGCAATGGTCGTTGTGCTGGCGATTACCGGGCTGGCGCTGGACGGTGGGATGCTGTACTGGAATCATCGCCGGGCACAAAACGCCGCCGACGCCGCTGCGATTGCCGGGACCAGTTTGCTGGTTTCGGCCATGACGGTGGAACCGTACATCTGCGGCGGCACGCCCGAAACGGCCATTTTGAATGCCATCTACCGCTATGCCGAGGATAACGACATCCCCGATCCCTGGAGCGGTCAGACGGTCTCGGCTTACTACCTTACCGAAATCGACGGGCGGCGCGTCGATCTGCCCAATCCTGCCACGATGACTCCCTGGCGCGTCGGCACGACCGGCATGATCCCGTGCGCCGAGATCATTGGCTTGCACGTCGTCACTACCCTGCCCCAGCAAACCTTCCTGATGGGCCTGATCGGCGTGGCCGAAACCACCGTCACCACGCACGCTTACGCCATCTGGGATTACCAGCACTGGTGCACCGACTTTGCCGTGTTCGGCATCAACACCGAACGCAACAAGGACGTGGTCGCCGTCACCGGTGCGGGAATGAGCATCACCAATGGCGGCATCCACAGCAACGGCGGCATTCACCTGGGCGGCGGTGGCCAGGGCATCTCGCTGGAAGAAGGGCGTCCGGTGGAATTCGACACAGGCGCAGACAGCCAGATCGCCTACAACCAGATCGAAGGCGGCCCCGACCCCAGCGCGGCAGATCGCGGTATCCGTCAGGTCGATAACTACCCGCTGCCGGAAGACTCGTTCTACCGCTTTGAGGACTTCGCGCCTGGTGGCTTCATCTGGAACGAGGTCGATGCTAGCCGACGCTTCTACTTCACCGGCGACATTCGCACCAGCGACGTGCAGAACGCCGACGGCACACTGCGCGACGGCCTTTATGTGACCGAAGGCAGCATCCAACTGAACAACGTCTCCAACAGCACCACGCCCTGGCGCGCGACCTTTGTCGCCAGGGGCGAGGTGCAGGTCAGCGGCGGCATCCGCCAGCTCCCGATGGCGCGCGGGGTGTTCATCTTCACCCTCAGCAACAACACCAGCCAGGGCGCCGTGCGGCTAAGCGGCAGCTACAACAGTTGGGCCGGGCTGATCCTGGCCCCCTATGGCGACGTGAACATGTCTGGCGCGCGCAACAGCGACCTGGGCGGCATGATCATGGCGAACAAGATCGACCTGTCCGGGTCGGATAACCGCATCAACCACCGCCCGGAGTTCTGCCCGCCGAACCCGCCGCGCGTCCTGCTGGTGCAGTGACCTTTCGACTCTGCGACACTGGGGCCGGGCAGAGGGAAGTGGCTCTTTGCCCGGCCCCGTTTTTTACCGATGCTCAACGAAATTTAACTTTCCTTGACCATTCCAGCAATCCAGACGGTGTATTCTCAGATCAAACGAAGGGTATACAGCAACTTTCGCCGCACCACCAGACGCGGCGTCAACATCACGAAGGGGGGCGCTTCAATGGCACTTAACACCTTATCCCACAGCCAGAACTACACGGCGGATTTCTCTCTGCGCAGCCGGATGCAATCCAGCAGCAAGCGCCCGGTCAAAAAGACGGTCCGACGGGCGAATGTTGGCCTGGTGATCCTCTTCGCCCTGATCCTGGCGACGGTTCTGGGCGCCGCCTTCAACATGGCATTATCCAACGGCGCCGGCCGCACGGAAAGCCGCGGCCTCTTCGAGCCGCCGCAGGCAGCCCTGGCCCTGGAAGTCGCAGAACCCGTCCAGCCGCCGCAGCCGACCGCCATCCCGCTGCAAAACCCCTCCGACCCGATGGCAATTGTGCTGGGCGGTAAGTTCGCCAACGGTGGCTACTGGCGCTGGGACGACATCGCTAACCTGCTGGGCGTCTACAGCCAGTACGGGGCCTTCATTCAGAGCACCATCGACGGGCAGGCTTATCAAGGCGTCCCGCTGAGCTTTCTGCTGCATTACGCGATCCTGCACCAGGACACCACTGCCGTGATCGTCTACGACCGCCAGGGTACACCCTACACCTACACGGCGGGAATGCTGAATGCCTGCACGACCTGCCTGCTGGCCCTCGCCCCAGATCAGACCATTGCCCTCATCCTGCCAGGCATGAACCCGCCATTGATCCAACCCGTGATGCGGATTGAGGCTTATTGAGTACGGCGATCAGGTTTAACTCCACACCCCCCTCCACAGGTAGGGATGAGGCTCTCCTCATCCCTACTTTTTTGTGTGCGACTACCCGCCTCTCGCAGGGTGCCCACCGCTTGCCGTCTGCCCGGCCCGATCTCTGCCCCTGAAAACGAAACCGTCATCCCTCTGGGATACCGCCATTCAGCGGCAGGCGAATGGTGAAGACACTGCCGCGCCCGACCTCGCTTTCGACCGTGATCGTCCCGCCGTGCAGATCGACGATCTCTTTGGAGATCGCCAGCCCCAACCCCGCGCCGCGCACCGTAGCCGTTTGATCCACGCGGAAGAATGGCTCAAAAATACGTTCCAGCAGGTCGGGCGCAATACCGATCCCCGTATCCCGGACGCGAATCATGGCCTCCTGAGCTTCGACGACCATTTCGACAACGACCTGACCACCGGCGGGAGTGTAGTTGATCGCGTTCCCGACCAGGTTGGTGATCACCTGGGTGATCCGTATCGGATCAAGCTGCGCGACCACCGGCGCGGCGGGCAACACACTTTCCAGACGGAGTTGCTTGTCATCGGCCTGGGGCTGCTGCGTCACAATCACGTCGGTGAGCAGCGTCTGCAAGACCACCCGCTCCCGCTTGAGCGTAATAACACCCCGCTCGAAACGCGACAGGTCCAGCAACCCTTCGACCAGAGTCGTCATGCGGGCTACCGCCTGCTCCAAAATCCGCAGATGCTCTTCCAACTTCTCCGGCTGCCGGCGCAGCAGATAGAGCCGCAGGTTGATAGTCGTAACCGGTGTGCGCAATTCGTGGGAGGCGTTGGCAATGAAGCGATCCTTCTGCGCCTGCAGGGCTTTGCGCTCACTGATGTCTTGGACCACGATCACATTGCCGAGGAGCTGACCATCCGGCGCGATCACCGCCGAATTGGTCACGCCTACGTCGAGCAGATGACCATCTTTGTGCCTGAGCTTCACCTCCCCGCGCCATGTCCCGCCCTGCTGGAATATCTCCTGCGCTGCTTCCACCAGACGGGCATGATCCTCAATAGCGTTCTGGATCAACTGCGCGTAGAAGTGCGGCGACTGTCCGACGACTTCTTCCGCGCCGTAGCCGGTGAGTTGGGAAAAGGCACGGTTGAGATACTTGATCTGTTGATTGTCCAGATAGAGCACCCCTTCGCCCATGTTGTCCAGAACGGCGCGCAGTTCCGCCGTGCGTTCCTCCACGCGCTGGGCCAGGTCGGCGGCATGGAGGCGCAGGGCATCGTAAAGCTGCGCGTTCTGGATAGCAATCGCGGCATGGTCGGCGAACGCCTGCAGAGGCCCGGCGTGAGCGGCCTTGAAAAAGCCCGGCGTCGCACTATCCAGGCTGATGACTCCAATGACCTGCCCAAAGGCGCGAATGGGGGCCGCGATGTAGCCACGTATCCACAGCTTGGTATCTTTGGGCAGTCCCAGGTAGACCGGCAGGTCGTGGATCATGATGACCTGCCCGGTTTCGACGACCTGCTGCAGATAGGGTACGTCGGCAACCGGCCAACGCTGTTGCAATACGGCTGCCGCCAGATCGGGATCGTCATACCCACGACAGCGCATGATGCGGGCAACGCCCCCTTCGATGAACGCGATATTCGCCACATCATAGGGCAGCACTCGTTCCAGGTTGTCCAGGATGCGGTCCAGCACCTCGTCCAGGTTCAATGTACTGGATAGGGCAGCGGCAATGTCGTGCAGCGCCTCAGCCATGATACGCTGTGCATGTTCGGCCTCTTCGATTTGTTTCCGCTCAGTGATGTCGCGGTTGTTTCCGACGATGCCGATGATGTCGCCCTGACTGTTGCGCAGCGGCACCTTGGTGGTCAGCAACCAACGTGTTGCTCCTGTAGTATCGATGGTCAATTCTTCAACGTTCAGAAGCGGTTTGCCGGTCTGGATGACGGTCAGTTCATCAGCGCGGTATCTGGCCGCGAGTTCAGGGGGGTAAAAATCGGCATCCGTTTTACCCAACAATTCCTCTGGGCTTCCTGCGCCCATGCGTTCGGCCACAAAGGCATTAGCGATGAGAAAGCGGCTTTCCCTGTCCTTGGCGTAAATGTAGTCCGGCACAGCATCGATCAGCGTGCGCAACAGGTTGCGCTCTGCCGCCAGGGTTTCCTCGGCCTGCCTGCGCTCGGTGATGTCTTGCGCGATCCCCACCACCTTGGCGACGCGCCCTTCGCCATCGAGAATGACCACATTATCGCTATAGACTATACGCACCGAGCCATCCGGCTGGATGACACGATATTCTGCGGGGATGGCCTGCCGCTGCCGTAGAAGCTGGTCGTTGATCGCCCGTACTCGCGGTAAGTCGGCTGGATGGATCGTCTTAAAAAACTCCGCCATCGGGACGTTGTTGGGAAACTGCGCCGGATCGATGCCGAAGATGCGATACATCTCCGCCGACCAAGTCATCAGGTCGGTGATGACGTCCCATTCCCAACTGCCGATCTTGCCGACCCGCTGGGCCATTTCCAGATGGTAGTTGGTTCGCTGCAATGCTTCCTCGGTCCGCTTGCGGTCGGTGATGTCCTGAACAACACCAATCAAATATTTCGGCGTCCCGGCGGCGTCCCGCACCAGCGATCCTGTAAGATCGATCCACACGAGGGAGCGGTCGCGGCGGATGTACCGCTTTTCCATGGTATAGGTTTGAATGTCCCCGGCGAGCATCTGCTGGACATAGGTCAGGTCCGTATCCAGGTCGGCAGGATAGGTAATGTCCTGGACAGTGCGTTGCAAAATCTCATCCTGGCTATAGCCTGTGATGTCGCAAAAGCGCCGGTTGACGCGGAGAAAGCGACCATCCAGGGCCACGAGAGCGATGCCGACCGCCGCCTGCTCGAAGGTGGCACGGAAACGCTCCTCACTTTCACGCAGTTCATCTTCGGCCTGCCGCCGTTGGGCCTCGGCGCGCAGGGCCACAATGCCGTAGACCAGATCGCTTGCCAGTTCTTCCAGGAGTCCGATCTCCAGCGCGTCGAAAGCGTCTGGCTCCGCAGCATAGACGTTCAGCGCCCCGAAAACCTGTCCGCCGGTCTGCAGAGGAAGAGCGATGGATGAAACATACCCGCGCTTGGTCGCTTCCGCGTGCCAGGGAGTGTAGGCAGAATCGGTTGCAATCTGCCGGATGACATGCGTGGCGCCGTCGCGGATGGCTCGCCCGGTTGGGTCTTGCCCGCGCTCAGTATCGGCCCAGGAGATGTCCACCATCTCCAGATACCCGGCCTCGTGACCCGCCCAGGCCACCGGGCGAACCGTCTTGGCCGGGTTCTGTTCGGCAAAGCCGATCCAGGCCAGGCGATAACCGCCGCTTTCGACAAGCGCCCGGCAGACGGCTTGCAGCAGTTCCGGCTCAGAGGCGGCCCGAACCAATGCCTGATTACACTGGCTGAGCATGTGATAGCCCCGCACCGCGCGCCGCAGCGCCCGCTGCGAGAATTGTAGGGTCGCCATGCTGTGCCGAACCAGCAAGAAGAGCACCGTACCCGTGATGATAACGAACAGCCCGCCTTTGAGAGTTTGCAGCGGCGTGATTGCCGACGGATCAGCGATCCAGGCCAGCAGGTTGTCGGTGATGAGCATCCACGCAATGCCGGCGACCAGGTAAAGTCCGGCAACTCTAAAAGGAGACAGACGCCACCTGGCCGTCTCTGGCTCTGACGCTGCCCAGTGACTCATAAGTTCCCCCTGCTGCCCCTATCACACTGTTTCGTATCCAGTAGGGCATCTTTGTCGATTATAGGACATCTTTGATTGCCAAAGAAAGGCTACCAGGTATGCAAACGGTTAGGCCATTTTCGAGTCGGTCGCCAGTTTGCACCCTGCCGAGACAATGGTACTATGCCAGCTTATAGGGACATCTTGAGTCCATGCGGGAGGGCAAGGCATGGTGAAGATCGCAGTCATCGAGGATGAAGAAACCATTCTTAGGGATGTCCTTGAGACACTCGCCCTGGAAGGCTATGAAGTTCAGGGGGCGAGCAACGGTCGCAGCGGGGTGGACCTGGTGCGGCAGTTCCGGCCCGATCTGGTTCTGTGCGACATCATGATGCCCGGCCTGAACGGCTACAGCGTCCTGATGGAAGTGCGCAGTGATCCGGCGACAACGACAACCCCATTTATCTTCCTGACGGCCAAAACCGACCGCGATTCGATGCGCCGGGGGATGGTGCTTGGCGCAGACGACTACATCCCCAAGCCCTTCTCAGCCCCCGAACTGCTGGAGGCCGTCCGCGCGCGTCTGGAACGACAGGCGGCCCTTGCCCGCGAATTTGACCGGAAAGTGAGTGCGCTCCGCGACAACGTTATCCTGATGATGTTGCCACACGAACTGCGCACCCCCCTGGTGAGCATTCTGGGCTACTCAGAACTGCTCATCGCCGACGGCGAGCAGTTGCCCGGTGAGCGCATTGTGGAGATGGCCCAATGCATCAACCGGGCCGGACAGCGGCTTCATCACCTGGTGGAAAACCTGCTGATTTACGCCCAGATCGAGGTCTTGCGGGTCACCCCCGAACGCCTGGAGGCCCTGCGCCGCTTCCGGTTTCCTCGGCCCAGGGCCTTTCTCAAGTCGGTGGCCGAAGGAAAGGCGCAACAGGCCAAACGGGAAGCCGATCTGAGCCTACACCTGGATGATGTTGAGGCCGTGCAGATTATCGAAGACAATCTGCGCAAGGTCGCCGAGGAACTGATAGACAACGCCTTCAAGTTCTCGCCGCCAGGAACACCGGTTCAGGTAGCTGCATTTGCCGAAAATGGCTGCTACGTCTTGCAGATCAGCGACCGGGGACGCGGCATGACGGCAGAACAGATCGCCAACATCGGCGCCTATACCCAGTTTGATCGCACATTCTATGAGCAACAAGGGGCCGGGCTTGGACTGGTGATCGCCAAAAGCCTGACCGAACTGCATGGGGGATGGTTCCGCATCGAGAGCCAGCCTGAACTGGGAACAACCGTGCAGGCGGCTCTACCTCTCGCGACCACTCCCGCCTGATACGGTGCTCCTACTCCCTCTGCCGACGTAGCTGCCCGATGGAGGCAACCCCATAAGAATTGGCGGCGGGGACTGTCGCCTCACTTGCCCAGTACGCAAGTGCTGGGTCAGGCGACAGGGGAATGCGCCTTGCTCCCTTCACGAAATCCTTGACAGACGAACGTATGGGCAATAGGCTAAGATTACTCTCAGCAATGTTCAATGCAGTGATCCCGGCATGATCCGCACCTACCAGTACCGGTTGTATCTGAGTAACGCCCAGGAACGCGCGGCGACGTTTGTGCTGGCGCAGGCACGGGGGGAACGAACCCGGCGACGCTGGGAGTGCTGAACGCCAGCAGCCTGCAACATGCCCTGCGGCGACTGGACAAGGCGTATCA
>CAZGXI010000050.1:0-27144 GCA_964529715.1 uncultured Anaerolineae bacterium | reverse complement strand
CTCAGCGTCGTTCAACTCGGCGAAGTCCGCCGGGAGGATATGCGCAGGCATCGGCGGAATGAAACTGGCGTACAGCAGGCCGTTGCAGTCCGGCTGATGGAGCGTAACCACCACCGTCAGCGGATCGGGCGCTTCCACAGTGGCGATAGCGTCCGCGATGTAGCCCAGGTTGGTGTCTACCGTGCCGCTCATAATGGCGTTCCAGGCATAGAGATAGTCCGCCGACGTGATCGGTGTGCCGTCGTTCCAGGTCCAGTCATCGCGCAGGGTAAAGGTGTAAACCAGGCCGTCTTCTGAGACTTCCCAACCGGTGACGAGCGCGCCACGCACGCGGGGATTCTCGCCGACGGGGGCCAAGGTCGCCGTTTCGGGGTCTACGCCGATGAACGCCGGCAGCGTCAACTGGTTGATGCGCCGGCAGATTGTGTCAGTGCAGATGATCGGATTGAAAGTGGAGGGGTCGCTGCCGAAGTTACCCTCGATGATGATCCCACCCTGCCCAGGGCCTTCCTGCGCCGCCGCCGGGACGACCAGTCCCACCACCAACGCTGCCAACAGGCCCAAGAATAACAGCCGTCGAATGCTCTTCATGGAACGCTCCTTAGAAATGCTCTTTAAACGGCCATGTAAACCGCCGGAACATGCGGCTACGGCGGCACGCAAACCCGATGTCGCACCGGGGATTTGCCTGGTAGGATGGGACGATGCAGGTCTGCAATGGAGGTGACACATTTCTCTGATTACAACATCCAAGAGGCGGGTTACAGGCCGATTACACGACGGTTACAAGACGTTAACCGCAGGGCGGCTTTGACGTGATGTTCGGGCGCGTCCTCATAGGACCAAAGGCAGGCGTAAAGAAACGGCTTCCTGTGCTAACATACAATTCGTACAATAACGCCTTATGTTCTGCCGGATACGGCGCGCCGGAGGAGAGGGTGCCGTGACCATCGAGGCTCTTTATCAGGCTGCTTCCATCAGAACGGCCAATGATTTGCGTTCCCTGGCGACCACTGCGCAGCTGCGCGAGTTATCCCGCCTGTCGCTGCCGGAAATCGAGCGGCTATCCGAGGAGATCGCGCGCGTCACGCCGGCAGGAAATGTCCCTTCGATGATCCTGGGCGGCCTGGCGCGTCTGACCGGCAGAAAAATCGACCCGGCAGAGTCGCACAGGCACATTCAGATGTTGTTCCGGGGAGTGCAGACGGCCCTGGATGAAGCCGTTTATCGGGCGTTCTTCGCCGGTCCGGCGGCAGTGATCTACGCCTATCAACAACTGCTGCGCCTGGCCGGCAAGGACATCGATTCAGCTTTCCCAGACGGCACCTGGCAGTTTTATCTGGAATTTGCCCTGCGCGAAGATAGTGCCCGCCACGCCAACGAGACGACCGGCTTTCATGAAGGATTGGCTCAGCAACGCCTCCGCTTGTCTTCTCAGGATATGCTGGCGGCCTGGGTGATCGCGGCGGCGTATTTTTTGCGGCAGTTGCCGGATATCTTGACGAATGCGTGGCGCGAAGCAGTGGCGCTGCGTCTGATCGCCGATGCGGCGGAGATACATCGGATGACCGGCGCGGCAGCTTACCGCAGCCTGCACGCCGTGTGGGAACAGCAGCGGCCCTACCGGCGTGGCCCGCGCGCCGGGCAGCAGAGCTTTGCAGCTTACCGTCGGGGCGTGTTCGACGCCTTTTTGGAATCGTACTACGAAGCCCTCCCCCCTGAAGTGCAGCAGGAATTTACCACCCGCTTTCGCCAAGCAGAGCAAACTGACCTGCCGGCGTACCTGCGCCAGATGTCCTGGCTGGCCTATTTGGAGCCGGGGGCGCACAGCGAAACACGCCGTCCCTACCCCCTGGAAAAAGCGTGCGTGGGCGTGATCTGGCAGGGCCGCTACTATCTGCTCCCGGTTGGGGAGTTATTCGACCCAGAAGCCGTGCGCGCCACGACCGCCGCCATGCTGATGCACCGTCCGGCGCATCCCCCTGCCAGGCTAGACGATGTGCTCGTCATAGCGCGCCGGGCCGAGCATCCGGCGTTGCGCAAACGTCTCGATGCCGCCACCCAGCGCGAACTCGATCTGCTCAGGTATGCTCCCATCCTGATTAACTGGGACGAGCGCGATGCGCGCCAGCCGCTGGCAACCATCCGACGGGGCAAGCGCGGCCTGGGCGATCACGCCTTGACGATCTTTCGTACTGCCGAGAGCATCGTGCTAGACCAGTCACACATCTTCTTCGATGGAGCGTGGGGCGCGGAAGTGGCCGAAATGATGACCAACGAGGCCCTGGCGTGGGCGCAATACCTGGCCCATTTGCCGCCATGCTCTCCCGCCAAGCGCCTTCCCTACAGCCCGGCTCTTCAGGTGTCGGAACAGGTCGTCAAGCAGGCGTGCAAAGCGGTCATCAGCCAGGAGACCACTGCTGAGACGGACGCCATTCAGATCAAGCCGATCCAGTCGTTGCGCCGCCTGCTCAAGCAGCGCAGCGAGCTGGCTCAAGTTACGGTGAACGACCTGTTCATTCTCTATCGCGGGTTGCACGCCCTGCGCTACCGGCCTTCGCAATCCCTTCAGCGGGCGCTGGACTCTCTGGCAAAAGATCGGCGGGCCGAGGCGCGCCAGGCACACGTGCTGATTCAAGACTCCCTGGAACGGCTCAGGGCCAAAAACCCGGCAATCCTGATCCCGGTGGACGCCCGCCGCCAGGACCCACGCGAGCGCCTCTTTCCGACCACGTTCCGCAACCCCTTTACCGATTTCCTGGCCCGGCACGAGGGGGCGCTGGACGCGCTCAAGGCGTACCGCGCGAGCAGGGCCGGCAACCGGGATGCGGCCTATCAGGCGTTCTACGACGCCCAACTGTACTACTTGCGCCTGATCGGCGGGTTTGGGGAACTGCTGCGACGCTACAAAAATGTGGCCCTGGCCGGGCAGAGCACCAGCACGGCGACGATCAAGTTGCTGGGCAACCTGCCCGCTCCCTTACAACACTTGCTGGACGCCGTGCCGGGCAAAATCGACCTCCTCAACGAGGTGATCAAAGGTGAGGAAGTCTTCTCAAACATCGGGCGCGTGGCGAAAGGCGCTTCGCTGCGGCGCTTTATCACCGCCAAAGACGATAACGCCCAAAAGACGCTGGTGTGGGCCGTGATCACCGACGATCACGATGTGGTGCGCCTGAGCCTGCGCGACTTCCGCCCCCATGTTGAGGCGCTGCACCGCCTGGGAATGGATGCCCTGGCCCAGGCTATCGCGCAGGACTACCTCGATGCTTACGCTGAAGGGCTGAACCGCTATATCGCCGAACTACGCGAGATCGCCACAGCCAGCCGTGAGACGCCCTCGGAGAAAGCGCGCTGACAGACGCCGCCGGAGAGTATTTGTGCCGTCGCACGCTGCTCACACATCCTCAATGCGGCGTGCATTGACAGCGCCCGTCGAGTTGTGATACGATAGACACGTGATGTCAACACGTGTCTATTGCGTAAAGCGCCTGTTCACCGACGAGTGGTGGGATGTTCCTCGGCGCCGATCTCTCCTACGTTAATGAAGTCGAACACAACGGCGGCGTCTTCTACGACCGCGGCCGGCCCACAGACCCCTTCTGCATTTTCAAGAACTATGGGGCGAATATCGTCCGCGTGCGTCTGTGGCATACGCCTACCTGGACGGCGTATAGTACGCTGGCAGACGTGCAGCGCACGATCCGCCGTGCCAAAGCCCTGGAGATGGCCGTTCTGCTCGACATTCATTACTCCGATACCTGGGCAGACCCGGCTAAGCAGATCATCCCCGCCGCCTGGTCCCACATCGCTGATCTGGCGCATCTTGAGTGCGCCATGCACGACTATACCCTGCACGTGGTCCGGGAGCTGGCATGTCACGCTTTGATGCCCGACCTGATCCAGATCGGCAACGAGATCAATACCGAGATGTTGATGCCGGGGCCACATGACGGCTCTCCTATCAACTGGCAACGGAACGCCCGCCTGATCAACGCCGGCATACGCGCCGTGCGCGAGGCTGGCCAGTTCACCTCCATTCGACCGCGTGTCGTGCTGCACATCGCGCAGCCAGAAAATGTTGTGCCCTGGTTTGATGCCGCTCTGGCTGCCGGAATCGACGATTTCGACGTGATCGGCGTGTCTTACTATCCCAAGTGGAGTACTTACGCCGTTCCACAGGTCGGGCAGACGATTGGCAAAATCCGCGCACGGTACGGGCGGGACGTCATGATCGTCGAAACGGCTTATCCCTGGACGCTGGCTCCCGGCGCGGTGGAGGTGCACTTGTTGGACGAAGATGCAGTGTTGCCGAATTACCCAGCGACGCCGCAGGGACAGCGCGATTTTCTGCTTGACCTCACCCGAACGACGCATGAGAATGGAGGTATCGGAGTCATCTACTGGGAACCGGCCTGGGTCTCAACGCCCCACCATCCTTCGATCTGGGAGAACGCCACGTTTTTTGATGATCGCCATGAAGTCCATGCAGGGATCGAATTCCTCTCGTGCGACGACCTCGGCGTGCGGAGGAATCCTGTTGAAACCATCTAGGTAGAGAAAGGGACTGCCCATGAAACGCGCTCTTCTTCTTGTTGTTTTGCTTGCCAGCCTGTCGTTGTCGCCGGTGGTCGCTGCCCAGACGCCGACCCTGACAATCTGGACCGACGACCAACGCCTGCCCGTCATCACTGAACTCTCAGCGCAGTTCACCGAGGAATTCGGGGTCGAAGTGGTCGTGGAGCCGATGGGCATTCAGGACACCAAAGACGCCGTCATTCGCGGCGCTAGCACCGGCGAAGGCCCTGACCTGTTCATCATCCCGCACGACAACATCGGCGCGCTGATCGACAGTGGCGTGGTGGCCCCCATCGATCTGGGAGACAAAGTCGATTCCTTCCTGCCGAATGCGCTTGAGGCCTTCACCTACGACGGCCAACTGTACGGGGTGCCCTTTGCCGTCGAAAACGATGCGTTTTTCCGCAATGTCGAACTGGTCCCAGAAGTGCCGGCGACCTGGGCCGAGGTGGCGGAGATTGGCCGGGCATTGGTCGATAGCGGGCAAGTCGAATATGCGATGGCCTTCCCCGACCTGGGGTACAATTACTATGCCGTCTACAGCGCCTTCGGCGGCTACCTCTTTGGCCGTGACGAAAACGGCAACTATGTGGCCGATGACGTCGGGATGGATAGCGAAGGCATGATCGCCGGGGCCGAATGGGCCAATGCGTTGATCCGTGATGGCTATGCGTCGGAGAACCTCGACTGGGAAGCGGCGCATGTGTTGTTTGAGTCCGGGCAGGCCCCGTTCATCATCACCGGTCCCTGGGCTGTTGCTCGCTTCAAGGCTAATGAAGTGCCGTATGCGATCAGCGCCTTCCCAGCTGCCGAAGAGGGCGGTGAACCGGGCGCGCCGTTGATTGGCGTCCAGGGCTTCATGGTGAACGCCAACAGCGAGAATCTGATGCTCGCGCAAACCTATCTGACGGAGTTTATCGCTACCGAGGAAGCGCAGCGTTTCATCTTCGAGGGCGATCCGCGCCCGTCGGCCTGGGTGTCGATTTTTGAGACGACCGAAGATGAGGACATGCGCGGCTTCGCTGAAGCGGGCGTCAACGGTCAGCCGATGCCGGTTATCCCTGAAATGGGGTATGTCTGGGATGCCTGGGGCAATGCTGGGCTGTTAATCGCGCAGGGCGAGCTGACTCCTGCCGAGGCCCTGGCAGAAGCAGCGGCGCAAATCCGCACCCAAATCGAAGAAAACCGCTAGACGCAACACCGCCTTCGGGGCAGGCGCCTGGTGAAAACCGGGCACCTGCCTTCTGTAGGACGTGGTTTGGTTTGCCCGTGCGCGGTGCTATCTGACGGGTTTTTGCTCATGATTGCCACGAACCCCAAACGTATGGTGCTCCTCCCGGCGTTGGCGGCCCGTCTGGCTTTCGTCGGTGTTGTTGACGTGGCTATCGCCTGGCTCATCTTGCGGCTCGTTGGCGATGGCAGCTATCCTCTGGCAGCCGTCTTTGGCGTTATTGCGCTGCTCATCACCGTCAGCTTTTCCAGCGAGCGATTCCGCCCCTATCGCTGGTTTTCCATTAGCCTGAGCCTGGCTATTCTGTTTGTGCTGTACCCGATCTTCTACACGTTTTACCTCTCCACCACCAATACGGGCTACGGACACATTCTGACCAAACAGCAGGCCATCGCCAGCCTGGAACGCACCCAATACGTTCCCGAAGGCGGCCAGGTGTTTCGCTGGACCGCTTTTCAGGCGGACGACGGCAGCTATGCGCTCTGGCTGCAAGCCGCCGATGGAACGGCTTCCCTGGCGCGAATCGGCGAAATGGTGGAACAGGTTCGTCCGGGCGAGGGGGGCATTGGTAGCCTGGACGAGAATGGCGTGCCAATCAGCATCGACGGCTATCGGCGACTGGAGCGCCGGGACGTTGTCGTGCTGTTGGATCAACTCAGCCGCCTGGAGTTCGGCACACCTCCGCATAGCGTGCGCATTACCAGCCTGAACGCTGCCGCGACCACGCAGCAGCGTTATCGCTACGATCCGCAGCAAGACGCGATCACCGATCTGCAAACGGGGACCGTCTATCACCCACTGAACGGCACCTTCGTGGCCGATTCGGGCGAGGAACTCCGGCCGGGCTTTTTCGTCGGCGTCGGCCTGGATAACTTCACCCGGTTCTTTTCCAGTTCGGCGCTGCAAGGCCCACTGGTCACCATCATTACCTGGAACTTCGCGTATGCTCTTTTGAGCGTGCTTTGCAGTTTCACGCTAGGGTTGGCGATTGCCCTGCTGTTCAATAACCTGCCCGGCAAAAACATCATCCGCACGCTGCTCATCATTCCCTATCCCATTCCGGCCCTGGTGTCCATCCTGATCTGGCGTAATCTGCTGAACCCGGATTTTGGGGCGTTGGTCAAGCTGCAACAGGCGCTCTTTGGTACGGCGTTCAACTGGCTGACGGACCCGATGTCAACCCGCGCCGCCATTATTTTGATCAACATGTGGTTGTCTTATCCCTATTTCTACATCGTGTCGAGCGGGGCGTTGCAGGCTATCCCGACCGAAATGCTGGATGCCGCCGCCGTTGATGGGGCCAACCAGGGGCAGCGGCTGGTTCGCATCACACTCCCGCTGCTGTTACAGATCGTCAGCCCGCTGCTGGTGGCGTCCTTTGCGTTTAACTTCAACAACTTCAACCTGATCTACATCTTTAACGAGGGCAACCCGCCGATTGCCGGTTCGCCCATTCCGGCGGGGCACACCGACATTCTCATTTCCTTTGTCTATAAACTGGCCTTCAATTCGGCGCAGTCAGACTATGGGCTGGCCTCGGCCATCTCGATTGTGCTGTTCGCGTTTGTGGCGCTGATCACGTGGCTACAGTTTCGCTATACGCGCGTGTTGGAGGACCGTACCTAGTGGCCGATCCCTTCCTCAGAACGAATGTATCTCTGGCAACCAGACAACACACGGCCCGGCTAAGTTACCGTCAGCGGCGGTGGTTGGGATACGGGATTCGTTATGTGATCGCTGCCGCCCTGATCGTGTTCGCCTTTGTGCCGGTGGTGTGGGTGGTCTCAGCTTCTTTCAACCCTTCAGGGTCGCTGACCTCGATTGAAATCATCCCCCGCAATCCCAGCCTGGAAAACTACCGGGGGCTGTTCGAGAACAGCTATTATCCCTTTATGACGTGGCTGCTGAATTCGTTCAAGATTGCCGGTATCTCGACGGTCTTCAGCGTGTTCAGCACGGCGGTTGCAGCTTATGCGCTGTCGCGGTTTCGGTTTCGAGGGCGGCGCGCCCTGATGCGTGCTATCCTGATCATCAATGTCTTTCCGGGCATCCTGTCCATGATTGCCCTCTACACCATCATGCAACAGTTGGGCACACATGTGTCCTTTTTAGGGCTGGATTCGCACGCCTCGCTGATCCTGATCTACACCGCCGGCGCGCTGAGCATCAATGTGATTCTGGTAAAAGGCTACCTGGATTCGATTCCGCTCGAAATCGACGAATCGGCCCTGGTGGATGGCGCAACCCACTGGCAGATTTTCCGTCTGATCACGCTGCCGCTGGCGAAGCCGATCCTGGTCACCATCGGCGTGCTGACCTTCATGGCGATTTACGGGGACTTCGTGTTGCCGCGCGTCCTGCTGCAAAGCGCCGACAAACTGCCCATGATGGTGGGGCTGTATCTGTTCCAGTCGGCGGACTATGCCAAGAACTGGGGCGTTTTTACCGCCGGGGCGGTGGTCGCCGCGCTGCCCATTCTGGCGCTCTACATGCTGCTTCAGAACTACATCGTCGGCGGCCTGACCTCCGGGGCGGTAAAGTTGTAACTTCGGGAACACCTCATGAAGAAACGCTACGGCCTGTTCCTCTGGCTGCTGTTGTGCGCGGCGCTGAATTGTATTCCCTGCGCTGTAGACGCCTCGGCGACCGTGTTCTATCGGGGTGTGGACCTGTCTTACGTCAACGAGATGGAAGACTGTGGGGCCGTTTACCGCGTGAACGGCCAGGCCCGTGATCCATATCAGATTTTTGCCGATTATGGCGCGAACCTGGTCCGCCTTCGCCTGTGGCACACCCCGACGTGGACGACGTACAGCACCTTTGACGACGTGGTGCGCTCGCTGCGCCGCGCGCATGCGCTCGGCATGGATGTGCTGCTCGACTTCCACTATTCGGATACCTGGGCCGATCCGTCACAGCAGACCATCCCGGCGGCGTGGGCAGGAATCACTGACCTGAACGATCTGGGGCAGGCACTTTATCAATATACTTACGAGGTGCTGATGGACCTGGACGCACTCGGCCTGATGCCGGAAATGGTCCAGGTAGGTAATGAGATCAACAGCGAGATTTTGCGCGCCGAAGGGGCGTCGGGCTATCCCATCGATTGGGAGCGTAATGCCTTTCTGCTGAACCGCGCCATCCGGGCCGTGCGTGACGCCGACGCGCAGTCCGCCGAGTCGCCGCGTGTGATGCTGCACATCGCCAAGCCGGAGGAGGTCGAGGGCTGGCTGCTGGCCGCGACGCGGGCTGGTGTAACCGATTTTGACATCGTGGGGATTTCGTATTATCCGGGCTGGTCTGACCACACCGTAGCGACGACCGGGAACGTCATCCGCCAGCTGCGGTATCGCTTTGACACTGAGGTGATGATCGTCGAAACGGCTTATCCCTGGACTCTCGACGCCGTCAATGAGAGCGCAGGCAACATCCTGGATCGCAGTTTCCTGTCGGAAGGGTATCCCGGCACTCCCGCCGGGCAGCGCCAGTTTCTGATCGACCTGACTCAGACGGTCTTTACGAACGGCGGCCTGGGGGTGGTGTATTGGGAACCGGCCTGGGTCTCCACACCGTGCCGTACCCTGTGGGGACAGGGATCACACTGGGAAAACGCCACCTTCTTCGACTTTCACCACGCGAACGAACTACTGCCGGGGATCGAGTTCCTGCAATACCCCTACGCCTATCCCGTCGAGGTCACGCTGAGCTTTCGATTTGCCGGAGAAGATACCCTGCCTGAGGAAATCTTCTTCTGGGGAGATTTTACCGGCATGGGAAGACGCCTGCTGCGGTTGCCATTGCGGGATGGCAGCTACACCCTCGAAACCCGTCTGCCGGTGGGAAGTGAAATCCGCTACCAGTTTTACGCCTCAACCCCGGCATCGCCTGCAACTGCCCTGCTGCCGCCGGACTGCCTCGATGCCGAGGGGTATGTCTCTGCGCGGATCGGCGAACATGGCGTGACGCTCCGCCATTCAGACGACGCCTGCCCCACCTTTGCCGAATAGCTCCTTTTAAATCCGGCGACAGAGCAATGCCATAGCCTGTGTCGCAGCTGTGCTCCGGTGTGAAAGCCGGGGGACTGCGCTGCCTGTTCCGGTATGCCTGTCGCCGTGACCTTGCCTCTCGCTGCGCCGCCTTCGGGAAAACCCTGCCGTTTATAGGGTCGTGTCGATATGTCTGATAAAGATGATACTGTTTGTACTAAAGATCAATTTTTTGTGAATTTTCGCTCAAGAAAAGCCAGTCGATGCTACATTTAAATAGGAATTCACATGCTTTTTTAACTCAATTAAAAGGTTAAGTTAATAAAGCACTCCGGAAAACCACAACAGCTATTTTGGAATACTCCATGTCACACGATGGAGAGGGGAAATGAAAAATCTCAAGCACGTCCTGCACCGCGTCTTTATCATGACGGTGATTATCACCACCATCTTTTCATTGGCTCATTTTCCAGTGCTTCCCGTCCAGGCGACGGTGGGAGGCGATTCCGACCAGGACGGCATTATCGACGCGCAGGACAACTGCCCGGATGTCCCTAACCCTGACCAGGCCGATTCCGATGGCGATGGCGCGGGCGATGCCTGCGACGAAACGCCTTACGGCCCTGACGAAGATCAGGATGGCTACGGCGTTGTGGTGGATAACTGCCCGAACGTCGCCAATCCGGATCAGGCTGACTACGACGGCGACGGTGCGGGCGACGCCTGCGACGACACCCCCTATGGCCATGACCTGGACGAAGACGGCCTGGGCGCGTTGATGGATAACTGCCCGGATGTGGCAAATCCCGATCAGGCCGACGCCGATTGGGATGGCGCGGGCGACGCCTGTGACGACACCCCCAACGGCCACGACAACGACCAGGACGGCCTCCCCGCCCTGTTCGACAACTGCCCGGATGTGGCTAACCCCGACCAGGCCGACGCCGACAGCGACGGCGTGGGGGACGTGTGTGATCTCACGCCCTACGGTCACGACGACGACGGCGACGGCATCCCGGCCCTGCACGACAACTGTCCCGACACGGCGAACCCCAATCAGGCCGACGCGGATGGCGATCTGACCGGCGATGCCTGCGATTCCACGCCCTATGGGTGTGATCCTGACGGCGATGGCATCGGCGAACTTTACGACAATTGCCCGAATCACCGCAACCCCGATCAGGCCGACCTGGACGGCGACGGCCAGGGCGACGTGTGCGATTTTGACGACGACAACGACGGCGTGGCAGACCCTAACGACAACTGCCCACTTGTCGCCAACCCCGGCCAGACTGACTCGGACCGCGACGGCGTGGGCGACGCCTGCGATTCCGACTGCACCAATCCTAACTGTGGACGGATCGACCGCTCTAGCCTGGCAGTGACGGGCCGCTGCACTCCTGACGGCGCGTTGTTCACCATCCGCAACACGGGCGAGCCGGGGCGTGGCGACATGGTCGCCCCGACCGAGTGGCGGCTGATCCAGGGTGATGTGGTCATCCGGCGTGGACCGGTGCAGTTGCGCGGCGGCGAAACGATGGATGTGTTGTTCAGCGATTCCGGCACGGTCACATTGGAGGCTGATCAGCAGATCGGGCATCCCGGCCACAGCCGCCCGCGTGAGACGTTGAACTGTACCGTCGAACCAACGCAAGAACCGACCCAGGAGCCTACTGTTGAACCGACGGCTGAGCCGACGGTCGAACCCACTGCTGAGCCAACTGCCGAGCCGACTGAAGAACCGACAGTTGAACCCACCATCGAGCCAACGGTCGAACCAACGCAAGAACCGACCCAGGAGCCTACCGTTGAACCGACGGCTGAGCCGACGGTCGAACCCACTGCTGAGCCGACTGCCGAGCCGACTGAAGAACCGACAGTTGAACCCACCATCGAGCCAACGGTCGAACCAACGCAAGAACCGACGGTTGAGCCAACGGTGGAGCCGACCGAAGAGCCAACCGAGGAAGCCGCACCGGAACTGACATCGGAGGCGACCCCGGAAACCACGCAGGAAGTCCTCCCTCCGGTGTGCCCGATCAGCCTGCCGGAGCTTTCGCTTGAGTCGGAGGGTGGCGCTTCCCCCACGCCGGAGATCGAGGTCTTCGACCCGGCGCTGAGCAAGATCGGCTTCCTGGAAGCGGGCGCCGCCGGTTTGGTCGGCGAGCACCTGACATGGGTCGTCACTGCCCGCAATGTCGGCACGGTGCCTGAAGTCAATGTCGTTATTACCGACCCGATCAACCCGAACCTGCAAATCGAGAGCGTCATCACCGAGCCGGGGCACACCTACACCATCGTCGGAAATACGGTGCAGGTGACGATCCCGCTGCTGAACCCCGGCGAGGTGGTCAACTTCTACGTCAACACCATCGGCATCGCGGGCAACCTGCCGATCAGCAACACAGCCACCGCCAATACCGGCGAAACGGCCAATGCGACGGTCAATCTGCCGCCGATCAACCCCAACCCGCAGGTGTCGCTCAGTGCGCCGCCGGAAGTCTTTTTGGGCGACAGCTTCACCTTTTCGGTGACGTTCGACAACGCCGACAACGACGACACCGGCTACGGCCCGTTTATCGACGTGATAGTGCCGTCTAGCGGGGCCGACGGCAACGACGGCATCACCATCACCGGGGCCACGTACCTGGGCCAGCCCACCAACACGACCGTCCTCACCTTCCCCGACGACGATGGCGCGGGGCCGGGCACGACCGGCTGCGTGGATCATCCTCTCGCGGTCGATAACAATCACCAGCCGTTGCGGGTCTGCGGGCAGGCTGGCGACACGCTGCTCGTCGTTCAGCTCCCGTTTGGTTCCTTTGCGCCGGATCAGCCCCCGGCCACCGTGACGGTCAACGCTGCGATGAGCAGCAACGCCGACGTGGGGGTGCCGCTGAACATCCGCGCGCGCGGGGGCTTTATGTACGGCACCGATCCGCTGGACAACTGGTGCTGCGACCCGGTGATCGCCAGCCAGCCCAGCCCTGTCGGCAGCACCTGGACGCCGGTTGCCCCGGTCACGCCGATCCTGTGGGAACTGAGCAAGACCTACAACGGGCCTGAGGGCGAAACGGCCACCGGCCCGAACTATCCGCGTTCCTACACCGTCACGGCGGACATCGCCAACAGCCAGACGATGACCGACGTCTGCATCACGGACCGGCTGCCGAACAACATCGTGGTGACGGGCGTATCGGGCATCAACCCGGCGGGAACCGTGACCGCTCCGGCAGCGTTCCCCTATGGGCCGGTCAATGGCGGAGTCATCACCGTCTGCTTCCCGACGGTTGCCACCGGCAGCGCGTCGTTCGACATCAACTACTACGTGCCGGAATTCGACGCCAACGGCGTATCGATCCTCAACCCGATCACCGGCAACGACGTGACCACCCAGAACTTCTCCGAGGGCGAGGGCGACTGGGACCCGACCGATCCGCGCGACCCGGTCGTGCCGAACGACACCGTCGGCGGGGTGTGCACGCCGCCCTGCGAAGGGAACGCGACCTTTACCGACAAGTCCATCGCCGCGCAAAAGAGCGGCGCGGCGGTGGGCGGCGTGCCGATCCGTTCCGGCACAGTGCTGGAATACACCATCGTGTTCCAGATTTCCGACTACTTCACCTTCGGCGACATTGTGCTGACGGACATCGTGTCCGACGGCCAGCGTCTCGATGCGACCTTCACGCCGACCATCACCGTTGGCGACCGGGTGCAGACGCTCTCTGGCAACCTGACCACCTGGAATACCACGAACCCGGCGGCGACCTGCGCTGACGCGAACGCGGCAGGCGCGAACGTGATCGTGGATACGTCCGAGATCGGCAACGACCCGAACCCGGCCACCGACGGCAGCACGCGCCTGGTCTTTTGCATCTCCGAAGCCATACTCGACCTGGGCGGCGCCGATGGCATCCTCCAGGGCGGGCGCACGCAAGGCATGACCGGCGGCCCAGCCACCGGCACGATTACCTACCGCACCGTTGTGCAAGACCAGTTCAGCGACACGTATCCCTCTGGCGACCCCAGCGTGGATCACGGCGACATGTTGCACAACGACGTGGTTATCGCAGGCACCGTGCGCGATAACACCAACATCACCGTTATCACCGATCCGGAAACCGATACCACCGGCGCCCAGATGAGCATCGCGCAGGGCACGCTGACCAAGTCGATCTACGCGGTTAACGGCAGCACGACCTTTGCCACACCGGTCGAAGTCTCGCCGGGCGACACTGTGACTTACCGCATTCAGTACACCATGCCCAGCACGGACTTCGAGGATTTCGTCATCACCGACTACCTGCCGCTGCCCGTCTTCCGCGTAAACGACCCAGACGCCGACCGCACAGCCGGGCCGGCCTGGGTGTTCCAGGATGTGACCAACGGCACGGCCCCCGCTGCCGGATTCGCCCACTACGGCCCAGCGGACACCTTCCGCGCGCGCTGCGCGATCATCGGCGGCGGGACGTGTGTTCTGCCCGACACCGGCGCGGCGGTCCCGACCATCACGTTGAACACGGTCGATAACAGCCTGGCATTCTTCTTCGGAGACTTCGACGATCCTGGCAACCACGACACCGTCATCGACGTCCTGTTCACCGTCACGGTGAACGACGATCCCTTCGCCGACCGCCTGTACCTGACCAACCAGGCGCGCTCCAGCGAGGGATCGACCAACGGCGGCAGTGAACTGGTGGATTCCATCGTCCAGATCACGCTGGACGAGCCAGTGATGCAGATTCGCAAGGGCGTCACCGACACGGATAACGCCAACGAGGTCTTCGCGCCCGCCGTGCTTGCGCCTTTCCCGGTGAACAACGCTGACCTGAACAATCCCAGCGCCTATAACTCGAATGTCAGCGGCGTGGACGGGCGCGATCTGGTGACTTTCGCCATCGTGCTGCGCAACGTTGGCCACTCCGGCGCGTTCGACCTGGACGTGACCGACACCCTGCCCGCCGGGCTGGTCATTCCGGCTGGTGGCATGAACCTGACCATCCGGCGCGGCGATGGCTCAGCCCTGAGCTGGGATCCGCTGAACGCGGCGGGCGTCCCGCTGGGCGCGCCGGGCACGCTGCCGGAGAACCTGTTCACCAACGGCATCCGCATCGTGGACCCGCTCGCGCCGACCGGCCCGGTCTGCCAGCACGTCGATGCCACGCCGGGCCGCAACATCGCCGTCATCACCTATCAGTTGGCGATCAGTCCAACTGTGACGCCGGGGCAGGTGATTCCGAACGTGGCCGCGCTGACCAACGTTGCAGGCGCGCCCGGCGGCCCGAACCACCTGGACGATGGCTCCGGCGGGGTGGCTGCCCTGATCGACGACGCCACCACGACCATCACCGGCTGGAACGTGCCGGTCAAGAGCATCACCGAGACGTCCGAAGCGCACACCGGCGAAACGCTGCCCGACGCGGCGGACGCCGCCATCGGCGAGATCGTGCGCTATCGGCTGGCGGTGCAGGTGCCCGAAGGGACCGCGCCGAACTTCACGATGCGCGACACGCTCAGCACCGGCGTGAGCCTGTTGGACGTGAATCAGGTGCGCATCTCGTTCATCGCCGATATGGCCGACATGAACGCCAGCGCCCTGACTCCGGCGGAAAACGCCGGGGCTAACAATGACGCCCTCACGCCCACCTTCGTGCTCCCGGCGGGACGCATCTCCTTCGTCGGGCAGGATGTGATCTTCAGCCTGGGCGACCTGGTTAACAATGACAACGATGCCACCGGCCCGAACGCCAATGAGTACGTCGTGATCGAGTTCAACGCCCTGGTGCAGAACGTCGCGGGCAACGATCTGGGCGCGGTGCGCGCCAATGTCTTCAGCGTGCAGACCGGCCCGACGCCCACCACCGCCGTTACCTCGAACACGGTCAACGTGACCCTGGTCGAGCCGCAGATGACCGTGACCAAGGTCGCCGACGATGTGGCTCCTGTTGGCTACGACGCGGGTGATGTCGTGACCTACACCCTCACCGTCGAGAATCCTGCTGGGGCGAACCGCGCTGCTGCCTTCAACGTCGTCCTGACCGACGTTATCCCCGGCGGCGTGACTTACGTGCTCGGCAGCGCATCCCTGGGCGCGTGCGCGGTCGCGCCGACGAGCGGTCCAACAGAAGCAGGCGGGACGATCACCGTTGCCTGGGATCAACTTACCGGCTTCCCGGCAGGCGCAAGTTGCGTCATCACCTTCCAGGTGACGCTGAACTACACCCTCGCGCCCGCCCAGGTGGTGACGAACACGGCCAACCTCACCTGGACCAGCCTGCCCGGCGCAGGCACGCCGATCGGCCCCGATAACCAGACCGGCTCGGTGACGCCGGGCGCATCCGGCGCAGCCAACGGCGAGCGCAACGGCACAACCGCGCCGACCAGCCTGAACGACTACGCCGATGCGGATGACGAGGACCTCACCATCACGCTGCCGACGGCGGCCAAGTCGATCACCCGCACGTCGGAGGCGCACACCGTCACGGCCAATCCAGAGCCGGTGGCGGTCGGCGAGATTCTGCGCTACCGCCTCTACACCAGCATCCCTGAAGGCACATCGGCCAACGTGACACTGTTTGACACGCTGGCGGACGGCCTGGCCCTGATCGACCAGGATGAGGTGCGCGTCTCGTTCGTCGCCGACCACGATGTGACCGAGGCCGCCGACCTGACCGGAGCCGATAACGACGCCAACCCGCCGACCTTTGTGCTTCCGGCAGGGCGCATCACCATCGCCGGGCAGAACGTGACCTTCGACCTGGGTACGCTGGTCAATAACGACAGCGACGCCGGGCTGGAATACGTCATCCTCGAATTCAACGTCCTGGTGCTCAACAATGCTGTTGCCAACCTCGGCGATGCCCTGGACAACACCTACGAGGTCCGCGTCAACGGCGTGACCCGCGCCACATCCAACGTTGCGGCAGCCGTCGTCGTGGAGCCGGTGCTGACCGTCGCCAAGCTGCCCGACGGCGGCGACTACGACGCGGGCGACGTGGTGACGTTCACCGTCACGGTCAATGCGCCGGCGGGCGCGAACCGCTCCACCGCCTTCGACGTTCTGCTTACGGATGCGCTTGACCCGGCCAACTATACCCTGAACCTGGGCAGCGTGACCGTCGTCGCGGCGACGGGCGGTCTGGTCGGCGTAACTAACACCTCGGCGGGCAATACTGTCAGCTTCACGGTGGATACCTTCCCTGTCGGTGGGCAGCTTCAGATCACCTACCAGGCTACGCTGACCGGGACGGTCACGCCGGGCCAGATCGACAACACCGCCGTCGTGACGTGGACCAGCCTGCCCGGCACGGGCACGCCGGATGGCTCCGGTGGCAATAACACCGGCTCCACCACGCCGGGCGGGAGCGGCGCGGGCAACGGCGAACGCAATGGGACCAATCCCATCGTCGCGCCGAACGACCACACCGCGACCGACACCGGGTATGTGACGGTCAGCGTCACGCCGGAGAAGCTCATCCGCGTCACGTCGGAGGCGCATACGACCCTGGCCGCCAACGGCCTGACGGCCAACGTTGCCGTCGGCGAGATCGTGCGCTACCGGCTCGTGACCCGCATCTCCGAAGGGACCATCCTGAATCTCCAGTTTGTGGACGCGCTCCCGGCAGGGATGCAGTTCCTCAACGATGGCACGGCGATGGTCGCTCTCGTGTCGAACGGGGTCGGAGTCACGTCCAGCACCATCACACCTGCGGGCACCGGCTGCACCGGCGGCGCGAACCCCGCCCTGGCGCTGACGGGCAATGAGGCGAACGTCGCCACGCTGATCCCCGAATGCCCGCTGCCCGGCGCGGCCATCACGGGCGGGCCGTTCGGCAGCGGAACCGATCCGACCTTCAGCATGGGCAACGTCCTCGATGACGACCGCGACGCGGACGCCGAGTACATCATCGTCGAGTTCAACGCCCTGGTGCTCAACGAGGCCGCTAACCAGAACGCCGTTGCGCGGCAGAACACCTTCGCCGTGTGGACGGCGGGCGCATCGCGCGCCACATCCAACACCACGACGGTCACGGTCGTCGAGCCGGTGCTGAGCGTGGTCAAGAGCGCCGCCCCGACGACGGGCGATGCGGGCGACGTGATCACCTTCACGGTGACGGTCAACCACACCGCTGCCTCGACCGCCGACGCCTTCAACGTGGACATCGTGGACGCGATCCCGGCAGGCATGACCTATGCGGGTGGTCTGACGGCAGGCGCGGGCGATCCGGTTCCGACGGTGAGCAACGTCGGCGCGACCTACACCTTCACCTACGCCAGCATCCCGCTCGGCGCAGCCACGTTGCCCTACACCTTCAGCTTCAACGTCACGCTCGACAGCAGCGTACAGGTCGGGCAGGTGATAGCCAACACTGCCAACCTGACCTGGACCAGCCTGCCTGGTACGGGGACCGCCCCGAACGGGACCGGCTCGAACACACCGGGCGCAAGCGGTGCGGGCAACGGCGAGCGCAACGGCTCCGGCGGCGTCAATGACCATGCCGCCAGCGAAGGCGAGAATATCACCGTCGTCGGGCCGTATGAGACGCTCAAGATCATCGAGAGCACGTCCGAGGCGCACACGAGCGAGGCGGCCAGCCCTCGCCCGGTGGCGGTCGGTGAAATCCTGCGCTACCAGTTGGTCACGGACATCCCCGAAGGCACATCGGTCAACGTTCAGCTTGTAGACCAGATGGCGGTCGGCCTCCAGATGCTCCAGGATGCTGCCGTCACGGTCCAGTTCATCTCACAGAACGGCATCACGCCTGTTACCTACCCGGCGCTGGCCGGGGCGAACGCCGCCCCCGTCACGCTCGCGGCAGGGACGCACTACACCGTTGCGGGGACCTTCGCCACCGGCGAACTCGTCACCTTTAACCTGGGCACGCTGACCAACACCGACACCGACACGACGGCGGGCGTCGGCGGCAACGTCGAACAGGTGGTGGTCGAGTTCAACGTCCTGGTGGTCAACGACCAGGTGAACAACCTGGCGCGCGTCTACGCCAATAACTATCAGTTGCGGGTGAACGGCACGCTGCGTGATACGTCGAACACGGTCAACGCGCAACTGGTCGAAGCTGACCTTGCCATCGACAAGGCGGCTGCACCGGGGACGGGTGACGCAGGCGATGTGATCACCTTCACGATCACGGTCAACCACACCGCCGCTTCGACCGCCGACGCCTTCAACGTGGACATCCGCGACCTCATCCCGGCGGGCATGACCTACGCGGGTGGCCTGACCCTGCTCAACGGCGTGCTGCCTGCCGTAGACACAACCGGGCTGCCGCAGGTGGTGTTTACCTGGGCCAGCATCCCGACGACGGTCACGGCGGGCGCGCCGTACCGCTTCAGCTTCAACGTGACGCTGGATAGCACCGTCATGCCGGGGCAGACCATCACCAACACGGCGAACATGGAGTGGACCAGTCTGCCCGGCAGCGGGACCACGCCCAACGCGACCGGCTCCACGACGCCCGGCACACCGGGACAGCCGAACGGCGAGCGCACCGGCAGCAATGGCCCCGGCGCAGGTCTGAACAACTACGCCGCTACCGACGGCGCGAACATCACCACCCCGGCCCCGACCATCATCAAGGGTATCACGGCCACATCGGTCGCCGGGACGGGCAGCGGGCAGCATGGCGCGCCCACCGACCTGACCATCGGCGAGACGGTCACCTATCAGATGACGGTCACGCTGATCGAAGGCACCGACACGGTGATTGTGATCGACAACCTGCCGGATGTGCTGACGGTGGTCAGTTCGCGCGTGGTGTCCATCGGCGCGAACATCTCCGGCAGCTTGCTGGCAGTGGGGCAGGCGGGCGTGGCGACCAACGCCAACTATCTCGCCGACGGCCAGCCTGACCGCGTGACCTTCAACTTCGGCACAGTTGTCAACGCCCCCGACGGCGTGACCAACGCTGCCGACCAGATCGTGGTCGAGGTCGTGGCCGTCGTGGCCGACAACGCCGCCAACAGCGGCATGACCGGCGCCGACCTGATCAACGACGCCACCCTCGATTACTCCGCCCCCACCGACCTGCACAGCACCACGCCGGTCGAGGTCGTCGAGCCGTTCCTGGCGCTGGTCAAGGATAACTTCCCCGTTGGCGTCGTCCCGACTGCCGACGCGGGCGATACCCTGACCTTCCAGGTCACGCTCAACCACACCGCCGCTTCCACCGCCGACGCTTACAACATCGTCGTCACCGACACGCTGCCCGACGTGAATATGACCGGGCTGGCTCTTGATCCCGCCACCACCTGCGTCGGGACGACCATCACCGACAACACCGCGCCCATCGTCGCCTTCACCGTCCCTGCCCTCACCCTGGCGACCAATACCTGCTTCATCCGCTACACCGTCCAGGTCGGCAGCGGCGTCCAGCCCAACGCCGCCTACACCAACACTGCCGGGGCGAGCTACGACTCCCTGCCCGGCGGCGGCGGACGCACCCGCACCACCACGACCGATACCGCCACGTTCAACACCGGTGGGCCAACCATCGCCAAAGAGATCGCGGCAACATCCGAAAGCCACACCGGCGAAGCGGTCAGCCCGCGCCCGCTGGCTATCGGTGAAATTCTGCGCTACCGGCTGGTGGTGAACCTCACCGAGGGCACGACCACCGCCGTCCAACTGCAAGACCAGCTCTCGCAGGGCCTCCAGATGTTCCGCGACGGTACGGTGACGGTCCGCTTCCTTTCGGACAGCGGCATCACGCCCGCGACCTATCCGGCGCTGGCCGGCGCCAACACCGCCCCGGTCGCGCTGACCGAGGGCGTGCACTACACCGTCACGGGCACCTTTGCCACCGGCGAACTGGCGACGTTCAACCTGGGCACGCTGGTGAACACCGACACCGACACGCCCGGCGCGGCTTCAAACGCCGAGCAGGTCGTCGTCGAATTCAACGTGATCGTGGTCAACGACGCCATCAACGACCTGGGCGATGTCTATGCCAACAACTTCGTCCTCACGGCGGGCGGCGTCGCGCCCATCACTTCGAACATCGTGAACGCCGTCGTGGTCGAACCGCTACTGACCATCGACAAGGCGGCTGCCCCGGTGACGGGCGACGCGGGCGACACGATCACCTTCACCGTGACGGTCAACCACGCCCCCACATCGACGGCGGACGCCTTCGATGTGGTCATCACCGATGTGATCCCCGCCGACATGACCTACGCGGGCGGCCTGACGGCAGGCGCGGGCGACCCGCTCCCGACGGTGAGCAACGTCGGCGCGACCTACACCTTCACCTACGCCAGCATCCCGCTCGGCGCGGCGAGCCTGCCCTACACCTTCAGCTTCAACGTGACGCTCAACAACACCGTCACCGTCGGGCAGACCATCACCAACACCGCCAACCTGACCTGGACCAGCCTGCCCGGTGGCGGCACGCCCAACGGCAGTGGCGGCAACACCACCGGCTCCACCACGCCCGGCGCGTCCGGCTCGCCGACGGGCGAGCGCAACGGCACCACTGCTCCGCTGGTCGTCAACGACCACGCCGCCGGGGAGGGCGAGGTCGTCACCGTCGTCGGGCCGTATGAGACGCTCAAGGAGATCGCGGCAACATCTGAGGCGCACACCAGCGAAGCAACCAGCCCGCGTCCGGTGGCGGTGGGCGAAATCTTGCGCTACCGCCTGGTGACGGACATCCCCGAAGGCACGTCGCCGACTGTACAGTTGGTGGACCAACTGACGGCGGGCCTCCAGATGTTCCAGGACGCCAGCGTGACGGTCCGCTTCCTCTCGGATAACGGCGTCACGCCCGTGACCTACCCGGCGCTGGCCGGGGCGAACACCGCCCCGATTGCGCTCACGGCGGGGACGCACTACACCGTCGCGGGGACTTTCGCCACCGGCGAACTCGTCACTTTCAACCTGGGCACGCTGACCAACACCGACGCCGACACGACGGCGGGCGTTGGCGGCAACGTCGAACAGGTGGTGGTCGAGTTCAACGTCCTGGTGGTCAACGACGCCATCAATGACCTGGGCGACATCTATGCCAACAACTACGCACTCAACGTCGGCGGCACCCTGCGCGACACTTCCAACACCGTGAACGCGGTCGTGGTCGAACCCGTGCTGACCGTCACCAAGACGGCCACGCCGAGCTACGGCGACGACAACGATGTGATCACCTTCACCCTCACGGTGACGCACCCCGGCGGCGCGAATACTTCGACCGCCTTCGACGCCGAGCTGACCGATGTCATCCCGGCAGGGATGACCTACCAGGCCGGGTCGCTGACGCACGTCGCCGGGATCGCCCCTGCCGCGCTCATCGATGCGGGCGCGCCAACCCTGGTCGTCCAGTGGACCACGCCGTTCAATGCAGGTGACAGCAGCACGATCCGCCTGAACGCCATCATCGATCCGGGCGTCACGCTCGGCCAGAGCTTCACCAACACGGCGCGCGTCGCCTGGACCAGCCTGCCCGGTACGGGCACGCCCAGCGGCAGCGGCGGCAATGCCACCGGCTCCACCACGCCCGGCGCGTCCGGCGCGGTGAACGGCGAACGGACCGGCGCCGGCGGCACGAACGACCACGCTGCGACCAGCAACGCCGTCGTGACCGTCTCGGTGGCGGTGGAGAAGTCCATCGCGCTCACCTCGGAGGCCGCCACACCCGGCAGCAACGTGGCCGTCGGCGAGGTGGTGCGCTACCGCCTGAGCTTCGCGCTGAACGACAGCACGACCTTCAACGCCTTCTCAATCTCGGACACCCTCTCGACGGGCGTGAGCATCCTCGACCTGAACGACGTGCGCGTGTCGCTGATCAACCTGACCGGCGACATCACCGCGCCCGCCGACCTGATGCCCGCGAACAATGATGCCTTGCCGCCGACCGTCCAACTACCCCTGGCGCGGATCAACGTCGTCGGGCAGAACGTGACCTTCGACCTGGGCAACCTGGTGAACACCGACGCCGACGCCGACACCGAGTATGTCGTCGTGGAGTTCAACGCGCTGGTCGAAGACGTGACCGGGAACTTCATGGGCCGCGTCATTGCCAATGACTTCACCGTCTCGGCCAACGGCGGCGTTGTGGCCGTGTCCGACGTTGTGAACGTCACCCTGGTTGGGCCGGAAATCACCCTCAACAAACGGAATCTGACGGGCGGTGAGCCGGTCGGCAGAGGCCAGACGCTGCTCTTCGAGATCGCGCTCGAACACACGGCGGCCTCGACGGCGGCAGCGCACAACATTGTCATCACCGACAGCCTGCCCCTCACCGGCGCGGTGTTCGGATCGCTGGACCCGACCACGACCTGCGCCGGGGTGACAACAGGAACCGCCCCGAACGCCATCACCTTCACCGTGCCCCAGTTGGCATTGGGCAGCCGCTGCGTCATCCGCTACACCGCGCAGGTGGGCGACAGCGCCACGCACGGCGCGACGTACACCAACACTGCGCAGGCTGAGTACCGTTCTGTGTCTGCCGCCGGGATGGGCCGCGTTCTGACGACCCATGTTTCTTCGGCCAGCTTCCAGGTGGCGGTGGCGGAGTTCGCCACGTTCCCGCTAGGGCTGACCGGCAGCACGGGGCAGCCCGATCAGACGGGCGAAGGCGCGCCTGCGCCGTCTGCCCCGTCGGGCGGGACCGGCGGCGGCATGACCTGGGCGGGCGTCCCGGCCTGCCCCGACCTGTGCGTGCCCTGGATCGTCTACCACACCGATCGCACCGGCGACTGGGAGATCTTCCGGCTCGACCTGGAAGGCGGCATGGGCGAGAACCCGGACCTCTCGCACGGCCTGGGCGAGGGGGTGAACGACTTCGCACCCAGTCGGTCGCCCAACGGCGAGTGGATCGTCTTCACCAGCAACCGCGACGGCAACTGGGAAATCTACGCCGCCCCGACCGACGGTGATGAGGACCGCGTCCAGCGCATCACCTTCAACACCGTCGCCATCGACACCGACCCGGTGTGGGGTCCCGGCAACTATGTGGTCTACGAATCGACCCGCGACGGCAACTGGGAACTCTACCTGGTGGACATGGCGACCGGCGCAACCGAACGTCTGACTGCCAACGCGGCCAGCGACATCAACCCGTTCTGGTCGCCGGACGGCTCGCGGCTGGTCTTCCAGAGCGACCGCAGCGGCCAGTGGCAGCTTTACGAGCTGGACCTGGCGACCCGCGCGGTCATCCTGCTGAGCGACGGACTGGGCGTGGACGTGGACCCACAGTACTCCAACGGCGGCGGCCAGATCGTCTTCCGCTCTTACCGTGACGGGCGCGCGAACAGCGTGCTCTACCTGATGGACGCGCGCGGCGGCAACGTCGAACCAATCTCCGATCTGGCGGGCGACGCCACCAACGCAGCCTGGTCGCCGGACGACAGCCTGATCGCTTACCAGTCGGACCTGGACGGCGACCTGGACATCTACATCTACGAAGTCGCCAGTCGCCAGACGCGCCTGCTCACCGACAACACCATCCTTGACTACGCGCCAACCTGGAAGTGCGACACGAACCAGGTGATCTTCACCTCCGACATCACGGGCAACCCGGACATCTTCCGCGCCGACGCCCGGCCCATCAGTGCGCCGCCCATCCTGGTCGAGGAAGACGCAGATCAACTGACGCACACCGACTCGGATGACATCTATCCGCAGAACTCCCCGGCGGAGGAAAACGCCAGCCGCGAAGGCCGCCTGCCGCCGCAGGACATCCTGGGTGAGCAGACCATCTTCCTGACGCCGGATGTGTCCCTCACCGACCCTGATCTCTCCATCGAACTGGGCGAGGGCTGGGAACAGGCGATCAACGGGTGCAGCCTGGCGTCTTGTGAGGATTGGCTGGTCTACCACACCAACCGGACGGGCGACTGGGAAATCTTCCGCCTGAACGGGCTGGCGGGCGGCGGCGGCGACGAACTGGACCTGTCGCAGGGCGTGGGAGCGGACTGGACCGATAAGGCCCCCAGCCTCTCACCGGACCGCGACTGGATCGCCTTCGCCAGCAACCGCGACGGCAACTGGGAAATCTATGTCGCCGCCACCGACGGCTCGCAGCAGCGGCGGGTGGTCTTTAACCCCGCCGCCGACACCGACCCGGTATGGTCGCCCATCGGCAACACCATCGTCTACGAATCGGACCGCGACGGCGACTGGAACCTCTACCTGCTGGACCTGCTCACAGGCGTGGAAACCCGCCTGACCGACGATCCGGGCAGCGACCTGAACCCGTTCTGGGCGCCGGATGGCGTGCGCGTCGCCTTCCAGAGCGACCGCGATGGCCGCTGGCAAATCTACGAACTTGACCTGCGCACGGGCGAAACGACCCGTCTGAGCGACGGCGCAGGCGATGACTACGACCCGGTGTATTCCTTCGGCGGGCACCGCATCCTGTTCCGCTCAGCGCGCGACGGCGCAGAGAGCGTCATCTACCTGATGAACGATGACGGCTCGAACCTGACGCGCATCTCCGACCCGGCAGGCGTGGCCTCGAACCATACCTGGTCCGAAGACGACGCGCTGATCGCTTATCAATCGGACCTGGATGGTGACCTGGACATCTACATCTATGAGATGGACAGCGGCGTTACCCGCCTGGTGACGGCCAATGCCATCCCCGACTACGCGCCGACGTGGTACTGCGCGGTGCAGGACGTGGTGTTCACGTCTGACGTGACGAATGACCCGAACCTGTTCATGACGCCCGCCCTGCCCATCGACGAAAGCCCGATCGATGTGGCGTCGCAGGCCCGCCAGCTCACCGACTCGCCGTTCGCCGATCTCTATCCGCAGAACACACCGATGGAAGAAAACGCCAGCCGCCTGGGCAATCTGCCGTAAGAGGCGCGGTTTTCTACAGCTGCATCACACGAGTAGCGGCGGGCTTTGGTCCGCCGCTACATTTCTGGCGAAAATCCTCCTGCCGGCGGCGGTCCGGGCTACGGCACCCCGGCTGTGCTCTGGCGGACGATCAACTCCGGCTCAAAGACGACCTGGCGTGCGGCGCATGGTTCTCGGTTGATCTCGCCCAGCAGGATTTCAAACAGCGTGACCGCAACGGCGTCGATGGGTTGCGCAACTGAGGTGATGCCCAGAAATTCCGCTGTCGGGTCGTTGTCGTAGCCGGTCAGCGCCACGTCAAGGCCCATCCTCAGCCCCGCTTCGTCCAGGTAGGCTTTAGCCCCGAAGGCCATCACGTCATTGGCGCAGATCAACGCCGTCGGAGGATGCTTCGCGTGCATGACCTGGCGGGTTATGGCAGAGGTGGAACGCAGGATGTTCGGGGTGTAACCGATCCAGTCCGGTTGCACCCGAATGCCTGCATTGCGCATGGCGTCGCGGTAGCCGGCCTCGCGGGCGTCGCCAATGGGCCAGCCGGGAGGCCAGGTCAGCAGGCCGATTCGTTCGTGGCCCAGGGCCAGCAAATGGTTGACCACGAGTTCGATGCCCTTCTTGCCGTCTACGTCCACATAGGCAAAATCGGCATCGTTCACATACATGCCGCCGAAGGCCGCAAACGGGGCGTTGATCGCGCTGAGGCGGGCGATGCGCGGGTCGTTGTAGCCTACGTCTGAAATGAGGAAGCCATCGACCCGGTTGGTCGAGATCAGGTCGTCGTATATCCGGTCCGCGTTTTCGCGTGGCTGGATGAAGATCAGGATGTGGTAATCATGCGCCTCGGCCTCCTGCGTGGTACGGTAGATGAAGCGGTCCAGCAGAAAGTTCATCCGGCTGGGATCGTCTGCCACGTGCCAGGAGTAGCCGACCGCGCCGGCGCGGTTTTTCCGCAGGTTACGCGCGGCGATGTTCGGGCGGTAGCCGAGTGCCTGGGCGGCATCGAGCACTTTCTGCCGCGTGGCCGGCTTGATCAGGTCGCTGTTGTTCAGCGCGTAAGACACCGTCCCTTTGGCGACCCCGGCGAGGTCCGCGATGTCGATCTGGGTGATTTTAAGTTCATAATTCAGTTCCGCCGCCGCGTGGAGCACCCGTTGCCGGGTGTGATGATCAACGGCGCCACTCTGACTGAGTGCGTGGAACGCCGTCAGCATCGGCACACCGGCCAGGTCCGCCACTTCTTTCAACGTTGCCATAAGAATTGGCGCAGGGGACTGTCGCCTCACTTGCCCAGTACGCAAGTGCTGGGTCAGGCGACAGGGGAATGCGCCTTGCTCCCTTCACAAGATACCTGACAGACGAACGTATGGGCGATAGGCTAAGATTACTCTCAGCAATGTTCAATGCAGTGATCCCGGCATGATCCGCACGTACCAGTACCGATTGTACCTGAGCAACGCCCAGGAACGCGCGGCGACGGTTGTGCTGGCGCAGGCGCGCGGGGTGTACAACGCGGCGCTGGAACAGCGCATCAC
>CAZGXI010000049.1:0-29364 GCA_964529715.1 uncultured Anaerolineae bacterium | reverse complement strand
CTGTGCGCCGCGTGCTGGACGTTTCCCTCGTCGTGCGTCAATCCACCGCCCCGCCCAACGCCGCACACGCCCAATAAACACGTCGAGGCGCACCTTCTGGCGCGCCCCGACAGATTTTTCGACAACAGCAGCGCAGGATTTACACTGCCGCAGGCTGCAAGGACGGCCCGGCGGCGACCACTTCCGGCGCCATGTCGAACTTGCGGGCGTTGTCGATAAAGCGGGCGGCCAACTGGCGGTACTTATCCCAGTACTCCTCTTTGTCTGGCCACGCCTCGGCAGGATAGAGCACTTCCTCCGGCACGTCGGGGCAGTGTTTGGGCACGGCGAAGCCGAAAACCGGGTCGGTGTAGTATTCCACATCGTCCAGCTTGCCGTCCAGCGCAGCGTTGAGCAGGGCGCGCGTGTGGCGGATGCTGATGCGCTTGCCCACACCGAAAGCGCCGCCGACCCAGCCGGTGTTGATCAGCCAGCAGGTCACGCCGTAGCGTTCGATCTTGCGGCGCAGCAGTTCGGCGTAGTAGGACGGCTGGTGCACCATAAACGGCGCGCCGAAACACGTGCTGAAGGTGATCTCTGGCTCAGCGCCCAGACCGGCTTCTGTCCCGGCCAACTTGGAGGTGTAGCCGGAGATGAAGTGGTAAAGCGCCTGGTCGGTCGTCAGGCGGGCGATGGGCGGCATCACGCCCTGCGCGTCGCAGGTCAAAAAGACGATATTCTTCGGATGTCCGGCCATCTTCGCCGGGACGGCATTGTCGATGTAATCCAGCGGATAGGAAGCGCGCGTGTTCTCCGTGCGCGACTCGTCGTCCAGGTCAATCTCGCGCGTCAGGTTATCGAAGACCACGTTCTCCAACACCGTGCCGAAACGCTGCGTGGTGGCGTAAATCTGCGGCTCTGCCGTCGGGGAGAGCCGGATCACTTTGGCGTAGCAGCCGTTCTCGTAGTTAAAGATACCCTGGTCGCTCCAGGCGTGCTCGTCGTCGCCGATCAGGCCACGTTTGGGGTCGGCAGAGAGGGTGGTCTTGCCTGTACCAGACAGCCCGAAGAACAGCGCCACGTCGCCCGCCGCGCCGACATTGGCCGAACAGTGCATCGACATCACACCTTCGAGCGGCATCAGGTAGTTCATCAGCGTGAACACCGACTTCTTGATCTCGCCCGCGTAAGCCGTGCCGCCGATGATGCACAACCGCGCGGAGAAGTCGAGCACGATGAAAGTCGGCGTGCGCGTGCCGTCGATGGCTTCAAAAGCATTGAAGGATGGCAGCGCCATCACGGTAAATTCGGGCACAAACTGCTTGTATTCCTCGCGTTTGGGAGGGATGAACATATTGCGGGCGAACAGGCTGTGCCAGGCCAGTTCGGTGACGATGCGCACGGGCAGGCGGTACTCCGGGTCGGCCCCCACGTAGCAGTCCTGCACGAACAGGTCGCGCCCCTGCAAAAAGCCCTGCATCCGGCTGAACAGCACATTGAAGTTATCCGGCGCCAGCGGGCGGTTGTGCTCGCCCCACCAGATGTGGTGCTCGGTTGAGGCTTCTCGCACGATGAATTTATCCTGGGCCGAGCGCCCGGTGTGCTTGCCGGTGTTGACCACCAGCGGCCCCAGGCGGCTGATCTTGCCCTCGCGGCGGAAGATCGCCTCCTCGTACAGCGCCTCCGCCGGGAGATTCCAGTAGACCGTGTGCATGTTGGCGAGGCCAAGATTGACCAGCCCGTAGTCGCTCTTGAGCGCCTGGGCCTGATCCTGCGCAGGTGTTTTGATGTCCAGTAAGTTGATCATGGCTTACATCCAGTCTCTGACCAGCTTGCGGTCTCCAATGAAGATTTCGCTCGGCGAGTTCGGGTCGAGCGC
Source organism: uncultured Anaerolineae bacterium (assembly GCA_964529715.1). Taxonomy (GTDB): domain Bacteria; phylum Chloroflexota; class Anaerolineae; order Aggregatilineales; family Ch27; genus CAZGXI01. The sequence goes on along the minus strand of CAZGXI010000049.1, from coordinate 27,506 downwards.
CCACTTCATGCGCTTGATGCCTTCGGTCACATCTTTGGCGGCCCCAGCGTAGCTCAGCCGCAGGAACCCTTCCATCCCGAAATCCTTGCCCGGCACGGTGACGACCAGGGCCTTCTTGAGCAGAAATTGGGCCAGTTCAAACGAGTTGCCGTTGTAGGCGCGGAAATCCGGCAGGCAGTAGAACGTCCCGCCGGGCTTGGTCACGCGCACCCCGGTGAAGGACTGCAACTCCCGCATCGCCACATCGCGGTTGTTCTGGATGGTCAGGCGCAGGTTCTCCACCACATTCTGCACGCCCGTCAACGCCCCTTCGGCTGCCGCCTGGGAAATAGCCGACGGACAAGAGGTCATCTGGCCCTGGATGGTGGTCATGATCTCCACCAGCTTACGCCCGGCGATCACCCAGCCGATGCGGAAGCCGGTCATGCCGTAGAGCTTGGACACACCGTTCACCACGATCACGTGGGTATGCTCAATGTCCTTATCGGTATAGGCGTAGGCCGAGGGCGCGCGCTGGCCATCGAAGACCAGCTTGTGGTAAATGTCGTCCATGATCAGATAGATGTTCCGCTTCTCGCAGAACTCCACGATCTCGGCGATGAATTGCTCGGAGAACACCACGCCGGAGGGGTTGTTGGGACTGTTGACGACGATGGCCTTCGTATACGAACTGACAGCATCCTCGATGTCCTGCAGGCGCGGCTGAAAGGTGTCATCCGGCGGCCTGACGATCACTGGGCGGCCCATGCACATCTTGATCATTTCTGGGTAGCTCACCCAGTACGGCGCAAGCAGAATTACCTCATCTTGGGGATTGAGAAGGGTATAAAAGACGTTGAAGATCGACTGCTTGGCGCCGGTGGAGACGATCACGTTTTCCGGCGCAACGATCCGCCCATAATTTTCCTCGGTGTAGCGGATGATGGCCTTCTTCAGCGACGGTGTGCCGTCAGTGGGCAGGTATTTCACGTCTCCGGCGCGTAACTTGGCGGCAGACCCCAGGAGCGCGGCTATCGGGGTCTTATTCTTGGGTTCGCCGATGCCCAGATGGATCACCGGCTCCCCCTTCTCCCGAAGCAACTGGGCTTCCTGATTCAGCCGCATGGTCGGCGATTCAACGATTGAGCTGGCGAGTTGGCTGATGCTCATAGACAGACTACCCTCCTGAATGGCTCCCGACGGAATGCGGAGTGCGAGTCGCAGGTGCTAAATGGGGCGGCCCGAAGTCCAGACAGCCCGACCTGCGAAAACACGCTGCCCGGAAATCGCAAATATAACATCACATTGTGAGAGTTGAAGATCGCCCCGGAAACAACCTGGGCGCATCCGGGGATAAATTGAGAGTAGATTGTAACAGCGCGTCGATTCCCAGACAAGGCGCGGACTGCCTATTTCATTTGGACAAGATGTACATCATAATATATTGTACAAAAACAACAGTGCGTCACCCGGTGGGAAATTCCGCGCTACACTAGCGGCACGTCTGTGCCTGGCCTGTCTTCGCATCCGGCTAAAGTACTCTGTAGAAAACCACCGTCACCTGATGAGCCGTTTTGAGCGCAGCCTGACCGCCATACTGGTCCTGACCCATCTGCTGCTGGCGACGATCTTCAGCCTGGGGCCGATCTTTGAAGGCCCAGACGAGATCGAACACTACCGCTATATCCGGCTGCTGGTGCGTGACCGCGCCCTGCCCCCGCTCGACGGGCAACCGCGCGGCGAGCTACACCAGGCCCCGCTGTATTACCTGCTGGCCGCGCCCCTCCTTGCGCCCTTCGACGACGACGACTTTGCCCAGATCGAAGCCCGGCGCAACCCGTTTTACCCTGGCCTGATCGATCAGCCGGGCAACGATAACAAAAACCTGTACCTGCACACGCGCGCCGAACAGTTTCCCTATAGCGGCAGCGCGACGGCGCGGGCCGTGCATGTCTTGCGCCTGCTGTCGGTCGCGCTGAGCACCCTGACGGTGCTAATCGGCGTCGGCATCTTCCGCGTGCTGTGGCCCATCCGTCCAGACCGTCGGATTCTGGCTTTGGCGCTGCTGGCCTTCTGGCCGCAGATGTTGTTTTTGGGCGGGATGATCACCAATGATGTGCTGCTCAATTTGTTGGCGTCGGTGGTGCTGTGGCTGGCGCTGCGGCAGCAACGCGACGGCCCTACCCGACGCCGCATGGCCCTGCTGGGATTGGCGCTGGGAGCGGTGCTGTTGACCAAAGTGAACGCCGTCTTCCTCGCGCTGCCGACGGCGCTGGTCATCCTGCCGGACCGCCGCGCCTGGCGTCATCTCCCCCTGACGGCGGCGCTGATCGTCCTGGTGGCGGGTTGGTGGTACGTGCGCAACGGGATCGAATACGGCGACCCTACCGGGATGCAAACCATGCTGCGCACCTGGGCGTCGGAGGCCATCCGGCCCGGCGGGCTGGCGCTCGATATAGGTCTGGGACGTCTGCCTTACGCCTATGCCAGCCTGTGGGCGCGTTTTGGGCAGGGAGCGGTGCCGGTGAGCAGGGAACTGTATGCGCTCTTCGACCGGTTCTTGCTCGTCGCCCTGGGCGGCGCGGCGATTCGCCTGGGGGTGCTGGCCGTGCGCCATGCCCGCGCCGAGACACGTCTCACAGTGTGGCAGGGGAGCAGCGTCGCCGCTTTTGCGGGCATCTGGGGCATCGTCCTGGTCTATGTGGCAAGCTCCGCCTGGTCGGGCAACCAGGGACGCTATCTGCTGCCAGGAATCGCGGCCTGGGCGGCCATCTTGACCTGGGGATTGGACGCGCTCACGCCGCAACGCCTGGCGCGGCTACGCTGGCCTGTCGCGTTGACCCTGACCGGCGGCCTGGTTGCCGTCGCCTGCATCTGTCTGTTCGGTTATTATCTGCCAGCCTACCGCCTAGCCCCGGCGACAAACAGCACATCGAACCGCCTGGCCTACACTTTCGAGGGCTACGCCATCCTGTCCGACAGCGATCCGGTCACGCTGCGCGCCCGCCCCGGCGACCGCCTTACGCTCACGCTCACCTGGACCGCGCTTCGCCCTGCCGACCGTGACTTGCTGACATACGTTCACAGCGTGGATTCGGACATCGTGCGCCGCGACAGCTACCCGGCCACCGGCAACCTGCTTGCCGCCGACTGGCTCCCCGGCGAGACTTGGGCCGAGCACTGGGTGATTGCCGTGCCGGAAGACGCCGCCCCCGGCCACGTCTATCCGCTGGTAGCCAGGCTACACGACCGGCAGGCCGGACACGCCCTGAGCGCCACCGCTGCCGACGGAACAGCCGTCACGCCGCTGATCGGACGCATCGCCATCAACGCGCCCCCAGCCGACATCGACGCGGCGTACCAGTTTGCCGACGGCGAGGGCGATCTATTTAGCCTGGCCGAGCCGGAGATCACGCGCACAGACACCGGCCTGGAAGTCTGCTTGCAGTGGCGCGCTGAACGCCTGACCTCCACCGATTACTCGCTGTTCATTCACGTGTCCGACGCCGCCGGAACGCCTCTGGCCCAGGCCGACGGCCCTGCCGGAGGCAACTATCCCACCGGCGTCTGGGCACGTGGCGAAGTGGTGGCGCAATGCGTGGCGCTAGACACCCCCACCCTGCCCACCGATGCCCGGATCGCGCTCGGCCTGTACACCTTGAGCGACTTCCGCCGGTTGGCCGTGCGTCGGGCAGACGGTGAACATTTGCCAGACGATGCGCTGGTGTTGTCGGTTTGGGGCGCACACGCCCCCGGACAAGATACGTCGGGTTAGCCTTTCAGCCCGGTCATCACAATGCCCTTGATGAAGTAACGCTGGGCGAAGAAAAACAGCACCACCACCGGCAGGATCATCGCCGTCGCTGCGGCCAGTTGCAAGTCCCAACTGACATCGATGATGCTGCGGAAAGATGCCAGTCCCACTGCCACCGTGAAATTCTCCGGCGAGCGCAGGTAAATGATCGGCCCCAGCAGGTCATTCCAGGCGTTCAGGAAGGTGAAGATCGCCACCGTGATCAGCGCCGGCTTCGACAGCGGCAACATGATGCGCCAGTAAATCCCGAACTCGCTGCACCCATCGATGCGGGCAGCATCGGCCAGGTCTTCGGGAATGGTGCGGAAAAACTGGCGCAGCAGAAAGATGTTGAACGCCCCGCCGCCAAAGAACAGCGGCACCGTCAGGGGCGCGATGGTGTTCACCCAGCCAAGTTTGGTGAAGACGATGAACAGGGGGACAATCAGGATCGTGTAAGGCAGGAACAACGTCGCCATGACGACGCCGAACCAGAAATTACGCCCCCAGAACTGAATGCGCGCAAAGCCATAGGCGCAGAAGGACGAGGAAAACACCACCGCGATGATGTTCAACACCACGATTTTCAGGGTGTTGACGAGATAGAGGCCGAAAGGCTTGTAGGTCAGCGCGTTGACGTAATTTTCCCAGCGCACCGGGTTGGGAATCCAATCCGGGGGATACTGGAAAATCTGCACCTGGCTCTTGAGTGAGCTGGTGACCAGCCAGACAAAGGGCATCAACATGACAAAGGCGCAAATGACCAGCAGGGCGATGGTCAGCCAGTGCGCCAGCCAATCGCTGCGGCGGGGGCGGCGTTTTTTGGCGCTTGCGACTGCCGCCTGGACCTCGGTCGCTGCCTGGGTGTAGGTGGTCATGTGCTCGTCCCCTCTTACTCGCCTGGCTGCTCGTAATAAACGCGCGGGCCGACAAACTTGAAGACCAGAAACGATAGAAACATCAGGATCAGGAACAGCAGCCACGACAGCGTCGCCGCATATCCCATGCGCTGATTCTGGAAAGCCATGCGGTAAATATACAGCACCAGGAACAGCGTGGCGTTCTGCGGGCCGCCCTCGGTTGTCAGGAAGGCAATCGTGAACACCTGGAACGAATTGATGAACCCGATTACCAGGTTGAAGAAGAAGATCGGCGACATCATCGGGAGCGTGATGTGTCGCAATTTGGCCCAGCGTCCTGCGCCGTCGATTTCTGCCGCTTCATAATAAATGTCGGGGATGCCCTGCAACCCGGCCAGAAACACAATCATCGGGCCGCCCACACCCCACAGACTGATGATGATGAACGCCGGCATGGCCCAGCCGGGGTCTTGCAACCAGGGAATCTTGGCCCCGCCAAGCCCGCGTATAAAGGCGTTCATCAGCCCGAATTCGGTGTTGAAAATCCAGGCCCAGATAGCCGCGTTGGCGACCGCCGGGACAATGCTCGGCAGGTAGTAGATGGTGCGGAAGATGGCAATGCCCCGAATCCGGGTGTTGATGAGCGTCGCCAAAAAGAAGCTGAAGATCAGCCCCAGCGGGACCGAGATCAGCGTGTACACGAAGGTGACTTTGAGAGACTGCGGCAGCAGCGGGTCACTAAACAGGCGCTCGATGTTTGCCAGGCCGACGTACTGCGGCGGGCTGATCAGATTCCACGACTGGAAGGTAAGCCAGAACGCCACCGCCGCCGGGATGAGAAACCACAGGAAAAACCCCAAAATGAACGGCGCGATAAAGATGTAGCCGGTGATATTGCGCCGCTGCGCCAGCGTAAGACGACTACCGCGCGCCGGCTTCGACTGCATCATGGGAGCCTGGATTTCAGCTCGAATCGCCATCTCTCTCTCGCTTTACAGCATCTATCGGACGGGAACGGGCAGCCTTGAAAATTCCAGGGTTCACGTCCGACGGGCTAATGGGATGGGGAATTGCAGGGGCAGGCCACCGCCTACCCCTACACCGTTCATAACGGGCGTGCGGGCAAGCGAACAGCGCGTCCAGCGACGTTGCTCGCGCCGCCTTCAACGCAACAACTTACATCTGCGCGGCCTCGATAATCGCGTTGGCCCCTTCGACCGCCGGCACGATGGCCTCTTCGGCAGCAGTGCCGTTCGCCAGCGCCTCGAAGGCCGGTGTAATGTAACTGGAGTCGGCCTCGATGTAGCCCGGCGGGATGCGGAGCGCGATCCCATAGGCCGGCAGATAGTCGGTGACAAAGTCCACGTAATTGGCCGGGTGAACCCCTTCGGTGATCCAGGACGCCAGCCCTTCTTCTGTCGTCAAGGCACTCTGGCTGGGCAGCCACAGCCCGATCTTGAGGAATTGCAACTGATAGAACGGCGTCGCCAAGAAGCGCACCCACTGCCAGGCTTCGTCGGGGTGTTGGGTATGGGCAAACACCGAGTGGAAGTGCGCTTGCATCAATGAGGCAGGCTGCACCATCTTCGGCATTGCGCCAGTACCCAGCGTGACGTTCGTCACGGTTGTCGGATTCATCCACGACAGCGCCCAGGAGCCGTCCAGCGCCATCGCCAGCCGTCCGGAGTCGATCATCTGGGTGTTGGTCATGCCCAGGTTCGACATCGCTGCGCTGCGCGGGGCGACGTGATGCACATAGATGAGATCGACCAGACGCTGGATCGCCTCCAACGCCTCCGCGCTGTCCAGAGTAATCCGTCCATCCTGGATGTACGCGCCGCCGTTGGAATGGACCGCCGACGCGATGGGAATCCACCACAGCGGCCAGTCAATAGCCCAACGCTGAATGTCGTCCGGGTCGAAGCCGGCGTCATCGGGGTGACGTCCGTTGGAGTCCACCGTCAACTGCTTGGCGATCTCCAGGAAGGTATCCCAATCCCAGATTTCGTCATCCTTGAAGCCCGGTGGCGTGATACCCAGTTCGTCGAAGAGGTCGGCGTTGTAATACAGGTGCGGCGCGACCCAGCATGAACCGATCCCGTGCCAGCGCCCATTGTCGTCGGCGCAACGGTTGGACTCTTGTGGCTCGATGAAGTAGTTCTCCTGGCCGAGCAGTTCATCAGCCGCGATCCGGTCGGTGATGTCCATCAGCAGCCCCTGCTGCCGCAGGGTTTCGTAGGTATCGGACGTGACGAAGCCTGTGTCCGGCGCGGTTCCGGCGGCAAAGTTCGTGAGCAGCACCTGCATGTAGTCGGCAGCAACCGGCGTATGCTGCCACTCTACCTGGATACCGGGATTCTCCTGCTGAAAGACCTCAATCGCGGCCCGAACGCCTTCGTCCTCCGCTGTGCCGCCCCAGCCGCCGAAGGTGATCGTCGTGACATCCTGCCGTCGCCGCCAAGAGGCTGCCTGTGACACGCCCGGCAGTGCCACCCCAGAGGCCAACAGCGCCGCCGAAGCGCCCGATATCCTCAAGAAGTCTCGACGAGTAAGTTTTCTGGTAGCCATTGTTGAACACTCCTGTTGGCTTAGTCGCTCAGTATTCGGATGGACCAGACATCTTGCTGCCTATCGTCGCGGCACGACTCTCCTTTCCCGCGCGCCCGGCGCCTAGTCCTCGCGCAGCCACACACGCATCTCGCCCGGTTCGCGGTTGGCCCAGAGGAAGTACGGAATCGCTTTGAACGTCAGGGGTGATCGGACAGACGGCAGCACGGATTGGGGTCGATACAGGTCGGCGGGCCAGTCCGCCGGCTCGATACGCACAGCGTCGCCGGTGATCACGCCCACCCCACCGAACAGTTGCCCATCCACCGCAGCGGTCAGGCGCCCCTCGCGCGGCAGCACCACATTCGCCAGGCGCGGCCCGTTATCCACCTCTTCCAGGCAATAAACCACCGGGCCGCGCTGCAACGCGACGCAACCCGCATCCTGCCGCACCTCCGGGTGGGCCACCATGCGTTCGACCGGCATCGCCAAGGACAGCACCACCTCGTCGCCGTTGATCCACTGACGGTTTAGACGAACATATCCCTGCGCCGGCGTCGCCGCGATGGGAGTGCCGTTCACGGTCAGGGTGAAATCCCGGCACCACCCCGGAATACGCAGTGCCAGGTCGAACTGGACGGGCTGATCGGTCTGCACGGCGAGCCGAATCTCGCCGTCCCAGGGATAGCCGGTCTGCTGTTCGAGATAGACCATTCTGCCGCCGAGATCGACGCGCACCCGGCTGGCGTTGTACAGGTGAACATAGACGGTATCTGCCGAGGCGGAGTAGAAGTAAGAACCGATGTCCGCCACCAGCCGCGCCAGGTTGGGCGGGCAGCAGGGACACTCAAACCACTCCTCACGGCGGTAATACCGCGCCGACGTGATGCCACTCCATGGCTCGAACGGGTTGATGTTCGGATAGGAAGTCAACGGGTTGGCATAGAAGAAATGCTGACCCTCATACGAAACACCGCTCAGGACGCCGTTGTAAAGCGCACGCTCCATCACGTCCAGATAGCGGCCATCCGGGTCGAGGTGGAACATGCGGTGCGCCCACAGGACCAGCGCGATGGCAGCGCAGGTTTCGGCATAGGCGGTCTCGTTGGGCAGGTCGTAGGCGAAAGTAAAGCCTTCATTGGAATGCGCCGGGCCAAGCCCACCCGTGATATACATCTGATGCTGGGTCAGGTCGTCCCACAGGCGGCGCGACACCTCCCGCAGCTCCTGATCGTCGGTCTCGCGCGCAACGTCGGCCACGCCGGCGTACAGATAACACGCCCGCACGGCGTGTCCGGTCGCTGTCATCTGCTGTCGAATCGGCTCGTGCGCCTGGCAATAGCGGTACGTCTGCGCCCAGAAATCCGCCGGGTCCTCGCCGCGCTCACGCGCTTCCAGGTCGAAATAGTAGGGCTGCTGGCCACGTTCGTCGATGAAGTAGCTGGCGAGATTCAGGTAACGCCGTTCCCCCGTCGCGCGGTAGAGCTTCACCAGCGCCAGTTCGACCTCCGGGTGGCCACAATAGCCGCGGCGCTGCCCTTCGCGTGGGCCAAACCGGGCGTCGATGTGATCGGCAAACCGGGTGAGCACATCGAGCAGGGCACGCTTGCCCGTCGCCTGATAATACGCCACCGCCGCCTCGATCAGGTGTCCGGCGTTGTAAAGTTCGTGGTGATCCCGCAGGTTGCGCCAGCGATTGCCCGGTTCGACCGCCGTAAAATAGCTGTTGAGGTAGCCATCGGGCTGCTGGGCCTGCTGAATGCGGCGAATGAGATCGTCGGCCAGGGCTTCCAGTTCGGGGTCCGGGTGGGTGCTCAGGCTATGCCCGACGGCTTCGAGCCACTTGCCCGAATCCGAATCCCAGAACATCTGGATGACGGCGCGACGTTTGGGGCGTTCTCGCTTGCGACTCACGTCCCAGGCGTCCAGACGCCCGCTGATCTTCAGCTGGTGATAAATAGCCGGAATTGTCCGGTCACGGTTGATCGCCTGCCGTTCGCCCCAAAACCCTTTCTCCAGAGTGACATCTCTCGCAGGGATGGCTTCCAACCGCTGATTTTCGCCGATCATGGGAAAATCCTCCAGGCAAGACGCACGCGCAAGAAGCTGATACGGCGGGGGTGGTGTGACAGTCCAACAGACCCGTTCCACATATGGCGGTAAAAACATGAACATTGCAACAATGAACCGCCAGATGTGGCAGCTCTACACGAACCACATCCACAGGGAACTGCTATGTGGGATTCAGGCAATCACCCTGACGATCATTGGGTAAATTGCCGGGTTGCTTTTTCTAGCTACAATATAAAGGGGAAATGGCTCTGGCAAGCAGAACCAGAAGTACACAATACCGGGACGAATCCGACTTTTCAGGGCACACGAGTCCGGGTTGGCAGGCGAGTTCAGGCAGGCAGGCATGGAAGCGACCAATGTGCTTTATCTGAATCCAAGCTGCCCCTTAAAGGCACAAAACGCCGGGCTGTTCGTCTCGCGCGGCGGGGCCATGCATCCGGTGCGTATTCTGGATTCCCACGAGCTGATCTTCGTCAAGCAGGGCGAACTGGATATGTGGGAGGGGGAGCAGGTCTTCCATCTAGAGGCAGGCCAGACGTTGCACCTCTGGCCCGGCAGACAGCACGGCAGCACCAGGCCGATGCCGCAAGGCCTGAAGTTCTATTGGATTCACTTCGAGGTCGAGGGCGAAAATGGCCGAGAAGAGCTGCGTTCCAGCAACGGCTTTGCCCCGGTCATCAAAATGCCGCAGGTCGCCCGCATCACCCAGCCAGAACGATTGGAGCGGCTGTTCCGCGTCTTCCTCGAAGATCAGGAGACCGGGATGCTGCACCCCTACAGCGCCAATCTCCTGACGACCCTGATGCTGGTCGAAGTCGGTCAGGCGACCGAGGAACGGGCCGACAATCCCGACGAGGCGCACGCCCTGGCCTCTTGGGCGCACGCCTACATTCGCCTCAATTACGACCGCCCGATCTCCACCAGCAAAGTGGCGGCGGCCCTGGGTTACAACGCCGATTACCTGGGCCGGGTCTATCACAAGGTATACGGCCACAGCCTGACCGAGGCCATCAACCGCCGACGGGTCAGCGTGGCGTGCGATTACCTGCTGGATAGCAATCTGACGATTGAGCAGATCGCCCAGAAGTGCGGCTTTGCCGATCCCGACTATTTCCGGCGCGTCTTTCGGCGCTATATGCACATCTCGCCCGCCAGCTACCGGAAAGAATACTCCCGCGTGCACATCAACACCCACTGACGGCGGGCTGCTTCACCGAAAGGGCTGCCGGCGCTACACAACCACCTCCACCCGGACGTCGGCGCCGGCGGGAGCCAGCGGCAGCACTGCACCGTCCCACGCCTGCCCATCGACGGTGCAGCCGCGCGGCTCGCCGCGCCGGATGCGGATGGTATAGGTCGCGCCCCGGTAAATGCGCCGAACCGCGCACTCGTCCCAGCCGGAGGGCAACGCCGCTTCGACGCGCAGCCCCTCCAACGTGGCGACAATCCCGAACACGCCCTCGATCAGCGCGCGTAGCGCCCAGCCAGACGAGCCGGTATACCACGTCCAGCCCGCCTGACCGGGAGTCTCCGCCAGCGGCCCGGAGATGTTGCCCGGCATCACATAAGGCTCGCCTGCCCAGCGGTCGGCGTCTTGGGCGGCGCGCACGGGTGGGCAAAAGCGCCGCCACAGATCATAGGCCGCGTCCACGCCGTTGACTCGGCGTTCGGCCAGCACCGCCCAACAGGCCGCATGGCAGTACACGCCGCCGTTCTCGCGGATGCCCGGCGCATAGCGCGACAGATAGCCGATCTCCGGATCGGGTCTGGTATAGGCAGGCGCGAACAGCAGCGCCCCGTAGTCGGTGTACAGGCGTTCCCGCACGGCACGCATCGCCTGACGGGCGCGCTCGTCGTCTGCCGTGCCGCCAATCACCGCCCAGGTATTGGCGTTGAGGAAGATACTGCCCTCACCACTGGTGTGCGATCCAAGCAGACGCCCGGAGTCGGTCGTGGCGCGCCAGTACCATGCGCCGTCCCACGCATGGCGATTGACCGCCGCGCGGATCGCCTCGGCTCTGGAACGGAAGCGCGCCGCCGTCTCCGCATCGGTCGAGGGGAGCGCCGCCCAATCGCCCAGCAGGCCATGCAAAAAGTGCGCCATCCAGGCCGACTCGCCACGCCCTTCGACACCGACGGCGTTCAGCCCGTCGTTCCAGTCGGCTTTGAGGATCAGCGGCAATCCGCGCTCACTGAAGCGGTTCAGCGCCACGTCGAACGCGCGCATACAGTGCTCGCGCAATGTGGCCGATCCGCCGTCGTAGAACGGCACGTCGATGTCCAGGGCGGCAAAATCGCCTGTCTCCCACAGATAGCGCAACAGCACAAAGGGCAGCCACAGCAAATCGTCGCTGTATTCGGACCGCTGGCCGGTTTCGGCAATCGGCTGCCACCAGTGCAGCGCGATCCCATCCTGATACTGATGGGCGGCGTGCAGTTTGATCTGGTCGAGCGTCTTTTCGGGCAGACCGAGCAACAGCCATGTCAGGCTGTCTTGCAGTTGATCCCGGAAGCCATACGCGCCACCCGTCTGGTAGTAGGCCGAACGCCCATACAGCCGCCCGCTGATCGCCTGATAGGACAGCCAATAGCCCCCCATCAGGTTCACCGCCGCGTCCGGCGTCTGGACCGACAGCCGGTTCAGCAGGCTGTCCCAATAGCGATGCACCTCCTTGAGCGCGTTGGCGGCCTGGGACGCCGTCTTGAAGCGCGTCACGGCGTCGAGCGCGGCTGCACGACTATCCGCCGCGCCCAGAGTGAAGATCACCGACCGACGCTCGCCCGGCTGGAGGGTGAGATCAACGCGCAGGCTGCCGATGGGGTCGCCCCAGCGCCCGACCCGTCCCGCCGATGTCCCTGCGCGCACGGCCTGCGGGTTGGCGACGCTGCCATGCCGCCCGATGAAGTCGCGCTTGTCGGTGTCAAATCCGCCGGGTGTGATCGACGCGCTGTGAAAGGCCACGTAAGGCCAGTCGCGGTTCCAGTGGGTCTTGCTCTCGACGGGCAGGTCCCACATCACTTTGGTCGCCAGGAGTGCGCCGTGTTCTGCGTCGTAAGCCGTCTCGATGAACGTGCGGTGGAACTCGCGGTGCGAATCGGGGGCAGCGCCGAGCAGCCACTCAAAATAGGTGAAGATTTGCAGGCGGCGTGGCCTGTCGTCCGCGTTGGTGAGGTCCAGCAGCCACAACTCACACGGCGCGTCCAGGGGAACGGTGTACGTCAGGGCAGTGTGGAGCGCGCCATGCCGCGCCCGGAAGGTGGTGAAGCCAAACCCGTGCGTGACCTCGTGCCCATCATCGTCCGATCCGCAAGGCTGAAGAGTCGGCGACCAGAATTCGCCCGTGTCCATGTCGCGGAGGTAGAGGTATTTGCCCCAGGCGTCGCGGATCAGGTCCTGCTCCCAGCGAGTGATGCGGTTAAGCGTGGCGTGGGTGCGCCAGCTATAGCCGCTGCCCGCCTGCGAGATCGCCAGGCCGTAATCGCCGTTCGAGAGCACGTTGATCCAGGGCATAGGGGTGCGTGGATCGGTGATCACGAACGCCCTGCTGGCCAGGTCGAAGTGGCCGTAACGGTTATCGAGGGAAGCATATGTCGTCATCGGAAGCCATCCTGTAGCCGTTCAATTGCCCGCCGTCTGCAAACGCGCCAGATGCGCCTGCGCCCGCGCGATCAAGGCAGCCTCATCGGGGAACAAGTCCGCGAACGAGGCGTAGATGTCCTCAGCGTCGCGCAAGTCGCCCGCCGCCTCGTAGAGTTCGCCCAGACGCAGGTAGATCATGCCCAGGTAGGGGTTGTTGCGCCCGGCGTTCTCTCGCACGAACCGTTCGGCATCTTCGCGCGTGAGCAGGCCGTAGACGATCTCGTCGATGCGTGCGCGCGCCTGCACGACCTCTGGCGGCACCGGTTGGGCGTAGGGATCGGCCCAAATGCGCTCGATCTGCATGTAGCCGCCGTAGGAGATGTACTTGCCGGTGGCGCGATCAAAATCCTTGTGTCCGACCAGCGCATCGAGGTAGTTGCCCGCCTCGAAGCTGGCGTTGGCGTCGTTCAGATAGGTTAACGACAGACGATAGGCGCTGAACCAGGCCAGGGCATAGGTACTGATATACAACACGACCACCGCGCCGAGGATCACCAGCATACGGCGGCGTGTCCAGCCGGGGGTAGCCGCGACTTCTGGCGCGGCGGGTTGTGGAAGGACATCCGTTTCGACAGACATAGTCATTTACTCAGCGACACGTTGGCAAACGCCTTAACGAACTGTTCCTGCATGAAGAAATAGACCACCACAATCGGCAGGGTGATGAGCGTGGTCAGCGCCCAGATTTGCTGCGAGTTCACGCCGGGGACGGTTCCCCGGAATTGCAACAGGCCGAGTTGCAGCGTCCAGTTCTCCGGCTGATTCAGATAGAGCAGCGGGCCGAAGAAGTCGTTCCAACTGCCCATAAAGGTCAGGATAGCGACGGTCGCCAGCGCGGGGCGCGCCAGCGGCAGGATCAGGCGGCTGAAGATCGTCAGTTCGCTGGCCCCATCGATGCGCGCCGCCTCGATCAGCTCGTCGGGAATGCCACTCATAAACTGGCGCAGCAGGAAGATGTTGAACACCGACACGGCAGACGGCACGATCAGCGCCTCGAAGCGCCCGACCCAGCCCAGATTATAGAGCATCACATAGGACGGGATCAGGAACAGCACGCCGGGGATCATCATCGTCGTCAGCATCAGCCCAAAGATGCGGTCGCGTCCCGGAAACGGAATCTTGGCGAAGGCATAGCCCGCCAGCGCGCTCAGAAGCGTGTTGAGAAAGGTAATGGACAGCGCCAGAAAGGCCGAGTTGCGGAACAGGCGTAGCACGTTGAGTTCGGCGAACACGCCCGTGTAGCCCGAAAACGTCCATTCGCGCGGGAACAGGTCGCGCGGATAGTTAAGCATCTCGCTCCCCGGCTTGAACGAGTTCATCACCATATACAGGAACGGGTACACCACGAAAAACGCGCCGAGGATCAATACCCCATAGGTCAGGACGAGCGACAGGGTGACTTTGCGGTTGAGCGTTGGCATGGCCTGTTCCCTCAAGCCTGGTCTGACGGCACGAAGCGGAACTGCATGATCGTCAGCGCCGCGATGATATAGGCCAGCAGCAGCCCCAGCGTCGAGGCATAACCGATGTTGGAGCGGTCGAACGCGGTCGCATACAGATACAGCACCGGCGTGATCGCCTGGTTGTTCGACCCGCCGTAGACGCTAAAGCCGATACTGAAAACCTCGCCGAACATTTGCAGGCCGTTGATCACGTCTACGACCAGCAAAAAGAACAACTGTGGGCGCAGCAACGGCAGCGTGATGTAGCGGAACATCTGCCAGCTGCTCGCGCCATCGACCGCCGCCGCCTCAAACAAGCGTTGATCGACGCCGTACATCCCGGCCAGCAGGATCACCATGCTGATGCCGAACCACTTCCAGGTGTTGATCAGCGCAATGATCAGCATCGGCAGCGTTTCCTCAGACTTCCAGAATAACGGCGTCTGCATGATCCCGGCGTCGATGAGCAACCGCTGGAGCGGGCCGCCGGGGCTGAACAGGTTATCGCCGATGGTCATCAGTACGACGGTGGAGGTGATGACCGGCAGGAAGTAAATGGTGCGAAAGAACCGCCCGCCGAACCGCACCCGGAACAGCAGCGACGCAATCGCCAGGCCGATGCCGTTCTTCAGGCTGATGAACAACGCCTGGTTAAGCACGATGTTGCCGATGCTCTTCCAAAATAGCGGGTCTGCGATGCCACGCACCCAGTTGCCGATGCCGACGAACGTCTGGTTCTCCGGGTTGACGAACGAATAGTTGAAGAAGGTCAAAAAGAACGACAACACCAGCGGATACACGCCGAAAATCAGGTACAGGATGACCCAGGGGGAGACAAACAAATAGCCCCACCAGTTACGGCGCATCCGCTGCCAGGGGCGCATCCCCCGAATCGGCGATGGGAGTCGAGAGTCGACGGCTACATGTGAGGCCACAGACACATCCTCGGAGACTGTTGATCGAGAAAAGACGGCAGGGCGATCCCCCGCCCCCTCCCCCTTCCCCCACAAAGGGAGGAAGGGGAATCTGCAAAGGGAACAGAGGAACAGGCAGACCGCTTAGCTGCTGCGCACGGCGGCGCGGGCGGCCTCGGCGGCGGCTTCGACGGCGTCTTCCAGTGGGATGCTGCCTTCGACCACGACTTCCTGGTACACGCCTTGCAGCGCGACGGCGGCCCGGTCGGCGTTGGCGAACTGCTCCGGCACGTAGCCGTTTTCCAGCAGCTCAACAAACGGCAGCCGCGCGGGGTCCTGGAAGAATTCGTCGTCTTGCAGCGATAGCAGGACCGGCAGATAGCCCAGTTCGGTGATGAACTGATAGTTGTTCTCGTCTTCCATCAGGAACTGCAAGAAGTGCCAGGCGCGTGCTTCCCGCTCCGGCGTGGTCTTCATGACCAGCGCGGCGCGCCCACCGAAGGTCGTGAAGCTGGTATCGCCTTCCGCTGGGACGGGCACCGGCGCCACGCTCACGTCCTCGCCGATAACCATCGGGCCGCCGGTGGCGTTGGCGCGGTTCGGCTCCCACGAATAGCCGTATTGCAGCCACATGCCCACGTTGCGGCTGAAGAACGAGGTCTCCATCGTCGGCGGGGCGAACTGCTGCGCCGCGCGCACAAACTCGAAGAACCCATACAGGTTGCACTCTTCGCGGTCGATGATCACGTCGGTGCCGAGCGCGTTCATCAACTGGCAGCGCCCCTGGTTGGCGTTGAGGTAAATCGGCTGGAGCATGTTCCAGTACCAGCCGCCCCACTGCAACGCTTCGTTCCAGAAGACCGTGCCGTAGACTTCCGAGCCGTCTTCTCGATTCGGCAGGTTATCAATCGCCTCGGCGGCAGCCAGGAATTCATCCCACGTGGTCGGCGGATCGTCGGGGTCGAGGCCGGCCTCCTCAAACAAGGTCCGGTTGTAGATCATCAGCGTGACATCCGCGCCGACGGGGACGTAGTAGTTATGCCCATACAGGTCTTGCACCGCGCGCGGCGTGAGGCGGGCGAACAAGTCCTCTGCCCCCGGCAGATCTTCCAGCGCGACGACGGCATCCTGCGCCGCCAGCGTGCCGAGCTGGGGGCCGAACGAGGTGATGATCATGTCGGGCTGGTTGCCCGCCGCGATGAGGGCCTGGAATACGCCGCCCTCCGGTTCCAGTTCGAGCGTCACATCGACGCCAGGATTCGCCGCGACGTAGCGCGCCACGATGTCAGACATTGTGTCCTGCATCGCGCCGGCCACAATCGACACCCGGATCGAGTCCGCCATGGGGGTTTCCTGGGCGCTGACCGTGACGCCCACTGCCAAAACAATCAACAGGCCGAACAGAAACAGACGACGCATTGCCATGCTCCTTTTCTAGAAACCTTATTGATCACAGCCGCACGAACGCCGGATAACCAGCTTCGTCGGCAGGATTACCCTCGGTGCGATCATATCTTTGCCTTCTGCGTGCGCGCGCAGCAGATCGAGCACCAGGCGCGCGGCGTGGACGCCCATCTCATGAACCGGCTGATGGACGGTCGTCAGCGCCGGCTGGATGTAACTGGCAAGCGGCACGTCGTCGAAGCCGACGACGGCCAGGTCGTCGGGGATGGTCAGGCCGCGCTCCTGCGCCGCCAGGATCGCATCTGCGGCCATCTGATCGTTGCCGGCGATCACCACGTCGGGGCGCTCTGGCAGATCGAGCAGGCGCAGCATGGCCGGGTAGCCGCTGCCGCGCAGATAATTGCCCTCGGCAATCGCTTCTGGGGGCAGCGACAGGCCATGCGCCGACAAGGTGTTGCGGATGGCATTCAACCGCTCGCGGTTATCGGGCGTGTGATCGGTCCCGGTGATGTAGGCAAAGCGCCGGTAGCCGTGCCCGATCAAATGCTCGGTCAGTTCCACCATGCCACCGTAGTTATCCGCCGTGACCGCCGGGACGTCTTTGCGGGGATGTTGCTGAATGAATGCGACCAGCACGCCGTTGTTGATGAAGGTGCGAATCTCGTCTGGGTACACATCAATCGCCACCAGGATCATCGCATCCACCGTGCGCTGCTGGAACATTTTGCCGTAGTGGCTCTCCGAGGTCTGGCGCGGCTGGCAGACGATCATCAGGCCGAACCCCGCCGCCGTGACCACCTCCTCGACGCCGCGCACGATCTCGTAGAAAAACGGGTCGTTGACCGACGGCATCACCAGACCGATGGTGTCGGTCTGCTGGCTGGCGAGGCGGCGCGCCAGGCTGTTGGGGTGATAGTCCAGTTCACGGATCGCCTGCAAGACCCGTTCCCGCGTCTCCTGGCTCACGCGGTCGCGGTTGTTCAGGACGCGCGACACGGTTCCAATGGACACGCCCGCGCGTTTGGCGACATCGAAAATCGTTGATCCCATGCGTATCCGGCACCACATTTGTCAAAACGCTTTCACTCAGCATAACACAACCCGCCGCACAACGCAAGAGAAATAGCCTCGCAATGCCGAATTTCCGCCGCTTTACGGCCAGAGAATGCCTCCTTGCCACCAATTTGCTGCGAAAGCGCTTTGACAAGGCGGTGATTTCTGCATATACTGGGATCAACAGGTCAGCCTGCAAAATAAGGGGAATAGACATGCAAAACACACGCCTAAAGCTATCTCTGCTGCTTGTTGTGCTTACGGGGTTATTGCTCGGCATGGCGCTGATCCCGGTCAGCGCGCAGGGTGACGGCGTCCCCTGGGCAACATGGGGATCGCTCGATCTGGCGACGGTCGGCGACGACAACACCGGCTCGTCGGTCGCCATGAGCGAAATCGAGGGCACCCCCGCCATCGCCGTCACGCCGGGAGGATCGTCTGAGGAGACAAAGCTGGCGATCCCACTGTCGGGCACGGCCCTGGCCGATTTCCTCACCTACAGCCAGATCGAACTGGAGGTGTACCTGCCCGCAGGCAACGCGGTCAACCCCAACCGCTTTTTCCTGGGCATGGCGGATTTGACGGGTGGTGAATTCGCCTGGGTCGGCGGCGTTTTCAGCGAAACAGCCGTCCAGCCGGGCTGGAACCGCGTCGTTTACGTGCTTGACCCGGCCATGCGCCCGGTGATCGCCGATCATACCTATACCCTCTTCCTGTCGTTCTTCAACGCCGACGATGCCGGGGTCAAAACGCCGCTCACCGAGCCGTTCTATCTGGGCGGCGGCTACCTGAGTGGCGAAAACCCCATCGAGGCTGCCGCCCCCGCAGCGGCAGAAGGCGCAGCCGCCAACGCCCTGCCGGAAACGCTCGTGTGGACCGCCTGGGAGAACAAGGACATCACCACCATTGGCGATGACAATACCGGCTCGCGCGTGGCAATGGCGGACGTAGACGGCGTCCCGGCGATGATGGTGACGCCCGGCGGCAGCGCCGAAGAAACCAAGCTCGCCGTGCCGATGCTCGGCGCGGACCTGGCGGACTGGGCCAACTACACCCACCTGGAATTGCAGGTCTACCTGCCGGAGGGGAACGCGCTCAACCCCAATCGCTTCTTCTTGGGCATGGCCGACGTGACCGGCGGCGAATTCGCCTGGATCGCGGGCGTGTTCAGCGACACGGCGGCGCAAACCGGGTGGAACACGGTCGTCTACCCGCTCGACCCGGCCATGCGCGCCCTGGTCGCGGACCACAACTACAACCTGTACTTCTCCTTCTTCAACGAACAGGGCGGCAAAATTCCGCTGACCGAACCGTTCTATCTGGGCAGCGCCGCGCTGACCGGCCTGGACGTGACCGCCACCCCCGCCCTCACCGAGACGGTGTGGCCGGTGTGGGAAGCGCATAACCCCGGCATGTTCGGCGACGACAACACCGGCACCGAGTTCGCCCAGAGCGCCGACGTGACCAACCCCGCCGGGACCCCCACCCTGCAAATCATCCCCTCCGGCACGTCTGAAGAAACCAAGCTGGCGTACCCGGTGAGCGGCAACAACTTGCAGGCGTGGTTGCAATACGGGCAGATTCAGATCGAGGTCTACCTGCCAGAAGAAAACACCCTCAATCCGAACACCTTCTTCATCGGCCTGGCCGAGATCACGGGCGAGTGGACCTGGGCGGGCGGTCTGTTCGGCACGCCGACCGGCGACTCCGGCTGGATTCGCGTAGTCGCCACGCTCGATCCGGTCATCCGCGAGATCAACCCGAACGGTGCGTACATGCTGTACATCGCCTCGTTCTATCAGGATGGCAACGGCAACAAGACCCCACTGACCGAGCCGTTCTACCTCGGCAGCATCTTCCTGACACCCGCGCCCGCCGCAGAGACGACCACCGTCGCGCCGGAAGACACAACGGCAGACGATACCTATCGCCAGGAAGTAGACATCCTGCTGCGCATGGACGACGACGTGTTCATCGAATCGGTGGCGCGCGAGACCTTCGACTTCTTCTGGTTCGAGGCCAACCCCGCCAACGGCCTAATCAAGGATCGCAGCACGCCCGACTCGGTGGCGAGCATTGCCTCGGTCGGCTTCGGCCTGGCAGCCATCCCGATTGGGGTGGATCGCGGCTGGATCGACTACGATGAGGGCTACGAACGCGCGCTGGTCACGCTGCAAACCTTCACCGGCGGCGGCGTGCAGGGCGAGCACGGCTTTTTCTATCACTTTGTCAACATGGAGACGGGCGAACGGGCGTGGAGCAGCGAAGTTTCCTCGATTGACACCGCGCTGCTGGTTTCCGGCGCGCTGGTGGCCGGGCAATACTTTGCCGGGACAGAGGTCCAGGCCCTGGCCGATCAACTCTACGCCAACGTCGAGTGGGACTGGATGCTCGGCGGCGGCGACCTGCTCAAAATGGGCTGGCGGCCCGATGGCGGCTTCATCAACGCCGCATGGGACCACTTCGATGAAAGCCTGATCCTCTATGTGCTGGCGATTGGCTCGCCCACCCACCCGATCCCGGCGGGCGCGTGGGACCTGTGGGATCGCCCGGTCAACGTGAATGGCGGCTACATCTACCTGATGAACGAGCCGCTGTTCGTCTACCAGTATCCGTTGGCGTTCCTGGACCTGCGCGGCAAGGAGGACTTCTACGCCAACTACTGGAACAACACGGCCCTGGCGTGCCAGCGCAACCGCCAGTTTGCCATCGATAACAGCGAGCAATACCTGACCTATCAAAACGGCGTGTGGGGCATCAGCGCGTCGGATGGGCCGTTCGGCTACCGCGCTTACGGCGCATCGGGCATCAACCACGACGGCACGGTCGCGCCTTATGCGGCGGCGGCGTGCCTGCCCTTCACCCCCGACATCGCGCTGGAAGGGATGCGCGCCATCCTGACGGAATACGGCGTGCAGGCGTGGCGTGAATACGGCTTTGTGAGCGCGATTAACGCGGATGAGAACTGGTTCTCGCGCGAGCACATCGGCATCGACCAGGGCGACATCCTGCTCATGCTCACCAACAGCCAAGACGGGTTCGTATGGAACCAGTTCATGGCAAACCCGAACATCCAGAACGCACTGGCCGCGATGGGATTTGTCGATAGCAGCGGCGATTACGCCGTCACGCCTGCGTACATGGCGCAGGTCACGGGGCAGTAAACCCGGCCACGGTCAGAATCCTCTCCAGAGGGGCAGCGGCGGAGTGTCTTCCGCCGCTGCCTGCCCGCTCAAGAACGATCCTCTACACACCCGGAGCACACAGGGTCAATCCGCGACAAACCCGATCTTGTCTAGCGCGGGGGCGATTTCCGGGTTCTGCATGAACAGCCGCCACAGCAGCCCCGTGCGGTGGTTCTCGATCATCACCGTGATCGGCGCCTGATTCAGCCCCATGAAGATACGCGACACGTACCCTTCGGTCGGGTTGATCGCGTCCCGAAAGCCGTATATCCCCCACAGCTGCCCGCCCCAGGTGTGATAGAACTGCCTGAGCGCCCGCAGCGATTCGTCTGGCGTGTAAGGGAAACAGCCCAGCGCGCCCGTCGGCGTGAGGGTGCCGTTGTCGTCCTTCGGATTGGCCTCATGCGCCATGTAGCCTGTGTGATCGTCGCTGGCCGTCAGCCCCCAGCCGTCGGCGCTGTAGCCCACGTAGCCGCCGGGGTTGGCGGCGCAGTAGCGTTGATTGATCAGCGCAATCTGCCGGTTGTTGTGAAAATAGTTGCAGTAGCGGTCGCGCCTGCCGCGCGGATCGAAGCCTAAAAAAGAGTAGTGCGTGAAGAACAGCGGGCCGCCGGAACCGACGCCAACGTCCAGCTTCAGGCCGTAGTACATCTGGCCGTTGGTATACAGATTGCCCGCGCGCGTTTTGCCCCAGTTCTCGCGGTACTCCTGTGCCAGCGCCGACGGCGACGCCCAGCCCGTGTGATACAGTTCGGGCGGCACCGGATGCGTCGGCGAGGCAATCGCCAGCAGGTAGGCGATCAGGGTTTCGTTCCAGCCGATCAACGGGTGGTTAATGTGCCAGCCATAATCCGGCGACCAGTGCCACATCAGAAAGTCGGGCGCGGCGGGGTTGCGATACCAGTCCCACTCGACGCCCTCCCACAGCCGCGTGATCGTCGCCCGGATGCACCGTTCGTCCTCGTCGTCGCGGTCGAAGTACTGGCGGGCCGTCAGCAATCCCTGGCACAAAAAAGCTGTTTCGACCAGGTCGCCGCCGTTGTCGTATTGGCCGAACACGGGGATCGTCTTGCCCGTGCGCCCGTCCAAAAAGTGCGGCCACGCGCCATGATGGCGATCCGCGCGGTCGAGAAAGGCCAGCGCCCTATGCATCCGCTCGACCGCCTGCGGCCGCGTGATGAAGCCGCGCTCCACGCCAACGATCCAGGCCATCATGCCGAAACCGGACGCGCCCAGCGCCACCAGGTGCGCGTCGCCGGGAATGGATTCAAGCGCGAGACCGGCGTCGGGGTGTGCGCCTTCCCAGTAGTAACGGAAATGCGCCTCCTGGACCATCGTCAGCAGGTCGTCGTCGTCGAAGGCGCGCGTCGTCGCGCTGACCGTCTGCGCAGGTTCCGATTCCTGATAATCCCGGTTGACCGCCGTCAGGCGATAGGTCAACGCGCCATGCGTGCCGACGAAATCGGCGTAACGGTGGAACGCCGGGTTTTGGATGCCGACCGGCGTGAAGTTCACGCCATCGCTCGAACGCTGGATGACATAGTACGCGACTTCGGGATCGGTCACGGCGTCCCAGACCAGATCGACATGCGAATCGCCGCCGTGCGCGGTCAGGCCCGTCGGTGGCCAGACGGGGTGGCTGGGGCGTGCGTCTCGCACCCTGATCTCGTCTAGGTAGATCGTGTGCGGCTCGCCGTCGTCGATGCCCTGCGTGAAGACGATACGGCTCAGCCGGCTGAAATCAAATTCGCCTGTGGACGGATCGAATGCGCGGAAAGGAATCCGCAGATATACCCATTCACCTGCCGGAAGACGCTCGACAAAATGGTGCAGCCGCAGCGGGCGTGTCCAGCCGCCCGGCTGCATGACGATCTGGATCATGGGCAGGGCGCGCCCGGCGATCTCGGCCTCCGCGCGCAGCCACAGGCCCAGGTGATCGCCTTGCAGGCGCATCTCCCGCCCGCGCCACTCCTCGACGCGAATCTCCGCCGACCAGTCGCCGCCGCGCCGCGAGGTCCACGAGAGTTCGAGCGCGTTCGGCGGGCTGATCCAGTGCTGCGTTGTGACGGGAAGCCTGCCGCGCACCGTCTTCAGTTCGCTGGGCGCGACGGCCCTGGCCGCCGAATGGAAGTAACCGTCGTCGGTCAGGCTGTTGTCGAAGATGAGATAGTTGTCGTAGACGCTGCTCATCGTTGCTCCGTACTTTGCACAGCCGCGCCCCTGCCCGATTCACTCCCCCTCTTCATGAGGGAAAGGGGGCTGGGAGGTGAGGGCTGAAGCTAAACAGACACGCCACGTTCATAACACGCTTTAGCGGCAGCTTGAAGCCGCCGCATGTACGACGACCACGTACTCATTTTGACCCGGCGCAGCAGGCGACTGCCGGGCAAAACGAACGCCGGGCAATAATACGCTGCCCGGCGTACAGGAGCAAGGGCTGCCTTGCCCCCGGTGACGTTTCTCTGTGCAAAAGGTTCAGCCCAGCCCGATCTGCGCCGCGCAATCGCGGTAGATCGCCACAATGCGGTCGCACAGCTCTTCGTTCAGCGCAGGCGGCACGGTGATCAACGCGCTGCGCGCGATCAGATCGTCCATGCGCGGCAGCGCGCCCTTGCCGTAGGTGTAGTCTGCGGCGAAGACGTTCAATGGGTCGGACCAGGGCCGCCCGGCGGCGTTGGTGGCGCGCTTTTCGGTCAGGCTGACGTTGTTGTAATAGATGTGCAACCCCCAGTCGGTCATGCGGAGGTTGCCCGCGCCGTGCGGGCCGGGGCGCACCCCGGCGGCGCGCGTCCGCCGGACCATCTCGGCGCACGCTTCTGCACTGGGGAAGGTGATGATCACAAACGGGCCGCTGTCGCCGTCGGGATCGACGCGGCGGCGCGGCGTGATACCCGGAATCTGCGCCAGGCCGTCGTAAAGGCGGTGGTTCCAGCGGCGCATCGTCCCGGTGATGGTGTCCAGCTTCTTCAACTGCGCCAGCAGCACGGCGGCAGCAAGCTCGCTCATACGACTGCCGCGCCCCCATGTCTGCACCGGGCCGTTCGGGTCCAGGCGGCCCGCCGCGTTGCGCCCATAACCCAGGTCGTGGACGGCCCAGGCGCGATTCGCCAGCGCGTCATCATCGCACACCACCAGGCCGCCCTCGCCGCAGGTGGCGTTTTTGTTGTACTGGAAGCTGAAGATCGCCAGGTCGCCGAAGCTGCCCAGCGGCCTGCCCCGGTAAGCTGCGCCGTTGGCCTGCGCCACGTCCTCGATCAGCGTCACGCCGCGCTGCCGGCAAATGTCTGCGATCCGTTCGACCTCGCCGCACGCGCCGCTCATGTGCACCAGCAACACGGCCTTGCTGTGCGGACCGATCCGGGCTTCCAGGTCCGCCGGGTCCATCGTGAAGGTGTCGTCGATGTCTACCAGCCGGGGGATCGCCCCCAACTGGCACACCGCCGAAATGCAACTGACCCACAGATAGCCCGGCAGCAGCACCTCGTCGCCCGGCCCGACGTCGGCGGCAGCCAGCGCCACCACCAGCGCGGCTGTGCCGCTGTTGACGGCTATCGCATAGCGGCGGCCCAGGCGCTCGCGGTAGAACGTCTCCACCTGGTCGGCATAATGCTGGAGATCGTGGCCGTAGTAGCGAAACAGGCTGCGCGCGTGCAGCACGTTGCTGGCCGCTTCCATTTCCTCCTCGCCGATGAAGTAGCTGCCCGGCCACTCGTAAGGCAGCAGCGCCTCGGCCTCTTGAGTCGGTTCGTCCTGCATGGCGACCTCCCCTCAATCTCAGGCGGACCGCAGCGGGCTAACGCCTGTTCAGGCAGCGCATTTCCGCGGCAGCCGCGCGTAGGCCATTCACAACACCGGCCTCACCGCGCAGGATCGACTCGCCACGCCGTGTGAGGATGGCCCGCGCCTCTACCCAGCCACGTCCAAACCGGACTCGCAACAAGTGGTTGAACACATCCAGCAGCAGACTCAATAGCAGGTTTTCAGCGTTCGGGACCGAAGTCCCCGGCCTGCCCTGCATCTTTTAATCCGCTTCAGCAGACTTTGCGGATTTAACCGGGGGGTGAATCCCCGGCCACCGGAACAAACACGGTTGTTTTTTGAAACTTGCCTATTGGGTTAGCTCATTGCCGACCGCGAACGGCTAACCCTCTTTGTACACGGCGTTCAGGATGCGGATCACCCAGTTCAACACGGCATCCACGCGGTCGATCATCTCTTCCCAGGCATCCACACTTTTCAGCGTGCCGGTCAGCGTCTCGTGGACAGCCTGGCGGTACAGCAACCAGACGGCGGCGCTGTCGCTGAAGTTCACGCCGTCAGCGCGGCGGCGGCGGGCGCTGTCGCGGATCATGGCTTCGACAGCGGCGGTCTGGCCGCTGCGCATCACGTCGAGCAGCGCCTGGCTCGACCGTCGGATGGAGGCCAGCAGTTCGTCATTGCCGACGGCGCGATAGGGTGAGGCGGGCAAGGCCAGGATGCTCTCGCGCCATCGCTGCACGATGGCTTCTTGCTGAGCGGCGATCTGGTCTAACAAATCGGTCACAGGCGTTCTTCCTGGTCACTCGGAGGGTGATGTTTCGTTGGCATATTGTAACACTTCGTCGGCGTTGCGGAAGAACGTCACCGGCGCGGCGTGATAGGTGGCCTCGCCCGGTGATCCGGGCACGCACAGCCCATCGAAGACCCAACCCAGCACCCCATCGTCCGTGCGCACTTCCAGCCAGGAGGCATCGTAGAGGCGCCCGATCACCTGCAACGTCGTGTTCTCCCGCACGAACTCGCGCACACGGAAGTTCAGGCCCGGCCCGGTACGCAGGCGAACGGTGCAGGTGAGCGTCACTGCCGGCGGCGGCTGCACCGGCAAAGAGGGACAGGCCGGATCGACCAGGACGCTCGCCAGGGATTGCAACCGCCGCAACCCAAACTGCTCGAAGTCATCCAGCACAAACAGGAGCGGCCCAGCGGTGGGAGTATACTGGTAGTGGGTGTTCAACGCGACACGGGTCGTGCGCCCGACCCGTACCCGCCAGGGCAATGCCCGGTAAATCTCGTTGCCGTCGGCATCGAGCACCCGCAGACGCACGTAGTCGTAGCCCGCCTCGTCGGTCGTCCCCCGGAAACGGGCTTCCAGGTTAAAGCCGAAGCAGTCGGCGCTGATGACCGTGAGCGAACCATCTGCCGCCGCCTGCGACATGCCCGCAATCCCGATCAGCGCCGCCAGCAGCACCACCGCACCCGCGACGACACCTGCTGCCCATCTGATACGCCTGTTCAACCCGCACCTCCTGTAACGCAGCCCCGGCCTCCGCTTTTCGATCAGGCAGGCCGCTTTGCGACGAAAGCCTATCTTGACACTCCACGCGCTGCGAGTATAATAACAACATATTGAGAGAATGTGCCTGTAGCTCAGGGGATAGAGCGTCTGCCTACGGAGCAGAAAGTCGGGGGTTCGAATCCCTCCAGGCACGCAGCAGCAGTCCCAATCTTGCGGTGGGGACTGCTTTTATTTTCCTTTCCAGTGTACACGGGATCGGGATACAGGGGAGCAAATTTTCACAAAATATTTACCCCTCTGCTTTGAAAGTGGTTCCACATTTTATCGGCCTGCTGTCGTGGCAGCATGAACGGTGGTCCGCGCCGGGAACGCGGCAGCGCGTAGATTGCACTAAAATAGTGGAGGCGAACGTCGTGTGAGGCCATGCCGCCCGGCCTGGCTGGGTGGTAGAGTTCCAGGAGGCAAGACATGCTGACGCGACAACTTAGACGTGTGATTCGGGTGGCGGCGTTGATTGCGGCGCTGCTGGCGGTCTGGAACCTGTCCCCGGCGGCGGCACAGGGGACGATCCTGGTGATAAGCCAGCCAGACCAGGCGGCGCTCTACCTGGGCGATCTAGTCTTTCTGCGCGATGCGCTCACACTCCCGGCGGGTGAGGCGGCACAGATCGTGTTGCCCGCGACCGTGCTGCCGCAGTCGATCCGCATCACCGAGGACGGGGAGCGTGTGCGTGTTTATCGCTTCGTAGCGGCGGGCAGCGGCGTGTCGGCTCCCACGGTGATGTGGGATGCGCCGGCAGGTGACACGCCGCGCCAGATCGTGCTGGAATACCTGGCGACCGGCGCGGGCTGGGGGCCACTCTACGACATGGCCGTGCTGGCCAACAACCGGGTACAGTTCGGCTTCGATGCCGAAATCCGCAGCACCAGCCTGACGCTGGACGGCGCGGAGGTCCGGCTGGTGGCGGGAATGCCCGGCGCGCAGCCCGGCCACCAGCCGCAGATGAACATGACACAGGCCAACGTCGGCTATGCCGATGTCGGCGCGGCAGCGGGGAGCGGCCCGGTGCAGGTACAGCATGTCTATGAGGTCGGGGCGCTAACCCTGACCCCCGGCGACGTGCTGCGCGTGAACCTGCTGAGCGAACCGCTCGACGCGCGCCGCCTGCTGGTGTGGGATGCGCGCCTGGGCCAGCGCGTGGATGTGATCTACAAGGTGGCAAACAGCACCGACGTGCCGTTCGTGGAAGGGCCGGTGAACGCCTACCAGGACGGCCTGTACGTCGGCCAGGACCCTATCGAGTGGACGCCATCCGGCAGCGAGGGCAGCGTCACCATCGCC
>CAZGXI010000048.1:0-29370 GCA_964529715.1 uncultured Anaerolineae bacterium | reverse complement strand
TCGGCGTCAGCGGCGACGGCGACACCGGCAGCATCGGCCTGGGCCAGTTCAAGCATATGGTCCGCCGCAACGTGCCGATGGTCTACATCGTCGAGAACAACGGCGTCTACGGCCTGACCAAAGGTCAGTTCTCTGCCACCGCCGACATCGGCCAGGAGTTGAAATACGCGGGCAAAAACGAACTGCCGCCCATCGACATCTGCCTGGAAGCCCTGGCCGCCGACGCCAGCTTCGTGGCGCGGTCGTTCTCCGGCTCGCCCAAGCAGGTGGTGGCGCTACTCAAGGCTGCGCTGCATCACCGGGGCACGGCGGTGCTGGACATTATCAGCCCGTGCGTGACCTTCAACAACAGCGAGGACTCGACCAAGAGCTACGCCTATGGCAAGGAGCGCGAGGACCCGCTGCACGACATCACCTTCGTGCCGCACGCCGAGGAAATCATCCTGGAAGAAGAGGACGACGACGGAATGTGCGTGCAGGACGTGCAACTGCACGATGGCTCGTGGATCTGCCTCAAGCCGTTGGGCAAGGACTACGACCCGACCAACAAGGCGGAGGCAATGAAGGTGCTGCTGGACGCCTACGAACAGCAGGAGTTCATCACCGGGCTGATTTACCTGGACGAGGACCGCCCGTCGATGATCGAGCAGATGCGCCTGACCCAGACTCCGCTGGCGCACCTACCCGCCGACAAGTTGCGTCCCCCGCGCGAACAGTTGGACGCGATCATGGCGGCGCTGGCGTAAGGGTAGAGAGCGGTGGGGGCGCGTCAGCACGCGCCCCTTTTAAACCATTACAGCAGCGCCTCCACCTCCGC
The DNA here is from genome assembly GCA_964529715.1 of uncultured Anaerolineae bacterium. Lineage (GTDB taxonomy): Bacteria > Chloroflexota > Anaerolineae > Aggregatilineales > Ch27 > CAZGXI01. The sequence continues at coordinate 28,553 of CAZGXI010000048.1, read as the reverse complement.
CGCCGTCGTGACCGGCCTCCGGCAGGCGAAGTTGCGGCAGACGTACACCGTCGGCTGACCGTCGCGCAGCGTGCGGAAGCTCAACAGCGGAATCGCTGCCTCGCCGGGTACATCCGCCGGGGCCAGCGCCGTGATCACGTTCGGGCGGTACGGCTGCTGCACCGCGTCCAGCAGATCGCGCGTGGGCGCCAGACCGGGATCGCCCACGACGGCCACTTCGATCACACCGGAAACGAGCAGATCGATGGCACAGGCGGCTTCGCCGAACGCCTGCGGGACCCGCCGCACCAGCGGGCCAAGCAAAGCCAGCGCGCCGCGTGCAGCCTCGCCGTAGCGGGCCTGGCCGGTGTAGGCCGCCAGCCGGAGCAGGTTCTTCGCCAGCATCGCACCGCCAGACGGCAGGGCGTTATCTTGCACATTGCGCGGGCGCACGAGCAGGGCTTCGTGATCGTCGCTGGTGTCATAAAAGCCGCCGTCCGCTGCGGCGAAACGATCCAGGGCCGTGTCTGCCAGCTGTTGTGCCGCCGCGAACCACCGCTCGTCGAAGGTGGACTGGTACAGTTCCAGCAGGCCGTCGATCAGGTTGGCGTAATCCTCTAGGTAGGCGTTGAGCCGGGCCTGGCCGTCTTTGTACGTGCGCAACAGACGGCCCGCCGGGGTCATCAGGTGGGTCAGCAGAAAGCCGGCATTCTTCACCGCCGCCGCCAGATACCGCCCCTCTTTGAACACGCGCGCTGCCTCCGCCAGGCTCGCCAGCATCAGGCCGTTCCAGGCCGTCAGGATTTTGTCGTCTAAGCCAGGCGGGGTGCGACGGCTGCGCAGATCGTACAGGATGCGCCGGGCGTCTGCGATGCGGGCGCGCAGATCGTCCGGGGATAGGCCCCGTTCCGCCGCCAGGGCCGCTTCTCGCTCCGGCTCCGGCGCGTGGAGGATGTTGGTCTCGCCCGCGAAGTTGCCGCGCGCCGTGACGCCCCAGTACGCCAGCGCGAGCGGCGCGTCGTGGCCCAACGCCTGTTCGATCTCGGCCTGTGTCCAGACGAAGAATCTGCCCTCTTCGCCTGCGCTGTCGGCGTCGCTGGCGCTGTAGAAGCCGCCGTCGGGCGCGATCATTTCGCGCAGGATGTAGTCGTAAACCTCTTCGGCAATGCGGCGATAAAAGGGATCGCGCGTGATCTGCCAGGCGTGCAGGTACACGCGGCTGAGCTGCGCGTTGTCATAGAGCATCTTTTCAAAGTGCGGCACAAGCCAGATCGCGTCGGTGGCGTAGCGGTGAAAGCCGCCGCCCACCTGGTCGTAGATGCCGCCGCGCGCCATCTTGTCCAGGCTGAGCGTTGCCATGTCCAGGGCGTCCCGGTCGCCTGTGCGGGCGTAGGCGCGCAGCAGGAATTCCAGATTCATCGGCTGGGGGAACTTGGGCGCGCCGCCGAAGCCGCCGTTCGTCCGGTCGAAATACTGCCCTAAGGCGCGGGCAGCGGCGTCTAACAGATCGGGGGTGAGAGCGGCAGCGTCTCCGCCGGTGCGCAGTTCGTCGCGGCGGAGGGCATCGACAACCTCCCCGGCGAACGCCTCAAGCTGCTCGCGGCGGGTCTGATAGGCATCTGCCACCGCGCGCAAGACCTGTTGAAAGGACGGCATTCCATAGCGCGGCTCGCGCGGGAAGTACGTCCCGCCGTAGAAGGGTTTGCCCTCTGGCGTCAGGAACACGGTCAGCGGCCAGCCGCCGCTGCCGTTCGTCATGGTCTGGACGGCAGTCATGTAAATGTCGTCCACGTCAGGGCGCTCCTCGCGGTCCACCTTGACGCTGATAAACAGGTCGTTCATCAGGCGGGCGGTGGCCGCGTCCTCGAAGCTCTCGTGGGCCATCACATGGCACCAGTGGCAGGCGCTGTAGCCGATGCTGAGCAGAATCGGCTTATCTTCGGCTTTTGCCCGTGCGAAGGCTTCTTCGCCCCAGGCGTACCAGTCCACCGGGTTGTCGGCGTGCTGGCGCAGATAAGGGCTGGTTTCGTGTTGCAGGCGGTTCACGGCAAATCCTTTTTAGAAAACGGTCTTCTGTTTTAAGTTTATCTTTTAAACCGCAAAGGTCACAAAAGAGTTGAAAGACGAACCGCCAAGACACCGAGTACGCCAAGTTTTCAAAAAGCCGCTCTGATTCCTCCTGGCGTTCTGAGCGTCTTGGCGGTTAAGTTGTTTCAGCCCGTGTCGGGGTGATCCTCTCCCTCCGGCACGGCGTAGATCAGCGGCAGGCTGACCAACGTCGTCGCGCCCTTGATCAGGATATTGGCAACGATGATGCTCAGCAGCGTTTCGCCCGGCATCGTCCCGGCAAAGGCCAGCAGCACGAACACCACGCTGTCCAGCGGCACGCTGATCGCGTTGCTGACCAGCACGCGCGCCCACTGGTAGCGCCGGGTGACGCGCGTGATCCAAAGTTGATAAACCTCGGTGTCCACCAGCTCAGAGACAACCTCCGCCACAATCGAGGCGAAGACAATACGCCATACCGGGCTGAGCGCCTCGGCGTAGGCTGTCTGCGGGCCAACGGCAAGATCGGGCGGCAAGGCGGCAGTGAAGGCAAAGAACAGCGCCATGATCACATTGATGCCCGCCGCCGTCAGGATGAGCGTCCGCGCGCCGCCGATGCCCAACGTCTTATGGGCCAGGTCGCGTAGGGTGAACGTGATCGGATAGATAAACGTCCCGGCGTCGATGGACAGCCCGGCGATTAGCGCGATCTTGAGGCTGCCGATGTCGGACAGCATTTGCGCGGCGATATACGCCGCTACGACGAGGATCAGGCGCGTCATGCAGAAATCCTGACTGAGCCAAAACCGGTTTATCGGCGTCTATTGTAACGGGGGAACAGCTCTCCCTGCTATATCTCCCGGCAGCCATTCCATGAACGTCTGGTAGGGGCGCAGCATGCTGCGCCCCTACTGCGCCCCTACCACGATTCGGGCGTATGACGGGCCGGCAAAGGTGGGCGGATGTTGTGGTAAAATGCCAGTGTGAACCCGGTAGCTGCCTGTGATCGTGGGAGCCTGCCCATGTGTCGTGATCTGCTACATCTTAGGGACGAAAACGAACCGTCGCGCCGCCCGATTTATCTGCGCGCGCCGCTGGTCCTGGCTCTGGCGCTGTTGGCGTTGAGTGGGCTGGCCTGCAACTTTTCCGCCAATCTGGCGGCAACTGCCCTGGCGCCCACGCCCGTTCCCCCTCCTGGCACCCTGGTCGCCAGCGGGAGCGCCGTCCAATCCGGCGATCAGATGGCCGGCATCCTCCGGCAGGCGGGCGAGGAGCATCGCTACACCTTTCATGGCGAGGCCGGGCAGGCCGTCACCATCGAGATGCAGGCGGGGCCGGGCGGCGGCCTGGACAGTTACCTGGAACTGCGCGCCCCAGACGGCTCAACGTTGATCAGCGACGACGACAGCGGCGGTAGCCTGAACAGCCGCATCGCCAACTTCGTGCTGCCGCAGACGGGCGAATACGTCATCCTGGCCTATGGCTTCAGCCACACCAGCACCGGTTCCTATGGCCTGACGATGATCCTGGGCACGCCCGCGCCTTCTCCCACGCCGCCCCCCACGCCAGAGATGGGCGGGGGTGTGTTGGCCATCGGCGACACCGTCACGGGCGAGTTCGTCAACGTCGCCCAGATGGACCTGTGGATTTTTGAGGCGGCGGCAGGCGACATCGTCAGCGTCGAGATGCGCGCCCTGGACCTGGGCAACCCCATCGACAGCTTTCTGGAACTGGTCGATCCCAACGGCATGACGCTGGCGGTCAACGACGACGGCGGCGATGGTCGCAACGCCTATATTGCCAACCAGACGCTCCCCATAGACGGTCTGTATACCATCCGTGCGACCGCGCTCGGTGGCGGGCGCGGTCGTTATCAGTTAACCCTGATGGCGGGCCTGCCGCCCACGCCCACCCTTCCGCCGCCCACACTCGGCCCGACACCCACCCCGCGTGACCGGGAGATCGCGCTTGGGGAGTCGGTGGATGACACCGTCTACCCACGCACGTCGGGCAACCGCTACTTTTTCCAGATCGATGAACCGCTGATGCTGGAAATCCTGGTTTCGGGTCAGGCCCAAGGCCAGTCCCTTTATGCCGAGTTGCGCGATTCCAGCGGCGCGCTGGTGCAAAATCTCTCCGGCAACAGCAGCGCGGACGTTTATCTGCTGCAAACGCTGGCCCTGCAAACCCCCGGCCAGTACCAGATTCGTCTGTTCGGCTACGGAGACTATCCCATCCCCTACACGCTCACCCTGTCGCAGGGGGAACCCCTGCGCGTCAGCGGCGGCGAGATTCATTATGGGCAGGGCGTCAGCGGCGAACTGCTGGCTATCGGCCAACACGAACTCTGGACCTTCGAGGGGCGCGCCGGCGACATTGTGACGATCATCATGAACGGCGTCAACATGGATAGCTACCTGGAACTGCACGCCCCGGATGACGTGCGGCTGGCTTCCGACGACGATGGCAACGGCGCGCTCGACTCGCGTATTTCCGCCTACCAACTGCCTCAAGACGGCACCTACACCATCGTGGCGCGCAGCCTGAATAACTCCGGTTACGGCCCATACCGGCTGCTGCTGTTCCTGGATGGCCGCGCCGTTACGCCGTAGACGGGTCCTCCGAAAACGACGCCCTTCGTAGGAGCGAGGTATGCCTCGCCCCTACGTTTTTATTGCTGGATTGAACCCCAGCCGTAGGGTAGGCGTCAGGCGGCAAAAAAGCACTTGTGCTAAATTAAACACAGGTCCGGGGCGCGGCTCCGGTCAGGAACAGGAGTGGAACCTTACAGCCTCTATATGCGTCTTTCCTGTTGAGTCCGGTGTGGTACTTAGCGGGGTGTCTTGGTGAGGTTATTTCCCATGCATAAACGACCGTTGACTGTGCTTTTGCTGTTGGCGTTACTGACCACCGTCTTCCCGGTGGCGAACGCTGCTCACGCCCAGGGCGGGGGCGACCTGATCTTCGGTGAGCCAATAGAGGCGACCCTGTCTGAGGGCGCGACCGACGAATACATTTTCCAGAGTCCAGGGCAGGAAACCCTTTCTGCCACCATGACTACCACAGCGCCGGGCCTCGACCCGGTCCTGGAACTCTATGGGCCAGACGGCGCGTTGATCGCCTTCAGCGACGACACGCAGCCGGGTGTGCTCGACGCTGCCCTGGTCAACGCACCTCTACAAACAGAGGGAACCTATACGCTGGTGGCGCGCTCCTTCGGCAATCGGGGCAGCGGCAGCTACACCCTCACCGCAACCCGGCTGACCGTTTTTACGCCGGTTGAGGAAGTGCTGGAGATCGCCATCGGTGATGTGGTATCCGGCGAGATCGCCGTCGCTGGCGAGGTGGATCGCTACACCTTCCAGGGCGCGCAAGGGCAGGTGGTAAGCATTGCCCTGGACCGGACTGATGACAGCGCGCCGCTCGATCCGCTGGTGGAACTGTTTGGCCCGGATGGAACGTCGTTGGCAGCCAGCGACGACGACGGCGGCAACCTCAACAGCCTGATCAGCGGCTTTACCCTGCCTGTCGATGGCGTGTATACCATCGCGGCGCGGTCGTGGGGCAATCAGTACACCGGCCCCTACATGCTGAGTCTGACCGAGGGCGCTGCCGCCCCACCGCCTGCCGCGCCACTGGGTGTGCCGCCGCAGCAGGGACTTCCCTCCGTCGGGCGCGAAGGCGAGCTGACGTTGGGGACGCCGGTCATCGGCTTGCTGGCCGAGGGCACGATGGACGTGTGGACGTTCCAGGGCGAGTCCGGCACGGTGGCCAGCGTCAGCCTGATGGCGATAGGCGGCGTGCTCAACGCCCTCGACCCGACGGTCGAACTGGTCGGGCCAGATGGCGCTTCCCTGGCCTACGACGACGACAGCGGCGGCGACCTGAACAGCCTGATCACGGCGGCCCGGCTGCCCGCCGACGGCGTGTATACCGTGCGCGTGCGCGCCTACAGCGACCGCAGCAGCGGGATGTACACGCTGCTGGTGCAAGCGGTCGAAATCCAGGTCAACACGGGCAACATCGAGCCGGGGCAGACGGTCGAGGCGACGCTGGCCCCCGGCGCAGCGGACGAATGGACACTCGTGGCGCGGGCTGGGCAGGTGTTCAGCATCGCCGTCTATGCGCAGGGCAACGCCTTCGACACGACGCTGCGCATCCTGGATGAGCGTGGGCAAGAACTGCTCTACGATGACGACGGCGGACCGGGTCTCAACAGCCAGATACGCGGTTGGGTCGCCCCCGCCGACGGGGCCTACACCCTGCGCGTGAGCAGCTTCAGCGGCAGTTCAGGCGGGGCGTACCTGTTGATGGTCGCGCCGGGTGAGACCTTCCTGTGGCCGGAGAGCTGGCTGCAAGGGGCGCTGACGTTCGGCGAGCCGGTCGCAGGGCGGTTCACCGCCGACGCGCTGACGCACATCTGGACGTTCGAGGCGCGGGCGGGCGACTACTTCCAGTTGGATGTCAGCGGCGACCTCTACGTCGAACTGACCGACGCGGCGGGCAATTACGTGAACTACTCCGGTCCTGGCACACCGTTCCGCATTGAGCAGGGCGGGCAGTACTTCGTCACGCTGAACGGCTACACACCCGGCGCGTACACGCTTACGCTCAGCCGGGTCGAAGCGCCGCAGGTCAACACGGGCAACATCGAGCCGGGGCAGACGGTCGAGGCGACGCTGGCCCCCGGCGCAACGGACGAATGGACGCTTGTCGCGCAACGTGGGCAGGTGTTCTCGTTTGGTCTGTTCACCAGCGGCGCCCTCCGCGACCCTCTCTTGCGCCTCGTGGACGAAAACGGCAACGAAGTCTTCACCGGCAGCCCGTCTTATTCTGGCGCGTCGGTGCGTATCATCGGCTGGATCGTTCCGGCGGGCGGGCCGTACACGCTTCAGGTGAGCAGCTACGGCTACTTCGGCGGCCCGTATACGCTGTCCGTCCAGCTGGGCGAGACGGTCCTGTGGCCGGCGGGCTGGCTGCAAGGGACGGCGCCGCTGGGCGAACCGGTGACGGATCGCTTCGAGGCGGAGGGCCAATCCCTCGTCTGGTCTTTCGAGGCCGAGGCCGGGCAGTATTTCCTGCTGGAAACAACGGGCAACTTCGGCTTCCAGATCGAGAACGCTGTCGGGGACGTTTCCCCGATTTATCCTAACCCCAACGTGCCGTTCCGCGTCGATCAGGCAGGGCAGTACTATCTCGTGCTCACGGCTTACCAGCCCGGCCTGTTCGCCTTCGCGCTGTCCGAAGCCGAGCCGCCGCAGATCAACACCGGCAGCATCACGCCGGGAGAGTCCGTTGAAGCCACGCTGGCCCCTGGCGCGACGGACGAATGGACGTTCAGTGCCCAGGCCGGAGACCGGATCACGGCAGCCGTGACGGCGCGTGGCAACGCCTTCGACACCACGCTGCGCGTCGTGGACGCCCAGGGCAACGAACTGGCTTACAACGACGACAGCGGCGGCAGCCTGAACAGCGAAATCCGCGACCTGGTCCTGCCCGCCGACGGCGAGTATACCCTGCATGTAGGCAGCTACGGCAACCGTTCGGGTGGCCCGTATACGCTCACCCTCAACCAGGCCGAGGCTCCGCAGGTCAACACGGGCAACATCGAGCCGGGCCAGACGGTCGAGGCGACGCTGGCTCCCGGCGCAACGGACGAGTGGACGCTTGTCGCGCAACGTGGGCAGGTGTTCAGCATCGCCGTCTACGCGCAGGGCAACGCCTTCGACACGACGCTGCGCATCCTGGATGAGCGTGGGCAAGAACTGCTCTACGATGACGACGGCGGACCGGGTCTCAACAGCCAGATACGCGGTTGGGTCGCCCCCGCCGACGGGGCCTACACCCTGCGCGTGAGCAGCTTCAGCGGCAGTTCAGGCGGGGCGTACCTGTTGATGGTCGCGCCGGGTGAGACCTTCCTGTGGCCGGAGAGCTGGCTGCAAGGGGCGCTGACGTTCGGCGAGCCGGTCGCAGGGCGGTTCACCGCCGACGCGCTGACGCACATCTGGACGTTCGAGGCGCGGGCGGGCGACTACTTCCAACTGGACGCCAGCGGCGACTTTTACCTCGACCTGACGGACGCGGCGGGCAACTACGTGGAATATCGCGGTTTCGGCGTGCCGTTCGCGGTCCAGCAGGGCGGGCAGTACTTCGCCACGCTGAACGGCTACACGCCCGGCCCGTACACGCTCACGCTCAGCCGGGCCGAGGCTCCGCAGGTCAACACGGGCAACATCGAGCCGGGGCAGACGGTCGAGGCAACGCTATCACCCACCGCCACAGATGAGTGGACCTTCACCGGTCAGCGCGGGGACGTGGTGACGATCCGGATCACGGCGCAAGACGGCGCATTCGATACGACCCTGCGTCTGCTGAACGCCGCCGGGCAGGAGATCGCCTACAACGACGACAGCGGCGGCAGCCTGAACAGCCTGATCCAGAACTTCACCCTGCCCGCCGACGGCGAGTACACCATCCGTGTGGGCAGCTTCGGCGGCTACGGCGGCGGGCCGTACACACTCACCCTGGAGTCCGGCGCGGGCGGAACGGCGACCCGTCCGGGCGGCGGAACCATCGTGGCGGGCCAGGTCGTCGAAGGCGACCTGGCCGTCGGCGCGCAGGATGAATGGACCTTCACCGGCCAGCGCGGCGACGTGGTGACGATCAGCCTGACGGCCCAGGACAACGCCTTCGACACCGTGCTGCACCTGCTGAACGCCGCCGGGCAGGAGATCGCCTATAACGACGATGGCGGGCCGGGCTACAACAGCCTGATCCAGGGCTTCAGCCTGCCCGCCGACGGCGAGTACACCATCCGCGTGCGCAGCTACGGCGACCGCTCCGGCGGGCCGTACACGCTCTCGCTCGGCGCGGGCAGCGGGATTCCGGCGGACCAGTTCATCCAGGGCGAGATCGCGCCGGGCCAGACGGTGGACGCCCGCCTGGACTACGGTGCGTGGCACGATTGGGCTTTTCAGGCCGACGCGGGCGCGGTGATCAGCGTCGGCCTGTGGGCCGCGCCGAACACGGACCTGGATACGGTGTTGAACGTGATCGGGCCGGACGGCGCGACGGTGGCAACAGATGACGACGGGGGGCGCGGCTACAATTCTATGTTAGTGGGGCTGCGCCTTCCTACTGCCGGCACGTATCGGCTGCGCGTAGGCAGCTACGCCGATCAGGGAGAGGGCGCTTACCTGCTGGCGCTCTACGACGGCGCGACGCTGCCCATTCTGCCCGGTGCGCTGCGCGGCGTGCTGGCCCGCGATGTCTCCACGACGGGCGCCCTGTTCGGTGACGCCGAGCACGCCTACACGTTCACCGTCGCGGCGACGCAAAATATTGCTGTTACGGTTTCTGCTGACGACCGGAATATCCTTTTTTTGTCAGAACTTTACGACCCGGCAGGTCGCCCTGTTGCCAGCGGTAGCACCCGCGTGCCCATCGTGCTGCGGAACGCCGCGCCGGGGGAATATACGTTATTTGTCTACACCAACGATTACGGCAGCCGTTATCACGTCGTCTGGCAGGAAGCGCCGCCACCCGCCGCCGCGTATACAGAAATCCCGGCGGGTGAACTGGTCTTCGACAGCACCGCCAGCGGTAATCTGGAAATGGGCCAGGCGGCGGCTTATACCCTGACCGTCCCCCCCGCCGGGGCGGTTACGCTGGCGGCCTATGGGGAAAAAAACCTCGACCCGGTGCTGCTGCTCTATGCGCCAGACGGCGCGCTGCTGGCTCAGGATGACAACGGCGGGCGTCGGCGCGACGCGCTGCTGCGTGCGGCGGACTTGCCGGGCGGGGATTATCGCGTGGTGGTACGAGCGGCGGGGACGGATCAGGCCGGGACCTATCGCCTCAGCGTGATGACAGGAGAGGACGCCCTGACCCCAACAGGGCACGTTGGGGAAGTGGCGATAGGCGCGCCGGTCACGGGCACGCTGAATGGTCCGCTGGCCGAGGATTGGTGGCTCTTTGCTGCCAAAGCGGGCGATGCGGTGGACATCCGCCTGGATGCCGACGCGGCCCTGGCCGACGGCGCGCTGATCGAACTGAGCGGGCCGGACGGCGTCCTGTTGGGCCGGAGTGGGTCCGTTCTGACGGGCGTTTACCTGCCGCGGGACGGCACCTATCGCGTGGCCGTTTACACGCTGGGGATCGTGGGCGGCGACTACACCCTCGCCATCAACCCTGCCGCGCCGAACCTGCCTCCGCTGCGGCAACAAGGCGCGCTGACGGAAGGCGCGTCGGTCGCGGGAACGTTGCTTCCCGGCCAAAACGACGGCTATCTGCTGCAAGGCGTGGCCGGCCAGATCGTCAGCCTGACGACTGCCGCTGCCGTCTACGGCAGCCCGGATATCATCCTGGAACTGTACGATCCACGCGGACAGCGCGTGGCCTATAACGACGATGCGGGCGGCTCGCTGAACGCCCGGCTGGACGCGGTGCGGCTGCCGACCGATGGAACATACACGGTCGTCGTGCGGAGCTACAATCCTGCAGAGGGCGGGGCCTACACGCTGACGCTCATCGACCGGGGTGGGCCGGCAGTTGCCCGTGCCACCGTCGCGCCGGGCCAGGCCGCGCAGGGCCTGATCGCCATTGCGGGCCAGCGAGACACGTATGCCCTGACCATCACCGCCCCACTTACCGTCAGCATCGCCGCCGACACGCCCGCGTTGGCCTTTGCGCCGCTGATCAGCCTGTACGCGCCAGATGGGGGGTATCTCTTCGGCGGCGCGCGCCGCCTGGACGGAATTACGCTGGACGCGCCGGGGACGTACCGCGTGGTGGTGAGCAGCGGCGTCGGGCGCGGGCCGTACACGCTCGTCGTGAGCGCGGAGTGAGATTCGGTGGGGGCGGCGTGCAGTGCCGCCCCTGTTTCGCCGGGGCGACCCTACAGTTCCGCCAGGGCTTCGGCCTCCGTATTGAACGCGAACATGGGGATCGGCGGCATGCCGCGCTCGGCACGGGTGACGTTCATGTGCGCCACTGCCGCCTGTGCCTCCTCGGCCACGATGATGATCTTCTTGATGCAGTCGTGATAGAGGATGCCGCGCGCGGGCTGCAAAGCCCGGTCCTCATAGATAGGGCGCTTGTCTTTGGCGACGATCAGCAGGATGACTGGCTCGTCGCACGCATCCAGCAACGCCAACACTTCGCGGAACATGGCTTCGGAATGCGCTCTGGCGTCCCAATCTTCCAGAAAGGCCACACGCACAATATCGGACCGGGGGTGAGAGACTTCGTAAGCGGCCATCAACACAAACCTTTCCTGGTTCCCGTAGTTGCGCTCTGAGTTTTCAGTATGCCGCAAACCGGGGCGAAAGCCAACAGGCAATCTCCGGGCCGTCCGTCGTCGCCGACCCAGACCTGTCCCGTCCCTGCAAAACCCGCTACAATCCCTGCCCGGTATTGGACATACGGGAGGAAGTGCGCAGGCATGGGCATCGATCTGCGGTTCACCGACCGGGATTGGGCGCGCGTCGAGGAGGCGTGGCTGGCGTGGTGGGCAGGCGACCTGAATCGCCCGCTGCTGATCATCGAGCCGCCGGTGCACGGCGTGCAGTTAAGCGGGGGCTATGCGGGCAACTTCACCAGCAACTTTCCGCCGGAACTGCCCGCCGACGCAGTGCTGGACTACTACCAACAGCGCCTGGAAGCGGCGCGCTACTACGGTGACGCTTTCCCGCGCTGGTGGCCCAACTTCGGCCCCGGCATTGTGGCGGGTTTCCTCGGTGCGACGGTGCGTTGCGCGCCGGACACAGTGTGGTTCGAGTCGCCAACCCCCGACGGCAGCCTGGCCGACTTACATCCGACGTATGACGCCGCAAACCGCTGGTGGCGGCGCGTGCAAGACCTCACCCGCACGGCTGTCCGACGCTGGGGCGACCGTGTGGCCGTCTGCCACACCGACCTGGGTGGCAACTTAGACATCCTGGCCTCGCTGCGCGGCACCCAGGCGTTGCTGGTGGACCTTTACGACTCGCCTGAAGCGGTGGCGCGGCTGAGCGGGGAGATCACCCGGCTGTGGCTGCGTTACTACGACGAACTGGCCGCCGACATCCTGCCAGCGGGGCGCGGCACAACGCCCTGGGCGCCGATCTGGTCGCCACGCGGACGCTGCTACATGTTGCAAAGCGACTTCGCCTACATGATCTCGCCGGAGATGTTCGCCCGCTTCGTGCTGCCTGACCTGGCTGCCTGCTGCGACGCGCTGGACCACGCTTTTTATCACCTGGACGGCAAGGGGCAGCTTGTTCACCTAGATGCCCTGATCGCGTTGGAACGGCTGCGTGGCATCCAGTGGGTGCCCGGCGACGGCAACCCGCCGCCGGAGCAGTGGTTGGCGGTGCTCAAGCGCATTCGGGACGGCGGCAAACTGTGCCAGTTGTTCGTCACGCCAGCAGGGGCGCGGGCCATCGTGCGGGCGTTGGGCGGGCGCGGCTTTGCCTTCTACATCGAGTGGACGCTGCCGGAAGACGAGATCGACGGCTTCATGCGCACCCTCGCCCTGGAAGACGCACGCGGATGAACGCAGGTCAGCAGGCAGGACGGATGAAAAAGATGCTCTCAAGACATGGCGGTCCCCGGCGGTGGGGTATCTGGACTGCGCTGTTGGTGTTGTTGCTGGCCGCGTGCGGCGGCGTACAGACGGACGTGCAGAGCGGGCCGGGGACGCTCGCCCCGCCCCGGCCACCGGAGGATGTGGCCAGAGATTTTCTGCGCGCCTGGAATGCCGAAGACTACGCCGCCATGTACGCCCTGGTCAGCCCGCAGACGCGCGCCCGCTACGCCCTGTCGGACTTCCAGGGGCGCTACCAAGAGTTGGACGACATCGCCGGGGTAGAAGCGGTCGTCAGCGACATCGGTGCCGTCGCGCTCCAGGGTACGACGGCGGCGGTGACTTATGATGTGCGGCTGGAAACGATGGTCTTCGGCACCATTGAAGACCCAGGCCGTATCCTGCGCCTGGTGCAGACCTCGGATGGCTGGCAGGTGGCCTGGTCTACGATGGACATCTTCGATGGGCTGGCGGCAGGGGCGCAGTTGACCGTCCGATCCAGCCGCCCAGCGCGTGGCAACATCTACGACCGTAACGGCAATCTGCTGGTCGAGGAGGGCGGGACCAAGATCGTCCTTTACGGTGCGCAGGAGGATATGAATGTCGAACGCTGCCTGGATTTGCTGTCGGACCTGTTCCAGCAGCCGCGCGGTCAGCTCGCTGCGCAGTTCGCCGTCTACGCGCCGGAGACGATCTTCTACCTGGGCGAGGTCGATCCCGACGTGTATGACCAATACGCCCAGGACCTCGCCAACTTCTGCGGCACCAGTTTCGACAACGAGCGTGCCCTCGAACGCCAAACCCGCCGTTATATAGGCCAGGGCGCCTTGGCGCATGTGGTCGGCTATATCGGCCTGATCCCGCAATCCGAACTGGATCGCTGGCTGGCGCGGGGCTACACCAGCGATGACCTGATCGGGCGGGCAGGGGTGGAACTGGCCTACGAGGAGGCGCTGCACGGGCGGGCCGAACGCCTGTTGCAGATCGTCGAGCCGGGCGGTGTGGTGCTGCGCGAACTCGGCGGCGCGACCGGCGTGCCTTCTCAGCCGGTGACACTGACATTAGACCGGGACCTGCAACTGGCAGTGGCGCGGGCGCTGTTCGACGCCTATAGCTACGCCGCGCCGAACTGGGCCAGCCGTTCGCCCGGCGCGGCAGCGGTGGTGTTGGATGTGAACAGTGGCGCGGTGCTGGCCCTGGCGAGCTACCCCACCTTCGATCCGGGCATCTTTAACCCAGATAGCTATCATCCTGCCATCGGGGATGTCATCGCCAGCCTGACCGCCGATCCGCGCCAGCCGATGTTTAACCGCGCCGTGCAGGGGCAGTATGCGCCGGGGTCGGTCTTCAAGATCGTCACAACGGCGGCGGCAGCAGCCGAAAACCTGATCGGGCCGGACGAACTGTTTAACTGCGAATTGGAATGGCACGGTGCGCAGTACGGCGACACGCTGCCCGTTCGCTACGACTGGCGCTACGTAGACGAGATGGACCCCGCCGGGCCGATCCGTATCGATCAGGCGCTTACGTCGTCGTGTGATCCTTTCTTCTACCAGATGGGCGCGCTGCTGTATCAGCGTGGGCCGAACGTGCTGGCCGACTACGCGCGGCGGATGGGTCTGGGCGGCCCGACCGGCCTGGACGTATATACCAACGAGACAGCGGGCAATCTGGCGGCCCCGCCCGGCGGCGCCGACGAGGCGATCAACAACGCCATCGGCCAGGGCAACGTGCAGGTTTCGCCGATCCAAATGGCGCGGCTGGTGGCCGGCATTGCCAACGGCGGCACGCTCTACCGCCCCTATCTGGTGGAGCGCGTCGGCGGTGTGGGCGGGACGGCAGTGACCTATCAGGCGCAGCCAACCGTTGTGGGAGAGATGGGCCTCAGCCCGCAGGTGATCGACATTGTGCGGCGGGGCATGTGCGCCGTTACGACCGACCGTACTTTCGGCACGGCGTGGTTCGTCTTCGACGACGCCGCCTACACCGTCTGCGGCAAGACGGGCACAGCCCAGACCGACCGCGAGCCGAACGCTTGGTTCGTCGCCTACGCCCCGGCGGACGCGCCCCAGATCGCCGTTGTGGTGATGGCGCAGTACTCGCGTGAAGGGTCCGAGGTGGCCGCGCCCATCGTGCGGCGCATCCTGGATGCCTATTTCGACCAGCCCTACGCCGACTTCCCCGATTGGTGGACGGAGGACTACGTCCCGCTCCAGATCGCCGCCGGCGGCACGGGCGGGGGGTGAAAAGGATATTCAACCGCCAAGACGCCAAGTTTGCCAAGAGAAGCGAGAGCGGCATCAGAAACTTAGCGGTCGGAGTGTCTTGGCGGTTCGTTGCAAAAATCGGTTCTGTCTCCGGCGAAAAGGGTCGATTTGTTGCCGGGGAGAATGGGTGTATCATCGACTGTAGGGGCGCAGGCAACCGCGCCCTGAACGGATCATCTACCTAGCGGAGGGTTTGCTGATGCCCATCCACCAGATTCTTTACGACTCGCGCCGCTCCCCGGTCCTGACGACCGGCGGCATGGTCGCCGCCAGCCAGCCGCTCGCGGCCCAGGCCGGGCTGGAGATGCTCAAGCAGGGCGGCAATGCGGCGGATGCGGCGGTGGCGGCAGCAGCGACCCTCAACGTCGTCGAGCCGATGTCTACCGGCGTCGGCGGCGACTGCTTCGCCCTCTATTACGACGCCAAAACGCGCCAGATCACTGCGCTCAACGGCAGCGGGCGCGCCCCAGCGGCCCTGAGCCTGGACGACCTGCGCAGCCAGGGTATGGAGCAAATCCCCGAATACAGCCCGCACGCCGTCACCGTGCCGGGGACGGTGCGCGGCTGGGCCGACCTGTTGGAGCGGCACGGGCGCATGACCCTGGCCGAAACGCTGGTCCCGGCCATCTACTACGCCGAGCGGGGCTATCCGGTCAGCCCACTGATCGCGGCGGCCTGGGCGCGCGCGGAAGCGGCCTTTCGCCCGGTGGACGCGCCGCACGACTACCTGCCGGATGGGGCTGTTCCGAAGGTGGGCCAGGTGATCCGCTTGCCCGCGCTGGCCCGCACCCTGCGCGCCATTGCCGAAGGCGGCCCGACGGCCTTCTACGAGGGGCCGATAGCCGAGGCGATTGCCACGCGCGTGCAGGAAGCGGGCGGCTGCATGACCGCGCAGGACCTCAAAGTCCACAAGAGCACCTGGGACACGCCGATCAGCACCGACTATCGCGGCGTGCGCATTTACGAGTGTCCTCCCAACGGGCAGGGCGTGGCTGCACTGCTGGCGCTGAACATCCTTCAGGGGATCGAGGGCCTGCCCGTCCATCGTGTCCAATCGGCGGCGCGGCTGCACCTGATGATCGAGGCCATGCGGCTGGCCTTCGCCGACGCGCGCCACTATGTGGCCGATCCTGCCTTTGCCCCCGCCCCGCTGGACGCCCTGCTGAGCGAGCGTTACGCCGTCGAACGCCGCGCCCTGATCCGACCGGATCGCGCTATGTCGCCGCCGGAGTATGGGCATCCGCTGGCCGATGGCGACACGGTTTATCTGACCGCCGTAGACCTGGAGGGCAACGCCTGCTCGTTCATCAACAGCCTGTATTACGGCTTCGGCAGCGGGCTGGTGGCAGGCAAGACCGGCGTGGTGCTGCAAAATCGCGGCGCGCTGTTCTCCCTCGACCCCGCTCACCCCAACCGCCTCGAACCGGGCAAGCGGCCCTACCACACCATCATCCCCGCGATGGCGACCAAAGATGGCACGCTTTATGCTTCCTTCGGCGTGATGGGCGGCTTCATGCAGCCGCAGGGCCATTTCCAGGTGATCAGCGCCCTGGTGGACGCCGGCCTCGATCCGCAGTCTGCGCTGGACCGCCCACGCTTCTGCATCCTGGGCGGCGACGCGGCGGGCCAGATCGCCATTGAGGAAGGGATCGACTTCGGGGTGATGGCCGACCTGGCCGAACTGGGCCACCAGGTTGTGCCAGTGCGCGGCGTGAACCGGGGGCTGTTCGGCGGCGGGCAGATCATCCTGCGCGACCCCGACAGTGGCGCGCTGTGGGGCGGCAGCGACCCACGCAAAGACGGCGCCGCGGTGGCGTTCTAGAAACAACACGAAAAATCACCCGACAGCAGACCCAGGTACGCCGATCAGACGAATCGCGTGTCCTGTGGATAGAGTTGTAATTCGGGGGCAGGTGCCGGCGTCCTGTATTTTCGAGCGAGCTGGCGTTCAGAAGGGCCGGTAGAACGTGCAGATCAGCCCGGTCATTCAATTATTTCTGGAACTAGCCGCGATTATCACGGCGGCGCAGTTCGGGGGGATGCTGGCGCGGCGGTTGGGCCAGCCACGTGTCTTTGGGGAACTCCTGGCCGGCGTTCTTCTCGGCCCCAGCCTGTTGAACTTTACCCATACTGCCGCTTTTACGTCGCCGAACCTTGAGGAGACGATTAACGACCTGGCCGAAATGGGGGTCCTGATGCTGATGTTCAGCGTCGGGCTGGATGTGCACTTCAGCGAACTCATGGCCGTCCGTCGCGTGGCGCTGCTGGGTGGCATCCTGGGCGGGATCGCCCCCATCCTGCTTGCCGCGCCGCTCATGCTGCTGCTCGGCTATGCTGGCGAGACCGCCCTGTTAACCGGGGTGATCCTGGCCGCGTCATCGGTCAGCATTTCGGCACAAACCCTGATGGACTTGGGGGTGCTGCGGACTGAGGAAGGCTTCGGCTTGCTGGCGACAGCGTTGGTGGATGATGTGCTGGCTATCCTGATGCTGTCCTTCGTTTCCGCGTCGCTGTTCGTGGCCGAAAGCGCCGTCCCGCAAGCGGGGGGCGCGCGAATCCTCCTGCAAGCGGGCGGGTACATCGTCGTGGCGCTGCTGGTGGCGTGGTTCGTCTTGCCCTGGGGAATCAACTGGCTGTATAACCGCCACCAGGTGCCCTACACGATTGTGGCTTTCTCGGTGGTAGTCGCGCTGCTTTTTGGGGCGTCGGCCCAGGTCATTGGCGGCATTGCGCCGATTACCGGGGCCTTCATCGCCGGGTTGGGATTCAGCCGGGCGCGCGACAACGCCCGGCGCCTGATTCAGGAGTCCGTGCGCAGCATCGCCTACGGGTTGCTGGTGCCGATCTTCTTCGTACATATTGGTCTGATGGCAGACCTGCGGCAGATCAGTCTGGCACAACTCCCGCTGGCGGCATTGCTGCTGGGGATCGCCGTTGTGTCGAAGATCGGGGGCAGCGGCCTGGGCGCTTACCTGGGCGGGTTCGACCGGGGAACGGCGTTCCGCCTGGGCGTCTGTATGATCTCGCGCGGAGAGGTCAGCCTGATTGTCATGACGCTGGGCCTCTCGGCAGGTATTCTGGACCAACCCACCTTCGCGCTGCTGTTCCTGGTGGTGCTGGCGACGCTTGTCCTGACGCCGGTGTTGATCCGGCAGGTTTTCGAGGGTTTCGTACCCGTCCGCGAGTAGCCACCCTGTAGTTTTGGAGGCTGGCTGTGTCGAAACTGGTCGTTCTGATCACCTCGCACGTCGAGAATGGGCTTCAAGTCGCCGAAGCATGGCACGAGGCAGGCGCTCCAGGG
The DNA here is from genome assembly GCA_964529715.1 of uncultured Anaerolineae bacterium. Taxonomy (GTDB): domain Bacteria; phylum Chloroflexota; class Anaerolineae; order Aggregatilineales; family Ch27; genus CAZGXI01. Next base: position 10,396 of record CAZGXI010000048.1, on the reverse strand, counting down.
GTCACGATCATTGAAAGTCAGGGCCTCCACCGCCTGCAAGAGAAGAGTCGATCGCTGGAACTGCCGCTGTTTGTCTCGATGACAAGCGTCATGCGCGAGCTGGAAGAAGGCAGCGACGTGATTCTGTCCATCGTCGACGACGACCAGGTAAATACCCTGATTGCGGCGGCGGGCACGGTGTTGGGGGACCTGATGCAGCCGGATACGGGTATTCTGTTCGTCCTCGATGTTGAGCGTGTGGTGGGCCTGCGCCGCACGCCTTGAGTCTGGCAGCCCGCAGCGGCCCGCCCAAAGACGGCGCGGCGGTGGCGTTTTGAGGCGGCGGATTTTCCTGCCCTAACGGCAGGCCAGTCTTGTAGTTATCCGGTAGCGGCGGCTTCAAGCCGCCGCTACAATTCCCTCGCTGACCCTGACCGTTTATCACGATACCCGAAAGCTATGCCCACCAACTACGCGCAAAAGATCGCCGACCAACTCAAGCTGCGCCCGGCGCAGGTCGCCGCCACCATCGATCTGCTTGACGCGGGCAACACCCTGCCCTTCGTCGCCCGCTACCGCAAGGAAGCCACCGGCAGCCTGGACGAGGACCAGATTCGTCGCCTGCTGGATTCGCTCACCAAACTGCGCGCGGTGGACGAGCGCCGCGAGACGATCATTGCCTCCATCGAAGAACAGGGGCAGATGACCGACGACCTGCGCCGCCAGATCGAAGCGGCGGAATCGCTCACCGCCCTGGAAGACCTCTACGCGCCCTACCGGCCCAAACGCCGCACGCGCGCCAGCATCGCCCGCGAAAAGGGCCTGCAAGGGCTGGCCGACCTGATCGTGCAGCAACCGCTAACCAGAAAGACGGCGGAACAGATCGCCGCCGATTTCCTCAACGAGCAGGTAGCGACTCCCGAAGACGCCCTGGCCGGGGCGCGGGACATCGTGGCCGAGGCGATCAGCGATCATGCCGACGTGCGCGGTCAGGTGCGCGACAAGGCCATGCGCTTCGGGCTGGTGCAGTGCGCGAAGATCGAAGATGCCGACGACCCGAAGGCCATCTACCAGGTATATTATGCCTTCGAGGGGCGTGTGGACCGGCTCAAGCCCTACCAGGTGTTGGCGATCAACCGGGGCGAGGCGGAAAAAGTGCTGCGCGTCCGGCTGGACGTGGCCGAGCGCGACTGGCGGCTGCCGGTCGAAACCGCCTTTCGCGCCGATCCGCGTTCCCCGCTGGCCGAACAGCTTGCGCTCGCCATCGAGGATGCCGCCGCACGGTTGCTGCTCCCTGCCATCGAGCGCGACGTGCGCCGCGCGCTGACCGAGCAGGCCGAGGCGCACGCCATCCAGGTTTTCGCCGCCAACCTGCGCGGTCTGCTGACCCAGCCGCCGCTGGCCGGGCAAACCGTCCTGGGCCTCGATCCCGGCTTCCGCACGGGCTGCAAGGTCGCGGTCGTGGACCCCACCGGCAAGGTCGTAGACACGGCCACGATCTATCCCCACGAGCCGCAGAAGCAATGGCAGGCCGCGCTGGAAACGCTGGCCCGCCTGGTGGCGCAGCACGGCGTCACGCTGATTGCCATCGGCAACGGCACGGCCTCCCGCGAAACCGAGCAGCTTGCCGCCGCATTGATCCGCAACCTGGACGGCGTGCATTACCTCATGGTCAACGAGGCCGGGGCGAGCGTCTACAGCGCCAGTCCGCTGGCCCGCGCCGAACTGCCCGATCTGGACGTGACGCTGCGTGGTGCCGTGTCTATCGCACGGCGCGCCCAGGACCCGCTGGCCGAACTGGTCAAGATCGACCCGAAGTCCATCGGCGTCGGCATGTATCAGCACGACGTGGATCAAAAGCGGTTGGCCGAGGCGCTCGACGGCGTGGTCGAGACGGTGGTCAACCGTGTGGGCGTGGACGTAAACACGGCCTCTGCCGCCCTGCTGACTCACGTTGCGGGCATCGGGCCGAAGCTGGCGGCCAACATCGTGGCCTACCGCGACGCCAACGGCCCGTTCCCAGACCGTAAAGCTCTGCGCGCTGTGCCCGGCCTGGGGCCGAAGGCGTTCGAGCAGGCAGCGGGCTTTCTGCGCGTGCGGGAGGGCAGCAACCCTCTGGATGCCAGCGCCATCCACCCGGAAAGCTACAAAGTCGCCGAGGCGGTGATCCGGCGGGCCGGGCTGAGTCTGGACGTCCCCCCCGCGCGGCGCGAACCGGCCCTGGCCGCCCTGCTGGCGAAAACTCCGCTGGAAACCCTGGCCGCCGAACTGGGTGTGGGTGTGCCCACGCTGACCGACATCCTGGAGCAGTTGGCCCGTCCGGGCCGCGACCCGCGCGCAGACCTACCCGCGCCGATTTTGCGCAGCGATGTGCTCTCAATGAGTGACCTCAAGCCGGGGATGCGGCTGAACGGCACGGTGCGCAACGTGGTGGATTTCGGCGCGTTCGTGGATGTGGGCGTCAAGCAGGACGGCCTGCTGCACCGCAGCCAGATTCCGCGCGGTGTGCTGCTGGGCGTCGGCGACGTGATCGAGGTGGAACTGCTCAACGTCGAGGAGGCGCGCGGGCGTATCAGCCTGGGCTGGCCGGGCGGCGCGTGAAGGCGAGTTCAAAGGTTTGAGTTTTGAGTTCTGAGTTAGCCTGTGCTGGCCATGCGGTCAGGTGTTCGCTGGCCGTTAGAAGGTCAACATTTTGCATTCTAAGCTATATCTGGCGTACTCTTGCAGGGGGGGGCCTGCCTGCGCCGGCGCAGGAGGCATTTTTAGCCGCCGGAGGCAGCGCCTCAAGACAACTCAAAACTCAGCACTCTAAACTTTGAACTTTTGGGATCGCTATGCCCATCGAGATCGTAATCCTTACGCCCGCCGACCTGCGCCCGTACCGCGAACAGTTTCTCGCCATCACGCGCGACGCCTTCGCCGCGCCGCCTTATAACGAGAGCGAGATGGGCATTCGGGCCATTATCACGGCGATGGAGCGCCACGCTACGCTGGACGGCTTTCGCTGCGTGATCGCGCAGGAAGATTCCGGCGGGCCGCTCCTGGGCTTCGGCTACGGCTTCACCGGGCAGCCCGGCCTGTGGTGGCGCGAAGTGGTGGCGCACGCCATGACGCCGGAGCAGGCCGCCTTCTGGCTGGTGGACTACTTCGAGCTGACCGAACTGGCGGTGCTCACTGAGGCGCGAGGGCGCGGCATCGGGTCGCAACTGCACGACGCCCTGATCGCGGGCCTGCCCCAGCGCCGCGCGCTGCTCTCTACCTATCGGGGCGACACGCCCGCCATGCGCCTCTACCGCCGGCGCGGCTGGCAGATCGTGCTGGACGACTTTTACTTCCCCGGCGTGCCGACGCAGTATGTCATCATGGGGCTGGATTTGGAGCAAAAGACGACGGCAGCATGATCGACACAGCCATATCCTTACCCACACTCATCTCGCCTGGCCCGCTGAACATCGGCGGCGTGGTCATCGACCCGCCGCTGGCGCTTGCGCCGATGTCCGGCTTCACCGACTACCCCTTCCGCCTGCTGTGCCGTCAACTGGGCGGTTGCGGCTTGGTGGCGACGGGATTGCTCAGCAGCCCGGCCCTGGCGCACAACCCTGCCGAGACCTTCCGCAAGTTCGACTTCTTCGCGTCTGAGCGGCCCATCGCGGCGCAGTTGTTCGGCGGCGCCCCGGCTACCGTCGCGGCGGCGGCGCGGGTGGTGGTCGAGCATGGGGCGACGCTGGTAGACATCAACATGGGCTGCGCCGTGCCCAAAGTGGCAAAGCGCGGGGCGGGCGCGGCGCTGCTCAAAGACCCCGATCTGGCGGCGCAGATCGTCGCGGCGGCGGTGGCGGCAGTGAATGTGCCGGTGACGGCCAAGATTCGCAGCGGGTGGGACGGCTCTTGCATCAACGCGGTCGCGCTGGCCCGCCGCCTGGAAGACGCGGGCGCGGCGGCGATCACGGTGCACGCGCGCACGGCGGCGCAGAAGTACATGGGCTGCGCCGACTGGACGATCATCCGGCAGGTGAAGGAAGCCGTGCGCATTCCCGTGATCGGCAACGGCGATGTGGCTTCTCCTGCCGACGCGCTACGTCTGCTGGCCGAGACCGGCTGCGACGGCATCATGATCGGGCGGGCGGCGCTGGGCGAACCGGGGCTGTTCCGCCGTGTGGCCCACGCGCTGCAAACGGGCCAGGAGCTATCCCCACCGACCCCGGCAGAGCGCGCCGCCGTCGCCCTGGAACACGCCCGGCTAACGGCCCGCTGCGCGCCGCCAGGACGAGAGCGCCAGACGATCATCACGTTGCGTAAGCAGCTTGTGTACTACTGCGTGGGCTTCCCCGAGGCGGCGGACCTGCGTCGCCGTGTGGTGGGTGTGGAATCGCTGGCCGAGATCGAGGCGATCTTCGCACCGCTGTTGACTCCCCCGTGACGGAAATATTCCCATCAGGCGAAACGATCAGGCGGCCCGACGGCTCAGCGCCCAGAACACCACTGCCAGCGCCAGCAGGATCACGGCCCCGCCCACCAGCATCCCCGGCTCGATGGCATGGGCCGCAGACGGCGCGGCGGTTCCCGGCTGCCCATCATCTTCGTGTTGTGGGAGCGCAGCAGCGACGGTGGGGGCAGCGGTGGGGAGCGCGGCCATGCCGGGTGCGGGAGAAGGCGTCGCGGCGGAAGGCAGCGTCTGCGTGGGCGCGCTCTGAAGACGCGGCGGCGTGGCGGTGAGGGACATCCCCGCCGCGCCCTGGGCCAGCAGCGGCGAGGGCGATGGCAGCGCGGCGGGCGCGGGGACGTTTGTAGCGAACGGCGCCGGCGGCAGAGTGTTTTCCGCCGTGCCCATGCCCTGGTCCTCCGCCCCGAACGACAGCATCGCCTGCTCCGGTGGGACTGCTGTCTCCGGGGCGGCCTGTTCTGCCACCTCGCCGGAGGATGCCGCCGCTTCAAACGCCATGTCCCCCTCCGGCGTCCCGGTTTTCTGCCAGACCAGCGTCGGCAGGGACGGCAGCGTGGCGGTTGCGGGCGGGGCCGCCATATTCATCTGGAGCCGCGTCGGTGTGGCGGTCGGCGCGACGCGGGCCGGGGTCTCGTCTGTCGCCGTTTCCGGTGTTTGGGTCGGCTGCGGCGTGCTCGTCGGCGCGAGGGCGATGGCCGTCTCCGGTTCGGCCTGGGATTCATCCAGCATAAAGGCGGACGGCGGTTGACCGCTGCCGACCAGCAGTGCGGACGGCTGCCGGAGCAGCACCAACCCGATCACCAGCAGCAACCCGGCTGCCAGGGCGCTCGTGGCACTGGCCAGGCGATACCCATAGGCGCGGCGGGACAGGCCCGGCCTTCCCCTCTGACGGCCATACACTGCCGGGTCGAGCCGGAAGTCGCGCGGGGCGCGCACCGCCGAAACGCGCATCAGCGCCGTTACGCGCCGCAGGTCGTCCAGCTCGGCGCGCAGATCAGGCTCGGACCGCAGGCGGCGTTCCAGTTCGGCGCGCTCGCCGAAAGAGAGTTCGTTGTCCAGGTAAGCCGACAGCAGTTCCAGGTCAGCGTCGTTCAGGGCAGGCATGAGAGGCTTCGTTCTCTAGCTCACGATTCGCTCTTAAGACGGTATTCGGCGGGCAAAAGTTCCCCCAGGCCGCGCAGACAGTCGCGCAGGGCGGCGCGGGCGCGGCTGAGGCGCGATTTGACCGTGCCCAGTTCCAGGCCGGTCGTGCGGGCGATGGTCTGGTAATCGAAATCCTCCACATCGCGCAGTACGACCAGGGCGCGGTGCTCCGGCGGCAGGGCGCGGATGCAGTCTTCGAGCGCACGGCGCAGTTCGCCGCGCAGGGCATGGTCTTCCGGTGTCTCATCGTTGCCGGGCAGGGGCAGGGGATCGTCGGATTCCGGGGCCAGGTCGTCCAGCGAGTCGGCAGGGCGGCGTTTGCGGCGGCGCAGTTCGTCGTAGCAGGCGTTGGTGACGATGCGCAGCAGCCAGCTTTTGAACTGGCCGCCCCGGTAATCGCGCAGGCCGCGAAAGGCAGCAATGAACGCCTCCTGAGTCGCGTCCGCCGCCGCAGCGGGTTCACCCATGATGCGATACGCCAGGTTATAGACCCGGTCCTGGTAGGCGGCGACGAGGCCGTTGAACGCCTCTACGTCGCCCGCCTGCGCCCGCCGGATCAGTGCCAATTCGTCCATCAACCAACGCCTACACTTTGTCAACCAGACTGACAGTGTTCGGATAAGTATCGTATAATATATTTGGCGGGTGGGTAGGCATTTCTACCCTGCGTCAGTGGCGCTGTCGGCGGGTACGCCGAGCCCGTCATCAGCCTCATTGGTTCCCGTGAAGCGCACTCACGGGAACCTTTTTATTCCCCAACCCTTGTAATCTCCTGTAGGCGATCTATAGAGCTTCGGTTCTATCCACTCGAAAAAGATCGGCCAGTTGGAGCAGGTTGTTTTCAAAAGAGGGGATAAACAGCAGCCCCTCAACAATGTGATTGATTGGTAAAAAGTCGGTTCCCTTTTCAAGGTAACGTTGGTGCTGTCTTGAAAGCAAGTCTTCGTATCCCTGCTTTTCCACTTCGAGCTTGGTGATTTTGTCAAAGATGACGATACCGTAGTCGTTATCTGCCCGCTTTGCCAGAAACATCTCAATGCGCTCAAACAGCAGCCGGTAGGCCAGCGAATTTGGAGACTGCGGGCTTACATACTGCCGCCGCATCTGTTCTTTGTCAATCACGGCAGCTATGATCACGACATCATACGCTAACAACACATCATAAAGTTCGTCGGTGAAAGCCTTCAAGTCTGCCGCCGTGATCACGTAGCGAGCCAGGTAACGCTTTTGGCGCTCGCCGGGCATCCGCAGCCAGTTCGATTTGATTTCCACATCGACATCATTAAAGTACTTCCGCTTAAGGGTCAGTACTTTGCTGTTGAGAGCTTTCCAGTGCTGCCCCTGCACCCCTAAGGCGGTGAGAACAAAATACCGTCCTTTGCTGGTATATTCTCGCTCGCCGCTTTCATCTACATAGAAAAGGTACACGGCCTGACTCCGCTGCATATGCTGTGCATCCGCTGCCGTCAGCCCGTGTGATGCAGGGGGGTGACGACAAAGTGGTTTGGTGAATACAATCACCCCCCATCTCGACGTTGACAAGGGCCGAGCGATCATTATAATACATTTTAAAGGAATAGATGGATAGGGAAATATATATCCAGATCTATTTCCTTAATGTGCCCGCCGGAGTGTCGTAATAGGCAGCCGAGATCGACTCAAAATCGATTGCCCGCAAGGGCGTGTGGGTTCGAGTCCCACCTCCGGCACAAATCTTTGTAGGGGCGCAACACGTTGCGCCCCTATGTGTTGTTTCCCGTCTCCACCCGGATGCTATATAATCGGCGGGAGTGTGGCAAATAGCGGGCACCGGCGGCAGCTCTTTAAATGCCCTGGGCTTGCTCACGGACCGCTGACAGCGAATCACGCGATGACCCGACTCCTGCTTTCCTTGGCAATCGGCCTGATCCTGGGCATGGTGCTCGGCCTGGGCATCGGCTATGGGCTGTTCCCGGTTGAATACATCAATAGCCCACTCAACCTGCTGGCCGAGTCGTACCGGGACGACTACACGGTGATGATCGCCTACAGTTACACGGCGGACCACGACCTGACCGGTGCGGTTGAGCGGCTGCGCGCCCTGGACGTGAGCAACGTCCCGGCCTATGTGCAGGTAGTCACAGAACGCTACATCTCGCAGGGGCGCAATTACACCGACATTGTGCGCTTGGTCGCGCTGGCAGAGGCGATGGGCCGCCTCACGCCACTGATGGAATCGTATCGGACAGCCCCTTAGCGATTAGCTGTTAGCGGTTGCTCTTTCTGGTAAAGGCTGACCGACGACAACGGATCGCTAACGTCGGGTGGCTAAAGGCCAATGGCTGATGGCTGACTGCTGATGGCTAAACAGAACTTTCGTGTCTCGTGGATTGCGCTCCTGCTGGGTCTGATCGCTGGGCTGGCGCTGGGGCTGGTCTATGCCTGGGTGCTCGCGCCGGTGGTGGAATACAACACCCAACCCTACCAGCTTGACGCCACTGCCCGTGCCCAATACCTCGCCGCGATCAGCCTGGCCTACCGCGCCGACAGCGACCTGGGCCGCGCGGTGGAACGCCTGATCGCGCTGCGGTTGCCCGACCCGTTCCAGGCGCTGGCCGACACCGCCTGCGGAATGTTCCAGGACGGTTTTCAGTCGGCTGCCGAGCGTAACGCCATCGAGGCGATGATCGTACTCTACCGTTCCCAGGGACGCACCGGTTGCGCCGACCAGAGCGGCATCTTCACACTGAATCAGGCCACGCCCACCCCCCTGCCGACGGCCATCCCGTCCACGCCGACCCTCACGCCACCTGCCACCAAAACGTCTACGCCGGCGCCGGGCGTCACACCGCCGACCGCCATCCCCTTTTACACGCCGACCACGCCCCCGCAGCAGGACGAATATGCCATTGTGAACATCCCCACCTTTTGCAGCACTGCTGCGCCGGGCATGATCGAGGTGTACGTGCAGCTTCCCGGTAGCGGAGAAGTGCCCGGCGTCGAGATTCGCGTCTCCTGGGACGGCGGCGAGGACCACTTCTTCACCGGCCTCAAACCGGAGCGCGGCCTGGGCTACGCTGACTTCCAGATGGAGGCCAACCGCACCTACATCGTAGAAATTCCGGGCCACAGCCCGCGCTCGACGGCGCTGACCGCCGGTCCCTGTACGGCAGAAGATGGCCAGCGTTCGACCATCTCATACCGCGTGATCTTCCGGCGGCTGTGATCTGTATGTGCGGCATGTGCCTCGGCGGTAGAAAGGTTCTCCTTCCACCGCCGCCGCTGCTTTGCCCGGCACATTGTGCCCGTTTTCACTTTATAATGCGGGTAAAGGCTTACGACTTTGGGGAGATGCTACCATGAAACGCCTGATGACCGTTGGGTTAATCGCACTCGTCGGACTGATCCCGTTCGCGGCGGGCGGGGTTCGGGCGCAGGGCGAAGGCGACACCTGCCCCGGCATCGCGCTGGCTGCCCTGACGGTAGCCGATCAGGTCTGCGCCGAAACGGGGCGTAACCAGGCCTGCTACGGCCACCTGCTGCTGGAAGCCGAGCCGCAGCCGGGCGTGGCGGACTTCGCCTTTGAGCGCATTGGCGACATCGTGGACGCGGCGGCGCTGCGCAGCCTGCGCCTGTCCCCGATGGATACGGCCAGTGGATCGTGGGGCGTGGCCCTGCTGCGCATCCAGGCCGATCTGCCGGAGACGATGCCGGGTGAGAACGTGACCCTGCTGCTGTTCGGCGATACGCAGATCACCGCCGCAGACCAGGCCGGGCGTGCGCCGATGCAGGCGTTTTACCTTTCCACTGGCCTCGGCGACGCGCCCTGCCGCCAGGCGCCGGATAGCGGCCTGTTGATCCAGACACCGGTAGGCGGCGTAACGCTGGTCATCAACGAGACGACCCTCCTGCTCGGTTCGACCGCCTACGTGCAGGCGCAGGCGGGCGGCGAGATGGCCGTCAATGTGTTGGAAGGGCAGGCGCAGGTCACGGCGCAGGGCGTCACGCAGATGGCCCCCGCCGGGGCGCGGGTGCGTGTGCCGCTGGACGTCAATCTGGCGGCGTCGGGCGCGCCGCTGCCGCCCGAACCTTATGACGCGGCGCTGGTGAACCGTCTGCCTGTTGACCACCTGGAGCGCCAGATCACCGTCGCGCCGCCGTTCCGCGCGAGCCTGATCGCCAACGGCGACTTTTCCCAGGGGATGACCGGCTGGCAGATCGACCGGGCGTGCAATAACTGCGTCATGGAAGTCCGCCCGCGACCCGACGACCCGCATCACCCTTATATGCTGGCCTGGGAGCGCAACGACAGCATGAACGAGGGTGGCGCGATCTGGGCACGACAGGCCATCAACCTGGATGCCAGTGCGTGTCGGGCACTGAACCTCGTCGTGGACGTGTGGGTAGGCAACCAGACGCTGCCCAACAGCGGGTGGTGGAGCGACGAACACGGCGGCAACGGCGAGTACCCGGTCATGGTCAATGTGGCGTTTACGCCCGCCTTCCAGGGTGAACCGTTCGCCTGGGCGCACGGCTTCCTGTACCAGCACGACGGCGCAACGCAGCTCTCTAACTACACGCTGGTCCCACGTGAGCAGTGGATCACCTTTGAGGCGAACATCCTCGCGCCGGAGCAGTGGGTGGACGGCTTCGACATGCCGCTGACGAACCCCGGCATGTTGACCGAGGTCTACGTCGGCGGCAGCGGGTGGGATTTCGCCGGAGGGATCGCCAACCTGCGACTGACGGGCTGCGATCCATCTGCGCAGTCGCCTGCGGCAGGGACGAAGTAGCAGCAGGTGACGACTCCGCCGCGTAAACGCGGCGGCTTCTCGGAGCACGCAGGACCCA
>CAZGXI010000047.1:0-31067 GCA_964529715.1 uncultured Anaerolineae bacterium | reverse complement strand
GGCGGCTTCCCCTGTCGCCTAAAGGCGACAGTCCCCGCCGCCAATTCTTATGGACTTTACACCCGCAGCTAGGGAACGCATTCCCTGGCGAACGTGCCAAAATCCATCTCACGCGCTAGAGTCGCGCCACACGCGGCTGATAGCGTTCCTCTTTCCAGGGATCGCCGTGATTGTGATACCCGGCCTGTTCCCAAAAACCGGGGGCATCTTCGGCGCTGAACTCCAGGCCGCGCAGCCACTTGGCGCTCTTCCAGAAGTAGAGCTTGGGCGCCAGCAGGCGCAGTGGAAAGCCATGATCCGGGTCGAGGAGTTTACCGTCGTATTTCCAAGCCAGTAACACCTCGTCACCCAACATTTCTTCCAGCGGCAGGTTGGTCGTGAAGCCGTATTCGCAGTGGGCGATCACGTAGCGCGCCGTCGGTTTGACCCCAAACAACCGGATAAAATCGCGGAAGCGCGGGCCTTCCCAGGTGGTATCGAACTTGCTCCAACCGGTGACGCAGTGAATGTCCGTCGTGATCTGCACGGTGGGCAGCGCCTGGAATTCCTGCCAGGTCCAACGCATCTCGTTTTCGACTTCGCCGAAGACGCGCAAATCCCACGTGGCCTCATTGAACGGTGGCACGGGGCCATAGTGCAGGACGGGAAATTTTTGGGTAAGCACCTGTCCTGGCGGCAACCGCCCTTCTGATCGGACACGCCGCTCTTCCTCACGGCGGTTCATAAAATTCTTCAACATGACGCCCCTCGCGTTCTGATGCTGTAACAGCCTCGATGTGCATTTCCGATAACAAAAGAGAGGAACTTAATCAGTATAGCCGGGAGTCGGGACGGCTGGCAAGCAGGTAGGCAACACGCTCAGAAGCCTCTCATTTTTACCCGAACATTGGTCGGCCTTTGCCCAGGCACTTCTGCCTGGACACCGATGGCGGTAGAATCAACATAGCCGTTGAGGTTGATCAACGGTCGCCGTTGTGACCTGCCGGACCGCCGATCGCAATGCTGCCGGGCGGTGTTGCCCTTGCCGGAGATGCCACTGCCCTGAGAACGCAGGGAAGCTAGGGTGACAGTATAGGCGATGTGCAGGTTTTGAGCGCCGGGAACTGAAATCCCCGGCTACGGATGTAAAGTCCACTGAAGTGGACTGACAGCCGCTGCCCGACCTGCGTTTCCAGTCCACTGAAGCGGACTTTGCGAACTTCGCCGGGGGATGCCCCCTGGCAACCGGGGCTGACACGGTCGTTTTTGAACCTGCACAGGGGGCAGTAGGAAGGAGGAGAGGGATGCCGATGTTTGTGCTCATTGTGGGCGGCGGCAGGGTAGGCGCTTACCTGGCCGCACTGCTGTTGAACGAAGGCCATCGCGCCACCGTGATTGAGGTGCGCCCGGAAGAGCTGCCGACCCTCCAGCGCGATTTACCTGCCGAGGCGATTCGGATTGGCAATGGGACTGAGCCAGATGTGCTGGAAAGCGCCGGCATCCGGCAGGCTCATGTCGTGGCGGTCGTCACCGGGGCAGACGAAACCAACCTGACCATCGCCAGCCTGGCGCGCTTCGAGTTCCACGCGCCGCGCGTCATCGCCCGGGTGAACAACCCGCGCAATGCCTGGATGTTCACCCACGAGATGGGCGTAGACGTGGCGCTGAACCAGGCCGACCTGATGGCGCGCCTGATCCTGGAGGAAATGTCTCTGGGAGACATGACGACGCTGCTTAAGTTGCGCCGGGGACAGTATGCGCTGGTTGAGGAAAAAGTCCACCCCAATGCGCTCGCCGTTGGCCAGGCCGTGCGCGATCTCAGGCTGCCCACTGAATGTGTGCTGGCGGCCATTATCCGCCAGGGGCGGCTGGTGCTCCCACATGGGCAGACAGTGCTGGAAGCGGGCGATGAAGTGTTGGCCGTTGTCCACACGGCGCAAGCAGGCCAGTTGGTCGCGCTGCTGGGCGCGACCGGGTAGCGTTGCCGCACGCGCTTTGCCGATCCCCGGCGGCAGCGACCGAGAGAGCACCTGCAAGATGCGGAGGGCCGGCAGCGTGAGGGTCAGGGCCGAAACACCCATCGGCTTGCACGGCCAAGTCGGGAAAACACCGGAGCCGGCTAACCCACAGCCGGCTCCAAATGCTACGATGAAAGCCTCTGTTTGCGAAAAACGCCTGGCAGGATCAGGCGACTTCCATATAGCGTTCGCGTTCCCACTCGCTGACATGCGTGCGATACTCATCCCATTCTAGGGTCTTGGCCTGCACGTATGCCTCAAAGACGTGTTCGCCCAACGTTTCGCGCACCAGCTTGCTCTGGATCATCTCGTCCAGGGCTTCCCGCAGACTACCTGGCAGCGTGCCCACGCCGTGCGCCTGACGCTCGGTCTCGTCCCACTCATACACATCGTCAGTGACGGGCGCAGGCGGGGTCATCTTCTTCTCGATGCCGTCCAGCCCTGCTGCCAGCATGACGGCGAACGCCAGGTACGGGTTGGCCGAGGGGTCGGGAAAGCGCAATTCGACGCGCGTGGCCTGTTCGCGGCCCGGACTGTAGCGCGGGACGCGGATGAGCGCAGAACGGTTGCGCTGCGCCCAGCAGATGTACACCGGCGCTTCGTAGCCGGGGGTCAGCCGCTTGTAGCTGTTGACGGTGGGGGCAACGACGGCGGCCAGCGCGCGCGCGTGGTGAAGCTGCCCAGCCACGAACTGCCTGGCGATCAGCGAGAGCTTGAAGGGTTCGCCGGCGGCGTCGTAGAAGCGGCTATCGCCGCTGTTCTTATCCGCCAGGCTCTGATGACAGTGCATCCCGCTGCCGTTGATGCCGAAGACCGGCTTGGGCATGAAGGTGGCGAGCAGACCGTACTTGGCCGCGATGCCCTTAACGGTGTACTTGAACGTGATGGCGTTATCTGCCGTGTGCAGCGCGTCGGAGTAGCGGAAGTCGATCTCGTGCTGCCCAACGGCGACTTCATGATGCTCCATCTCAACGTTAATCTTGAGCGCCAACAATGCCTCTGCAATGTCGGAACGAACGCGCTGGGCCTCATCATTGGGCGAGAAGTCGAAGTAGCCGCCCACATCATGCGGAACCGCACGGGCAATATCGCCGTTCCTGCGCAGCAAGAAGAATTCCAGTTCCGGCCCGACGTTGTAAGTAAAGCCCAGCGCAGCAGCCTTCTCGACCATACGCCGCAGCACGTAACGCGGATCGCCCTCGAACGGCGTGCCGTCAGGACTGTACACGTCGCAGATGATGCGCGCCCGCAGCGGGACGTCGCCGCCGGTCCAGGGCAACACGCGGTAAGAACGCGCGTCCGGGCGCAGGAACATGTCGGACTCTTGAATACGGGCAAATCCCTGGATCGAGGAGCCATCAAACCACACGCCGCGATCCAGCGCCTCTTCCAGTTGGCTCACCGGAAGGGTCAAGCTCTTGGCAGCGCCCAAGACGTCCACAAATTGCATTTCGACAAAGCGAACGCCGCGATCTTTAACATCCTTGAGAACACCCTTATCGTCCATCATGGTTTGAGCCTCCTAAAAATCATTGAACTCTGCACAAGGTCGGCCAGGGTATTCCGAACCTTGTCCTTGAATACCAAAGACAGGCGGCCTGCGGAGTGTTTCCGACAGGCCGCCTGTCCCCGGTTTCCAGCGTGTCAGACGCCGAAGTCAAGCCGTTTACGGGCTACCCAACAATCAACAGGTGAATAACAGTACGCGAACATCAACGGCCTCTTCGGACAACAGAACAAATACATGCGTACATTTAAACGGATTTATCCCCTGCAACGCTAGATGTAGGTTAACCCATCTGTTTTGTGGCAAACGCACAAACGGACGTCCCAGGTCAGTTTTGGGCCAACGCACGCAGCGCGGCGACACTGTTCACCGCCACGCGCTCCCCGGCCCGGTCGATGCGCTTGACCAACCCCACCAACACATCCTTTGGCCCCAGTTCGACATACCGGGTCACGCCTGCGCGCGCCAGCGCCTCGACGCTCTCCGTCCAGCGGACGGGCGAGGTTAACTGCGCGCCGAGTTCTTCCCGGATCGCGTCCGCATCGATCAGCGGCGTGGCGTTCACATTGCCCATCACCGGCACCTGGGGGGCGCGAAAAGCCGTCTCTGCCAGCGCGCGGCGGAATTCCCCGGCAGCAGGGGCCATCAGCGGCGAGTGCGAGGCGATACTGATCGGCAGTTTGACGGCGCGTCTGGCTCCGGCGGCGGTTGCCAGTTCCAGCCCGCGTGCCAGCGCGTTTTCGTCCCCGGAGATAACGATCTGGCCGGGGCAGTTGTCGTTTGCCAGAACCAGCCGTCCACCGGTCTCGGCGACGGCCTGCGCGCACAGGTCGCGCACCTGCGCCGCGTCCAGGCCGAGCAGAGCGGCCATCGCGCCGGGGGATTGCGTGCCCGCCTGCTTCATCAGCCGACCGCGCTCGCGCACCAGCCGCAGTCCATCGGCAAAGGACATCGCGCCCGCCGCCGCCAGCGCGGTTAGTTCGCCCAGGCTATGCCCAGCCATATAAGCGGGCTGCACGGGGCCGACTTCCGCTTCTAGTGCGCGCAACGTGGCGATCCCAGTCACATACAGCGCCGGCTGGGTGTTGATGGTGTCGTCAAGTTGTTCGGCGGGGCCTTCCCAACACAGCTTCGAGAGCGCAAAGCCGAGCAACGCATCGGCCTCGTCGAAGGCAGCACGCGCGGCGGGGTAGGCAGCGGCGATTTCCGCGCCCATGCCGATCTCCTGCGATCCCTGACCGGGGAACAGCAGCGCGGTATGCGTCCAATCGAGCATTTTTGATCCTCCGGGAAAACATTCACCGCACAGAGTGCCAGGCGCGCAAAGCAAAATTGCCGGGTCCTTTGCGGTGAATACCTATAACACCAAAAGCCGTGCAGAGAAACGGGCACGGCTGGCGGTGATTCACGACGGCGCCGGAACTAGGCTTCTTTTTCCTTGACTTCGATGATTTCCTCGCCGCCATAGCTGCCGCAGTTCGGGCAGATGTAGTGCGACGGCTTGTATTCCCCGCACTTCTCACAGCGGACCAGGTGGCGCAGGTTCAGCGCGTCGTGCGCGCGGCGGCGGTCCCGCCGGGCGCGGGAGTGTTTTCTCTTGGGAAGCGGACCCATCGAACTTCTCCAGCGATTGGTTCTTCGAGCAGGCGATTGGATTCAGAAAAAGGCCCGGCGCAACTCCACCGGGCGTCACAGTAGTGGAAATTATAAGCGCAGGCAGGGCGGGCGTCAAGGGAACGCTTCGCGCCGTAAGTGGTAGGGACATGGCATGCCATGTCTCACGCCATGTCCTTACCCGAAACCGTCCTTACTCCGCCACGACCTCGTAAACCGCGCCGTCGATCACCACGATCACGCGCTGACCCAGGGCGAAGTAGTCGCCCAGCGCCGGGTTGGCCTCTACCAGCGCGAAATACTCGTCGCTGAGGAACACCACCGGCGTCGGAGTCATCGTGTCGGCCTGATACTCGGTGTCGATCCACACCCCATCGCGGTTGACGAAGGTCTTGTCGCGCACCTGGCGGATGACCTCGCGCGTTTCCACAAAGCCCTGCGCCTCCCCGGCGGCGTTATACAGCGGGGCCAACGTCGGCATGGGCGCGGGCGCATTGGCGCTCATCGCCCCGCCAATCCCCTCGGCGGCGTCTACGGCAGCGGCCCCGGCGGGCGCCTGAAAGTTCATGCTCTGCGCGGCTTCCTCGCGGGCGCCCTGCATCCCGGTTTGCGTGAAGATGTCGTCTTCCTGGATCAGGAAGGAGGTGTAGGGCGTGATGATGCCGTAGCGCAGGCTCAGCCGCACCACGCTGTCCACCAGTTCGGCGCTTTCCCCGTGCAGGCGGATTTCGTTCAGCAGCGCCCCGATGCGGCGCGTGGCCCACAGGCGCGGGATGAACACTTCCGCATCGGTGCCAGAGCCACCCCCGGCATCCTCCGGGAAGTCCAGGCCGTCGTAAGTGAAGGTCATGCGCTCGCCGTTGACCTCCCCGCTCAGGCGGACCGAGGCCCCTTGCGCGCTGTCACGGTAGCGCCCGACGATGATCAGCTGCGACCCGGCGAACAGGTCCGGCAGCGGCGCGGCGGGGTACATCTCCTCGACCATGATGCCGTCGAATTCCAGATCGATGTTGGTCAGCACGGGCGAGCTGATCTTGTTGTAAAGCGCGGCCACTTCCTCGTCCACGCGCTCGTCAGGCCGGACGTAGCTGCTGGTCCCGTGATGGTTCTGCGCCAGCGTATCCAGCAGGAAGGTCTCCACGTCGTCGCCCACGCCGAAGCTGAACAGCCGCACGTTATCCGAGGCGCGCTCGGCGAAGTTGTCCAGAATGGCGCTCGTTTCGGTCTCGCCCTCGGTGGGCACGCCGTCGGTCACGAACAGGATCACCGTCTGGCGATCCGGGTCGGCCATGTCCAGCGCGGCGGTCAGTGCGGCGTTGATGTCGGTGCCGCCGATGGCCTCCAGCCCGCGCACCCAGTCTGCCGCGTCGTCGGCGCGGTCGGGGCCGCGCAGTTCGTTAGCGTAGACGCGGTAGCCGGTGCTGAAGACCACGACGTTAAAGCGGTCCTCCGGGTTGAGGTTGTCCAGGATGTAGGCAACGGCATCGCGCGCCTGGTCCCACTTGTCCCCGAACATGCTGCCAGACTGGTCCAGCACCACAATCACATCCTTCGGAACGACCTCTTCGTCCGCCACTTCGACCGGCGGCGCGACCATCAGCATGAAGAAACCGTTGGTGTTGGCGCTCTCGCGGTAGGTCAGCAGGTTCAGGTCGATGTCGCCTTCAGCCACACTGTAGTACAGGCTGAAGTCGGTGTCGGGCCGCACGTTGCGATCCTCGTAGCCGACGCGCGCATGGAAATCATCGTCCTGATCGATGGCGACGCGGTGGCTGGGGCTGTAGACGGCCTGGATGGGGTCGTTCGAGACGATCTCGACCGTCACGGACACATCTTCCAATGGACGGGCACTGAAGCGTTCGGTGTTGAGCGGATAGACGTAGTGCACCAGTCCGTTGTCTATGTCGAGCACCTGCTGGTACTCGATCTCGATGCGGCGTTCCTCGCCGGGGCCGATGGGGAACACATTCGCCTGGATGGCGTTCGTGCCGATGTATTCCAGCAGCGCGGGGTCGCGCATCTGGCGCACGATGTTGTTGTAAATCCGGCGGGCCTCGTCGGCTTCCAGAATCTGCGGCTGGATCGGCTGGCCGTTCACCCACATGGTGAATTCGCTCACCGTCGCGCCCTGCGGCAGCGGGAACAGGTACGTCCCCTCGGCGGTAAACTGACCCTCATTGACGAAGACCTGATCGATGTGCGTGGTGGCAACCTGGTTATCGATGGTCACGTCCACGCGGTGATAGCGGATGGTCAGCCAGGCCGGGTTGGTGAACGGGCCGGGCGGGGGCGGCGGCGGGATGATGATCCCGTCGGCAAAGGCGGGGACTGCCGCGCTCAACAGCAGGAGCGCGGTGATAACCAGTAGCAGTGTGCGTTTCATGTTCCGTCTCTCCGTAATCAGTCTTGGTTGCAATTCGGTTCGCACTAAAGACGCCGGATGGGCGTGGGAAGTTCCCAGCACGAACCGCCAAGATCGGGGACAACGGCATTGCTCGGTTTCCGCTTCCAATGGTGCACGGATGAGCACAGATTATCATTCTGAATGAATCGGTGTAAATCTGTTTCCATCTGTGTCATCTGTGTACTATTCCTCCGCCAACACCTGATTCTGCAAGTCCCACAACCGCCGGTAGAGGCCGCCCGCCGCCAGCAGGTCGGCTTGACGCCCGCGCTCCACGACCCGCCCTTTGTCCATCACCAGGATTTCGTCCGCGATCTCCAGCCCGACCAGCCGGTGGGTGATGATCAGGGTCGTGCGGCCCGCCATGAGATCGTGGATCGCCCCCATCACCGCGCGCTCGGTCACGGCGTCTAGGTTGGCCGTCGCCTCGTCCAGCACGAGGATCGGCGCATCCTTGAGCAGCGCCCGTGCGATGGCGATCCGCTGGCGTTCGCCGCCGCTGAGCCGCAGGCCCTGCTCCCCGACGAAGGTATCGTAACCGTCCGGCAACCCGGCAATGAAATCGTGAATCTGCGCCCGCCGCGCTGCCGCAATCATATCGGCTTCGGTTGCGTCAGGCCGGGCCAGCAGCAGGTTTTCCCGGATGGTCGTATTGAACAGGTGCGTGGACTGCGCCACCACGCCGATCTGCTGGCGCACATCGTCCTGTGGCATGGCGCGCAGGTCGCGTCCATCGAGCAAGATTTCGCCTTCGGTGTAATCCCAAAAGCGCAACAACAGGTTAACCAGCGTGGATTTGCCCGCGCCACTCGGCCCCACCACTGCCAGACGCCCGCCTTCCGGCAGCGTGAAGTCGATCCCGTCCAGCGCGGGCGGCAGGTCCGGCGCATAACAGAAGCGCAGGGCGCGGACGGATAGCCCTCCGACCCTCACCCCTGCCGGAACCTCACCCCCCGCCCTCCCCTCCGTTAACGGAGAGGGGGAGTCGGTCGCAATGATTCCCCTCTCCCTGAGGGAGAGGGATAGAGGGTGAGGGCTGTCCACGATCTCCATCAGCCGCCGCGCCGCCGCCAGGTTGCTTTCCAACATCTGTGCAGCCGCCGCCAGCGGCGCAAGTGCCTCAAAACTGGCGATCACCGCCAGGGCGACCGGCGCCAGGTCTACGCCCTGCACGCGCGGGATCGCGGCGCTCAGCACGGCCAGCGTTGCCCAACCGACCAGCAGGGCATACAGGCCGCTTTGCAGCCCGGTGATCGTGGCCATGCGGTTCTGCGCCCGGACCAGCCGCCCGCTCATCTCCCTCACGCGGGTCGCCTGACGCCCTTCCGCCCCAAAGGCGATGAGATCGGCCATGCCCTGGACGCCGTCGATCAGCGCCGCGTTGAGATCGGCACGCGCCGCCACGATCTCGCGCCCCGGTACACGTCCCAGCCATCCGGTCAACGCAGACAGCCCAATTCCGGCCAACAGCATGAAGGTCAGCAGCACCCCTGCCAGCAGCGGATGGTAGCCGCCGAGGAAGACGACCATCAGCGCAGCGGTCAGAACGGCCACCAGCGGCGGCGCGATCACACGGATATAGAAGTTTTCCAGCGTGTCCACATCCGTCACGATGCGCGCCAGCAAATCCCCACTGCGATACTGCATCAGCCGGGCCGGGGCCAGGGGTTCCAACGCGCGGTAGAACCAGGTGCGAATCTGCGCCAGCAGGCGGAAGGTCGCCTCGTGCGAGACGAGCCGTTCCAGGTAGCGCAGCAGGCCGCGCGCAATGCCGAACACGCGCACGCCCACAATCGCCACCTGCAAATCGGCAATCGAGGGGCGCAACGCGGCGTGGGCGATCACCCAGGCAGAAGTTGCCATCAGGCCGATGCTGCTGGCAATGGTCAGGAAGCCCAGCAACACCGACAGCGCCATCCAGCGCCAGAACGGGATCGCCAGCCGGAGGAGACGGAAAAAGACGGCGCGACGGTTCACGTCATCCTCCACAAGCCGCTGCCAATCGCCGGAACAAGCCGTCACCTTGCGAGAGACGGGCATAGCTGCCTTGCTCCACGACCTGCCCGCCATCCAGCACCAGGATCAGGTCGGCGCGGCGGACGGTGCTGAGGCGGTGGGCGATGATCAGCGTCGTGCGCCCGCGCGCCAGCCGCTCAAGTGACTCAGCCAGCAACGCTTCATGTTCGGGGTCGAGGCCCGACGTGGCTTCGTCCAGGATCAACAGCGGCGCATCCTTGAGGAAGGCGCGCGCCAGGGCGATCCGCTGCGCCTGCCCGCCGCTGAGCCGTGCGCCGCGCTCGCCGATGATCGTTGCGTAGCCTTGCGGCAGGGCGGCGATCACATCGTGGATGTGCGCCTGCCGCGCCGCCCAGATCACCTCATCCATCGAGGCGTCAGGGCGCGCCAGACGGAGATTCTCCAGCACCGTGCCGTAGAACAGATGCGGCTGCTGCGGAACCCACGCCACGCGCGCGCGCCAATCCGCCGCTGGGATCGCTGCCAGCGGCGCGCCGGCCACCGTGATCTGCCCGCGCTGTGGTTCGGCAAAGCGCAGCAGCAGCGCCGCGATGGTGCTCTTGCCCGCGCCACTCGGCCCGACCAGCGCCGTGATCTGCCCGGCTTCCAGCGCGAACGACACGCCGTCCAGCGCCGGGCCGTCTGCGCCGTCGTAGGTGTACGACACATCCTCGAAGCGAATGCCATCGAACCGCCAGGACGCCGGGTACGCCAAGTCGAAAGATGAAAGTGCCGTCTCGGCGCTCTTGGCGTCTTGGCGGTTGGATTCCACAATCTCGAAGATGCGCGCCGCCGCCGTCACGCCGGCGATGCCGGCATGAAAACGCACACCTAGCGCCCGCAGCGGTAGGTAAAACTCCGGCGCGAGTACTAGGAAAAAGAGCGCCTGCGCAAAGTCCAGGTAGCCGTAGAGCAGCCGCACGCCGATCTGCACCGCCACCACCGCCGTGCTGAGCGTCGCCAGCAGTTCCAGCGCCAGCGCCGAGAGGAACGCCACCCGCAACACGCCCAACGTGGTCTGCCGGAACTGGTCGCCGATGCGGGCGATTACGTTCACCTGCGCTTTGCTCCGCCCGAACAGCTTGAGCGTGGTCAGCCCTTGCAGCGCGTCGAGGAAGTGCGCGCTCATGCGGCTGAGTACAGCCCATTGCCGCCGCGTCACGGCGTCGGCCAGCCTGCCGATCAAGATCATGAAAAAGGGAATCAGCGGCGCGGTGAGCAGCAGCACCAGGCCAGAAAGCAGGTCCAGCGGAAAGACGGCGAGCAGGACGGTTAGCGGCACGAGCGCCGCCAGCGCCAGTCCCGGCAGGTATTGAGCGAAGTAAGCGTCCAGCGCCTCCACGCCCGCCATGAGGGTGTTCGCCAGCTCACCGCTGCGTTCGCCCCGCGCATAGAGCGGCCCCAGCGCCAGCAAATGCTCAAACAGCCGCGCGCGCAGGTCGTCCTTCACGCGGCCTGCCGCCCGCCCTGCCGTAACCTCGCTGCCGCCCACCGCGCCGGCGCGCGCCAGCGCCACAACGCCAAACGCTGCCAGCAGCGGCGTCACGTCGGCGAGAGTCGCCCCGCCGAGAAACACGGCGTTGATCGCCCGGCTGAGCAGCCATGCCTGCGCGACGAGCAGAATCCCGCCCAGCGCGCCTAGTCCAACGGCAAGCGCCAGCATCACGCGGACGGAACGGGCAAGATGGAGTAGGCGTCGGTCGAGATTCATCGGCGGCGTCCTCGTGAAGTGATGGGAAATCCGGTCTCCTGCCAACGGCGGTCGTACCCTGCCAATTCTATCCAGGAATGCAAACGTTCGGCGCTTGTGCTCTACAATAAATGTGTTGTAAAGTTAAGCAGGGGGGTGTGGTTTCTTACACCATCAACAGATCATTCTCAAAATCGCACTCCTGATACGCCTCGCGCCTCCACACAGTCTTCCCTATAAGGAGAATATCCGTCATGTCCACCCAACTCCGCCGCCCGTGGCTGCTGGTGCTGTTGTTTGCGGCCCTATTCCTGGTTACGGTCTTGCCGGTTCAGGCGCAGGGAGGAACCTCGCCACGAACCGGCCCGCGCTTCCAGGCGATCCTGGACCTGCTGGCTGCCAACAATATCCCGCCCGGTGTGATCCAGAATCTCGCAGCCACATCCTCGAACCCGCAGGCGATGGCCGCCGAACTCGCCCAGGCCGGGCTGACCCCGCAGCAGATTCAGGCGTTCATGACGCCCCAAAACGTGCTGCTCCTGTCTACGATTGGCGGGCCGACGCCGGCGACCGACCTGATCACCCAGGCCTCGGCGGTCCTTGCCAACTACAACATCAATCCCGCCGAACTCACGAATCTGCTGCCCCTGGCGAATGACCCGGCGGCGCTGATGGCGGCGCTGGCGCAGCGCGGGCTAACCAACGCCCAGGTTGCGGGGCTGGTGGGTCAGTTGGCCCCAGTGATCCAGCAAGCCAACGAGTCGGGCGTCCTGCGATTCGCGCCGACCTTGATCGCCGACCAGATGCTTTCCCAGATCGGTATCTGCGGCGGGGTGATTACCGAGACGAATCCAAGCTGTGACGCGGTTGTCCGCGAGATAGGACCATTTCTCAACGACCCGGCGCGCCTGGCGGAATATCTGCGGGAGCGTGGCCTGACCGCCCAGCAGGTCCAGGCGGGCGTGCAGGCCATCAGCGGGCTGGCCCAGCAGGGGCTGTCGCCCGACCTCTACACGGAGTGGAATATTCGCACGGCGACCCTGCGTCTGCAAGAACTGGGCATCTCGCCGCGCGATCTGAACGAACTGGCGGCGCTGGGCAATATGACGGCCATGCGGGAACGCCTGGAAGAAATGGGCTTCAGCGGGGCTGCCCTGGAACTGGCCGCTGCCCAACTGCAAGGCGCGTTCGGCCCTGGCGATAACTTTGAGCGGCTGACGCCGGAGCGTATCACAGAATTCCAGGCCGACGAAGCCGCGCGGCTGCTGGAAGAGGCCGGGATCGACCCCGCCGACCTGGGCGACATCCTGGCGCTGATGGACGATCCGGAGGCGCTGGCAGAATACCTCGCCGACTACGGCCTGGACGACGACGCGGCGGAAGCCTTTATACAGGCGTTGGGCCGCTCCACCTTCGCCCAGACCGTCGATCCCGAAGACGCCGACGACTTCCTCGCCAGCGTGGAAGACGCCTGGCAAGCCCTGGGCGAAGAGGGGCAGGAGGACACCGGAAACGAAGTTGAAGTGGAGCAGCCGACAGACACAGGCGGCGACACCGGCGGTGATGAAGGTGATACAGGTAGTGATGAAGGCGACACCGGCGGCGGTGAGGATACCGGCGGCGGTGGTGAGGACACCGGCGGTGGGGAAGGCGAAGGCTAACGCCCCGACGTTTCCCAGTAAAACGGCAATCGCGTGACCATCGTGGCGGCGGACTCGGTCCGCCGCTACTTTGTTGTGTCGCGCTTCCGGGCGTTCATCCGCCATTGCCACCCGGCGCAGATCAGGCTGATTTTGTCTTTCTAGCGCACCAGCCGGATATCCAAACTCTGCAGCGCGGAAAGCAGGCCGGTTTGCAGGTCGCGCAGAGTCTCCACTTCGCCCCAGTCAATACCCAGATCCACAATCGTCTCCGCCACAGCGTCGGAAACGCCGGTCACGATGGCGCGCGCGCCCTTCAACCGTGCCGCCTGGATCGCTTTGTCCAGGTGCGCCGCCACACCAGTATCCACCAGCGGCACGCCCGTAATGTCGATGATGACGATCTTGGCCCGGTACTCGCTGATGCCACGCAACAGGGCGCGGGTCACGTCGCGTGCGCGCATCGAATCGACGGTGCCGATCAGCGGCAGGACGATGATACGGTCCATGATCGGGATGATCGGCGTGGAAAGTTCCTGGATGGCCCGCTGCTGAGCCTCGATGACCTGCTGCTGCAATCGCTCCCGCTCTTCCTCGGCCTTTTTGCGCTCGGAGACATCAATTCCGACGCCGACAAGATATGGCTTGCCGTCCATGATGGTCCGCACACCCGTGAAATAATAGGGGGTCTGCGTGCCATTTTTCGACACCAGGGTCGCCTCGACCAACGAAGCCCCCGACTGGAACACTTCTAGGATAGCGCGCTGGACCTGAGGGATTTCCTCCGACGAGAAAAGAGCGGTCGCAAGCATCTGTGCAATTTCTTCCGCTGGGTAGCCGGTGACCTGCACAAACAGATCGTTCCAGCGGACGAAATGGCCCTGCTCATCCAACATATAAAAGATTCCCGGCAGGCTGTTGATGATGTTGTTGGTGAGGTCCTGGCTGGCCTGGAGTTCGGCGGTACGCTGATTGACCAGGTCTTCCAGATGAGCTTCGAGCACCTTCGCCACCATGCTGCTTGCCTGCAAGACATAGTTGCCCGCGATACCGATCCACTCCACCATCTGCTCCGGCTGTTCTCGCCGCAGAAGTTCCAGCAGAATCTGGTAGAGGTGATGCATAAATTCAGCCGTGGTAGACGGCGCAGCCTGGGCTGTTTCCAGCACTTTCCGGGCTGCCATTTCCATTAAGTGTGCCCAGTCGGCATCGCCGCGCATGGACTTCGCCAATAAGTTCACAGCATTATCGACGTTCGCGCGTATGCTCTCATCAGAGCGGGCATCTCTGGCAGCTTTCCGCCGCGCAAGATAAGCGGCAGAAATCTCCTCGCGGTGGCTTTCGAGCCATTGGTCGAGTGTTTGCGTAGCCATTGTGATCCCCCAATAATTTGCATGGATTGGACGGCTTAAGCGAGCGTCTCGTATCCTGATGTTACAACGCCTAACCCTGCGCCACAAACAGGGATGTTTGCCTTCAATCCGACAGCGGATTCGGCCTGCAAACAGTCGGGGCGGTCCACCGCTGACCGCCCCGACATCCGGCTCACTTTCGACTGCGCTGCGCGTCAGTATTCCAGCTTCGTTTCCGTGCTCACGCGCTTGCGGAACACCCAATAGCTCCAGGCCTGATAGATGACCACAATCGGCACGAAGATCAGCGCGACAACGGTCATGATTTGCAACGTGTACTCGCTGGACGAGGCGTTGGTGATCGTCAGGCTGTAGGCCGGGTCCAGGCTGGAGACCAGCACGCGCGGGTACAGCCCCCGGAACACGGTGATGATCGTCAGCGCCAGGTGTAGGCCCATCGCCGCGAAAGCCCAGCCATGGCGTTTATCCCGCAACAGCCAGCCCACCGCCAGCAGCGCCGCGCCCGACCCCAGCGCGCTCACGCCGGGGTTGACGCCCAACTGCTGGAAAATATCCGTCTGGGTGTAGCCGAGGATCACCAGCAGCACGATCACCACCACCACAACCGGCCACAGACGTTGCGCAGCCTGTTCTGCCCGCGCACGGACTTCGCCGTCCGTTTTGAGACTCAGGAAGATCGCGCCGTGCAGCATGAAGGCCACCAGCGCCGCCAGCCCTGCGACCAATGACAGCGGGTTGATCAGGTCGAAGAACGTGCCGACATAGGTCATCTCGGCGTCGATGGGCACACCGCGCACAACATTCGCCAGGGCCACACCCCACAGCAATGCCGGGATGAAGCTGCCGCCGCACAGCAGCCAATCCCACAGCCGCCGCCAGCGTGGGTGGCGGTCCTTGCTGCGGAACTCGAAGGCCACACCGCGCACGATCAGCGCCAGCAGCATCAGCACCAGCGCCAGGTAGAAGCCGCTGAACATCGTGGCGTACCAGTGCGGAAAGGCGGCGAACATCGCGCCCCCGGCGGTGATCAGCCAGACCTCGTTGCCGTCCCAGAAGGGGCCGATGGTGTTAATGATCACACGGCGCTCACGGTCGTTCCGCCCCAGGATGGGCATCAGGATGCCCACGCCATAGTCGAACCCTTCCAGGAAAAAGAAACCGATAAACAGCACTGCGATCAGGGTAAACCACAGGGAATTGAGTTCCACGTCCTAATCTCCTGAAAAAGCCCGGTCGAGGGCAGCCGGGGCGTCCGCGTCGATCAGGTCCACTTCTTCGGGGTTGCGCGCGAACTTGCGCAGCAGGTATATGTCCGCCGCCATCAGCACGCCGTAGATCAGCGTAAAGGCCACCAGCGAAAACAGCACGGTGCTGGCTGGCACATTGCGCGAGACGGCCTGCTCCACGCGCATCTCGCCGAAGACGATCCAGGGCTGGCGGCCCAACTCGGTGAGGAACCAGCCAGTCGTATTCGCCAGGTAAGGCAACAGAATGGCGAAGGGCAAAATGCGATGGAACCACCGCTTGTTCGCGCTTTGATTCCGGAAGACCAGATACAGCGCGTAGAACGCCAGACCCAACATCAACATGCCCGCGCCCACCATCGCGCGGAAACTCCAGTAGTTGATCGCTACCGGCGGCATGTAGTTGCCCGCCCCGTAGATCAGTTCGTATTCGGCCTGGAGGTCATTCAACCCCTGAACCTCGCCGCTGAACCGGTTATACGCTAAAAAGCTGAGCAGGCCCGGTATACGGATGGAGAACACGTCCTGCCACTGGCTGTTCTCGTCTAACTGCCCAATGCTGAACAGCGACATGGAGGCCGGGTCTTCGCTGTTCCACAACGCCTCGGCGGCGGCCATCTTCATCGGCTGCGCGCGGACCATGTGCTGCGCCTGAGAATGGCCCACCAGCACCACCAGCACCGTGCCGATAACGCCGTACACTGCCGCCCATTGAAACGAGCGGTGGAACATTTCCCAGCCTTCTTTTTTGCGCAGCAGATGCCACGCGCTGATGCCCAGCACGAAGAACGCCGCCGTCGTGACACCCGACGCCAGCACGTGCGGATACTGCACCCACACATGCGGGTTGCCCAGCAGCGCCCCAAAGTCGGTCATTTCTGCCCGGCCATTGCGAATAGCGTAGCCAACCGGCTCCTGCATAAAGGAGTTGGCAACCAGAATCCAGAAAGCCGACAGGGCTGTGCCGATGGCGACCAGCCAGATCGTCAGGGCGTGCAGGCCCTTCGACAGGCGATCCCAGCCGAAAATCCACACGCCCAAAAAGGTCGATTCCAAAAAGAAGGCCAGCAGTGCCTCGATGGCCAGTGGCGCGCCGAAGATGTCACCCATGAAACGCGAGTATTCAGACCAGTTCATACCGAACTGGAACTCCTGGACAATACCCGTCACCACACCCATAGCGAAGTTGATGACGAACAACTTGCCCCAGAACTTGGTCATGCGTTTGTATTCTTCATTGCCGCTGCGCACGTAGGCGGTTTCCATCAGGGCCACCAGCAGCCCCAGCCCGATGGTCAGCGGCACAAAGAAAAAGTGGTATACGGTGGTGACAGCGAATTGCAGCCGCGACAACGTAAGTACGTCCATGCGGTTTTGCCTCCTGAGCGGGACAAGAACAAGAGAAAATCGGCTGTTTTCGTCTATGAGAAGCTGCGAGGAAAGCGACAATGTAGGTTCGTTTTGATTGTATGGCCGGGATGTTTTAGCCTCACAATGCCAGATTTCCGTCAGATGGTGGACAAATGTAACCAAGTTTGTGACAGTTTCAACCTCTTCTTTCTCCGGCTCAAGTCGGGAGGGAGTGCGCGGCAACAGCGAGATGCATTGCGCCGTGCTTTTTTGTATATTCAGGGGGCACCCTTTTTCTAGAAAGGATTTTCCGATGCGCGTAGTGATCATGTCTGACATGGAAGGCGTCAGCGGCATTACCACCTGGGAACAGGTGTCGAACGGCGAGCCTGCCTATGAAGAGGCGCGTGTGCTCTACACGCAGGAAGTCAACGCGGCCATTCGTGGCGCGCAGGCTGGCGGCGCAGACGAAGTGGTGATCATCGACTTTCACGGCGCGGGCGGCCCCCGGTCCTTCAACTCCTATGTCGGGGAACTGCTCGAACCGGCTTGCAGCTGGGTGGCGCACCACTCGTGGCTGCACTATGAGGCGCTAGTGGAGCAGCCCTGCGACGGCGTGCTGATCGTCGGGGCGCATGCCCGCATGGGCACGCCGGATGGCGTGTTATGCCATACCGTCTCCTCCAGTACCTGGCGCAACCTGTGGTTCAACGGGGAACTGGTCGGCGAAACGGCGCTGAACGCCGCCTGGTGGGGACACCATGGCGTGCCGGTGCTGATGGTCGCCGGAGACGCCGCTGCCTGCCGCGAAGCGAAGGCCGCCCTGGGCGACGGCGTGACCACCGTGCAGGTCAAGCGCGGCCTGTCGCGCTATTCGGCCCAGCACGTGCCGCCCATCCGCGCCCGACAGATGATCGAGGAGGGCGCGAAGAAGGCGCTGCAAAACCTGAAGGCCGTCAAGCCCTATGTGCCGGCCAG
Source organism: uncultured Anaerolineae bacterium (assembly GCA_964529715.1). Taxonomy (GTDB): domain Bacteria; phylum Chloroflexota; class Anaerolineae; order Aggregatilineales; family Ch27; genus CAZGXI01. The sequence continues at coordinate 13,254 of CAZGXI010000047.1, read as the reverse complement.
ACCGACGACAGTGGCCGTCGAGTTCGCCAGCGTAGACAGGCTGCAAGAATACAAGGGCCGGCCCGGCGTGGAGGTGATCGAGAGCGAAGTCAAGGTGGTCAGCCGGGGTGAGCACTGGCTGCAAGCCTGGTCGCAAATCTGGGACTGGTAAGGTAAACAGTTCAGAGTTTTGAGTTCACAGTGCTGAGTTGAATGCGCCGGAAGAGGGGCATTGAACCCCTCCCTCAGAACGCATAACTCTGAACTGGCAGGCGCATTTTTGGCGCGGCGCGGGTTGTTGTACAATGAGGGCGTCCGCGTCAAGCCAAAAAACAGGGGGCGTAGAGGCGCATGTCTGAGGATCAAGCCCTTCAATACCTGCAACAAGGGATCGCCGCCGCCAAAGCCAAACAAAACGACGACGCGCGTCGCCTGCTGCAAAATGCCATCCGCCTGAACCCACGCAACGAGACGGCCTGGCTGTGGTTAAGCAGTGTCGCCAAAGATGACCGCGAGCGCGTGTTCTGTCTGCGGGAACTGCTCAAGATCAATCCGCAGAACGACATGGCGCTCAAGGGGCTGCGCGCGCTGGGTGTGGCCGTCACCCCGCCAGAAGGGGCCGCAGCGGCAGAAGCGCCTCTGCCAACCGAGGTCAAAAGCCCTATCCCCCGCCTGACACCGGACAAAGTTCAGGCGGCGCAGGCCGCGCTGGAACCGATCCTGGAGCGCGTCCTGGCACTGCCCGATCCTTACGCCGATATTGTCTGGACGCACAAGACGCGCGGGCGCGTTGGGGAGCGCGCTGCCTTCCTCTACCGGCTGGCCGTGCGCGGCGTGCCGCTGTTGATCGTCGTGGCGCTGCTGGCCATCGGGGGACTCTTCATTGCCAACAACCCAGATGTTATCGCCCTCGCGCCGACATGGACGCCCAGCCCCACCCCCACCAACACCCCGACGCCCACGCCCGGCTTTACCCCCACGCCCTCGCCTACGCCGGAACTGACCTACACACCCACGCCGGCCTTCGATGCACGGATGCCACACGGTGACATCTTCACCGAGATGACGCCCACGCCAATCTATCCCCGCATCTCCAGCCTCGTGCTGGAACAGGCCATCGCGCTGATGGAGCGGGGACAGTATGCTGAAGTGTTGCCGACCCTTACCAACGAGCGCCAGAACACCCAGTTCCGCTTTGACCCCAACCCCTACCTCTACGAAGCTATCGCGCGCGTCCGTTCCGGCGACCCCGAACGCGCCCTGGAAATCCTGGAAGAAGGCCTGGCCCGCGAGGATTCCCCCGACAATGACGCCGTGATGCTCGCCGGCCTGGCCTATGTGCACGCGGCGTTGGGGAATTACAGCGAGTCGAACCGCTATGCCGAACAGGCCATCGCCGGCGACCCGCGTATGCGCTTGCCGTACCTGGTGCGGGCGCAAAATGCCATCGCCGCGCGCGACTTCGACACTGCCGCCCGCGTGATCGCCGACGGCCTGCAGCAGCTTCCTGGCGATGCCAACCTGTGGATCATGCAGGGCGAACTCAACCTGGCCCGTAACCAACCCGCCGACGCCCAGTGGAACGCTTCCGCTGCCCTGTACATCGATCCGAGCGCCGAGGCCGCCTACCTCCTGCGGGCGCGGGCCGACATGGCGCGCGGCGACGACGGGCTGGCCGTGTTGCACCTTCAGGAATATCTGTTCTTCTACCCCGGCAGCATCGAGGGCTGGACACTGCTGGGCGACGCGCGCGCAGGCGAGGGCAACTACGACCTGGCGATTGCCGCCTACAGCCGGGCCTTGAACGCCGAGGAGCCATCCCCGGCGCAAATCCCAGCTTACCTAGGCCGCGCGGCGATTTATCTACGCTGGCGGCAGTATGCGCAGGCGTTCCAGAACTTCGACGCGGCGCTGCGGCTCGACGAGTCGAACGTCCCGGCGCGCGAGGGCCGCGCGGAGGTCGCCTACCGTCTGGGGCGCTTCGGCGTGGCGATTGACGACGCCGACGCGCTGCTGGCCACCGATAACAGCCGTGACGACCTGCGGCTGCTCAAGGCGCGCGCGCTGGTGGATGGGGCCAATCCGCGCAATGAGGAAGCCTACCGGCAGGCGCTTGCTGAAGCGCAACAACTTCTGGCCGGCAACTTCCCCGAACGGCTGCCGGATGCCTTGCGTCCGCTGGCTTACGAGTACCGGGCGCGCGTGTTGCTGGCCCAGGGACAGTACGACGCCGCGCTGGACGACATCGACCGGGCGCTGGCGCAGGAGGAGTCGGGGTCGCGCCACTACCTGCGTGGCCTGATCTTGCAGGAGCGGAACGGACGGAACGATCTTGCAGCCGCGCGGCGCGAATACGAGTGGGTGCAGATGTGGGGCAGCGTGTATAGCTATCCCTTCCTGCCAGACGTGATCAGCCGCCTGAATGCGCTCAACGAGGCGGGAGGATAAGCCTTTACCGCCGCTGGGACGTGTTGTGTGGGTAGCGGCGGCTTGAAGCTGCCGCTACATTTTTACATTTCTTGGCATCTTTGAGGGTAGATCAGGGTTTGGTCGCCGGGTCAAGGCTGGCGCGCAGACGTTCCCACGCGCGGATGACCGTCTGCAACGCCTCGGCGCTTTCCGGCGCTTCGCCATAGTGCACGCGCACATAAGCCTCGGTGACGAGCGCCGCGTCGTCGTCCAGGCCGGGATACGCCTGGCCGAGCGCCTTCCGGTACTCGTAGGGCGTCTCCGAGGGCGCGCGGGGATAGCCACGCCTGGCAGCCAGGCGAACCATCTGCGCGTAGACGCGCCGCACAGTCAGCGCCGCGAACAGGTCGCGCCCCAGCCCGAACTGCCCCACCGCGTTCAGCATCCCGCCGAGCGCGTCCAGGCCGCGCCGGAGCGCGTCGCGCAGGCCGCCCAACACATCGCTTTCCAGGTCCTCGCGCTCGTCCAGGCCCGCCGACGCCAGACTGCGCCGCTGGCGCAGCGTCAGCAGGATCACGACAACGACGATCACCACGACCAGCGCCATCAGACAAATCTGGATGCCGCCCAGGGCGTTGAAGAGCTGTTCTAACTGCTGGAGAAGTTGCGGCGGCTGGCGATCCTGCGGCGAGGGCAGTTCCAGCTCCGGCATCTGGAGCGCGTTTTCCATCAGGCCGGAACCAGCCAGCAGCGGGATCAGCGCCTCGACGAGCACCTGGATCAGCAAAAAGAGCGGCGTCAGCAGCAGACCAACAATCAGTACCGGGATCATCACCACCGGCTGCACGACCCGCCAGATCACGTCCGGGTCCAGGCCGCTGAGGATGCCCGCCGCCAGCAACCCAGCCAGGGTTGTCGCGGCGGCGGCCAGACTCATAAAACCCGTCCACGACGGGCCGAAAGACACTGGCTGCCGCCACATGGCCCGCAGCGCCGTCGCCCGCGCCAGGCTGGTCGCCAGCAGGCCACAGAAGAAAAAGAGCGGCAGCGCCGTGAGCGTGGCAGCGCGCTGATCGTAAAAGAACACGCCCGCCATCAGAAAGGCCAGTATCCCCAAGCGCACGCCGAAGGCCACGCGCGTCACGGTCGGCACGACAATCGCCACACGCAGCCCACGCCACCACAGCAGCGCCACCAGCGCCAACACGATCAGCAGCGGCGGCAGCACAATGCGCTGCACCGGCGCTCCATCCGGGCCGGTATTGCCCACGATCATCGGGACGGCAGGCGTCTGCGGCAGGACCACACCTGCCGTCAGCAGCACGGCCAGGATCAGCCCGGCGAAAAAAACGACCTGGCGCAGGTTCGCCCACATCCCCCAGCTATCCAGCAGGCGCGTGATCAACATGGCCACCAGGACATTGCCCGCCAGATAAAGCACCAGCAGCGAGAACGGCAGGTCGCGCGCGCCGGGCGCAAGCGCGGCGAACCAAGGCGCGATCCACATCGTCTCCATCAGGGCAGCCAAGACGTAGGTCGTCTCCTGGCGGAAATCTAGCGGCGCGCGCACACTTTCCGGGTCGCGCAGGCGTTCAAGCAGGGTCACTCGTTGCCTCTCAGAGCCGTTTTAAGAGATAAGTGTTGCGTTCGGAATTCAAAACTTAGAACCCAACACTTAAAACTTTCCCGTCTGTTTTGCCCGCTCGCGCAAAAAACGCTGGCGCGGCGTTTCCTGCGCGACGGCGTCTTCATCGTCAGTCGCCAGGTCCGGCGGCGCTTCGCCCGCGATGGGCAAGTGATGAACCAACACGCCGGGGATCGACTCCGGCGCGGTCTTGCCCAGCACGATCAGCACCAGCCGCCGCCCGGCGTCGCGCAGCCGGTCGATAGACGCCCGGATCGAGTCATTGACGTAGGGTGTCAGCAGCACCAGCGTCGCTCCCCAGGGCAGACGCGGGCTTTCTTCCAGCAGAAAGCGCCCGAACTCCGCCGTGACGAAATAGCTCACTCCGGCCAGTGTTTCCAACAGGCGCATCAGTTGATCGCGGTCGCGGCTGGGCAGCACCCGGAACGGCTGATCGGCGTGGGCCAGGGTGCCATTTGCCACCACGCCCACCGCGTAATGCTGCATCGCGCCCCAGTAGGCCAGGGAAGCCGCCGTCGTGACAGTGTATTCCAGCATATCCGGCCACACACCGCGCCAGTGCTGCTCAAAGGTCGCCACGTTGAGGCACAGCACGATGTTCACGCTGCGCGTTGGCTCGTAGACTTTGGTCTGCATCTGGCCCGCGCGGGCGGTAGCCTTCCAGTGGACGTGGCGCAGGCCGTCTTCAGGGCGGTAGTCGCGCACGCCCATGATGCGGTTGGGGTCTTCAAACAGGCGCTGCGTCGTGCGGATTTCACCCAGTGGGTCCTTGACCGGCAGACCAAGTTCGGCCAACGTTTTGACCTCTGGGTAGACGATCAGGCGTTCCTCACCGGCCAGCGGACGCTCGCGCTCGAACAGGCTGAACGGGTCGCCGGAGATCGCCTTCGCCGGGCCGACGCGATACACGCCGCGCTGCCGCGCCAGCAGCGGAATCCGCCGCCGTACCCGCTGAAACCAGCGCAAGGTATAGACATTCACCAGGATGCCGATCTCCGGGTGCTGCGTCGGCGAGAGCAGCGCCTCGTCCGCCGGGCCGATCTCGGTCGCCCAGGAATCCTCGACCTGGAGCCAGCCCAGTGGCAGCAGCTTGCGGTTCTCGACCACCGTTTGCAGTTCGAGCGTCTCACCGGGAAAGGCACGGCGATGCTGGAAGCGTCGGGCGTAGCCCACCTGCCGCAGCGCGGCACGGCTCCACAGCCAGGCGGCGGCGATCACCACCAGCATGAAGCCGGTCAACGCCATCAGGGTTACGTTGCGCAGCACCGCGCCGATCAGAAAGATGAACAGCACCATGCCCACCCAGCGGTGGTTGATCAGGCTGCGCACACTGTCGCCGGGGGCTGCGCGGTCGCCATGCACGAAGGAGCGGGCCTCGATCTCATCGAAGTCGAGCGCGCTCAGTTCTTCCTGCCGAAAATCGAAGAACTGCGCGCCGGGACCGCTTTGGCGCGGGTGTTCCTGCCTGCCGCGCGAAGATCGGGTGTTCAAGTGTTACGCCTCGACCGGCACAGGCACGGTGTTCACGATGTCCATCACAATCTCCTCCGGTCTGCGCCCGCGCAGGCGTGTCTGCGGGCTGATCATGATGCGGTGCGTCAGCACGTAAGGTGCCAGGAACTTCACATCGTCGGGCAGCACATAGTCCCGGTCGTGAATGGCCGCCCATGCCTGGCTGGCGCGGAACAGGGCCAACGTGGCGCGCGGGCTGGCTCCCAGATCGATCTCACCGTACTCGCGGGTGGTGCGCGCCACCCGCACGATGTACTCCTGCACGCTGGCCTCGACGCGCACTTCTCGCACCCCGGCGATCATCTGCTGCACGGTGGCCGGATCGGTGACGGGCGCAAGCGACAGCAAGGGGTCATCCACCCGGAAGCGTGTGAGGATGGCGCTTTCCTCTTCGGCGGTCGGGTAGCCGATGTCGATACGCATCAAGAAGCGGTCGATCTGCGCCTCCGGTAGCGGGAAGGTGCCTTCCAGTTCGACCGGGTTTTGGGTCGCCATCACCAGAAAAGGCCGGGGCAGGCGCAGCGTCTCCAGGTCTACCGTGATCTGGCGCTCCTGCATGGCTTCCAGCAAGGCGCTCTGAGTGCGCGGCGTGGCACGGTTGATCTCGTCCGCCAGCACGATCTGGCTCAGGATCGGGCCGGGACGGTATTCAAACTCCTGCGTCTTCTGGTTGAAGTAGTTGACGCCAGTCACATCGCTGGGGAGCAGGTCAGGGGTGAACTGGATGCGGCGGAAGGTGCAGCCGAGCGATACGGCCAGGGCTTTTGCCAGGGTAGTTTTGCCCGTGCCGGGCACGTCTTCCAGCAGAATATGCCCCTCGCTGAGCACGGCGGCCAGCGCCAGGTCGATCACTGCCTCCTTGCCGACGATGACACGCTGGACATTTTCGCGCACGCGCCGGGCGGTCTCTGCAATCATGGGATCTCCTTCAAGAACGGTTGCTGCGGGTCAAGTATAGCATGTGCGGCAGCAATCGGAACGTGAAAGCCGACGGAAAGGCACCAGCTTTTTCACCGCCAAGGGTGCAAAGATCGCAAAGAATTGCTGGCGCTTTTCGGCATCCCCGGCGATCTTATGGTCGCCGGAACCTTTCTCCCGTGTGCGCGTATAATGAACAAACAGGATAAAAACGCACAAGAGGGCGATAGAGGCCTTTTGAAAGTGAGGTTGCGATGAATTCAAGGTCAGAAAACCAGGGCAGGATGATCCTGGCGGTCATCCTGATTGGCCTGGGGGTGGTGTTGCTGCTGGGGCAGCTTTTTGACTTCAGCCTGATCGGGACGTTCTGGCCGTTCATCATCATTCTTCCGGGGCTGGTGTTCCTGTATTTTGCTGTCAAGGGGGAACCGGGCATGGCGGCCCTGGCGATCCCCGGCGCCATCGTCACCGGCACCGGCGCGATCCTGTTGTTCCAGCAGTTGACCGGGCGCTGGGAAAGCTGGGCCTACATCTGGACGCTGTACCCGGTCTTTTTGGGGCTAGGCCTGATTTACATGGGGCAGCGCACCAACACCGCCGGGACGTACCAGACCGGGCGCGCCTTTGTGCAGTGGGGATTGATCGGCTTTGTCGTGTTCGGCGCGTTCTTTGAACTGCTAGTCTTCGGCGGCGGGTTTGGGCTGTTTGGGCGCTTTACCTGGCCGCTGCTGCTGATCCTGCTGGGCGGCTTCCTGCTCTTGCGCACGGTGCGCCCAGATTTGCTCAGCACGGGCCGACGGTCCGGTGGGGAACGAAAACAAAAGAGCGCCATGGAAGATGAGCCGCCGCTGTTCACCGGCGCGCCGGTCGTGTCGCCCCGCACGGGCTACGCTCCTTCGGCCAGCGACCGCTTGCGCCAGCAGATCGACGCCGCCCTGGCCGAGCCGGAGCCGCCGTCTGCCGTTCCCACGCCCATGCCCGAACCGGCAGCCCCGGCGGTAGAATCTGCGCCCGGCGAAGCGGCGACGGTTGAGTTCTACGATGTCAAGATTCGCGCTAAGGTCCAACTGCCCCTGAGCAGCGTCGTCAAAACGACCTTTACCACCGACGAGGGCCAGGTGCGCTACGGTCTGCGCGGCAGGACGGCAGATGGCCGCAAGCTGACCAAGTTCGTCAGCCAGGAGACTTGGAATAGCCTGAATGTGCCCGTCGAAGAATAGAGAGCGCAGCATTTTCGCAGGGGCGTTCGGCAAAAGCGCCCCCGCCGCTTGCAACCGGAGATAACCAGCGTGGGTGAAGATAAACGCAAAAACGAGTGGAATGAATGGGCCACGGAGGGCGAGGGCGACCAGAGTGGGCGGCTAGTCGGCGCGGCGATTCTGATCGGGCTGGGGCTGCTGTTCCTGCTGATGAACTTCGCGCCGTCCCTGGACCTGGGGCAGCTGATCCTGATCGGCCTGGGCGGGGTTTTCCTGGTGGCCGCGTTCGTCACACGCAGCCCCGGCCTGGTGATCCCCGGCTGCATCCTGGCAGGGATCGGCGTGGGGGTGTGGCTGATCAGCAGCGACCTGACTTGGGAAGGACTTGATAACGGGGCTGTTATCCTGATCTGCATGGGCGTGGGATTCGCCGCCATCATGCCGCTGACGCGACTGATGGGCGGTCAGCCGCACTGGTGGCCGTTGATCCCCGGCGGCATCCTCGGCAGCATCGGCTTGCTGATGACGTTCGGCGAGGCCGGGCTGTCGCTCTTGGAACAGGTCGGGCGCTTCTGGCCGGTGATGCTGATCCTGATCGGCCTGTTCATCCTGCTGCGCGGCGGCAGGCCGAGAATAGAATAGTCGGGGTTGCGTAGGGTAAATACAGGGTTATGACATAGTACCGCCCGGCAGCGCGTGTTAAACTGGACGCAACCATCCAGATAACCCACCCAACCAGGTTGGGCCGTTGTAAGCCAAGAGCAATGACCGATCAACCCGACGCTGAACACACAGACGCATCTCAGCCCGAATCGCCCGAATCGTTCCAGCCGACGCAGCCGACCCTGCCGCCGGAACTGTTGCCGCCCGATCCGGCCTACGCTGCCACGCAAGATGGCCCGGTCGTGCCCGAACCCGCGCCGAATGACGATGACACCGAGTCGATTGTCATCCCTCCTGCACCGCCGGATAGCACCCAGCGCCATCACGCCGTGACGCCGCCTTCTTCGTCAGCTGTAAAGCCGCAGACTCCCATCTACGCCCGGCCTTACACCAAGCCTGTTCCACCGCCTTACGCCGGACCGACCCAGCCGGTGCAAGTTCCGCCGCCCTATTACGGGGTACAACCACCACCTGGGCAGACTGCACCTTCGCAACCGCCGATTTACCCGCCCCGGCAGAACCTCGCGGCCCAGCCGAACTACGGCCCGCCGCAGCCGTACCCCGTCTACGGACCGCCGCGCGCGCAGCCAAAGCGTCGGCGGCGCGGCTGTCTGTCGAGCGGCTGCCTGCTGACCTTTGGCGCGGCAGTGATTGTCTTCGTTGGGCTGACGCTGATTGTCGGCCTGGTTGTGGTCAGCGCGTTGAGTGCCCGGCTAGAAGAAAGCCTGGCACGGCTGGAAAACATCGACGAGCGCCAGGTCTTCCAGACCACGACCATCTACGACCGCAATGGCAGCGAACTGTACCAAATCTTTGAGGAAGGGCGGCGCACAACCGTCCATCTGGCCGACCTGCCGCCCTACGTGGCGCAGGCAACTGTCGCCATCGAGGATGACTCGTTCTACGAGAATCCCGGCGTGGACCTGCCGAGCGTCTTCCGCGCTGCCTTGCAAAACATCCTGAACACGGGCGACGCCTTCACCGGCCCCGGCGCGAGCACGATTACGCAGCAGTTGGTGCGCAATATCGCCTTCGACTACGAGTACCGCACCACCCCTAGCCTTCAGCGCAAGATCGAGGAAGTGCTGCTGGCGATGATCCTCACCACGCGCATGAGTAAGGACGACATCCTGGAGCTGTACCTCAACGAGATTTACTACGGCAACTTGGCCTACGGCATCGAGGCGGCCAGCCAGACGATCTTCGGCAAACCCGCCGCCGAACTGACGCTCGGCGAGGCCGCGCTGCTGGCAGGGCTGCCTCAAGCCCCGGCAGATCTCGACCCGCTTGACCCCGACCCCGCAGTGCAAGAGGCGGTCCTGGCGCGGCGGCGGCTGGTGATCGACCTGATGCTGGAAGAGGGCTACATCACCCCGGAACAGGCGCGTGCTGCCTATGGTGAGCCACTCTCCTACGCCAACCCAGATGTGCCGTTGGTCGCACCGCATTTCACCGTCTTCGCGCGCGGCGAACTGGAAGCCCTGATGGCCGCACTTGGCTACCCGCCGGAGACGATTACCACCGGCGGTTTGCAGGTATACACCACCATCGACCTGCGTTATCAAGACCTGGCAGAAGAGATCGCGCGGCAGCAGGTGGCTGCCCTGCGCGACGCCCACCACCTGACGAACGCCGCCGTCGTGGTCACACGCCCGCTGACCGGGGAAATCCTGGCGATGGTCGGCAGCGTAGATTACTGGGATGACAGCATCGACGGACGGGTGAACGTCGTCACCGCGCCGCGTCAGCCCGGCAGCACGATGAAGCCCTTCACCTATTCCGCCGCGATGGAGCAGGGTTGGACAGCAGCAAACATCATCTGGGACACCGAAACGCACATCGGCATCCCCGGCCAGGAGATGTATATCCCGGTCAACTACGACGACACCTATCACGGCCCGGTGCGCGTGCGCGACGCCCTGGCGAACAGCTACAACGTGCCCGCTGTGCAGACGCTCCGCCAGGTGGGCGTGGATTATCTGCTGAACCTGATGCAGCGTTTCGGCGTGGAGAGTTTGGGCACAGACGCAGAACGCTACGGCCTCTCCCTGACGCTGGGCGGCGGCGAAGTCACGCTGTTGGAACTCACCCGCGCCTACAGTGTCTTTGCCAACAACGGCGCGCTCGTTCCCACCACCGCGATCCTGTGTGTGTTGGACGCCGACGACAACATTATCTACCAGTACGAGAACGCCTGCCCACGCGGTCAGGGCACCCAACGGACCGTCAACGCCCTGGCCTACGGCACACAGGTGCTTGACCCGCGCATCGCCTTTACCATCAGCGACATCCTGGCAGATAACGCCGCGCGCACGCCGGCAATGGGCGCCAACAGCCCACTCAACACTGGGGACATCGTGAGCAGCGTCAAGACCGGCACCACCAACAACACGCGCGATAACTGGACAGTGGGCTTCACGCACAATGTCGCCATCGGCGTGTGGGCAGGCAACAGCGATAACAGCGCGATGGTCAACACCAGCGGCCTCACCGGGGCGGCCCCGATCTGGCACGATCTGCTGCTGGCGATCTACCACGACCCTGACCTGTTGGCCGTGCTGGCCCAGGACGGCGTGCTGGCGTCCGACGCCCTGACCCCGCCACCAGGCATGAGCCGCCAGGAAATCTGCCAGATCAGCAGCCTGCAAGACCCGGCTGCCGCCTGCACATCCACGCGCCAGGAATGGGTTTTCGACGGCCCGCCGCTGGTGCCCGATGGGGCAGGCAACCTGGTGCCATCCCAAACGCCGCTCGCGCCACCGCTGTTGACCGTTGATCCGGCGGCAAACGGGCCGCAGTACACCGAGATCGAGCGCGGCATTATCCAGACATTGGTCATGCCGCTGCCGGAGCCGGTAGCCCAGGCCGTCGCGCAGACCATCCCCGTCGAGGCCGGGGCGCCGACGCCGCCCATCCCGCGCTATTGTCTGATCCCGCAGGAGGTCGCCTCCCAGATTCCGGGCGCGCAGGCGCTCCTGTTCCTGGCTCCGCCGCCGGTAGCCGAAGATGCCGTTTATGCAGCCCAATATGCCAGGGCGCGCAACATCCCCTTCCTGCCGAACATTGCCTGCACCGGCGAAATGCTCACCGGCGCAACCCAGAGTCAGGGCGGCAGCGGGCTGGCGGTGATCACGGCCTTCATCAGCTCCCCCGCACCAGGACAGGAAGTGCGCGACAACATCCCGATCATGGGCACGGCGGCTATCCTGCCGGACCAGGGCCAGGTTTACAAGTTCGAGATTCGCGGGCCGCAGTTCCCGGACTGGGTCACGTTGGGGCTGGTGCAGAACCAGCCGGTCATCAACGGGCAGTTAGAAACGCTCTATGCCGCCGGGCTACAGCCGGGGCAGTACTTCCTGCGCTTGATTATCGTCGGCCCGGATGGGAACTATGTTCAGCCGCCGTATGAGGTGTCGTTCATCGTGCCCGGATGAGCAAAACCGCTCATCCGGGTCGTGTAAAAGACAGCGCCGGAGTTCGTCCGGCGCTGTATGTTAGGTAAACAGATTAGGAGGGTTTTACAGCAGCCCGATCAGCATCGGCAACAGCGCGCCCGGGGAGCAATCGCGCCCAAACATCTCGGCAACAAAGGGCAGTACGCGGCACCACTGGTCCTGCGCGTCGATGATAAACAGGCCGATGGCCGCCACCGCAATGCACAGCACCACCAGAAAGCCACAGCCGATAGCGATCCAGCGGCCCGCATTGCTGGCACGCGGCTCTTCCAGGTAGTCGGCCCCATAGTAAGCCGGGTCCTGCGCATAGTACGGCTGGCCCGGCTGCGGTGTACCGTAAGGCTGTACCTGCGGTGGGCCATAGGGCTGCGGCTGTTGGGCGCCATAGGGTTGTGCTTGCGGTGCGCCGTAGGGCTGCGGCTGGGACGGCGGCGGATAGCCTCCCGGCGCGGCGGTCGGCGTGGGAGGATAGGACTGCGGCTGGGCAGTCGAGCCGATCAGGGTTTGCTGCTGCGCGAAACCCGCCGACGGGGTCTGGATGGCCCCCCCTTCATAACCTAATGTGACCGTTTCGCCCAGGCCGATCATATCGCCATTGATCAGCGGTCGTGCGCCGGTCAGACGCTGACCGTTGACGAACGAGCCGTTGGTCGAACCCAAGTCTTCCAGGGTATAGCCGCCGGGGCCGCGCACAATGCGGCAGTGGTGGCGGCTGACTTCGGGGTCGTTGATCACAATGTCGTTGGTAATGTCGCGCCCCAACGCCACCACGTCCTTGTTCAATTCGTATACCTGGTTGGGCTGTGGACCCCGGCGAACAACGAGCCGAAAGCCGCCGCCGTTGCCTTGCATTCTGTAGCCTCCTCACTAAGGCAGGGAGGGGGAATTCTCGCCTGAATGAGACCTCACTGTGTGATGATGGGAAGTATAGGAGCATTATCCGACGCTGTCAACAAGCGCGCAGGGCTGTCAACCACTGGAATCCACCCTTCTGTCCTACGCCCACAAAGACGCCCGGATTTTGTGGGAGACCGCTGCCGGTTTCCCACATTGTTCGCGCCGGGAGTACTTCGGTGCAGACGGTAGCGTCCGCTTCAAGCCGACGCTACAATTCGCACCCGTGAAAGGGCAAGCAAAGTGAAGAACACGGCGCTGGTTATCGGCATCGACGGCGGGGGGACGCGCACACGCGCGGCTGTTGTCGATGCCGCCCTGCGCCTGCATGGGCAGGCCGAAGGCCCCGGCGGCAACCCTTCCGCTGCCGGGTGGGAGACAACGGCTCAGGTGCTGCAAGAGGTCATCCGGGCGGCGCTGGACTCGGCTGGCATTTCGGCGGGCGATGTGGCCGCCCTGGGCATCGGGCTGGCGGGCGCGCCCGGCAGCAGGCACGCAGTTCAACTGCGTGCTGTGCTGGAACCGCTCCTGCCCGGTGCGGCGCTGGCGCTCAGTTCCGACCTGGAGATCGCCCTGGTCG
>CAZGXI010000046.1:0-31976 GCA_964529715.1 uncultured Anaerolineae bacterium | reverse complement strand
CGACGCCACGATCACCGCGCCGTTCGACGGCGTGATTACCGAAGTGAACATCGTGAACGGCCAGGCAGTGAACGCAGCGACGACCGCGATGGTTATCGCCGATACCAGCCGCCTGCATGTGGACGTCAGCGTGGACGAACTGGACGTGGTCCAGGTGGCGGAGGGGCAGACGGTCCAAATCACACTGGAAGCGTTCGAGGACACCACCGTGAACGGTGTGGTCAGGCGCATCTCCCCCGCTGGTACGCAAAGCCAGGGCCTGGTGACGTACACCGTCCGCGTGGACCTGGATACGGCGCCGGTTGCCGCGACGTCTTCTTCAACATCGGTGCAGCCCGAAGCTGCCGCAACCGCTGCGGCGTCCGGCGGCGGCTTCGTCCCGGCGCAGGCGAACGCGGCGGCGTCCGCCGGGAGCGGCGCAGCGACGGATACCCAGGCAGCGGTCCCTCCGGCGATGCCCGCCGGGGCCGGCGGCATGACTTATCTGCGGCAGATCATGCCGGTGCTGATGCAGAACGGCGGTGTCGAGGCGCTGACCGCCATGCTGGCCCGCGAGGGCGGCGAGGATGAGTTCTACGCCCTGCTGCGCGACGCCGGGATTACCGAAGACGTCATCACGCAGATTCAGGAGAACGGCGGCCCTCAGGCGCTGGCCGAAGTATTGGCCCGGTTTGGGGCTGGTCCGCAGGGACAGGCGCCTGCCGCGACGGGGCAGGCTGCGGCGGATCAGACGGCTGCCCAGACATCGACCAGCGTCGAATCGCCGGCGATCCGGCTGGGCATGACGGCGGATGTCGAGATCGTCGTCAGTATGCAGGAAAACGTGCTGGTTGTGCCGACCAGCGCCATCCAGCGCGACGACCAGGGAGAATATCTGCTGGTCGATGACGGCAGCGGCGGCCAGACGCGCGTCGCGGTCACGAGCGGCATCACCCGGTCGGGCATGACGGTCATTACCGGCGACGTGACGGCGGGCCAGGTGGTCTATATTCCCGTCACCTCCGATAGCAGCGCGTCCTCGTCTGGCCTCCGGCCTGGCGGCGGCATGGGCCTGCTGACCGGCGGTGGAATGCCTGGCGGCGCGCCTCCGGCGGGTCCGGGAGGGCAGTGATGAGCGGGCGAACCATCATCGAAGCGACCGATCTGCGCAAAGTCTACCGGATGGGCGAGACCGAGGTGCACGCGCTGCGCGGGGTGTCTTTCAAGATCGACGAGGGCCAGATGGTTGCCATCACCGGCCCGTCGGGGTCGGGCAAGAGCACGCTGATGTCCATCCTCGGCGCGCTGGACCAGCCTACCAGCGGCAGCTATAAGCTGGACGGCTACGAGATCGGCGAGATGCGCGACGACGACCTGGCGGTGATCCGCAACTGGCGCATCGGCTTTGTCTTCCAGCAGTTCAATCTGCTGGCGCGCAGTTCGGCGCTGGCGAACGTGGCCCTGCCGCTGGTCTATGCGGGGGTGCCAGCCAGAGAGCGGCATGAGCGGGCCAGGCGCGTGCTGGAACTGGTCGGCCTGGGCGACCGCATGGACCACAAACCGCTTGAGCTTTCCGGCGGGCAGCAGCAGCGGGTCGCCCTGGCGCGCGCACTGGTCAACGAACCGGCCATCATCCTGGCCGACGAGCCGACCGGCAACCTCGACTCGAAGACCGGCGAGGAGATCATGGCGCTGTTCTGGAAGCTGCACGAGGAAAAGGGCATCACGCTGATCATTGTCACGCACGATCCGGACATCGCGGCCCAGACGCAACGGGTGATCGCCCTGCGCGACGGAGTGATTGTCTCCGACGAATGGAAATCGCGTCCGAACGGCGGCGGCCCGGCGGCTACGCCGGAAGCGGCACAAGCGATAGCGTCGGTCGGCGAGGAGGTCAGGCCATGACTGCACAAGTCTCTATCCTACGGCGGGCGCAGCCCTACGCTGCAAACGCGCTGACGCTGGTTTCGGCGGCGCTGATCCTGGTAGCTGTCCTGTTCCTGTCGCCCTGGGTAAGCCAGGCCGCCCTGGTGCGGAGCCAGTTGGCAGCGCAGGGCATCGAACTGCCGACGGGGGCGTCGTTCCCGGCGCAGTTCGCCCAAAACCCCACGACTGCCGCCAGGCAGTTTCCCACCGATGGCAGTGCAACTGCCTTCCCTGATATGAGCGCCCTGGCTGCCCTGTCCGGCGCGTCGAGCGCCGCCGTGCAGACCCCGGCCTGGGTGATGGGTCTGCTGATCGGGGCGGCGGTGGTGGCCGCCGGGGCAGCGGTGTGGAGTTGGGTAGACGCCCGGCAGAACGAGACGGTGGGCCTGCTGATCCTGGTGTGCGGGCTGGCGGCGGCGTTGCACTTCGCCTACTTCGTGGGCGTGCAGAACCGCGCCGCGTCCACCGATCTGCTGGCGCTGGTCTCGCCCGGCTTCTGGATCGCGCTGCTGGGTACGGCAGGGCTGTTCGTCCAGGCGTTGATCAAACGCCCGGTCTTCAAGAGCACACTGAACGGCACCGCGCTCGTCCAACGCCCGGTGCGGCGGATGGGCGGCGTCAGCCTCGGCCAGAACATCGCCGTCGCTTTCGACGCTCTGCTGGCGAACAAGCTACGCTCGGCGCTGACCATGCTCGGCATCGTGATCGGCGTGATGTCGGTCGTGGCGCTGCTCTCGGTGGGCCAGGGCGCGACGGCGGACATCACCAGCCAGATCGAGGGGATCGGGACGAACCTGATCTCGGTCTCCTCGATGGGCTTCTACTCGCGCCTCACGCTGGAAGACGCCCAGGCGATCCAGGAGTCGGTTTCCGGGCTGGCGGGGGTCGCGCCGCAGTATGGCTCCAACGCGACCGCGACCGCCAACGACGCCAGCTACGACGTACAGGTTATCGGCACGTCGCCGGACTATGTCACTGTGCGCAATGTCGAGATCGAGTCGGGGCGTTTCTTTACGGCGGACGAGTACGACTCCAAAGACCGCGTCGTGGTGCTGGGATCGACGGTCGTCGAGGAGCTGTTCGCCAACCTGGACCCGTTGGGCAGCGACGTGCGCATCGGCGGGCGGACCTACGAGGTCATCGGTGTGCTGGCCGAGCAGGATAGCGGCTTCGGCGGCGACGCCAACGACCAGGTGATCGTGCCGCTGACCACCGGCTACCGCTACCTGTTCAGTGGCCGCGCCGTCGTGGGCACGGACTACCTGGTGAGTTCCATCACGCTGTCTGCCGAGCGCAGCGACCAGGTTTCCCTGATCATCAGCGAGGTGGAAGACCTGCTGCGCGCCCGTCACGACCTAGACATCGACGAGGACAACGACTTCAACGTGGCGAACCAGCAGCAGCTTTTGGAGACGTTCTCGGAAGTGAGCGGCACGCTGACGGCCATGCTGGGGGCGATTGCCAGCGTTTCGCTGCTGGTCGGCGGGATCGGCATCATGAACATCTCGCTGGTGTCCGTGACCGAGCGCACCAAAGAGATCGGGCTGCGCAAGGCGCTCGGCGCACGCCGCTTCCAGATTTTGCAGCAGTTTCTCATCGAAACCGTCGTCCTGAGCACGATGGGCGGCGTGTTCGGCGTACTGGCCGGAGTAGGCGTGGCCGTGCTCGTGAACAACAGCGGCCTGCTAAACGCCGTCATCGTGCCGGAGGCGATCCTGCTCGGCCTGGGGTTCTCGGTCGCGGTGGGCATCTTCTTCGGCGTCTATCCGGCCAACCGGGCCGCCTCGCTCCATCCGATTGAAGCCCTGCGTTACGAATAGCTGGCGAAGTGGTCAACGTGGAATGAAAACGGAGAAATCAAGCATGAAGGCAAAAGTCGTAAAAGGAAGTCTCGCCGCCGTCGCGCTCATCCTGGCGCTGCTGGCGGGGATGCCGCTGGCGGCGCTGGCGCAGGGCAATGCCACCGTCCTGACCGTCGGCTACCTCGGCGCGTCTGCGGGCGCGCGGGCGGCGCTGGACCGCAATCTCTATCAGGCGGCGGTATTGGCTGCCGAGCAGATCAACACGTCGGACGACTACGGCGTGATCAGCGATGCGAACGTTCGCTATCGCTTCGAGGTGGTGTTCTACCCTGCCGACAGCGCCGAGGAGGCCGTCGAAGCCTACACCGATGCGCTGATCGACGGCGCGGTGGCCGTGATTGGTCCGCAGCAGCCGCGCTACCTGGAGGCCATCCTGGACGCAGTGGGGACGCCGGACATTCCCCTGCTGGTGACGGATATGGGCGACCTGGCCGATGAAACGAACGTGTTCCGGCTCGCGTCCGATGAGGAAGCCTGGGTGCAGGCGGCGGCGGATTACCTGGTTGAGGAGCGCCACTTCTCCAATATCGCCGTCGTCGCGGTGGATACCGAAGCCGCCCAGAACGGCGCGGACCTCTTCGCCGGGTTCGCCGGTGAGGACAATCTCGCCCTGTCGATCACCCACGCGGCGGACGCCGACGACCTTTCCGGCGAGGCGCAAGACATCGCCGACGCCGACGCCGACGCGCTGTTCGTCTGGATGCTCGACGCTCAGGGCGCGTTGCTGTTGGACGCGCTGGACGAGGCGGGCTGGCGCGGTCCGATCATCTACGTTGGGCTGGACGAGACGCTGGCAGACTCTGACCTGGCACTGGCAGACGAACTGATCGGCCTGACGCCCTGGTCTCCGGCGGCTTACGACGCCGATAGCCAGCAGTTTGTAGAAGACTACGCCGCGCGCTGGGACGGCGACCTGCCTGCCGACTCTGCCGCCGCCTGTTACGACGCCGTCTACCTGCTGGCCGAGGCCGTTCGGACTGCCGGGGACGACGTGTCCGAGATCGCCGACGCCCTGGCGGATACGGACTATCTGGGCGTACAGGGCGCGTACTCTGGCGGGGCGACCGATGCCTTGCGGTTGGTGGCCGTGCGGCCAGACGGCGGCTACGCCGACCTGGCGTACTATACGGGCGGCGTCTGCCTGTCCTGCTCGGACCTCAACCTGCCGCCGCTGGACGAAGAAGACGCAGACTCCGCCCAGCCGTTCAACATCGCGCTGATCACGACCCTCAGCGGCGTGAATGCCGACGCCGGCGACGACGCCCAGCAGGGAGCTGAACTGGCGATCCGCGAGATCGACTTGCTGGGCGGCGTGATGGGGGCCGACGGCGCGGCCTATAACCTGCGGCTGGGCGTCTACAACGCCACCACCGTATCCGGCGCAGCGACGGCTTTCAACGACGCTCTGGAAGACGGCGCGCGCATCATCCTGGGGCCGGATTCCAACGCCCAGGTGACGGACAACGCTAACCTGCCTGCCCAGGCGGGCGTGCTTCAACTGGTCACGGCGACCGGCCTTCCCTCAGACCTGTTCACAGGCGATGAAAACATCCTCCAACTGCGCGCTGGCGACGGCGCTCAGGCTCAGGCGGCGGTGAACTACCTGGTGGACGAGCGCGGCTTCACGCGCGTGGCGGCGGTGACGGTACGCGCCAACTACGGCAACGAGGCCGAACAGGCCATCTGGGACGCCTTCGACGAGATCGACGACGCCGACCTGGTGCTCGACTTGCAACACAACGCCGGCGACAGCGACTACGCCCGGATGGCCACGCGGGTAATCGACAGCGAAGCCGAAGCCGTGCTAGTGTGGAGTGCCCAACCGGTGCTCGTCGGCCTGCTGGACGAACTCGGCGCTGCCGGGTGGAGCGGGGTGGTGATCTACGGCTATCCGACGCCAAGCCTGGCGGCGACTGTGACCGTCCCGGCGGGCATCGAACTGCTCGGCGCGGCGAGCTGGTGGCCGGTGGTCGGGGATGGGACAAGCGCGGGGTTTGTCGCGCGCTATCAGGCGCGCTATGGCGAGCTTCCCACCGCGCAGAGCGCCGCCTACTACGACGCCGTGTACCTGGTGGCCCAGGCGTTGCGCGCGGTCGGGCCGGAGACAGAAGACATCAAGGCATGGCTGTTGGAACAGTCCAGCTTCGTGGGCGTCCAGGGTGTGTACGACCCGGCAGATAACGGCGGCGCAGAACTGAGCCGCAGCGTGGTGATCGTCGGCCTGTCCGACGGCCAGACACAGGCCGTCGTCGAGGCGGCGCGCTACCTGGACGGTGTGTGTGCCAGCGGGTGCGCGGCGGACTCGGTGGTGTGGCGCTTCGAGGGTGAAGGGCAGACTGTCGCCAGTGCGAGCGGCGTACAGCCCCTTTCGTCCTGGCTGCCTGACCCCTTGCGCGGGCAGACGGTCATCCTCGACATGGGCTACAACGTGAACCTGCGCACCGCCCCAACCCTAGACAGCGACGTGATCGATGTGGTGCCCTATGCTGCCGAAGTTGCCGCCTTTGCCATCAGCCCCGACCTGAACTGGGTGGTGGTCTACTATCGGGGGCACTTCGGCTGGGTGCTGCTGGACTACGCGGCGGTCAGCAGCGGTTCGCTGAACATGCTGGCCGTGTCGGACTACGTGTTCTCATCCTGACCGGGGCCGGTCAGATCGCTTGAATGTGGAGGTGGACGTACCATGAAACAGGAGCAAATGAACATGGGACAGCTTATTCGCCGTCGGAACGGCGTGCTGGCAATCATCGTGCTGCTGCTGGCGCTGTTGGCCGTGTCGCCGGTGCTGGCGCAGACAAACAGTGTTACCATCACGACAATCGACAACGTCAACCTGCGGGCCATGCCGGCTGCTCGTAGCCCTCGCCTGGCGGTGATCCCCTATGGCACACAGCTTACGGGCCTTGCCATCAGCGCCGACGGATTGTGGGTTTCGGTCGTTTACGACGATGTGCTGGGCTGGGTTTCCCTGGAATATGTGACGGTGGACGCCGGTTCGCTGGCGGACCTGCCGGTGTGGGGCGGCCTGACGCCGCCCCCGGCGAACGGCGCGCCGCCCGGCCCGGCAGGCGAGATCGATGACCTGTTCGCCCTGTGGGAAAGCCTGCACGGCGTCAACGTGGATACGGCGGAGACGACCGACACGCCGGACGAGGTGATCATCACCGAGCCGGCCAGCGGCCTGGACCTGCCGTCGGACCGGGTGCACCTGGTCTGGCAGGCCGTCAGCGGCGCGGAGTCCTACCGGGTTGAGGTCTATTCCGATCAGGCGGAAGTGACCTACACGGCCAGCTACCGCACCACCGCCACGTCAATGGATGTCCCGACCAGCGAGATGCCCGCGCGGTCGCTGGGCTGGGGCTACTGGATCGAGGTGACGGCGCTGGACAAAAACGGCAACGTCCTGGCCGAGGGAAGCATCTGGGGCCGGCGCGTGTCGGCGGACGCCGCGCCGTCGGCTTCCACGTTCGGCCCTCCGCGTCGGTAGCCGCCTAAGACGGGCGGCGAATCGACCAGCGCGCGTGAGTCGGTTCGCCGCCCCTGGCGTACCCTACCGGAGTGGAGTAAGGGGGAAAGGAACATGAATGAACCGAACTGCCGTGTATTGGTGGTGGATGACGATCCGGAGATCGTGCGGCTGGTGCGGGCCTATCTGGAGCAGGCGGGTTTCCGTGTTCTGACGGCCCCGAACGGCGAGACGGCACTGCACATCTTGCGCCATGATCGCCCGGCGCTGATCGTGCTGGACCTGATGTTGCCCGACCGCGACGGCTGGGACATCACCCGCATTGTGCGCGGCGACAGCGCGCTCAAGGACACCTACATCATCATGCTCACGGCGCGCGTCGAGGACACCGACAAGATCGTGGGCCTGGAACTGGGGGCAGACGATTACATCGCCAAGCCTTTTAACCCGCGTGAGGTGGTGGCCCGCGTCCGTTCGGTGCTGCGGCGGCGTGGGACTGCCGCCGGAAACGGTGGGCACGAGGTGCTTCAGTGCGGCGCGCTGCTGCTGGATAATGCCCGGCGCGAAGTGCTGCTCGACGGGAAGCCGGTAAACCTGACGCCCACCGAGTTCAGCCTGCTTCAAGCGATGATGCGCAGTCCGGGCTATGCCTTTTCGCGCGCCGAACTGGTCGAGGTGGCTCTGGGCTACGACTATGAGGGGCTGGAGCGCACGCTCGACAGCCACATCAAGAACCTGCGCAAGAAGATCGAACCCGATCACAACAACCCGGTGTACATCCAGACCGTGTATGGAGTGGGCTATCGCCTGGTAGGACCGGCGAACGGATGAAGACTCTGCTCAGGCAGTTGTGGGTGCAGTTGAGTCTGGCTTTCACTGCGGTGACGCTGGCGGCTTTTGCGGTCGTCGGCGTGATCAGCCTGGTGCTATTTGCGCCGCCGACCGTGCGCTCGAACGTCGAAAATTACCTCAACCAGCCCGGCGGCATGATCGGCCAGCTGGCGGCGTTTTACCACCGCCAGCAATCCTGGGAGGGCATCGTCGAGGCATTTGAGGAAGAACCGTTCAACCCGCTGGCCGACGTGCTGTTCATCCTTGACACAGAGGGCAGGGTCGTCTATGGGAATCCCGATCCGGCGGATCTGGACCCCCTGCGACGGGAAGGCCACATCCCGATCATCGACAACGGCGTGCTGGTAGGTTACGCCGGGTTTTCACGCGGCGCGGCGGGCGTCGCCCGGCTGCAAGAAGGGGCGCTGCGCGGCATCAGCCAGAGCCTGCTCCTGGTGATCGCGGTGGGCAGCGTGATCGGCATCCTGGTCGGGGTTGTGGTCAGCCGCGACCTGAGCGCGCCGCTGGACCGGCTGGCGGCGGCAGCGCGCGCTATTGGGGCCGGGCAGTTGGCCCAGCGGGTCAAGATCGAGGGCAGCCAGGAGGTCGTCGCGGTCGCTCAGGCGTTTAACGACATGGCTGGCAAGCTCGAAGAGGCCGAAAAGCAACGGCGCAACCTGGTGGCGGATGTGGCGCACGAACTGCGCACGCCGCTGTCGGTCTTGCAGGGCAATTTACAGGCCATTCTGGACGACGTATATCCCCTGGACAAGGCCGAGATCGCACGCCTGTACGATCAGACGCGCCTGCTGGCTCGCCTGGTCGAAGACCTGCGTCTGCTTTCCCAGGCAGACGCCGGCCTGCTGACACTGGACCCACAGCCTGTAGATATGGCCCGCCTGGTGGTCGATCAGATCGAAGCCTTTCGCCCGGCAGCCAGCAGCAAAGGGATCACCCTGAGCGCGGCTATTCCTGCCGCTCTGCCGCCGGTCAGGCTTGACGCGCCGCGCATGAGCCAGGTGATGCACAACCTGCTAGACAACGCACTGCGCTACACGCCGGAGGGCGGAACCATCGCCGTGCGGATGCAGGTCGAGGCCGGCTGGCTGCGCCTGGAAGTCCAGGACTCCGGCAGAGGTATCCCGCCGGAGCACCTGGCCTATCTGTTCGACCGCTTCTATCGGGTCGATGGGACACGCAGCCGCGAGACCGGCGGGACGGGCCTGGGCCTGGCGATAGCGCGCTCGATTATCCAGGCGCACGGCGGCGAGATCGGCGCCTTCAGCGACGGTGTGCCGGGGCACGGCAGCACCTTCGTCGTGCGGTTGCCGCTGGTCGCGGACGCCGTAGGGTCTGCGGAGGCGGCGACGGCCCTCCCCTCCCAACCCCCTCTCCCTGAGGGAGAGGGGGAGTAAAGCTGGACCGTAGAGAAGGTTCGTCTATAAGGCCCTATCGGGTGGCGGACCGTTCGGGCAGCGGGAACAGGTCCGCGATGCGCATCATCTGGCCGGTGCGGATCGACTCGTTGGCAGCGATGCCCACCAGCACCGACGCCGCTCCATCGATGTGCGATGCGGCCCGGTGGAAGGGGTCCGGCGGCGGGTCCGGGGCGAACAACTGCGCCAGCATCACCGGGTCTGCCCCGCCGTGCCCGCCTTCGCCCGTCGGAACGGGGATGTCTTCGGGCGTGCCGAACATCGGATACAGGCGGATATGGGCATGTTTGAAGGCGCCTTTGCTGGCCCCGACGCTGTTGGCCTGCCCGTCGCCCAGCAGATGATTGATGTTCTCCACCACCTCCATCTCGACGCGCCCCCGGTCGCCTGTGACCGCGATGCGCAGCCCTTCCCAGGGCGAATAGGCGATCAGACAGTACGACAGGATCGCCCCGTTGCGGTAGCGCGCCGTGACGGCCATGGTATCTTCGATACTGATCGGCTCGCCGAACACATTGCGGTCACGGATGTAGCCGGTCTCCGCCTCGGCGGCGAGGTACAGGCCGCGAAAGGCGTCCTTCTGGTCCAGGAACAGGGCGAAGGGGTCATTGGCCGCTTCGGGAACGCCCGTATAACGCGCGTAGGGATAATGCTCGCCGCGCGCTTCGGCGTTCTGGCGCCCGTAGAACAGCAGATCGCCCATTGCAAAGACGCTGTGCGGGTAAGAATCGATCCACCAGTTCACCAGGTCGAAGTGATGGGTGGCCTTGTGCACCAGCAGCCCGCCGCTGTTCTGTTTTTCGCGGTGCCAGCGCCGAAAGTAGTCTGCGCCGTGACTGGTATCCAGCAGCCAGGAGAAATCGACCGCCAGGGGCCGCCCGATGCGTCCCTGCATGATGACCTCGCGGAAGCGGGTGTAGGCGGGTGAATAGCGGTAGTTGAAGGTCACGCGCAGCGAGCGCCCCGTGCGCGCAATGGCATCGAAGATGGCCTGCATCCGGGGCAGGTCGGTGGTCATCGGCTTTTCGGTAATCACGTCGCAGCCCAGGTCCATCGCCTGGGTGATGTACTCATGATGGGTGCAATCCATCGTCGTGACGATCACCACATCCGGCCTGTGGTCGGTGATCATCTGCGCGAACTGCGCCGCGCGATAGGTCGGACGCGGAGGGAGGCCGGTTTGTGCGACAATTTGCCGATTGTACCAGTCCATGCGCGTCTGGCTGAGATCGCACAGCGCGACCAACTCGGTGTTGTCGCGGTATGTGCTCGTGAGGGCCTCGACATACATGCCGGCGCGCGAACCGGTTCCGACTAGGGCATAACGTTTCTTGGATGTCACAATGGACCTTTCTATAGGCGCTGTTGGATTTCCAGCGCCCGAAGCTCATCTTCCGAGAGATGCGGGCGAATGACGCGCCACGTTCCCCAGCAAATGATATACGCGCATAGCGCGACCGTCACGAAGAGGAACACTGCTCTCGGCAGCAGCACGCTGATCAGCAGCGGGGCCAACGCTGCCGCCAGCACACCCAGCGATTCGAGCGGGTGAGCAAACACCAGCTTCAATGCCATCGCTACCAGGGAGCGCAGCGGCAGGTCGAACAGGATCAGCAGCGGCCACACATACAGGTTCGTCAGCAATAACACCAATCCTGCTGCCAGGGTGACACTGCCAGACATCCAGGCCAGCGGATCGGTGATGTTCATCAGCGGGAACAGGCGCAGGTTGAGGGCGATCAGGCCGAACAGCAGCACATCCGCCAAGGCCAGCGCCAGAGCTTTCCACCCGTATCGGCGCATTGCGCCGAAGAAGACGCGGAACAGCTCCGGCTGCTGACCACGCGCCCGGCGCGACATGATGGCGAACAGGCCCGCCGTGGCGGCGGGCAGCGTAATCAGGGGAAACGCCAGGACGACCCACAGCAGATTCGCCAAGATAAACGTTCCCCAACGATCCAGTTGTTCCCACAAATCGTCATACTGGTGCCGCTCGTGCATATCCGCTGCGGTTAGCCCTTGAGACCCGTCGTGGCGATCCCTTCGACAATGTAGCGTTGGAAGAAGGCGAAGATCACAAAGACCGGGACGAGCGACAGGCAGAGCATGGCAAAGATGGCGCCCCAGTTGGTCACGGTATTGGGATCGGAGAAATTCCGCAGCGCCACCGAGACGGTGTAGAGTTCGGGCTTGGTCAGGTAGATCAGGGGGCCGAGGAAGTCTTCCCAGGTCCAGTAAAAGGAGAAGATCGCGGCGGTGATGATGGCCGGCTTGAGTTGCGGCAGAATCACGTGCAAGAAAATCTCGCGCTGCCCCGCGCCGTCGATCATGGCCGCTTCATCCAGGTCCATCGGAATGCCGCGAATGAACTGGATGATCATGAAGATAAAGAACACATCCCCGCCCAGGCGCGGCAGTAGCAGCGGCCAGAAGGTGTTGATCCAGTTCAGACGGCTGAAGATGATGTACTGCGGGATGATGAGCACCTGCCCCGGCAGCATCAGCGTCAGCATCATCAGCGTGAACCAGAACGTCCTACCGCGAAACCTGACCCGTCCGAAACCATAGGCGACGACAGTCGAAGAGGCGACGACAAACAGCGTTCCCAGGCCGGCATAGATGAACGAGTTCTGGAAGAACACGGCAAAGGAGAACCCACCAAAGCCTGCCCACCCGGTAACGTAATTTTCGATGCGCAGTTGCGACGGGATCAACGAGTTAACCTGCGTCCAAATTTCGTCTGGCGCTTTGAACGAACTGGCGACCAGCCACAGCACCGGGTAGAGCATCAGCAGCCCGACCAGGCCGACGGTCAGGTGATACAGCACCGTCTGGGCCATCTTCCGGTTGCGCTTTTGAATCTGGAGTTGTGCACTCGGCTGCCGGAGCGATTCGACGTTCTGCATCGCCTCACCTCACGTCGGTTTCGTAGTAGACCCAGAGCGAGGACAGCTTGAAGTTGATGGCCGTCAGGGCGGCGATGATGCCCAGCATCACCCAGGCCATCGCTGCCGCGTAGCCCATCTGGTAGGTGACGAACGCGCGGTTATAGAGATACAGCGAATAGAACAGGGTGGTGTCTAGCGGCGCGCCCGTGCCGCCGGTAATGATAAAGGCCTGGGTAAACGCCTTGAAGCTGCCGATGGTCTGCATGACCAGGTTAAAGAAGATAACCGGCGTCAGCAAAGGTAGGGTGATGCGGAAGAACTGCTGCCAACTGCTCCCGCCGTCAATCGAGGCGGCCTCGTAAAGCTCCTGTGGAATCTGGCGCAGCCCGGCCAGAAACACCAGCATCGGCGACCCGAACTGCCATACCGCCAGCAAGATCAGCGTCCAGATGGCTGTGTCGGGGTTGCCCAGCCAGTTGACGGTATTCAGGCCCAGCATTGCCATCACCGCGTTGACGACGCCCTGCCTGCCGAAAATCTGGCGCCACATGACTGCAACGGCGACGCTGCCACCGATAACCGAGGGGATGTAGTAGGCGGCGCGATACCAATACACCCCGCGTCGCTTGGTGTTGAGCAACATCGCCACGATCAGCGCAAAGATCAGGCGCAGCGGCACCGAGACGAAGACGTATTCAAACGTTGCTTTAATCGAACGCCCGTAGCGAACGTCGCTGAAAAACATCTGCTGAAAGTTTTGCAGCCCGACGTAGCGCCAATCGCCCAGAATGTCGTAGTCGGTGAAGGCTAGCCAGAGCGATATGCCGATAGGGATCAGGGAGAACAGAAAAAAACCGATGATCCAGGGGGAAATGAAAAGATAACCTGCCAGATCGTTTCGCTTGAAGTCTCTGGTTTTGAGGCGTGTCCGCGCGCCGGGGCGGACATCTGGTGTTTTGCTCAGGTCAGTAATCGGGATACCGGCCTCGGCCTGGCCCATGATAGCCTCCGGTGTCTGCTGTAGGTGGACAGGCTGCGCGTGGGGGCAGTTTTCTCTGCGCCCCACGCGCAACGAGTGTACCAGAATTAATTACCTGCTGCTGCTTGCAGCACGGCATTCCCTTCGGTCCGCAGGATGACCACGCCTTCCTCAGGGGTGATCTGCCCGTAGAGGATCGGTTCCATGAACAGCGGCGTGTACACGTTGTTCAGGAAGTCACTGAAGCCCGGCGGGTCCGGCGGGAAGATCGGGCTGAAGTCCTGCTCGACCCGCGCCAGGAAGTCGAACGCCTCGGTCTGCGCCGGGTCCAGAGACGGCAGCAGATGTTCGCGCACGACCGTCGAGATCGGCACGCCGCGCTCGGCCAGCAGCACGTCGTTGGCTTCCAGGGAATTGGTAAAGTAGTTGATGAAGTCGGCGGCCAGGTCGGGGGTCGGGCACTGAGCGGTGATCGAGAAGAACATCGAGGGCTTGAGATAGTTTTCCGATTGCCCGCCCTCAGGACGTGGCAGATGCCACAACCGGAAGTGGCGGTCGGGGCCGGCGGCATTCCAGACTGCCGACAACTGGTTGCTCCACTGATAGCGGATGGCTTCCAGGCCGGTAACGATGGGAGAGTTCTCGATGCTGGTGAATTCCAACTGTTCAGCGCGGGTGGCGTAGGCTCCGGCGGCCTGCAGACGCAGGATCATGTTGTAGTAGTCGATGATCGGCTGATCGTCCTCATAGCCGAGTTGCCCGTCCACGAACGGCATTTCCCCCAGGCCCAACAGCAGGGACTTCCACATCTGAACGTCTTCCAGGCCATAGCCCATTGCCCAGATGCCCAGCGCGTCGTGCAGTGCCAGCGCGGTTTCCTCAAACTCCGTCCACGTCCAGTCGGGCGAAGGCAGGTCCAGGCCGGCGCGCTCGAAAGCATCCACATCCAGGATGAATGCCTGCGAGTTGGTGCCCAGGCTGATGCCGTAGTAGTGGTCGCCCACCTGCCCACCGGCCAGCAGCGCCTCTGGCACATTAGACACGTCAATGGCGCCGCTTTCATAGTACTCGTCCAGCGGCAGCAGCAGGTCGCGGCTGGCCCATTCGGCCAGATAGGCATAGTCCTGCTGCATGACGCACGCCAGTTGCCCACCCGCCGCCTGGGTGTTCAGGCGTGTCCAGTAGTCGTTAAAGCTGGCGAACTCGTAGGTGATGTCCACATTGGGGTGTTCAGCCTCGTACATCTCGATGACCTGGATGGTGCGGTCATGCCGGGTCTGCGATCCCCACCATGTCACCGGCAGCACGGTGACATCCTGCGCTCTGGCGGTGCTTACCGGAACCCCGCCCAAAGACAGCAGCAGCGCTGCCACGAGAGAAAACAGAACGAGCTGAAAACGAAGCTGTTTCATCTTGGCAATATCCTTTCGGCATAGGGATACTGGAAGTGGCGACCGCGTTTACTTGACCGGTCAATTTGATTTTATACCGATAATTTACCCTGGTCAATACCTGTAAATTACCCCTTTGCCCCCTTCTCAATCCGTGTTATGATGTGAACGGTCAAGTTGATGCGTTAACGGGTGAATGCCGTGATTACGAAGAAGAAGCCCACGACCATCCGTGAGATCGCCAGGCTCGCCGACGTCTCGTACCAGACGGTGTCGCTGGTGATCAACGGCAAGCCCGGTGTCTCGGAGAAAACACGCAAGCGCATTCTGCGGCTGATGCAGGAGTTAGATTACCACCCCAACCGCGCCGCCCAGATGCTCACCACCAACCGCTCCTACATCCTGGAACTGATCATCGTCGATGTCACCGTTGCCGGGCGGCTGGCTGATTCGACCAAGAACATGGTGCGGACGGCCCGACAAGCCGGCTACAGCCTGTTGGTCGCGGAAGCCGATCTCAAGAGCCTACCCCAGGCGTTGGATAGCGCCGCTGCCCGCTTGGTGGACGGCGTGGTGATGTATGCGCCGCGCCTGCGCCTGCCAGACGATGAACTGAAAGCCATGTGCAAGGGCATCCCCCTAGTACGCCGCGATTACGTACCGGGGTCGAAGCTGGCCTGGGTCGGCTTCGACCAGGTATATGCCACGCGCCTGGCGACCGAGCACCTGATCGCGCTGGGCCACCGCCAGATCGGGGCCATCCCGCCGGAACCCGATCTCCTAAACGGCTACTGGCGCTTTACCACCTGGCGCAATGTGTTGATCGAACACGGTCTAGAGCCGGGGCCGTCGTTCCCTGGCGATTACTCAATGCTCAGCGGCTATCTGGCGACGCAGCGCGTCATCGAGAGCGGGCAGCCGTTCACGGCGCTGTTGGTCGGCGCGGATAACATGGCCCCCGGCGTCATGCGCGCGCTGCGGGAACACGGTCTGCGCGTGCCCGATGATGTATCGGTGATCAGCTTCGATAACGGCGAGATCGCCGCCTACACCGAACCGCCCCTCACCACAGTCGAGTTTAAGTTCTCCAAGCAGGACGAGATGGCGGTGAAGTACCTGATCGACCTCATTCAGAATCCCGACACCGAACTGCACCAACTGGTGCTGATGTCTGACCTGATCGTTCGAGAAAGCACGAGGCCACCCCGACAGCCATGATCATCTCGCCAGCATCCCACGAACGCTATACGGCTGCGCTGGACTTCGCCGCGGGCCAGCTTGAACGCCTGATCACGCACGACCCGGATTATTTTCCGATGTACACCCTGGGCGGGCGGTGGAAACACACGGGCGAAAGCTGGACCAACTGGTGCGAGGGTTTTTTGGGCGGTCAGTTGTGGATTCTGTACGCCCATACCGGCGACCGGCGCTGGCGCGAGTGGGCGGTTCATTATTCCCGCCTGATCGAGCACCGCAAGACAGATCGCGCCGTACATGACCTGGGCTTCCTGTTCTGGTCCACCTGGAAACGCTGGTACGACCTGGAACCCGACCCGGCCATCAACGATGTGGTGATCGAAGCGGGCGCGACGCTGGCGAAGCGGTTCCGGGAAAAGGGGCAGTATCTACGTTCCTTCGTCTCTGAGGACAGCCTGTTCATCGACATCATGATGAACGTCGGTATCATCTTCTACGCCGCGCAGCAGACCCACAACCCCGACCTATGGCGCATCGCCATGCAGCACAGCCTCACGACCCGGCGCTATCTCGTTCGCGGCGATGGCAGCACGGCTCACGAGGGCCTGTTCGACCTGCAAACGGGCGCCTTTTTGCGTCAGAGCACACACCAGGGTTGGCGAGATGACTCCTCGTGGGCACGTGGGCAGTCTTGGGCGCTGTATGGCTTCGGCACAGTCTACGAGTTCACGCGAGATGCGCGCTTTCTGGCAACCGCTGAAGCCTGCGCCAATTACTACATCGAGAACACGCCTGCTCACGGCGTCTGTCCAAATGATTGGTCGGAGCCAAACCCGGCCCTGCCTTACGAGAGCAGCGCGGCGGCCATCGCCGCCAGCGGCCTGCTGAACCTGGCCCGTCTGACCGGCGACCCAGCCCGCGCGCGGCTCTACCGCGATTACGCCCTGCGCATCCTCGATACGCTGACCGGGCCAGACTTTCTGGCAGCGGAGACGCCCGGTTGGGAAGGGGTGCTCAAGCACGGCATCTATCACCAGCGCAAAGGGCTGGGCGTGGACGAGAGTGTGATGTGGGGAGATTACTTCTTTCTGGAAGCATTGAGCAAGGCGGTTCATGATGGCTGAACGGCGCGTTGCCCTGGTCACGGGGGCCGGGCGCGGCATCGGGCGCGGCATCGCGCTGGCCCTCGGTGAGCGTGGCTGGTCCGTCGTGGTGAATTACCGTGCCAATCAAGACGCTGCTGAGAGCGTCGTCCGCGCCGTGCAGGAGGCCGGCGGCGCGGCGACGGCGATTCAGGCCGACATCGCCCTGGCCGACGAGCGCCGACGGCTGGTCGAACAGGTTTTTGCGCCGAACCGTCGGCTCGACCTGCTGGTGAACAACGCCGGCATGGCCCCTCGGCGGCGTGTGGACCTCTTGCAGACCGATGAGGCCAGCTACGACGAGGTGATGGCGACGAACCTGAAGGGGCCGTTTTTCCTCACCCAGGCGGTCGCGCAGAAGATGATCGCGCTGCTGGAGGCAGGCGCGTACACGCAGAAGCCGCTGATCGTCAACATCGGCTCGATCAGTGCCTACACCAGCAGCATCAACCGGGCGGAATATTGTCTTTCTAAAGCCGGGCTGGCGATGATGACCCGCCTGTTCGCCGACGCGCTCGCGCCGCACGGCATCCTGGTCTACGAAGTCCGTCCGGGCATCGTCGCAACAGACATGACCGAGGCCGTCGCCGAGAAATATACGCGCCTGATTCAGGACGGTCTGACCCCGATCCGGCGTTGGGGGCAGCCGGAAGATGTGGGCCGGGCAGTGGTCGCGCTGGCGGAAGGCTGGTTCCCGTTTTCGACAGGCGAGGTGATCAACGTGGACGGCGGTTTTCATCTGCGCCGTCTCTAGCGCGTGTGATAATCGCTGCGTGTTCGTGCCGTCGGGGATTGAAATTCCCGATGAAGAGGTCTGCTTCAGTGAACTGAAAACAGGTTCGACGTGGAGATTCTCCAGTCCACTTCAGTGGACTTTACATCCATAGCCAGGGACTTCAGTCCCTGGCGGATGTGCAGAGTGCATAACACGTTCCAGAAAGGATAGCAATGGCATTTCGAAGGGTGGCGCAGTTGCGCACGGCGGCGGAGTTCCGGGCGTATCTGGCGGAGATTGGGGCTGACCTGCCTTTTGACGAGGAGCTGGCTTCTGGCGCAGACGCGCCCCTAGCGCAGCCCGTGACTGTCGCCGGGAGAACCATCGGCAACCGGCTGGCCGTGCTGCCGATGGAAGGCTGGGACGGCACACCGGACGGTCAGCCGACCGACCTGGTTTTCCGGCGTTGGAGGCGCTTCGGCCAGAGTGGGGGCAAGCTCATCTGGGGCGGCGAGGCGGTCGCCGTGCGCCGCGACGGGCGCGCCAACCCCCGCCAGTTGATGATCGACGCGCGCACACTGCCGGACCTGGCCCGGCTGCGGCAGGCGCTGGTCATCGCGCATCGGGATCGCTTCGGGAGCGCCGACGACCTGCTGATCGGGCTGCAACTCACCCATTCTGGGCGTTTTGCCCGCCCCGGTGGCGCGGGCCTCCCGGAGCCGAAAATCCTCTACCATCACCCGTTGCTCGACCGCAGGCTCAACCTGCCGGAAGATTATCCGCTGATGACCGACGACGAGATCGCCGGGCTGGTGGAGGATTTCGTACGGGCAGCCACGCTGGCGCAGCAAATCGGGTTCGACTTTGTAGACCTCAAGCACTGTCACGGCTACCTGGGACACGAGTTCTTGAGCGCGGTGGACCGTCCGGGGCGCTACGGTGGCAGCTTCGAGAACCGCACGCGCTTTCTGCGCGAGATCGTCGCGGGCGTGCGGCGCGACGCGCCGGGGTTACTGATCGGCGTGCGCCTGAGCGCCTTCGACTGGCTTCCGTTCCGCCCCGGCGCAGACGGTGTGGGCCAGCCGGAGCCGTTCGACGGCGTGTACCGCTACGCCTTTGGCGGCGACGGCAGCGGGACAGGCATCGACCTGACGGAGCCGCGCGCCTTTCTCGATCTGCTGCGGGCGCTCGACATTCCGTTGGTCTGCATCACTGCCGGCAGCCCCTACTACAACCCGCACATCCAGCGCCCGGCCCTGTTCCCGCCCTCCGACGGCTACCAGCCGCCGGAGGACCCGTTGCTGGGCGTGGCGCGGCAAGTGGGCGTAGTCGCGCAGCTCAAGCAATCCCACCCGGACCTGCTGCTGGTCGGCTCTGGCTATTCCTATTTGCAGGAATGGCTGCCGAACGTCGCGCAGCGTGTAGTGCGCACCGGGATGGCCGATTTCGTCGGGCTGGGGCGGATGATGCTGGCTTACCCAGAGATGGTGAGCGACGTTTTGCAAGGCAGGCCACTTCAGCGCAAGCGCATCTGCCGCACGTTTAGCGACTGCACCACCGCGCCCCGACGCGGCCTGATTTCGGGTTGCTATCCGCTGGACGACTTCTACAAGGCGCGCGCTGAGGCCGAGACTCTGGCGGCCTTCAAGCAGGGCAAAGCAGGAAGTTAACCGATCAGCGCGGCCCAGCGCCGCGTTATGTGGAATCTAGATGTATAGCGGAGGATACGGCAGCCATGAACCCAATCCGTGTTGCCGTCGTTGGTACAGGCCAGTCGGTTGGCAACCATTTGCGCGCGCTTCGCAATCTCGGCAGCCGCGTCCAGGTTGTTGCCGCCGTCGATCTTGATGAGGCGCGGGTCAAGGCCGTCTGCGCCGAGTACGGCGTCCCACGCTGGTATACCGGTACGTCGGAGATGTTGGCCGGGGAACAGCCGGAGCTTGTCTGCATCGTCACGCCGCCGGCCACCCACAAACCGCTGATCATCGAATGTTTGGAAGGCGGGGCGTGGGTGTTCTGCGAAAAGCCCCTGTGCCGCTCGCTGGAGGAATTCGATGCGATCACGGAGGCCGAGCAGCGCACCGGGCGCTACGTGAGCACGGTGTTTCAGTGGCGTTTCGGCTCGGCGGCGCGCCATCTCAAGCGCCTGATCCTGGATCAGGCGCTCGGCAGGCCGCTGGTGGGCGTGTGTGAAACCCTGTGGTATCGTAACGAGGCGTACTACCGTGTGCCCTGGCGCGGCAAATGGGCTACCGAAGTCGGCGGCCCAACGGCGACCCTGGGCATCCACCTGATGGACCTGTTCTTGTGGCTGCTCGGCGACTGGCGCGAGGTGCACGCCATGATCGCCACGCTCGAACGTCCTATCCAGGTCGAGGATGTGTCGATGGCGCTGGTGCGGTTTGAGAGCGGCGCGCTGGGCAGCATCGTCAACAGCGTCCTGTCGCCGCGCCAGGAAAGCCGGCTACGGCTGGATTTCCAGCGGGCCACCGTCGAGGTAAACGCCCTGTATCGCTACGACAACGAGAACTGGCGCTTTAGCCTGCCGGAGGGCGTGGCCGATCCAGAGGCGTTGGCGGCCTGGCAACTGCTTACGGACAACACGCCCAGCCACCACGATGCCCAGTTGGTCGAAATCTTGGATCGCATGGAAAGTGGCAAAAGGCCGCCCGTCAGTGGGCCAGAGGCGCGCCGTATTCTGGAATTCATCGCCAGCCTGTACAAGTCGGCGTTGTGTGGGCGACCTGTGCAGCGTGGTGAGATCGTCCCCGGCGACCCGTTCTACACCGCGATGAACGGCGCGCCAGAAGCAATAGACCGGTGAGCGCCTGCTGCCAGTGTCGGTGGCGATTTGATGTGACCGGTTGTATTCCAGGAACACCGCCTGCAACGGTGGAGGAAGGAGGAAGCGGTGACGCAGCCGCAGTGGAGTCTGCCTGAAGATCGTTATTTCGATCCTGACCCGACGCAGCGCCGCGTGGCGCGCGAACTCTATGACGCCGTAGCGGCGCTGCCGATCATCAGCCCGCACGGGCATGTTGATCCGCGTCTGCTGGCCGACGAAAACGCTTCGTTCGGCACACCGACCGGGCTGTTGATCATCCCCGATCACTACATCTTTCGGATGCTCTATTCGCAGGGCATCCCGCTGGAGAGCCTGGGCATTCCCCGGCGCGACGGCAGCCCGGTTGAACCGGATCACCGCAAGATATGGCAGATTTTCGCCGAGCACTTTTTCCTGTTTCGCGGCACGCCGACCGGTGCATGGCTGGCGCACGAATTGCGGGATGTCTTCGGCGTGCAGGAAAAACTGACCGCCCAGACGGCCCAGGCTATCTACGACCAGATTGCCGCGAAGCTGGCGACGCCGGAATTCCGCCCGCGCGCCCTGTTCGAGCGGTTCAATATCGAGGTCCTTTGCACCACCGACGGCGCCGCCGATGCGCTGGAACATCACCGTGCCATTCGCGCATCTGGCTGGCAAGGCAACGTGCGGCCTACCTTCCGCCCGGACGCGGTGGTGAATATCCTGGCCCCGGACTGGCGACAGCAGATCGAAGCCCTGGGCGTGGCCAGCGGTATGAGCGTCGGCACGTTCCCGGCCTTTATCCGGGCGCTGGAAGAGCGGCGGCGCTTCTTCAAGGCAATGGGCGCGACGGCGACCGATCACGCCGCCGTGAGCGCCTACACCGAGGCGCTGAGCGCCGTCGAAGCGGAAGCCATTTTCCAGCGCGCCCTGCGCGGTAAAGCGACCGATAACGATGCCCGCCGCTTTACGGCCCATATGCTGATGGAATTTGCCCGCATGAGCATCGAAGATGGGCTGGTGATGCAGCTTCACGTTGGGGCGGTGCGTGACCACAACGAACATATTGCCGCACGCTTCGGCCCGAACATGGGCGGCGACATTCCGGAGCGCAGCGAGTTCACCCACAACCTGCGTCCCCTGCTCAACCGCTACGGCGTCGATCCGCGCCTGACGCTGATCGTCTTCACCCTGGACGAGACGGCCTACGCCCGCGAACTGGCGCCGTTGGCCGGGCACTATCCGGCGCTCAAGCTCGGCCCGCCCTGGTGGTTCCACGACAGCATCAACGGCATGAGGCGCTATTTCGACCAGGTGATGGAAACCGCCGGGCTACATAACACCGTCGGGTTCAACGACGACACGCGCGCTTTTGCCTCCATTCCTGCTCGGCATGACCTGTGGCGGCGCATCAGCGCCAACTGGATCGCCGGGCTGGTCGTGCGCGGCATCGTAGACCAGGACGACGCCCACGAGATGATCCAGGACCTTGCCTATCGCCTGGCAAAGCGCGCCTACAAACTGGGAGAGTGAGCTGTGGACCTGCAAAAGCTGACCGGCCTGACCGTCTATCCGCGCTCGGTAGTTGAGACGGAGCGTGCGACGTACTTCCTGGCCCACACGTCTACAGGCAAGCGGTTGGGCATCCTGGGGGAGGCGGCAGGCTTCGAGGGCACGCGGCATCTGGGAGAAGTCCTGTTGTGCCCGCTCACGGCGGACAACGCGGCGGCCCTGCGCGAAAAATTGCCCTGGCTGCGCCCACAACCGCTGGGGCTGCGCAAGTCGGTGGGCTGCGGCGATCGCCTGGGCCTGGCAACGCCAGGACATATCCGGGCCGTGCGCCGCGCCGGCAGTATGGCCCCCATCCTGGCTCAACAGTCCATGCGCGAGAATGCCCGCACAGGCCGCACGCCGCAGCAGGTGATGGACGAGGCCATGTGGGGCGTCTTTGAAGAGGGCTGGCGCGATCTCTGGGGCGCAGACGCCGATCACCTCAAGACGACGGCTGACATCGACCTGTGCCTGGCCGCCGGGTATACCTTCTATACGATTGACCCCGGCGAGCACGTCGATAACGCCGCCCACACCGATTCGCTGGCCGTGCTGCGCGACAAGCTGCTGGCCCTGCCCTGGGATGAGCTAGCCGATTCGCCGGACGGCCTGCGCGCCCGCTACCTGGACCGCGTCTTTTCCGTCGAAGCGATGGCGGTCGCCTTCGACGAGGAGACGTTGCTGCGCGCGGCCTGCAAGTACGGGCGGGCGGTGGCCCATACCGCCCGGATGTACCGGCACCTGGCAGCAGCGGCGGGCGATAAACCGTTCGAGCTGGAAGTGTCGGTGGACGAAACCGCAACGCCCACGTCGCTGGTCGAGCACTTCTTCATCGCCGCCGAACTCAAGCGCCTGGGCGTGCGTTGGGTCAGCCTGGCCCCGCGCTATGTAGGTCGCTTCGAGAAGGGCGTGGATTACCTCGGCAGCCTGGACGAGTTCGAGGCCGAATTTGCCCGCCATGCCGCCATCGCGCGCAGCCTGGGGCCGTACAAGCTCAGCTTGCATTCCGGCTCGGATAAGTTCAGCATCTATCCCATCGTCGCCCGATACGCCGGCGATCTGGTGCATCTCAAGACGGCGGGCACGAGCTATCTGGAGGCCCTGCGCGCCATCGCCGGCGTAGACCCCGCGCTGTTTCGAGACATCTTGGCGCTGGCGCGCGAACGGTACCCGGTGGACAGGGCCAGCTACCACGTTTCCGCCGACCCGGCCCGCGTCCCGCTGCCGCAGGCGCTGTCAGATGGCGACCTGGCAGGCGTGCTGGACGATTTCGACGGGCGGCAGGCGTTGCACGTGACCTTCGGCTCGGCTTTGCAACAGTTCGGGCCGCGCCTCAGAGCGGCGCTGGCGACGCACGAAGAAGCGCATTATACGGCGCTGGAGACGCATTTCGGGCGACACCTGGCCCCCTTCGTGGGTGGGCCGGCAGCAGGGGAGGAGGGTACACGATGAACCGGGAAACACTGGCTCGCCTCTACGACTTTACAGGCCGCACTGCGCTGATCACCGGCGGCGCGGGTATCCTCGGCGGCGAAATGGCCTGCGCCCTGGCGGGCATGGGCGCGAACGTCGCTATTCTGGACCGCGACCCTGCTCTGGCCGACCGGCTGATGGACCGTCTGCGCGGCGGCCCCGGTCGCGCGTTGGTCGTCGCCGGCGACGTGTTGAAGCCCGAATCGCTGGCCCAGGCCGAAGCGAAGGTCCGCGCCGAGCTTGGCCCGGTCGATATGCTGATCAACGCCGCCGGGGGCAACCGCCCCGACGCCACCACCTCACCGGACAAAGCGTTCTTCGACTTGCTGCCAGAGGCCTTGCGCGGCGTGTTCGACCTGAACGTGTTGGGCACAGTCCTGCCCTGCCAGACGTTCGGGCGTGGCATGGCCGAGCGCGGCACAGGGGTGATCCTCAACGTGTCGTCGATGAACGCCTTTCGTCCCCTGACGCGGATCGTAGCCTACAGCGCGGCAAAGGCCGCCGTCAGCAACTTCACGCAGTGGCTGGCGGTCTACATGGCGCAGACCTATAGCCCGAACATCCGTGTGAACGCCATTGCGCCGGGTTTTTTCTTAACCGATCAGAACCGCTACCTGCTGACCGACGCGCAGACCGGTGCTCTGACACCGCGTGGCCAGCAGATCATCGGCCACACGCCAATGGGCCGCTTCGGCGAGCCGGAGGACCTGCTCGGCGCGGTGCTGTGGCTGCTTTCCGACGCCGCGCGCTTCGTCACCGGCATCGTCGTGCCCATCGACGGCGGCTTCAACGCCTACAGCGGCGTGTGAGTATCTTGGAGAGGGTGTCACTCCCACACGCCGACGTAAGGCGCGTGGGCATCCAGATATTCGCCGACCAGGGCTTTGGCCCGTGAGTACGACAGCACCAGCGGATGCGCCATCAGCGCCGCGATGGCCGTCTCGCGCGAGCGGGTGCGGATGGCCTCGACGGCCAGGCGTTCGTAATACTTGACGCAGCGCATCAGCAGTTCGTGGTCTTCAGGGATGTCGCCGACGGGCTGCGGGTGGATGCCGTCCTGATCCACGACGCAGCCGATCTCCACCACGTCGTCGGGCCGCATGAACGGGATCGCCCCGGCGTTCGGCACATTGAGGGCGATGTGCAGCGGCTGGCGCGTCTCGAACGCCTCGGCGATGCTCAACGCGACGCCGGCGTAACCTTCGCCTTCCTCGCCGGAAAGCTCGACCTGGGTCGCGTCTCGGTCGGCCTCGTCCATGTCGGGTGCGTCGGGCCGGGCGTAGTGCATATAAGTCGCGCCGCGCCGCCGGTTATAGGCGAAGTAGCGCCGCAGGGTTTCTTCGGGGCTGCGGGCCACGTCGAGAGCGCGCAGCGCCTTGAACAATTCCTCGTTCAGGCGCAGGATTTCCTCGCCGCGCGTCATCTCGTCGCCCTGGATCGATTCGACGGCCCGTTCGGCATAATAGTAGTAGAACAGATACTCGTTCAGCCAAGCCCCATGCCGGCGCACCAGTTCGGGGGCGAAGATGTTCAGTGCCGAACCGGCCAGGAAGGCGGGGTCTTGCAGCAGCCCCGGCAGCACATCCGTCCCATCGACCCACACCCGCCGCGCCCACGACAGATGGTTCAGGCCGTAGACCTCAGCCTGCACACGGTGGGTATCCACCTTCAGCCAGCCGGCGACGGCGTGCTGCGCCGCGTTAGCCCCGTCGCAGATGCCCACCGTGCGGGCCAAGCCGGCGTCGCGCAGCGCCTGCGTGACCAATCCGGCGGGATTGGTGAAGTTGAACATCCATGCGGTGGGGTTGTGCGCCGCGATCTGCTCGGCATAGCCCAGGATCGCCGGGATGCTGCGCATCGCCATCGCAAACCCGCCGGGGCCGGTCGTTTCCTGACCCAAGACGCCGTGTCGCAGGGCGATGCGCTCGTCCAGCACACGCCCCCGGTCGCCGCCGACGCGGATCGACGTCACCACATAGGCCGCGTCGGCAATGGCGCTGCGCGGGTCGTCGGTGGTGGTGATGCGCACCGGGCTGCCGGCCCGTCGCGCCACCAGGCGGCAGATTTCCCCGATGATCTCCAGCCGTTCCCGGTCGATGTCCATCAGGCAGAGTTCGTCCAGGCCCAGTCGCGCGGCGCGCTTGAGCGCCGCCGAGACGAAAAGCGGGGCGCGCACGCCGCCGCCGCCGATCAGCGTGAGTTTCATAAGTCGTCCTTTCAGAGTGCCGCTACAGTCTAGCGAAAAAGGATGCGCTTGAGCAACAACTCCGGCGTGCAGGTGGTCGCGTCGTCTTCAAGCCGACGCTGCTGTGACCTTTGCCTCCCGGCTGCATCCAAAGGCTCAAGAAGAACACACTTATCCCTTGAGGAGATATAGCCATGCCCCTGATGGACGACAACACCCGCGAGCAGGTCCGTAATCTGCTCAGCGATCTGAGCGGCCCGGTCAAACTGCTGGTGTTCAGCCAGGAGTTCGAGTGCCAGATGTGCGCAGACACGCGCCAGATTTGCGAAGAAGTAGCCGAACTTTCCGACAGGATCACTGTCGAGGTGGCCGATTTCGTGGCCAACGAGGCCCGCGCCAGAGCTTTGGGCATCGACAAAATCCCGGCGATTGCTGTGCTGGGCGCTGCCGATCACGACTACGGCATCCGCTTCTACGGCATCCCGGCGGGTTACGAATTCATGTCGCTGCTGGAGGCCATCAAGATGGTGTCGGCGGGTACGGTGAACCTGGCCGCCGAGACGCGCGCCTTTCTGGATCAACTGACCGTCCCGCTGCATTTACAGGTCTTCGTCACGCCGACCTGCCCCTACTGCCCGCGCGCGGTGATCCTGGCGCACCAGTTGGCGCTGGCATCGGAACTGGTCCGGGCGGATATGGTCGAGGCCAACGAGTTCCCGCACCTGGCGGTCCGCTACGACGTAATGGGCGTGCCGCGCACGGTGATCAACGAGGATACCTTCATCGAGGGCGCCGCGCCGGAGTTCATGGTGCTGCAAAAGCTGCAAGAGGCGCTTCAGAATTGAAGGCACGGGGGTCCCTGCGATGGAAATTACGCTCGATCTGCACGTAGACGAACTGGTGGAGGCGCATCCACAGGCGGCGGGCTTCCTGGCGGATCGCGGCGTGGTGTGCATCGTCTGTGGCGAGCCATATTGGGGCACGCTGGGCGAACTGATGCGCCACAAGCAAATCGCCGATCCAGACTCTGTGTTGACGCAGTTGCAGGATTTTTTGGCCCATCAAGAAGCCGACTAACCTGAAGAGGCCGTACCTGGCCGCTCGTCAGGGGGCTACCCCCCCCGACTGCGTTTGCGAAGTCCGCTGAGGCCGCTCCATTGTCCGCTTCGGCGGACTTTTCATTGGTAGCCGGGGACTTCGAGGTCCTGGCGAAAAAGTACGTCAGGGCGGCGGCTATTCCAGGAAAGAGCCGTCATCGTTCATCAGATGGTAGCACAGGTTGACGCCGTGCAGTCGCCAGGGTTCCACCGCCACGCCGGGCAGATGTTCTAGGTCGTTGATGCCGGTGTTACGTATCCACAGGTCCACGCGCCGCCAGGGACTGACTCCGAAGATCACGTCCATCGCCGCGTTGATCACCCCGCCGTGACAGACCGCCAGCACCACATCGTCGATCTCGGTGTGGCGCGCCGTAACGTCGTGTAGAAAGCTGCCTACGCGCGCGACAAAGTGCAGCCAGCTTTCGCCATGCGCGAAGGTCGGGGAAAAGGGCCGCTGCGTGGCCCAGAAATCGGCGTAGACGGGCGGCGGATCGAGCGAGATGGGCGAGGCGTCGGGATAGCAGTTGCCCACCTCGCGCAGGCGGTCATCAGCGATGACCTGCACGCCGGTTGCCTGGGCAATGTGAGCGGCAGTCTCCTGCGCGCGGCGCATAGTGCTGGCGTAGAGGGCCGTCGGGTGGACGCGCTGCGCCAGCCAGGCGGCGACGCGCCCAGCCTGCTGCTGGCCCAGCTCAGTCAGCCCGGCATCGACATAGCCGCCTTCCCAGTTCGGCAAATTAACGTAACTCTGCCCGTGTCGAATCAGATACAGGCGCATGGCCTCTTCCTTGTCGTCATATACGCTGCTGCACAAGGCGGCTGATCTTAGCGTTACCGGGCCGCCTGCGCAAGGGAAAACATCCGCGCAGGGGCATCCCGATTGCCGCGTTTCCGCCTACCGCTTGACGCTTGCCGCTGCAACGCTATGATTGTGCCCATGTCCGATCCCTCCCCCGCATCTTTCCTCGATGCGACTGCGGCCCGCACGGCAGCGCGTAATGCCGCTGTCTTGGCGCTGGCCTCGATCCTGGCTAAAGGCGCGCTGTTCGTGTGGCAGTTGGTGCTCACGCGGCTGTTGGCCCAGGAGGGCTACGGCATCTACGGAACCATTGGCGGGATGCTGTCCATTGCCGCCGCCGTGCCGGACTTCGGCATGGGCATGATCGTGCTGCGCGACGTGGCACAGCGCCGCGACCTGGCCGGGCGGGCGCTCGGCGTCACCCTGGCGATCCAGCCGTTGCTGGCGGCACTGGCTTACCTGGGGCTGATCGCGGCAGGGCTGCTGCTGGGCTACAACGAAACCATTCGCGGCCTGCTACCGCTGGCCGGGCTGAGCCTGTTTGTGGACGTGCTGGGCAACATGGTGCACAACCAACTGCTGGCCCGCGAGCAGATGGTCATCCCGTCGATTATCGGCGTGGCGCACATCGGCGCGCTGATCGTGCTGGTCGGCGCGGCGTTGCTGGGCGGCCTGGGCATGGTGGGCCTCTACGGGGCGACCCTGGCGGCGGGCGCACTGCGCGCCCTGGCCTACTGGCTGGCCCTGATCCGGACCGGCGTGCGGGCCTCCTGGCCGGTCGATTGGGGCCTGGCGCGGCGGCTGGCGATCAACGGCGCGCCGCTGGCGCTGAATGCCTTTTTGGGATTGGCCTATCAGCACGCCGACAAGCTCATTACGACCGCCACTATCGGCGCGGAGAACACGGCCTTGCTGACGGCGGCCTTCGTCATTGTGCAGGGAGCCATCGAACTGCTGAGCACGACGGTGCTGGTGGCCGTCTTTCCGCTGATGTCCCGCCAGCATGGAGACGGGCGGCGGGACGCCTTCGATTTTCTGGTAGAAAAGATCGCCTACTTCACGCTGGTGGTCACGCTGCCGCTGGGCATTTTCACGTCGCTGCTGGCCTCGCCGCTGGTGGCGCTGCTGTTCGGCCCGACCTTCACCCGCACCACCGACGTGCTGGCGGTGCTGATCTGGTACGGCGCGATCACGATGGTGGCGAACGTGTTCGCGCAGATGCTCACCATCCAGAACCGCCAGCGGCGGACGCTGGTCATCCGCGCGTGCGGGCTGGCGCTGAACGTCTGTCTGAGCCTGATCCTGCTACCGCGCGTCGGCGTGGCGGGGGCAGCGGTCAGCAGCGTGATCGCGGAGCTTTTCACGACGGCTCTGCTGCTGCGCCAGTGGGACGGGGCCGGGGTACGCCTGCGGCGGCTGGCGCCACGTCTCGGATGGCTGCTGGCGGCGGGGGCGATCACGGCGGTGGTGGTGGTGTTGCTGCGTCCCATGAACAGCGTGCTGGCCCTGGTCGTGGGCGGGCTGATCTACCTGGCGGCGGCGGGGATGCTGGTCGCTGCCACGCCGGAGGATCGGGATTTTCTGCGCGCCGTGCTGACGGCCATGCCCGGCGGCGCGCGGCTGGTCGGGCGCATTGGCGGCGCGCGGTAGCGATGCTGCCCTACAAGCTGGTATCGCCGTTTGCAGACCGCCGGATTTCCTAGCGAACCTGGCCGTCCTGGCGGTTGGAAACTGTCGCGCCTGGGGTATACTTAACCTGTATTGCGGTGTGGTTTGCCGATCCTGCGCACGCGGCCTCTGCCAGCTTAGAACGCCTGATAAAGCCCATGACTGCTCAACCCAAACGTGTCGCCTTGCTCGTCACCTGCCTGGTGGATCAGATCATGCCGGAGGTTGGCGTGGCGGCGGTAAAGCTGCTGCGCCGCGCCGGGTGCACGGTCGATTTTCCCACCGACCAGACCTGCTGCGGGCAGCCCTTCTTCAACAGCGGATTTCGTCCAGAGGCCGCGCGGTTGGCAAAGCGCGCCATTGACATCTTCGAGGAATACGACGCCGTTGTGCTGCCCAGCGGGTCGTGCACCGGCATGATCCGCGTCGAGTACCCCCACCTGTTCGAGAGCGACTCGCGCTGGCACGAGCGCGCGCAGCGATTGGCCGACAAGACCTTCGAGTTGACCGAATTCCTGGTGCACCAGGTCCACTGGCAGCCGACCGCCGCGCCGAATGCGCCGCGCGTCACTTACCATGATTCCTGCCACATGAACCGCGTGTTGCACATGCGCCAGGAGCCGCGTTCCCTGCTGACGGCGGCAGGCTGCCAGATCGTGGAGATGCGCGAATCCGACCGCTGTTGCGGCTTTGGCGGGCTGTTTTCCATCCGCATGCCGCAGGTCTCCAACGCCATGACCGCCGACAAGCTGCGCCAGGCCGTCGAGACG
Source organism: uncultured Anaerolineae bacterium (assembly GCA_964529715.1). Taxonomy (GTDB): domain Bacteria; phylum Chloroflexota; class Anaerolineae; order Aggregatilineales; family Ch27; genus CAZGXI01. Next base: position 1,812 of record CAZGXI010000046.1, on the reverse strand, counting down.
GAGACGGACATGCTCGTGTCGGTCGATCCGGGCTGCCTGATGCAGATGCGCGGCATGATCAGGGACGACTCCGTCCGCGTGGAACATGTCGCCGTCGTGCTGGAGGAGTTAACGCGATAACCTCCCCCCTAGCCCTCTCTCCGTAAACGAAGAGGGGGAACAGAGCGAGGATCAGCAAAAATGACCGTCACCTTTCACCGCTTCCGCGCCGACTCTGGGCGCGCAGTCGCCGATCCGCATCTGCAAAAAGTGCTGGAAAACGCCACCGGCAACTTCCGCGAGGGGCGCGTGCGGATGCTGGCCGACGTGCCCGACGCCGACCACCTGCGCGACCAGCTCAAGGCGATCCGCTCCGCCACGCTGGCCCGCCTGGCCGACCACCTGGAAACGTTCGAGCGCAACGCCGCCGCTGCGGGGGCGATCCTGCACTGGGCCAAAGATGCCGACGACGCCTGCCGTATCGTGATCGCGATCGCGCGGCAGCATGGCGTCACGCTGGCCGTCAAGAGCAAGTCGATGGCGAGCGAAGAAATCCACCTCAACCACGCGCTGCAAGAAGCCGGGGTGACGCCGGTGGAAACCGACCTGGGCGAGTGGATCATTCAACTGGCCGGCGACCCGCCCGCGCATATCATCGTCCCGGCAATCCACGTCACGCGCTACGAGGTGGCCGACCTGTTCAGCAAGGAGTTGGGCCGCCCCATCCCCGGCGACGACATCCCCGGCCTGACCGCCGTCGCACGCCAGACGCTGCGGGAAAAGTTCCTAGCTGCCGGGATGGGCCTGTCTGGCGTGAACGTGGCGGTGGCCGAGACGGGCAGCATTGTGTTGGTGACGAACGAGGGCAACGGGCGCATGGTGACGGGCGCGCCGCCGGTGCATGTGGCGATCATGGGCATCGAGAAGATCGTCCCGACCTGGCAGGACGCCGCCGTGTGGCTCTCGCTGCTGGCGCGCAGCGCAACCGGCCAGCCGCTATCTATTTACACCACCGCCGTCACCGGTCCGGCCCGCCCGGACGACCCCGACGGCCCACGCGAGGTACACATCATCCTGCTGGATAACGGGCGCAGCCGCCTGCTGGGTACGCCCTACGAGGAGATTTTGCAGTGCATCCGCTGCGGGGCGTGTCTCAACGTCTGCCCAGTCTACCGCGAGGCGGGTGGGCACAGCTACGGCAGTCCCTACAGCGGGCCGATTGGCGCGGTGCTGACGCCGCTGATCTTCGGCCTGGAACGGTACGAGGCGCTGCCCCACGCCAGTTCGCTGTGCGGCGCGTGCCTGGACGTGTGCCCGGCGCGGATCGACCTGCCGCGCATGTTGCTGGCCCTGCGCGCCGAGGAAGTGGAAAAGCGCATCCTGCCCTGGTACGAACGCATCCCGGAGCGCGTGGCGGCGTGGGGGCTGGGCCACGCGCGGCTGTACCGGCTGGCGACGGCGGTGCTGCGCATCTTCTCGCGCCCGCTGGTGAAGGGGGATGCGACCCGCTGGCCACGTCGCCTCAACCCTGCGGGCGAGCGCAATCTGCCCGCCCTGGCGCGGCGCTCGTTCCGGGAGATGTGGAAGGAACTGTAGGCGGGATTCACCGCCGAGGGAATCCGGCTCAGAAATAGCCGACCGCGCGCTTTCAGCCGCTGCCCGCCGCGGCGAAGGCCGCCGGGGAGCGATAGCACAGCAGCAGGTTGTCCAACCAGGGGGCGCTCTCGATCTGCGCGCCGATGATCACGCGGTTGAAGGGAATAAGCTGCGTGTTCGCCACCGGCAGCGAGGCCAGGCGTGTCCCCTGGGGCGTATGGGCGTTGAGCACAGCAA
>CAZGXI010000045.1:0-32952 GCA_964529715.1 uncultured Anaerolineae bacterium | reverse complement strand
ACGACGATTACCCCTCGGCAGACAATAACACCCTACATATGGACCTGATTATCTGCCGCAACGTCACTATTTACTTCGACCAGGCAACGACCCGGCGCGTGGTCGAACGCTTCAATCGCGCCCTGATCCCCGACGGCTGGCTGATCGTTGGCCACGCTGAGCCGGTAGCTTCAATCTACCAAGATCAGGGCTTTGAGCCGCGTAACTTTCCCGACACGGTTTTATATCAGAAAACATCCGCTGCCGACGCCACGACGCCAACGGCCTGGTCTGCCGCAACAGTATCCATCGACGAGCCGCTCCCCCTGCTTGCGCCAAAACAGCGTCCCAACGGCCAGGAGGAGACCACCCTACCGCCCCCCTCTCACGTCTCCCCGGAGCAGAGTCCCGCTGGTCAACAAGTCTCTGCCGCGCCGCCCGTCTCGCCAGAGACGCAGCAGGCCGATTCGCAAGAGATCGCCCGGAACGCCTGGGAACAGGCCAGGCGCGCCGCCGATCAGGGCAATCAGCACGAAGCCCTAGCCTGGCTGGATAAAGTCGAACAGCAAGATAGCCTCCAGCCCCAGGTGCACTACCTGCGCGCCCTGATCCAGCTCCAGATCGACAACCGGGAAGGCGCGTTGATCTCGCTGCGCCAGGCCGTATACTGCGACCCCTCCTTTGCCCTGGCGCACTACAGCCTGGGGACACTCTATCAGCAACGCGGCGAATATCGCACGGCGGCGCGCCACTGGCGCATGGCCCAGCAGGCCATCGCCGATCTGGAAGCGGATCAGCACCTGCCCTATGCCGAAGACATTACCGTCGAGATGCTGCGCGGGCTGCTGAGCCAACGCCTGCAAGAACTGCCCGCTTCGACGGCCCGAACGACGGAGGTTCCTCGTGTCTCTTTATAACAACTTCTCAGAACAAGAGTGGCAAATCTTACAGGCGCGCGCGGCGCGGGTTGCCGGGGCCAGCGCCCGGCAGGGCGATTACCAGACCGACGTCATGGCAGCCCTGCGCGTGACGGTCCAGGGAGAACGCTACGCCCTGCCATTGGACGCCATCACCGCCGTCTATGCCAGCACACCGATCATCCCCGTGCCCTGCACACCGCCGTTCGTGGCAGGCATTGCGAACATTCGCGGCCACATTATTCCGGTGCTCGACCTGGCGGCACTGTTAGGGATCGCTAACGGCAACACGCCCGGCACAGCGGCCCTGGTCGTGGCAGAGCATGAGGATTTCACCGCCGCCTTTTGCATCGAGCAGATCGGCGAAGTGACCACCCTGCCGCTCGACAACCTGAATGTCCTGCCGCCCGGAATCGGGCTGACGAACGCGGCTTATCTGCGTGGCATCCTGCCAGACGGCACAACTGTGCTGAACGTCGAGGCCATTCTCGGCGACCCTGACCTGAACATCGATCAGAGCATTAGCTGAACCCGCCCACGTCAGGATGAGAACGTTCTGTTCTCGAGGAAGAAAATAAAGGGGAAAACCGTCGTCATGGCCACCTCCCGCACCGCCACCCACACGCCGCGCCGCCGCTTCTGGCAGGGGATGCGTGTTCGTATCACCGTACAGATTCTGCTGGCTGCCCTGTTGCCGGTGATCGTGATCACGGGAATCGCGCTGGCGGCGCTGCAAAACACCCTCAATCAGGTCGATCTCCGTCTCGACGAAGCGCGGCAGATCACCGAGAACGCCGTTGGCGACGACCTGAGTGACCGGGCGCTGATGATAGCCCGCCAGGTCGATACCTTCATGCTTGAACGCATCCAGCGCGTGATCTTGTGGGCGCGCGAACCTTCGATAGCCCAGGCCGCCCGTCGGGGCGCGGAAGCCGCTCTCGAACACGGACTGGTAGGCGCAGACATCGAGACAGTCGAACAGCAGATGGCAGGCCACTACAGCCTGGGCACCAACACCGCGGTGGTGCAGTTTCTAGAAAGTCAGGCTGCCAGCACCGAGTTCCCGGAAGTGCTTCTGACCGAAACACACGGCTATATCGTCGCTGCCTCTGGACAGACTTCGGATTTTGTGCAAAGCGACGAAGCCTGGTGGACAAACGCCTGGCAAGATGGCCTGGACATCAGCCCACCGGCATACGACGAATCAGCGGGCATCTATTCGATTGCGATCTCCGTGCGGGTCAGTGAACTTGCCACCGGCGAACGGCTGGGCGTGCTCAAGGCCGTGCTCGACCTCGGCGCGCTGCAAGCCCTGATCGATCAGCAGGCGGCGCTGCTGGAGGGCGGCGAGGCACTCATCTTTCTGTTGGAAAACGGCCAACGGCTCGCCGACACATCCGTCGATCATAACCCGACTCTGATCCTGACGGACGCCGGTCGCCTGCCGGAGGACTATGCCCCGATACGTCTCGCGGGAGAGCTTCAACCGGGGGCAGCCACCTACACGGTCCTGGCAGAGGGGCGGGATGTATGGGAAACCGGCCCCGAAAGCGCCAGCCTAGTCGGATGTGCTCGCACCGGTGGAGAGGAACTCTACGCCGGGATCAACCGGGACTTTGCCGGCTTCGATTGGGGTGTGGCGATCAGCCAGCCGCAAGAAATTTCCCTGCGACCTGTCAGCGGCCTGAGCGAGGCTAAAGATCAGATCGCAACTCAGCAGGCCATGGCTGCCGGGTTGTTCGTGGCGGTCGCCCTGGTAACGCTGATTGGCGGTCTGGGGATGGCCGTGTGGCAGACCGGCCTGATCATGGGGCCAATTGCCCAATTACGCCAGGTCGCGCAACACCTCAGCGCAGGCAATCTGTCGGCCCGCGTGCACATGATCTCGCAGGATGAACTGGGCGACCTGTCCCGCGCGTTCAACGGCATGGCCGCCGACTTGCAGCGCATGGTGGAAACCGAACGCAGCAGCAAAACACGCCTGCAAGAGACTATCTCAGCTTACCGGGCGTTCGTGGAGAAGGTGGCCCAGGGCGACCTGACAGCGCGACTAAACCTGAACGGCAGCGCCGCCGGACAGGATGGCGACGAACTGACCCAACTCGGTCACAACCTCAACCAGATGGCCGAGGCGCTGGCGGACATGACCCGCCAGGTGCGCGAGGCCGCCGCCAGTATCTCCGCCGCCGCCGCCGAAATCCTCGCCGCCACCACCCAGCAGATCGCCTCCGCCACCGAGCAGGACGCCGCCATCACCCAGACCATGACCACCGTCGAGGAGGTCCGCGCCACCGTCTCCCAGACCGCCGAGCGCGTCCAGGGCGTCGCCGACGCCTCTCGTCAGTCCGTCGCCGTCTCCCGCGCCGGCCAGGACGCCGTCGCCGACACCGTCGAAGGCATGCGCCTCGTCCGCCAGCGCACTGAGTCCATCGCCGAGAACATCCTCATGCTCTCCGAGCGCGCCCAGCAGATCGGCGAGATCACCGCCACCGTCAACGACATCGCCGACCAGTCCCGCCTCCTGGCCCTCAACGCCTCCATCGAGGCCGCCAGAGCCGGCGAGGAGGGCAAGGGCTTTGCCGTCGTCGCTATGGAGGTCCGCCAACTCGCCGACCAGTCCCGCGAGGCCACCGCCCGCGTCCGCGACATCCTCGCCGAGGTCCAGCAGGCCGTCAACACCGCCGTCATGGTCACCGAGGAAGGCTCCAAAGGCGTCGAGAGCGGCATGTCCCTCGCCCAACGCGCCGGCCAGGCCATCGCCGAACTCGCCGCCACCATCGAGGAAGCCGCCCAGGCCTCCACCCAGATCGCCGCCTCCACCCGCCAGCAGACCAACGGCATGGACCAGCTCGCCGCCGCCATGTCCTCCATCAAGCAGGCCTCAGCACAGACCGCCGCCTCCACCCGCCAGGCCGAACGCTCTGCCCAGGACCTCAACGACATGGCCCGCCGTATGGAACTCGTCGTCGCCCGCTATCAGATCTAAGGCTGCCTGCTGCGCAGCCCCTCGGCAATATAAAGGGGGGGAACACCCATGACAAGTTTTATCGCATTCCGGTCGATCCAGGGCAAGATACTATTCTGGACCGGACTGTGCCTGACCGTCGCTATCATCGCCGTTGTTATTCTGTCTGCCACGGCGGCGCGCGCGATTGCCATCCAATCGGCGGAGCAGGAAGCGACCTCAGAGGCCAATGCGAGCGCCTATCTGATCAGGGCCGAAGTTGAGATTGCACTCGACGCTGCACGCACGCTGGCGCAGACGTTTGCAGCAGGTTTGCGTCACCCAGAAGGGCGGCTGACCCGCGAGCAGGCCAATGCCATAATGCAAAATATCCTGGTGGAAAACCCCGGATTTCTGGGGGTGTGGACCATCTGGGAGCCAAACGCCTTCGACGGGCGGGATGCAGAGTACGCCAATACGCCGGGACATGACGCCACCGGGCGGTTCATCCCCTATTGGAACCGGGGCGCCGACGGCGAAATCTCGGTGGACGCCATCGTGGACTATGAAGTAGAAGGCAGCGGCGACTACTACCTGCTGCCCAAGCGAAGCCTGCGGGAAGAGATCATCGAGCCATACAGTTACACGGTTCAGGGCGAAGATGTGCTGATGACCACCCTGTCCGTGCCGATTGTCGTCGATGGACGCTTCTATGGCGTCGCCGGCACGGATATCCGCCTGACATTTCTGCAAAGTCTGGCCGACCAGGTTCATGGTTTTGATGGTGCGGCGAACATGCTCCTGATCAGCCACACCGGCATCATCGGTGGGGCGACAGGCCGTGCGGACTTGATTGGTCAGCCCATGAGCGCCTATCACGCCGACTGGCAGGAAGACTTCGCCTTCATCCAGAACGGCGAAGAAACCTTGCAAAACGACGAAGGTAATGTCGCCGTCTTTGTGCCGATCCGCTTTGGTCGTACCGCAACGCCCTGGTCCGTCAACCTGAACGTGCCGCTTGAGGCCATCACCGCTGAAGCAACCCGGCTGACCGTACAGTTGATCGCCATCTGCGCCATCCTGCTTCTGGGCACGCTGGGACTGCTGTGGCTGACTGCCCGGCAGATCGCCCGGCCTGTGCGAGAAATCACCGCCGTCGCTCGATCCATCGCCGGCGGCAGCCTAGACGTACAGGCCAGCGTCAATACCCATGATGAGACACGCACCCTGGCCGACGCCTTCAATCAGATGGTCACGCGCCTGCAAGAAATGTTGACTGCCGAACGCACGACGCGCACTTACCTGGAGAACACGGTGACGGAATACATGGCGTTCGTGAGCCGAGTCGCCCAGGGCGACCTGACCACACGCCTGTCGCTCGATGGCAGCAACCAGAGCAGCGCCTTCGACGGACTCCGGAAGTTGGGCCAAGACCTTAATAGCATGGTCGAGGCGCTGGCGGACATGACCCGCCAGGTGCGCGAGGCCGCCGCCAGTATCTCCGCCGCCGCCGCCGAAATCCTCGCCGCCACCACCCAGCAGATCGCCTCCGCCACCGAGCAGGACGCCGCCATCACCCAGACCATGACCACCGTCGAGGAGGTCCGCGCCACCGTCTCCCAGACCGCCGAGCGCGTCCAGGGCGTCGCCGACGCCTCTCGTCAGTCCGTCGCCGTCTCCCGCGCCGGCCAGGACGCCGTCGCCGACACCGTCGAAGGCATGCGCCTCGTCCGCCAGCGCACTGAGTCCATCGCCGAGAACATCCTCATGCTCTCCGAGCGCGCCCAGCAGATCGGCGAGATCACCGCCACCGTCAACGACATCGCCGACCAGTCCCGCCTCCTGGCCCTCAACGCCTCCATCGAGGCCGCCAGAGCCGGCGAGGAGGGCAAGGGCTTTGCCGTCGTCGCTATGGAGGTCCGCCAACTCGCCGACCAGTCCCGCGAGGCCACCGCCCGCGTCCGCGACATCCTCGCCGAGGTCCAGCAGGCCGTCAACACCGCCGTCATGGTCACCGAGGAAGGCTCCAAAGGCGTCGAGAGCGGCATGTCCCTCGCCCAACGCGCCGGCCAGGCCATCGCCGAACTCGCCGCCACCATCGAGGAAGCCGCCCAGGCCTCCACCCAGATCGCCGCCTCCACCCGCCAGCAGACCAACGGCATGGACCAGCTCGCCGCCGCCATGTCCTCCATCAAGCAGGCCTCAGCACAGACCGCCGCCTCCACCCGCCAGGCCGAACGCTCTGCCCAGGACCTCAACGACATGGCCCGCCGTATGGAACTCGTCGTCGCCCGCTATCAGGTGTAAGATAGGGAAATCGCCATGCCTGCTCCTGAAGACAGTCTGCTGCGCGAACTGATGCAGACCTTTAAGACCGAAGCAGCAGACCACCTGCAAACGCTCAACCAGACTCTGCTACGTCTGGAACGTCAGCCGGAAGAGGCGAAGCACCAGGAACTGCTGAAGACGGCCTTCCGCGCCGCACACAGCCTCAAGGGAGCCGCGCGCGCGGTGAGTATGGAGGACGTGGAGTCCCTGGCGCACGACCTGGAAAGTGTGCTCCAGCAAGCGCGCGACGCGAAGCTGCTCCTCAACGCCGGAAGCTGTGACGTGCTTTACGACACGCTAGACGCCATCGAGCAACTCTTGGCGGGTCAGTCCATCGATCTGGATAACCTGCGCGCGCGCCTGGCAGGAGTCGGCGCCGAGTCGGGAGAAGGCGCTTCGTCGGAGTCGAGCCAGTCTATCGAGGAACCGGTCGAGTCGCCATTACCGGATCGGGGCACTGTGACCCTTGGAGAAGAGACCATCCGGGTTGCCGTCGATAAACTCGACGACTTAATGGCCCAGGCAGGCGAATTGATCGTCTCCAAGATCAGTGCCGAGCAACGCCTGATCGAAATGCAGAACATCTACCAGCAGGCGGTCCGCTGGGCCAAGACTTGGCGCGAGATTCGGGCGCTGCTGCCGCGCATCGGCGGCGATGTCGGACAGCAGTTAACCGACATCCTCACCCGTCACTATGACCAACTGCAAAGCCTGACGCGCCAGATCAACTCATTGGACCAGGCCATCAGCCGCGACACGCTGCGCCTGGATATGGTCGCTAACACCCTGCAAGACCAGGTCCGCCGCGTGCGAATGGTGCCTTTTCAAAGCCTGGCTCTGGTGCTGGAACGCGCCGTGCGCGACGCCGCCCACAGCGAGGGTAAGCAGGTCACTCTACAGATCAAGGGCGGCGAGGTTGAACTGGATAAGAAAGTACTGGAAACACTCAAGGACCCGCTGCTACACCTGCTGCGCAACGCCGCCAGTCATGGCATCGAGTCGCCGGATGAGCGCCAGGCCGCCGGAAAACCGGCAGAGGGCCGGATCGTGGTCGCCGTTCAGCAGCGCGGCAGCGAAGTGCGCATCCTGGTGCATGACGATGGGCGCGGCTTCGACCTGGACGCGCTGCGCCAGGCAGGAACTCGCAGCGGCATGACGCTGGACGAGCGTGCCAGCGCCGACGAGATCATCGCGCTGGCCTTTTTACCCGGCATCACCACAGCCCACGAAGTCACGGCCATGTCTGGGCGCGGCATCGGCCTGGACGTGGTGCGCCAGCAACTCGAAACGCTCCAGGGACGAATCGCCGTCAAGAGCACGCCCGGCAAAGGCACATCGTTCCAGTTGTTCGTGCCCGTCTCGTTGACCATGACACGCGGCCTGCTGGTGCGCTGCGGCGCCGAGCGGTACGCCATCCCGCTGCTGTCAGTGGAGAAGATTCTGGAATTGGAAAATGGCTTCACGGTTGAGGGGCAGCCCATGATCACGGTCGATCAGACGCCCCTGCCACTGGTGTCGCTGGCTGCTGTGTTAGGCCGCCCCGCCGCGCCAGAAAACGACCGGGCGCTGGTGGTCATCGTCGGCGTGGCCGAGCAACGGATGGCCTTCCTGGTGGACGACGTGCTAACCGAGCAGGAACTGGCCGTCAAGCCGTTGGGCAGGCCGCTGCGCCGTGTGCGCAACGTGGTCGGTGCAGCCCTGCTGGGCAGCGGCGAACCGGTGGTCATTCTCAACCCCGCTGACCTGATCAAGGCAGCCAGGGGTGTGCAGACACCCATCCTGATGTTGAACGGCAACAAGGACCAGGAGGCCAAACCCCCTGTGCGTGTCTTGGTGGTGGACGACTCGATTACCACGCGCACGCTGGAACGCAACATCCTGGAAGCGGCAGGCTACGAGGTCATCACGGCGACCGACGGCCTGGAAGCCCTTCAGCGGCTTAAAGAAAACACCATCAACGTGGTTGTGGCCGACATCCAGATGCCGAACATGGACGGGATTACGCTGACGCGCACCATCCGCGAGAGCAACGAGCACAAGGAAATCCCGCTGATCCTGGTCACGTCGCTGGAAAACCGCGAGGACCGCGAGCGCGGCATGGTGGCCGGCGCAGATGCCTACATCGTCAAGCGCGGCTTCGACCAGGCCGAACTGCTGCGTACCATTGAGCGTTTTCTCAGCTAGGAAGGCCGTCTGAGGTCTCGTACAGAGGATCATCTCATGTCTGCATCTGCAATGGTGAATGTCTTGATCGTTGACGATAGCCCCACCGCCCGCCGGATGCTGGCCAGTGTGATCAACGCAGCGCCGGGGATGCGCGTCGTGGGCGAGGCCATCAACGGTCGCCAGGGCATCAAGCTGGCAAACGATCTGCGCCCCGACGTGATCCTGATGGATGTGATCATGCCGGAAATGGATGGTCTGGAAGCCACGCGCGAGATCATGCACGCCACGCCGATGCCCATCGTGGTATGCAGCGCCAGTCTGGAGGCATGGGAGACGGACATCGCCTTCCAGGCGATCAACGCAGGGGCACTGGCCGTGCTGCAAAAGCCTGTTGGCCCGCAGAATCCAGACCATGCCGCGCAGGTGAACGAACTGATCAACACCCTGCGCACGATGGCGGGTGTGCGCGTCATCCATCACTGGCGCCGCGCCGACGGGCCGCCGTCTGCCCCTGCTGCGACAGCTCCCGCCATCGAACCGCCGGAAATCAAGCCTACCACGCCGCCGGAACTGGTCGCCCTTGTCGCCTCGACCGGCGGTCCTGCTGCTATCAGCGTCATCCTGCGGGCGCTGCCTGCCGATTTCCGGCTGCCCATCGTGGTCGTACAGCACATCGCGCCGGATTTCATCACCTCGCTGGCCTCTTGGCTGGGCAGCATTACGCTGCTCAAAGTCGTCATCGCGCAAGCGGGCGGCGCGCCGCAGCCGGGCACAGTCCATCTGGCCCCTGCCAACGCCCACCTGCGCCTGGGGCCAGACCGTTGCTTTCAACTCGACCGGCGGCAGAACCAGGCCCGGTATATGCCATCTGGTGATGCCCTGCTGGAATCGGTGGCACAAAGCTATGGGGCGCGTGCTATCGGCGTCGTGCTGACCGGCATGGGGGATGACGGCGCACGTGGCCTGCGCGCTATGTCGGACGTCGGCGCGTTTACCATCGCGCAAGATGAAGCCAGTTCGGTCGTCTTTGGAATGCCGCGCGAAGCTATTGCCCTGGGCGCTGCGCAGCGCATTTTGGCTCCGGCAGACATCGCCCAGGTGCTTATCTACCTGTCCAGAAAGAGTGAACAACCGTGAACCACACTCCCCTGGCACTGATTGTTGAAGACAGCCCTACTCAGGCCAGACAGATTGCAGCGAATCTGAACAAGCACGGCGTGCGCACTGCTGTCGCACAAGATGGGCCAGAAGGGCTACGGGCAGTCGATGAACTGCACCCTGATCTGATCGTGCTGGATGTTAACCTGCCGACGATGGATGGCTACCAAGTCTGCCGCCGTCTGAAACGCGATCCGAACACGGCGCAGATTCCGGTGATTATGCTGACCATCGCCGACGACTTTGAGGCGACCATGCAGGGCATCGAGGCCGGGGCCGACGACTACATCCCGAAGGATGTGTTTGCAACCGAGAACCTGCTGGCAACCCTCCACGCGCTTAATATCCTAAAGGAAGGGTAACATGAGTCAGGTAGCCGTTCCCATTCAGGGAACTTTCGACGTTGCCATCGCGCGCAACGCCCTACGCCGCAAAATCGCGGAGAGCACCGCTCTACCTGCTCTGTCTGCCCGTGCTGCCGCCGCGCTGACCGCCATGGCCGAATTACTCTTGTTCTCCCATTCGCCCGGCACGATCGAGATCACGTTGACCGAACGTCCTAGCGCAACGGGGGTAGAACTGGGCTGTGAGACCAACTGGGTGCAGAACAAGCAAATCTGGATCGGACAGGCACACCGCTGGCTGGAGCGCGTAGCTGACGAAATGCAAATCGTGGAACGACCCAACGGCCTGTACCTGATCGCCCGTGTATGGATCGATCACAGCAACGGCAAGGACGGCAGGCGATGAGCGATGTGGCAAACCATTACTTGAGCTTTCGCGTCGGACGACAATGGTACGGCATCAGCGTGGAGTCGGTCGTCGAAGTTCTGCACCTGGTCGCGCTGACCGAACTGCCTGCCGCTGCGCCGGACGTGCTGGGATTAATGACCCTGCGCGAGATGGTCATGCCGGTCATCGACCTGCGGCGGCGTTTCGGCCAGCCAGAAGCACCGTTGCGCCTGCAAACGCCGATCATTGCCGTACATGGTCAGCGCGGACCGGTCGGCCTGGTGATCGACGAGGCGGACGACGTGGAGCGCATCACCGAGGCGCAGATGGCCGTTTACGAAGGCGGCGACTCGCCCTATGTACAGGCAGTCGCCAAACTGGAAGGGGGACGGCTGTTGCTGATCTTGGATACCAGCCTGCTCAGTGCCGAGGCCATCCCGGCCCAGCCGTAGCTGGGCCGCCGCCCGGTTCCGCGCGCTTAGCAATCCTGGATGGGCGGTCTGCCTGAGCGCCAGTTCCACTCGCTGTCTTCCATGAACAGGTTGGCAGCATCGCCCAGCGTCATACCCCAGTCGCGGAAGTTCGCCAGGCAGGCGCAGAACGCCTCTGCGCTGGCTTTACAGGGTTCGCGGAGCAACGCATCGGCCAGTTCCATGAAATCCTCCGGCTTGTCTGGAGTCAGACGGAGCGCGGTCATCAGCCATTTGTGGTAGGGGTAGAGAATCTTGTTGCAGGCCAGGATCAGCCGCCCGCCGAATAACACCAATTCCGACGACATGCGTTGCAGCAGGTAAAGGTCGTCGCGCTTTTCCGCCTCACCGACGTACCAGGTGCAGATGAGCACCTGGCCAAAGAACCGCCGCATCCGGTCTTGCTGCTCGTGTTCGGGGTAAACCGGGATGCGGGCGAGCAGGTCGTCCACTTCCGGCAGGCGCGAATAGGCCGGGAACGCCCCAACGAACGCTGCGCGGGCCGGCTCGCTGCCGAACGCAGCCACGTCGCGCAGGAATTGCAGGTCCACGATCTTGCCGTCTACATAACCGCCGGGATAGTCGCAATCCTCGGTACTGAAATAGCCGTAGACACCCTCGGCTCTGGCACGGGCATATCGCTCGTCCGTCGCCACCAGGATGATGTCCACATCCGAATCGTCTCGCGCCCACCCCTTCGCCACCGATCCGCCAATGATCAGGGCGGGAAAATCGGGGTCCGCCCCGAAACGCTCCTTGAGGCGTTCGACGACTCGTCGATGATGATCGCGCAGCATGGCCTGAACTATCCTTTCCTTCACCGGTTTCCAATCGGGGAGTTCTTACAGAAGAATCATTGTAGCGGCGAAGCACACTCCGCCGCTACGGAAGGAAAACAGCACGCCGGGGGACAGAAGCTCACTTCCCGTGGCGCGGCGTTCAGCGCGCGACCGGACAGAGCAGCGCCGTCACCGAATGCGGCTCAAAGGTGTAATGGAAGGTTCCACCTCCGACCTCAAAGGTCACTTCGCGCGCACCGACGCGATTGGGCAGATCGAAAGTGTTCTCGGCCTTGATGTCCGGCCCGTTGACCACAATCGCCTGTCCCGGCCCGGCAAAGCGCCCCGCCGCCAGCGCGATTTCCGTCTCGGTGGACTGCTGCGAGCGGTTGACCACAAACAGCACAAGCCGTCGCCCCGGCGTGTCAAACGTGGCAGATACGTCCAGCACGCGCACACCGCTGTATTCCCCGCCACTGAAGGTGTCGCCCGACCACCAGGCGTCCAGCGCCACATCCCCGCAGCACCGGCTGTACAGTTCAAAAGGATAAAAAATCGTCTGCAACACCAGCCCGTCCGGCCTGGTGAGGATTGGCGCAAGCGTGTTGACGATCTGAGCAATGGTCGCCATCTTCACCGTGCGCGCGTGGCGGATGAAGGCGTTGAAGTGTAGGCCCGTTACCAGCGCATCTTCCAGGTTGTAGACCACCACGTCGTGGCCCTCGACCCGGACCTCCTGGTGCCACGTGTTCCACTCATCGACGGCGATAGCGATAGGACGCCTGATCTTCCTATCCAGGCAGACGGCGCGGATCAGGCCTTCGTAGGCGCTCAACCGTTCCTCGAACAGTTCCGACAGGGCCATGTAAGCAGCGAAATCGTTCTGGGGATTGTCTACATACCAGTGCAGAGCCAGGTAATCCACCAGATCGCCGGCCTGCTCCAGGATCAGTCGCCCTCGCTCCACGATGTCGCCGTTCCAGTCCGACAGAGCAGCAGCGATGAGCTTGATGTTGGGATCGGTCCACTTCATCACCTTGCCGAACTCGGTGAAGGCGCGAGCATATTCCTGCGGCGTCTTATAGCCGATCTGCCAGTGACCATCGACCTCGTTGCCGACGCCCCAATACCTGACGTTATGCGGCTGCTCAAAGCCATGTTCTCGCCGCAGCCGAACCAGGGCGGTTTCCTGCGCACCATTGCAATATTCCACCCAGTCGCGCGCCTCACGCAGGTCGCCATCGCCGCAGTTGACCACCAGGTACGGCTCGGTTCCCAATTGGCGACAGAAGTGAATGAATTCGTTGGTGCCGAAGTGGTTGCTTTCCACCGTGTGCCAGGCCATGTCATAGCGGGCCGGGCGCTCCTCCAGCGGGCCGACGCCGTCACGCCAGCGGTAGCCGGAGACAAAGTTGCCGCCGGGATAGCGGATCAGCGGCATCCGCAGCCGGCGCAGGGCTGCGAGGACGTCGGCGCGCAGGCCGCGCTCATCGGCCAGCGGCGAGGCCGGGTCGTACATTCCGCCGTAGACGCAGCGGCCCAGGTGCTCCGCGAACCCGCCGAACAGGTTGCGGTCGATGGGGGCCAAAGTACGTTCCGGGTCGATATGTATCCGGTTGGACATGGGGGTTCCTCTCAGGCAAAAGCTACACGGATCAGGTCGTGCAACAGCAGCGTTCGGACCGGCGAATCGCCCGGCGGCAGGACCGGAAAGGTCGTCACCGTGAGCATCCCGCTCCCCACCGACAGGCGCGCCGCCAACGCCGCTGCCATATGCACCCAGCCGACAAACAAACCCGCCAGCCAATCCGCCGCAGGCACACCTGTGATGACGTGTTTCGGAAATGCCCCGCGCCAGGCAAAATCCAGTAGCGGGCCACCAGGCAGCCGCGTGAAGCCGGGCCTGACCCAGGCGAAGCTGCTGGCCCAGTTGCCGTCCCAGGGCGTGTGTTCCCGCGCCTGCACCGCGACTCCGGACAGGCCGGGCACTTCTCCTGCCTCGACAGCAATCCACAGCACCCGCCCACCGTCCTGCACGCGACGCAGCGTATCCCCGTCCAGCCGAGAGACGAGCCGCAGCCCGCGCTCCGGGTCGAGCCTGTAGCCGCGCGCCGCGAGCCAGTCCGCCAGGGCCGGATCGTCGCTCCAGATGGGCAGCGGTTCCGGCGCGTGCTGGAAAGCAGAGGGCAGCAGGGTAATCGGCAGCGTGTTTTGCGCGGCGATCCGCCCATCGTGCAGTTGCAACTGCAAAGATAGGGACGCGCACACGGTCTCGGAGACGGGCGGCGCGGTGAAATCCAGCGGCCCGGCCTCCACAACTGCGCCGGGTAGCACGCCTTGCACCGCCAGCGCACCACCGACGCCGCTGTTCTCCAGCGACCAGTGCAGCGTGGCAGCGTCGATGGCATCGCTTCCCCAATGAGAAACGCACAGCGGGAGCGTCACCGGCTCGCCGGACCAGTACACCAGACGGTCCCAGCGCGGCACAATCACCGTGTCGGCGTTGAATTCCGGCAGCCGGTCGGCGAAAACGCGCGGATTGCGGGCCATGTCTTGCAGGCCGTTGCATTCCCAATGCACGTCGGTCCATTCCGTAATGACGTAACCACAGATCGACGGCTCGGCGCGCATCACCTCGATCTCGTGCTTGAGGGCGCGATACTCCGCCCATTGGGCTGCTTCTGCCAGCGCGGACCAGTTGCCGAAGACCCGATCCAGCCCTGCCGCTGTAAAGCGTTCCTCTGCGCCGCGCGGCAGCACCACGCCGGGATTCCACTCGCCGCCGGTCTCGAACCACCAGGGATCGCCGCCATAGGTCGCCCGGAGTTTTGCCAGGTCGGGCAGGCCCCAGTTGCCGAACTCCGAGACGATCAACGGCTCCCGCCCGGTACGAACGGCGTCGCCGTGCAGGCTGTAGGTCCAGTCAGGACGGCGGGCGAAATTCGTCACGAAGTCCTGCCACAGGTCCATATTCTCCGGCATGGCGGCGTAAAAGTGGAAGTCGTCCAGGTCGCCATGCACGTGGAAATTGCCCAGGCAGGCCGAGTTGTCCACGATCAGGCGGGTGGGATCGACCGTCCGCGCCCAGGCGTAGGTTTCCGCCAGCCACGCCCGGTCCCGGCTGGAACCCGGCAGGTCTGTGCCCCAGTTCTCGTTGACCAGCGTCCAGATGACAATAGAAGGGTGATTCCAGTCGCGCGCCACCATCCCGGCGAAGGTTTCCCGCGCGCGCCGCCCGGCAGCGTCGGTCAGCGTCCACCAGCTCGGCACTTCCGCCCAGATGAGGATGCCTTCCTCGTCGGCGGCCTGGAGGTAGCGCGGATCGGCGATCTTGATGTGGCAGCGCAGGCAGTTGAGGCCCATCGCCTTCGCCGCGCGGACCTGCGCTTTCAAAAAGTCCAACGACGGCGGCGTGCAGATGCCTTCGGGATAGTAATCCTGGTCCAGCGCGCCGCGCAGGTAAAGCAGCCTGCCGTTGAGCCACAGCCGCCCGTCGCGCGCCTCGATGGTGCGGAGGCCAAACCGGACTTCCTGCCGATCCACCGCGCTGCGGCCCTGTTGTAATGTCACGATCAGGGTATAGAGCGCGGGTGATTCCGGCGACCACAGCGCCGGTTTGGGAATGCTGAACGCAAACGACGCGGCGTTTTCCCCTGCCGGAATGTCGCGCTCGGCGTAGATCACCGGCTCGCCCTGGGGAGTGAGGAAATCCAGGCGGACGCGCCCGCCGTTCCCCTCGCCTGCCAGTTCGACTGCGATGGTCACGTTCCCGTCCAGGCCCTGCGGCGTGACGTGCACCTGCCGGATGTGGCGCGGGCTGCGCGCTTCCAGGCTGACCGACTGCCAGATTCCGCCGAGAGGTCCGTACCAACGCTGCTTGCCGTTGGGGATTTCGGCAAATGGAAAGGCCGGGAAGATGTCGCTCTCGCCAGGGCCGGGATCAACGACGCGCACGACGATCTCGTTGGCGGCGCCGTAGTGCAGCAGCGCCGACACGTCGAAGGCGAAAGGCAGGTAGCCGCCCTCATGGTCGCCCGCGCGCTGACCGTTCACCCACACCTCGGCGTAGTAATCCACCGCGCCAAAGCGCAGGAACACCGCCTGCCCGAACCAGTCGGCGGGCACGTCCACCGTGCGGCGATACCACCCCACTCCGGCAGTCAGACGCAGGTCGTCGAACTGAGCCTGCCAGGGGCCGGGCACGGTGATGGTACGCCATTGCGTGATCCGGTCGAGCGTGTACGTCCCGGCAGGATCGATCTGGAACTGCCAGGAACCATCCAGAGAGATAGAAGAGCGCAAAGGAGATTCTCCGTCTAAAGTTCTCGCCGAGAGGAGCAAAGGCAGGCACGCCTCCCCTTCCGCCGGCAAGGATGGTCAGGAAGCGACATCAGGCCGCACGATGATGGCGAGGTCCATCAATGCTGGGTCAAGGTCGGGGATGGTCACGACCAGCACCTCCCCCTCGGCCTGCGCCGTGACGGACTCCAGCCGCGCGCCCGCGTAAGTGTCCCAGAATTCGACCGTGTACGCACCATCTTCCAGCACGCCGTCCAGCGTCAGCGCCGCGCCGGAGAGCGTCGGCGCGTTTTCCTGCCGTGTGTCGCGCAGCAACCAGACAATGGCCGTCCGGCCATCCGAGCAGCCGACGCGGAAGATGTCTGGGCGGTCCAGGCGGATGTCACCGTTGATATTGCGGCTGGGGAAATGCGCCCAGTCGATGGTTGCGGCAAAGCGCGCCAATCCCAGGAGATTATCGCGCAGCTCCGGCAAAATCCAGTGCGGATTTGTGTATGGCCAGCGCATCCCCGATCCTGCGCCGCCCGCCGCCAGATGGCCCCAGGACATGTTGTGGTGGTACTCGCGGTCGAAGTCCACGTCCCCGATCCAGTCGTCAATCGGGCCGCTTTCGCTGTCGAAGTAAGGGCGGTCGTCGCGGATGGCTTGCAAGGAGCGCAGCACACCACCGCCCATCATTGGGCCAGCCTCGACCGGGTTCTGCGGGTCTTTGATCGCCGGACCGATGTACAGGTGCGTGCTGGCGAAGTCCAGCGCCGGATGGCGATAGATGGCGCGCCCCAGCCCACCTTCTGGCACCGAGGCCGCCGAGGAGACTGTGATCAGGTGCGTGCGGCCCCAGTGCTCCATCTCGACCTCGCGCACGAAAGCCGCCATCTCGTCGATGTAGGCCCAAATCTCGTCCGACGTGGCTTCCCACCAGATATCGATCTCGTTCATCAGGTCCCAGGCAAAAATGTTCGGGGAGCCGCCCCAGCGTTCCAGGATAAAGCGCCAGCGGTTCTTCTGCGCCTCGATGCACGCCCGACCCGTCAGCCAGTCCCGGCGGGTGACGCACGGCCCGCCCACATTGGCGTTGTAAGGATAGCCATCCCAGTTGTGCGCCTGCCAGAAGGTGTCGTAGGGCGTCAACAGCAGATAGAGACCGTGCTCCTCTGCCAGCGCGATGAAGTCATCCCAGAACTGGACCATCGACGGCGAAAACACGCCCACCGGGTTTTCTAGATAGGTATGCGGCTCCTGCGCATACTCGACCATCACGCGACTGACGGTGATGCCATGCGCGCGCAGGTCGGCGATGTAAGCCTCGGTTGCCTGGGGCGCGCTCCGGTTCAGCAGCGCCGACAGCCCCGGCCAGGGCACGCCGTCGTTCTGGCCGATGACGAGAAAGCCCTGCCCGGCTTCATCGACGAAATAGCGCCCGCCCGACGCGACGGAGATATAGCCCTGGTACGTGGGCAACGAGCCATCTTGTAATGCAGACACCCTATCCTCCTGCACCAGCAACGCGACGCCGATCACGACCAACAGGAACACCCCGGTCAGACCTTTTCTCGGCATCATGTCACCCCTTGATCCCGGTCAGCGCGATACTTTCCACAAAGTACCGCTGAAGCGCGAAGAACAGCACAATCACCGGCGCCAGCGCGATCACCGATCCGGCCATCAGCAGCGTCCAGTTGCGCTCATAGAGCGAGTTCAGCCGCGCCAGCATCAGCGGAATGGGGAATTTCTCCACCGAGCGAATGTAGATCAGCGGGCCGAGAAAGTCGTTCCAACGGGCGATGATTCCCAACACCAGCAGCGTAGCGACAATGGGCTTGGCCTGGGGCATAAAGATATGCCAGTAAATCTGGAAGAAGTTCGCCCCGTCTACCTTGGCCGCGTCTTCGAGTTCGACTGGCAGAGTCATGAAGAACTGGCGACACATAAACACAGCATAGGCCGAGCCAAACAGCAGCGGGATGATCAGCGGATTCCAGGTGTCGATCCAGTTCAGGAAACGGAACAGGATGAACGCCGGGATCATCGTCACCACGCCGGGGATCATCATCGTCACCAACAGCAGGCCGAAGAACGCCCGCCGCCCCGGAAACTTGAGCCGCGCGAAGGCAAAGCCTGCCATCGTGCTGACGAAAATCTCGCCCACCGTGCTCGTGATGGCGATAAACGCCGAATTGGCGAAGGCGCGCGGCAGGTCCGTCTGTGACCAGACCTTGATGTAGTTATCCAGAATGAATGGATCGGGAATCCACTGCGGCGGCATGACAAAAATGCCCCGCTCCGGCTTGAACGAGGTCGAGAGCATCCAGAAGAACGGCAGCAGCATCGTGATCGCGCCGGCAATCAACACGACATAGGCGATCAGGCGGTAGATGATTTCCTGCTGGCGTTTGCCGAGGCCGAAGCTACGCGAGACGGCAGGGAGTTCCTGAGCCTGTTTGAGGGTAGTCATGTGCATCGCCTCCTACGACTCATAGAACACCCAGCGTTTCGCCAGCGTGAAGTTGAGGATCGTGATCAGGATGATGATCGCGCCCAGTAGCCAGGCCTGGGCAGAGGCGTAGCCCATTTGTAGGTCGCGGAAGGCGTTGGCCCAGATGTTCATCACCATTGTGCGCGAGGCGTTATACGGCCCGCCTGCCGTCATGATATACGGCTGAACAAAGTTCTGAAACCCGCCGATCAGGGAGGTGATCAACAGGAAGAAGGTGGTCGGCGTCAGGCCGGGCCAGGTCACGTTCCAGAAGCGTGCCCACGCCCCCGCGCCGTCGATCTCGGCAGCTTCGTACAGGTGGCGCGGGATGCCCTGCAAGCCCGCCAGAAAAATAACCATCTGGTAGCCCAGACCGCCCCACACGCCCATGATCATCAGCGCCGGCTTGACCGTCTCCCGGTTTTGCAGCCAGTTGACGTTGGAAATCGAAGACGGCGCCCCCAGCCCTTGCAGCGCATAGTTGAGCAGGCCGTAGTCGGGATTGAAGATCCACATCCAGATCAGAGCCGTCGCTGCAATAGGCAGGATGGTCGGCAGGTAATAGATTGTGCGGAACCAGTTCTTGCCGCGAATGCGCTGGTTGAGCGCCATCGCCAGCACCAGGGAGATCGCCAACGAGATTGGGATCGCCAGCAGCAGGTACACAGTGTTGAAGATCGACTCCCACATCACGGCGTCCCGCGCGCCGACCACGTACTGCCTGCCCAGCAGAGGGAACTCGAACCAGGCGTCATAGCCGCGCGGCAACACGTCGCGCGCACGCGCATAGGCAGGCGCGCATACGTAAGGCTGGCGGGTACGCGGGTCGAGCTGGCCCTGAAATTCACTTAACTGCGATTCCGGCACGTCCTCGCGCCCACATTTAAACATCGCCTCGCCATGCTCGTTGAAGGCGCGGGGCAGTTCGTTCACCGACAGCGCCAGCACCTGCGCCCAGTTGCGTGTGCCGACCCATTCCGGCTCGGTGAGCAGGTCCCATTCGGTAAAACTCAGAAATAAGGAGGCGATCAACGGCCCGGCAGCAAACACGATAAAGCCGATCAACGGCGCGGCAATAAAAATGTAGCCCCAGATAGCCTCATTGCGGCCCAGGGGTGGCCCCGGCGGGCGAGCCGTGAGGCGTTGTGAAGACGTGGAAACGGCCATTGGGCAACCTCAGAAAACTACGCCAGGCGTGGAACAGAGGCCAAAAGCGTCAAGGTAGCTGGCAAGAAGGTAGGGACACAGATCGTTGTGTCCCTACCAGAAGCAATCTCAGGCGTGCTAGTCCTGGATAGTCGCCCAGGCTTCGTCCAACCCTTCCTGGAAGGACTCGGCGCGGTCGGCGAAGGCATCCTCGGCGGTAGCGACGTTGTCGATTACCACTTCAGGCCACACGCCCTGCCAGAAGTTCTCGTCGAACCACTGGCCGTACAGCGGCGTGCGGGTCCAGGGGCCGGGCGGTTCACAGCGCGCCGCTTCCAGGAATACTTCCGCGTTGGCGGGCGGCAAGTCTGGCTGTAGGAACACATCGGTGTTCGCCAAGTCCACCTGATTGGGAATCTGGAAGCCCAGAGAGGCCTGCTCGGCCTGGCCCTCCGGCCCGGCGATGAACTCCAGGAAACGGAAGGCTTCGGCAGCGTGCGCTTCACCGTTCGTCCCAGCGATAATGGCGATTCCCACCGAGCCGGACCAGCCGGAGAAGGTGCAGTCTTCCTGGTTGTTGTAGGTGGTCAGTTCGCCGCTCGGCCCGACCGGGTTAGGGATCACGTCCCAGTTGAACGACAGTGTGTTGCGGTAGGTAGTTACGGCCCAACGTCCACCGGTGGTCATCGCCAGACGGCCCGTGTCAAACATCTGGCCGATGCTCATGGAGGCGGTCTGCTGCGAGGTAGGATGCACCTGGTAGACGTGCGTCAGGTCGGAGAGCCACTGCACGGCGTCAATCGTGTTTTGGTCGTCGGCGGCCACGAAGGTGCGCCCATCATCGCTGACGATGCGCCCGCCGTTGCCGTATACGGCGTTCTCGAACCAGATGTCGCCCACGCCCCACACCTCGACGGTCGCGGGATCGAAGCCCTCGTCACCCGGATGACGGCCTTCGGCATCCACTGTGATCTGACGACCAATCTCTACGACCTCGTCCCAAGTCAGCGGCACCACCGGATCGGGTAGCGGCACCCCTGCCTGCTCGAACAGGTCCACGTTGATGTAGAGCACCGTCGGGCCAATGTCCTTCGGCAAGGCATAGAGGTCACCTACGCCCAGGGAACGAGTCTCCTCATCCCAGGTATAGCGGCCCAGCGCCGACGGCCAGATGTTCTCCGGGTCGATCACTGCGCTGGCGTCCACGAATTCCTGGATGTTGACGAGCTGGCCCAGCGAGACGAACGCCGAGAAATCACCATCGGGAATGTAGGCGATGTCGGGGGGCGTGCCGCCCGCGATCATCGTCTTGAGCGTGGTCACATAGTCGGTCGGGATCGGCTGATAGGTGATGACAATGTCCGGGTTGTTGGCGTTGAAGGTATCGACCAACTGCTGGAAAACGTTGATCTCATCCGGGCCGCCCCAACCGACAAAGGTCAGCTGGATCGGCTCGCCCTGCGCGCCGGAAACGCCGATCAGGCCCAGCATGGTCGTGGCGATGACCAGCGCAATCACGGCCAGGTCACGGAACATCTTCTTCATGGGGAAACTCCTCCTGGGTCAACAACAAACTGCGTTGCAAAAAGGGGTCAAGGCTGTTGTGTTTTGCGAAAGGATCAGAATGCTCCTCCTGCCGCCTGGGGCGGCACCGTCTTACTCAGCGGTTGAGCGGGTGTTTTTCTGGCGATAGCGCATGCGCAGGACAATATCTTGCGGATAATTACCAAACCGCCTGCCGAAGATGTTCAGGCCGCCGACGTTGTTGGCATCCTCTTTGACGCCGATCCGCATGGCGATAAACCCGCCGTGCGTGATGCGCAGGTCGGCCAGGGTAACGTCAGAAAGACGCACACCGTCGATGTAGGCACCCTCCGGCGTCACCTTCCACAGCTTGAGCAGGCCATACTGCGAGTTCCATTCTTCCCACCAGTCCGGAGTAAGCGCGCCGCGCTCCCCACCGAAGTCAGCCGGGCTGGTCCAGGTGCCGATCTCCACGCCGTTGATCCACAGGGTGATGTCGGAAGGCCAGTCGTCGCTATGCAGCGGGGCCTCCGAACAGATTTCCAGGCTGAACTGGATGCTTTCCAACACAGCGTTGGCGGGCAGACGGTTGGGAAAGCGGTACTCGACATAGCCCTGCTTGAACCACAACAGTTGGGCGTTGAGACGGTCGGGGTCGTAAAACGTGTCAGGGTCGTCGAAATGCCCAATCACGCCAGACTCGCCGGCCAGGCCGCAGGTCGGCGCGACTCGACAGTCCACATAAGCGCCGATAGGCATGGCAATGTCGAGGGTGTTTTCATCGGGCAGTTCGCCGCCGGGCAGGGCGATCAGGAGCTGGTCGTACAGGCGGACACAGATTTTTTGTAGGCCACGACTGGCTGGCTTGAGTTCGGTGCGGATCAAGCCGGCCTTTTCCAGCAGGTTCACGTGCATGGTCACGGTGGAGGGAGGCATGTCCAGCGCCTCGGCGATCTCGTTGACGCTGCAACTGTGGCCGCCCAGGTAGCGGAGGATTTCCAGGCGGCGGTCCGAGGCGAGACTTTTGATAATTTGCTCGATCTCAGCAGCAGAAACGTTGGCGTCAATCACCAGCAGACGCCCGGAAGTTGGTAAAGCGCCATTTGTTCGGTCGGTCATTGCCATCGCATCCTGTAGAAAGTCAGACCACCGCACCTCTTGCTGCTATGAAACAGGTTAAACTGTCTCACTAGGCGCAACCGCGCCCAATTCCGCCCTTATTGCCTGTTCACTGGCACACTTTCGGCTAAATGAGACAGGATAACCTGTTTTGATTCAGTAGTTATATATGCTATATAAACCCATTCGTCGTCTTTGTCAACCCCTTGGAACCTCTTGACAGCCCTTCAAAAAGCGTCTATGATGGAAGCATCTTTCTTTGTTTAGTGAACAAAGTATGGCCCGCCGACAATATCTCAAGGCAATCAATCGATCCGCGATCTTGAACGCGATCAAGGCGCACGGCCCTATTGCGCGCACCGACATCGCCCGTCTGACCGGCCTCAGCCCGGCAGCGGTCACCAGCCTGACGGCGGAACTGATCGCAGACGGCCTGATCTACGAAAAGCAGGAGGGTGACTCACGCGGGGGGCGGCGGCCCATCTTGCTGGCCCTGGACGCAGCGGGCGCTTATGTCGTGGGAATCAAGCTGGCCGAGGAAAACGCGACCCTGGCGTTGGCCGATCTCAATGC
The DNA here is from genome assembly GCA_964529715.1 of uncultured Anaerolineae bacterium. Lineage (GTDB taxonomy): Bacteria > Chloroflexota > Anaerolineae > Aggregatilineales > Ch27 > CAZGXI01. The sequence goes on along the minus strand of CAZGXI010000045.1, from coordinate 10,342 downwards.
CGAAGTCGTAGCCCGGCACGCCATCGCCCTGGATTCCCCTGCCCCCGCGCGGGTGTCGGATCAATTGGCGGAGGGCGTGCGAATGCTGCTGCGCACGGCTCAGGTAGACCGCAGCCGGTTGTTGGGCGTAGGGGTGGGCCTGGCCGGGATCATCGACGCGGCGGCGGGCGTGTGTCGGGTTTCGCCGCACCACGGCTGGCGCGACGTGCCCTTCGCCGAACTGCTGGAAGACCGCCTGGATTACCCCGTTTACCTGGACAACAACGTGAATACCCTGACCCTAGTCGAGCAACTCTACGGCGCAGGCCAACAGGTGCGCGATTTCCTGGTCGTCACGTTAGGGCGCGGCATCGGGCTGGGCATCGTTGCCAACGGCCAGCTTTACCGGGGCACGCGTGGCGGCGGTGGCGAGTTCGGACACATCGTCGTCGATCCTGAAGGCCAGTTATGTGCCTGCGGCAACCGGGGCTGCCTGGAAACCTTCGTGGCCGAACCCTGGCTGCTGCGCCGCGCCCACTTGGAAGGACTGGACGTGCCGACGCCGGAGGCGCTGGTCAGCGCAGCGCAGGCGGGCCACCCGATTGCACGGGCCGTGCTGGCGCGCGCCGGGCGCATCTTCGGCCAGGGCGTGGCAACTCTGATCAACCTGTTTAACCCGGCACTGATCATCATCAGCGGCGAGGGCGTGCGCGCCGGGGAATTCCTGTTCGCGCCGATGCGCGAGGCTTTGCAGCGGCACACCTTCGGCCAGTTGGCCGAAGATGTCGAGGTGCGAATCGAACCACTCAGCGACGACACCTGGGCGCGCGGCGCGGCCAGCCTGGTGCTGCGCGAAATCTTTCATACGCCGGACCCGGCCCGCCCTACCGCCGGGTAGTTTTTTTCGTCTTGCTTATTTCACTTTGTGAAGAAAGATGCAAAAAACCACAGGAGGTGCACCACAAAGAACAGGCCAATTCCCCCTACCTCGCCGTGTCACGCTTTGAACGCATGTCAGGCAAAGGAGACTGCTGAAATGAAAGCTAAATGGATAACCATCCTGCTCGCCCTGGCGCTCTTGATCCCGCTGGGCCTGTCGCAGGCGCAAGAAGAAGTTGTGCTCCAGTTCTGGCACACCTACAACGAGACGTCGCCGGAAGCCGAAATGCTGGTCGAGACGCTGATCCCGATGTTTGAGGAAGCGCATCCCGGCATCCGTGTCGAATCCGTGCCCTTCCCCTACGGCGAGTTCCGCCAGACCATGCTCACCGCCCTGGCCGGCGGCCAAGGCCCCGACCTGGCCCGGCTGGACATCATCTGGTCGCCGGAGTTCGCAGACCTGGGCCTGCTGGCGGCGCTGGACGAGGTGATGCCAGATTTTCAGGACTACGCCGACGAGGTATTCCCCGGCCCGCTTTCGACTAACACCTACAACGGCCACACCTACGGCCTGCCACTAGACACCAACACCCGCGTGTTTATGTACAATACGACCCTGTACGAGCAGGCAGGTATCGACGCGCCCCCGGCTACCATCGATGAGCTGGCCGCGCAGTGCGACGCGATCAAGGGCCTGGGCGACAACTACTACGTCTTTGCAGACGGTGGAACTTACGGCTGGGCGGTGCTGCCCTGGATCTGGAGCTTTGGCGGCGACATCACCGACCCGGAGATCACCACCGCCAGCGGCTATCTGAACGGCGAGGCGACCGTCGCCGCTTATGAGTTCCTCTATGAGATGGTCAGCAGTGGATGCTTCTCGCCGTCCTTTATCGGCGCGGCAGAAGTGGACGCCAGCACGTCATACTTCACCGACCTGACCGCCTCCATCCTAGACGGCCCCTGGATGTTCCCGATTGCCGAGGCGCAGTATCCAGACTTCGAGATTCAAACCGCGCTGATGCCTGCCGGCGCCGGCGGCTCGATCTCGGTCGTGGGTGGTGAGAACATCGCCATGTTTGCCAGCACTGCTCATCCCGAAGAGGCGCTCGAATTCATCCGCTTCACCCAGTCGGATGAGTACCAGCTTGCCATGTCAGAAACTGGGCAGCTCACCGTGTTGCCGCGCCTACTGGAAACCGAGTACTACCAGACTCACCCCTACTACGGCATCTATCTCCAGCAACTTGAGACCGCCCGTGCCCGCCTGCCGCATCCCGCCTGGACGACGATTGAAGAAGTGCTGACCGACGCGGGTCAGCTTATCCTGCGCGGTGAAATGCCAGTGCAGGAGGCGCTAGACGCTGCCGCCGAAGAAATCGACGGCATTCTGGCGGAGTACGCCGAGTAGCCGTTCGGCCCTACCGCCTCTGGGGGGCGAGGCGCACCTCGCCCCCACGCGCTGCCCGCCGCAAGAGGAGAAGAGTCATGAACTCAGGAACTGCTGTCACGCGACAGCCCCTGTTGAAACGGGTGAACACACTGGTCCGTTCTCGCCCTGGACATCGCTGGTATGTGCCTTACCTGTTTCTGCTGCCCGGCCTGACCCTGTACATCCTGTGGATGCTCTACCCGCTGATCTACGAGCTATACATCAGCTTCTTCGACTGGAATATCATGCCAGGGCAGGTCAGCGAATTTGTCGGGTTGGAGAACTATCGGGAAATCTTCGGCGATAGCAACTTCTGGTTCGCCCTGAGAAACACGGCGCTCTACGCTCTCGTCACTGTAATTGGACAGATCGTCCTGGGGCTGGCGGTGGCGCTGCTGGTGCACCGCGTGATCTTCGCCAAGCGCGTCTTCCGCGCCATCTACTACCTGCCCGTCGTCACGTCGTGGGTGGTGGTAGCCTTCCTGTTCCTGTATATGTTCAACGCTCAGGCGGGTGGGTTGATCAATTATCTGCTGGTGTCGGTGTTTCACATCCTGCCGGAGCCGGTGGCCTGGCTGGGCAACCCCGATACCGCCTGGGTCGCCATCGACGCGCTGGGCATCTGGAAGGGCGTCGGCTGGTCGATGGTACTTTTCCTGGCAGCGTTGCAGGGCATCCCGGTCGAGCTGTACGAAGCGGCGGCCATCGACGGCGCGGACGAAAAACAGCAGTTTTTTCACATCACCCTGCCGCTGATCCGCGCGACGCTGCTCTTTGTGACCGTGATGCTGGTGATCGGCGGCTTCAACGTCTTTATCTCAGTCTACCTGATGACCGGCGGTGGCCCGCTGCACCGCACCGAAGTGGTACTCAGCTACATGTATAACCGGGCGTTTGGCCGCCTGCGCTTCGGTTATGGGGCGGCTCTCAGCTATGTTCTGGCAGCGATTATCGTGACGATCAACTTCGTACAAATGCGCCTGTTCCGTCGCCCGACGATTGAGTACTAGGGAGAGAAGGTCATGATTTCCGCGAACCGGCGCGCCTACCGCAACGTCAACATCGCCATCTTCGCCATCCTGTGCGTGGGGGCGCTGCTGGCAATGGCTCCGATGCTCTACATGGTTGGCACGGCCTTCAAGCCCAACGCTTACCTGCCGGAGTTTCCGCCGCAGTTCATCCCGGCGCAACCGACGCTGGCGAACTTCGAGACGGCGCTGACCAGCCGCAACTTCGTGCAGGCGTTTCTCAACAGTGTGATCGTCGCCATAAGCACGTCGGCGCTGGTGACGACACTGGCATCGATGATGGCCTATGCCTTCGCCCGCTTCGAGTTTCGCGGCAAGAAGTTCCTCTTCTACACCATGCTGGTGATGATGATGATCCCCTCGATGATGCTCATCATCCCCCAGTTCATCGTAGCCAGCAGATTGCAATTGACGAACAAGTTGTCGGGTCTGGTTCTGGTGTACGTGGCCGGGGGCATGGCGTTCAACTGCTTCCTGCTGCGCGGGTTCTTCGAGGCGCTGCCGCGTGAACTGGAAGAGTCGGCGCTGATGGACGGCGCGAACCACCTCACCATTTTCACCCGCATCGTATTGCCGCTCTCCACGCCTGCGCTGAGCACGGTAGCCGTCTTCAGTTTTCTCGGCGCGTGGGACGAATACACCTGGGCACTGACCACGCTGACCGACGAGAACGTGCGCACCCTGCCCATCGCCATCGCCAACTTCCGGGGCGTACACGCCACCGACTGGGGGTTGGTCTTCGCCGCGTCGCTCACCGCCGTGATCCCGACCGTACTGCTGTTCATCTTCTTCCAGCGTTACTTCGTGCAGGGGTTGACCGCAGGAGCGATCCGGGGATGAAACGCCTGACGCTGTCGATCACACTTATTGTCCTTGCGCTGCTGCTGGCAGCTTCGTATGGAGAGTTCGCTTTGGCGACGAACATCACGCTTGACGTTGTGCCCGACAAGGCTTTTTATCGCCCCGGCGAAACCGTGACCCTGCGCGTAACGGCAGGCGAAGGCGCGCGGGTTGAGGCGACGATCATGTCCCTGGCAGAACCGCTGGACACCGTGCAGGCCAATCTCGTTGACGGGATCGCCGACCTGACCTGGACGCCGCCCGCCGACTCGCCGCGCGGCTATGGTGTGGACGCGCGCCTGCTGGACGGTTCAGGAAACGTGCTGGCCTCGGCTTCGACCGCCTTCGACGTGCTGGATCGCTGGACGCAGGCGCCCCGCTACGGCTTTCTGAGCGAGTTCACGCCTGGGCGGGATAACGCCGATGCGACGATGGCCTGGGCGGCGCGCTATCACCTGAACGGCCTCCAGTTCTACGACTGGCAGTACCGCCACGAGGCGCTGTTGCCGCCGGAAGGTCAGGACCCTTACACCGATTTACTGGGGCGTGAGCTTTCGCTGGACGTGGTTAACGCGCTGATCCAGGCCGCACATGCGCGCAATATCGCCGCCATGCCCTACACCGCCATTTACGGCGCCTCCGTCGCCTTCTACCAGCAGCATCCCGATTGGGCGCTGTTCCAGCGACGCGATCACCCTTACGAGTTCGGCGGCAACTTCCTGGTGATCATGGACCCGACGCCGGGTTCGCCCTGGGCAGATCACCTGCTGGGTGAATTCGCGCGTGTGCTGGACGAAATGGCCTTCGACGGCATCCACATCGACCAGTACGGCGCGCCCAAGAACGGGCTGAATGCGGCAGGCGACCGCGTGGACCTGGCGGACGTCTTCCCGGCGTTCATCGACGCGGCGGCGGAAGTGGTGCAGGCGCGGCGCGGCGACGAGGGCGCGGTGATCTTCAACGCCGTCGGCAACTGGCCGGTAGATACCGTTGCGCCATCGAACCAGGACGCCGTGTACATCGAGGTCTGGCAGCCCTACATCGTCTACATGGACCTGCACCGGCTGGTGGTAGAAGCGGAACGGCTCGGCGGCGGCAAGCCCGTGATCATCGCCGCCTACATCCCCCCGGACCGTGTAGGCAGCGTGCGGCTGGCAAACGCGATCATCTTCGCCAGCGGCGGCGTGCACCTGGAACTGGGCGAGCCGGGCGCGATGCTGGCCGATCCGTACTTCCCCCGCTTCGGGCAAATGGACGAAGCCATGCAGGCGATCATGTGCCGCAACTACGACTTTCTGGTACGCTACGAAAACGTGCTCGCGCTGGACACGACCGACGCCACCTCCACGCGCGCCGCCGCGCTGACCATCGCCGGCGTGCCGACCGAAGGCCGCCAGAGCTACAACCGCGTGGCCGTGATCGTCCGCGCTGGCGAGAACACCGAGACATTCAGCCTGGTGAACCTGATCGGCATCGACAACCCACGCTGGGATCGCGCCCTGGAAAGCGGCCCGACTCCGCAGAGCGACCTGTCCGTGCGAATCGCGGTCGAGCGCCCGGTGGCGCGGGTGTGGTGGGCCTCGCCAGACGAAGCAAGCATCGCCCCGCAGGCGGTGGACTTCACGACCACTTCAGACGGGAACGCCATCGCCTTCACCCTGCCGTCCCTGGCGTATTGGGACATGATTGTGCTGGAGTACCAGCCATGAGCATCGTCAAAGCAAAGCCAGACCTCCACCAACACAGCCTGATCGTGCTGCTGGATAACCAGCAACCGGGCGGCGCTTACCTGGCCTGCCCGACCATGGCCGACTACCGCTTCTCGTGGTTTCGAGACGGCGCGTACATCGCCTACGCGCTGACGCTGGACGGCGCAGACCTGGGAATCACCCACAGCGGCAGCATGGCCGCTCAGTGGGAAAGCGCCATGCGCTTCCACGACTGGTGCGCGGGGGTGATCACCCGGCGGGCCGACGCGCTGGAACGGTCGATAGCGCGGGCGCGGCGCGGCGAGCCGCCTGTGCTGGCCGATACCTTGAATGCCCGCTATCGCGCCGACGGTGAGAGCGGGCCGGACGGCTGGCCGGAGTTCCAGTTAGATGGACCGGGAGCGTGGCTGTGGTCGCTGCAAACTTACGTCCAAAAGGCGCGCGTGCGCCCGCTGCCACTTGTTTGGGAGCAGGCCATCGTGCTGACGGCGCGCTATCTGGCGGCGCTGTGGCAAACGCCCTGTTATGACTGCTGGGAAGAGCGCGGCGGGGATGTACACATCAGCACGCTGGGGGCGATCTTCGCCGGGCTGAACGCGGCGGAACACCTGCTGCCGGGGTTGGGCGTCGCGGAGACGGCGGCGCAAATCCGCGCCTTCGTGCTGAGCCGGGGGCTGACTCCCGGCGGCGAACTGGCGAAGTCGGTCGGGCTGGACATGGTGGACGCGAACCTGATCGGCGTGGCCGTGCCCTACGGATTGCTTGCACCAAGCGATCCAATCATGCGGCGGACGATTGCGCGCATCGAACGCGAATTATGCGCACCGGGAGGCGGCGTCCACCGCCATGTGGAAGATGTATATTACGGCGGCGGGGCATGGGTACTGCTGGCGCTGTGGCTGGCCTGGTACTACGCTGCCCTCGGCGAAGTGCGCCGCGCCCGTGAGCTGATCACCTGGGCGGAAGAGCAGGCTGACTCCGGCGGCAACCTACCGGAGCAAGTCAACACACCGATGCTCACCCCGGAGCACTATCAAAAATGGGTTGCCATTCGCGGGCCGATTGCCAGCCCGCTGTTGTGGTCGCACGCGATGGACCTGATCGCGCGGCAGGCCGCAGGGATATAGTCCCCTTCAGGCAAAAAGCAGACAGACGCGAACATGCCCGCTGGTTGAAGGCGGGCATGTTCGTACAAGGAGGAGAGAGGGGATAGGTCAACCATGTCTGTGTGGCTACCTATCACCTTCGAGTCTATCACGAAACCGTTAGGCATGGTCGGTTCGGCGGGATAAAATCACGAAAAATTCACAAATGACGTCCAAAGGACAATGCACATGGGCATTCACACAGCCACCCTCAGCTTCCAGACGCGCGGCGGTGGTCAGATGATCGACATCACGCAGCATGTGGGGCAGGTAGTGCACGACAGCGAATTCGACGGCGGGATCGTCACCGTCTTCTGCCCCGGCTCGACCTGCGCTGTGACCACGATTGAATACGAAGACGGCGCGGTGAAGGACTTTCAACGCCTGTTCGACGAGATCGCGCCCGCCAACCGCCACTATGCGCACAATGCCGCCTGGGACGATGATAACGGCCACAGCCACGTCCGCGCGGCGCTGCTTGGCCCCTCGCTGACCGTGCCCTTTATGGAGCGCACCCTGTTGCTAGGGCGATGGCAGCAGATCATCTTCGTGGATTTCGACATTCGCGCACGTTCGCGCCGGGTCATCGTGCAGGTCATGGGCGAGACAACGCCCGCACCATAGGCCAAAAGTCGCCGCCAGACGTACCACTCCTCACTATCAGATGCCCAAAAACGCCTGTATTCTTACACAAGATCACCCGCCATCCTGCCGGATAAGGAAAACACCATGCCCAGCAAAGTCTTTTGGGGAACCCCCCGCCAGACCCAGCTTGACGCCAAAGAGACGCTGCCCGCCAAACTCGACCTAATCCTAGAACAACTCAAGCTGCGTGAGCGGGTCAAAGATCACCGCGTCGCCATCAAGATGCACCTGGGCTTTGACGTCGGTTATTCGATGGTGCATCCCGTCTTCGTGCGCAAGGTCGTGCAGGCGGTGCTCGACGGTGGCGGCAAGCCCTTCGTCACCGATGTGCCCCACGCCGTCGCTACGGCGCATACGCGCGGCTACACGGCGGAGACGCTCGGCTGCCCTCTATACCCGACAACCGGCGTGGACGAAAAGTGGGTCGTCACGCGCCCCTACCCCTACCGCCAGATACAGGAATTCCACATCGGCGGAGCTATTGCCGAAGCAACCTTCCTGATCGACCTGGCGCACGTCAAGGGGCATCCCGCCACCGCCTGGGGCGGCGCAATCAAGAACCTGGCCCTGGGCTGCGTAGATGGCCGGACGCGCGGGGCCATGCACGACGTGTCGGACTTTGAGCCTTACTTTTTCAAGGACCGGTGCCCGGATGAGGCGACGCGCGTCGCCATCCGTGACTCCTGTCCCTACGGGGCCATCGTGGACGACCGGAACGACCCCGGCGGGCTGCATCTGCACTACTTCCAGTGCAACCAGTGTATGCGCTGTCAGGCGGTCGCCAACGGCGCTTTCCAGATCAAGCGCAGCAACTTCATGGCCTTCCTAGAAGTCAACGCCATCGCCGCCAAGCTGGTGCTCGACACCTTTGCGCCGGGTAACGCGATCTTCCTCAACATCGCCACGCACATGACGCCCGTGTGCGACTGCTTCGGCTTCACCGGGCTGCCTGTGCTGCCCGACGCCGGAATCTTCGGCTCTGACGACATCCTGGCGCTGGAACAGGCCACCCTGGATATGATGGCCCGCACGCCAATCATCGAGGAAAACCTGCCCGGCATGATGGAGATCATCACCCGCGAGGGGCACCCCTGGCAGTGGATTCACGGCCCCTACAAAGACCCTTACGAGCAACTCGCGTTTGCCGAAGCACTGGGCCTCGGCAGGCGGGACTATGAACTGGTGGACGTGCTGCCGATGAAGCAGCCGGATTTCAAGGCGATCTCCTACATCCCGGCAGCGCCTACGTCATAATTAACCACAGGCTCCGGGTAGAGGGTGTTCGCCCGGAGCCTGCCGGCTTACGCAATGTGCAAGTTTCAAAAACGACCGTGTTTGTCCCGGTCGCCAGGGGGGTCAACCCCCTGGCTAAGTCCGCAAAGTCCGCTGAAGCGGACTGAAAAATACAGGTCGAGACGGCGGATGTCAGTCCACTTCAGTGGACTTTACATCCGTAGCCGGGGACTTGAGTCCCCGGCGCTCAAAACCTGCACTTCCGTCAGTTTTTTACGTCGATCTAGACATCTCCCCATGCTTCCAGCGCCCATAGGAGTTCTTCCGGCGGCGGGGCGTAGTTACCCACACGACGCACCACCAGACCGGCAGCGACGTTCGCTAACGCCGCCGCTTCTACCAGCGCCGCACCCGCTGCCAACGCCAGGGTAAGCACGGCGATCACGGTATCACCTGCGCCCACCGTGTCGAACACTTCTGCGCGTGCACCTGCCACCTGCGGGACGTGCGCCGTCTGGCCACCCGACTCGACGACGGTGATCCCCTCTGCCCCGCGCGTGATCAGCATGGCGCGGCCCAGGCGCAGCCGTTCCAGCAGAACGTGACCGGCTTCGGACACGTCGTCGTCGGTCGCAAGATCGCGGCCCAGGGCAGCGGCGGCTTCCGCCCGGTTGCACTTCACCATGTCGAAGCCGGCATACTTGTCCAGTTCGCCCTGCGCGTCGGCAGCGAGCAGCAGGCCGCGCGCCCGCCCCACGTCACGGACGCCCGCCGCCACTGCCCCGGTCAGCAGACCGGAAAGATAATCGCTCACTAGCATGGCGTCTGCCTCCGCCGCGCAGGACTCGATCTGGCGCAGCACCGCCGCCTCGACCCCACCGTTAATCGGCGTCCGGTCGATGTGATCGATGCGCGCCACCTGCTGCGGAAAGCTGAGACCCTGGTGCGCCAGGATGCGCGTCTTGACCGTCGTGGGTCGCCGGGGATCGGTCACGAGGCCGCGCGTGTCGATGCCACGTTCGGCCAGGGCCTGCCGGGTGGATTCCGCGCCGCCGTCCGCGCCGATCACGCCGACCTGGATGGCGCGGCTACCCAACGCGGCGATGTTGGCGGCGGGGTTGGCCGCCCCGCCGGGGATCAGGCGACGCTCCATGAATTCGAGCACCGGGATCGGCGCTTCGCGGCTGAGGCGCGCCGCCCGCCCGATCAGGTATTCGTCCAGAATCACATCCCCGACGACGAGAACGGTATGCCCGGCCAAACGGGGAATCAGAGGACGGAGGGAGAAAAGGTTCATAAGGACGCCAGGCGGCTAAATATACAGGCTCTCAGGGTATAGTGACGACTCCGCCGCCTAAAGGCGGCGGCTTCCCAGGGCACGCATGACCCACTGGCCGACGTTACGCCCTGGCCGCTCCGTCCGAGCGGGCTTGAGTTCAGGTAAAGCACGAC
>CAZGXI010000044.1:11617-34266 GCA_964529715.1 uncultured Anaerolineae bacterium | reverse complement strand
AAGGCCAGCCGGGGATGGTACGAATAGGACCAGAACCAGGTCACAAAGTACGGCAGCACAAGGGCGGCAATCAGCCAGGCGGTACCGTCTAACCGCCAAAACGCCAAGTTCGCCAAGAGCAAACCAGGAAACTTGGCAGTCTTGGCGACTTGGCGGTTCGAGAAAGCCGCCAAGTACAAAAGAGCGCCGAGGAGCATCACGGCGATCTCTTCCAGAGTCAGGCGGTGGGTGCGTGTGCCGACCCACACCCCCGCCGACGGCAGCGCGCCCAGAATCAGCAGCGCCACGCCGGGGAGCAGCAGCCGCCAGTCCGGGCGGCGCTCCGACGGGCCGAGCAGCAAATAGACCGCCAGCAGCGCCAGGATCAGCAGTGGCCAGCCAAGTTCCTGCCCGCTGCGCTGGGCCTGCGTCAGCCAGTAGGCCGGGGGAAACTCCACTGCCGGGTGGCCCAGCAGCAGATTGCGCACGTACCACATCCCACCGATAGGCACAGCTGCCAGCCCGGTGAGGATCGCCAGCCGCACTTTGGGCCACAGGCGTGTCCAATCGAGGCGCACACGGACGGCCTCGACCAGCACGGCCAGCCCGATTCCCCACACCAGCGCGCCCGCCGTCGGCTTGATCCACAGCGCGCCGCCCAGCATCAGGCCGGAAAGCAGGGCATAGGCCCGCGTCGAAGCGACAGGCGGCAGGCGTCGCAGCGCAACGCCGGGGGAGTCTTCCGCCGTCGGGGGGGGATCCTCGCGCCACGCCAGGATGAAGAACAGCGCCGCCAGCGTGAAGAAGAAGGTCAGCGGCACTTCCAGGTCGCCGAACTGCGCCCACTGCCCATGATGGGGGTAGAAGGTCCACAGCGTCGCCGTCAGCAGTCCCACGCGCCGGTTCCACAGCCGCGCACCCAGCAGGTACGCTGCCAGGATGCTCCCCCACGCAAATGGCAGCATCGCCATGCGCGCCGCATGATCGTTTACGCCGCCCCAGGCCAGTTGGGCGAAGGTGTAGCTCAGGGGGATCATCTGCGGATAGTAGCCCATGCTGGCGGGAATCTGGCCCGTCAGGGTGAAGACGCGCGCGTTGTAGCCGTAGACCCACAGCACGTCGTAGGCGGTGAAGGGCCAGAACGCCGCGTGGACGATCCGCCCCAACGCGGCGATCAGCAGGGCAGCGAGGACCAGCTTTTCCCAGGCCATCCAGGGCGATGACAGGGACACGGCATCCTGTGTCCCTACCGGTTTTTGCTGCCGGAGCCACGCGATCACGCCGCCCCACAGCGCCAGGATCGCCGCCGCCAGCAGCGACCCCGCCAGCGTGATCCGGGCGAACGTGCCGAGCAGGAACATCACCGCCGTGAGCAGAGTCGGGCCGAGCGCCAGCGCCAGCGCCAGCACCAGTGCGCGGTCGCGCCAGTCGCGGCGGGGCAAGATCGCCAGCGCCCAGGGGACGCCGACCGCCAGAAAGACGCCGAGCACCGTCGGCAGCACAGCCAGCGCCGGGGCTAACCAGTCGGGCATACGCGAGTCATCCTCCGTGTGCGAAGTGGGGGGAAGTATAGCGCCGAGGCTGCTATAAAGGAAAAATCACACCGTTCGACTAGGCGTGAACACGCCTTAGATGATTTCTGTCTGTTCTAGGGCGTCTTCATCCACTTCAACTTGAAGTTCACTTAATTTCATTAATGGAAGCAGAATTGGCGCGACTGACTTTGATAGCCTAAATACGAAATCCTCGGGGGATTCCTCGTCAAATCCGCTTGAGTTATCCCGGCGCTCAGGCTTATGGCTTTCTTCATAATCTTTAATCAATGCCAATCCCAGGAGCACCATGCCATATTCAAATTGAGTTTTCAGCAGATGCACATCCACACCGTTAGCATTCTTGATCTCCGTCCCTAGATACACGTTATCAATATTCACGTAAAAATCGTACCCGCTGTCACCACTGTCAACAACTCTGAGCGCACTATACCTGTCAAACCCATGTAATTTCCATTCATCCATTCGCACTTCAACCACATTAGGAAGCCCCAGTGTATCGGGAATCTGCCTATCCCCTTCACCGACTCCTGCTGGGGGTAAGCGTCTACCCGCAGTTCCTCCCTTGCTTTCGACCGCGTCAGAGATGTGTCGTTCAAAACAACTGTAGAAGGGTTCAACCAATGTATCGTCCGCCACCCAAACTTTGCAGTATAATGTTTGTCCGATCTGAGCGTCAATGGGCAAAGTCACAGTAAGAGTCGCAATTCCATTCCACAAATTTAGCTTGTAATTGTCGTGAGGATGCCCATTTACATGAAGTGTGAAGCGCCCAGGACGTTCGTCACGACCAAAATAGTCATTCACAACATCGGTCTCAAACTGTACGCGGAAACGCATGTTTATGTGACAAGTTTTCTTTTCTTCTCCTTTCTTGAGACGAAAAAAGGAGGGAAAACGCTTCCCCTCAAAGATCTGCTGCTCACCAACTAGGCGCGACTTAAAAGGATTGCTTATATCCTTACCCTGAACAAGAAAAGTTGCCAATGCAGGGGATTTCTTAATAATCTGCTCAAGCGTATCCCTTAAAGGTTTAGCTTGTGCTAAGTGTCCTTCAATTTCCTCACGACGACGACGTTCCTTTAGTTCCCGTAAACCGGGGTGTTTACCAATTATTTCCTCAAGTTCACGCTCAATAGTCGATCGAAATTCATTACGGCGCAGACGATCCCGACTGTTCATAAAAAGGTCTTCGCGTGCCCTAGTACTTATGTTATCACAATCTACGATAATAAATATAGAATCAGCAAGATATGCCATACCAACACTTTGTTTGCTAAAAAAGCTACGAGGGAGAAAACCCTGGGACTGACCATTAACTGTGAATATTACACCCTCATCTTCACGATATTCTTTGGCACGATCTTTACGAAAAACATAAATTGAAACCCTTAGACGTTCACCGTTAATATTTAATTCATCATGTGTCGGAAAGCCTTCTTCCAATACACCACGTCTGTCTTCTTCTAGTCGGACATGTAACCCAAATAAAGTAACTTCGCTGACTGGATCTTCGTAGTTTCGACATTCAAAGAGGCGTATTGGCAAACCGGGGCGGGTTAGAAGAAGAGATGCTTTATTATAAAACTCTAATCTGATATGTGACTTTGCTCCTTTCATATCGTACTCAAACAACTTAATAATTGTGCCCCATTCCAATGACGGCAGTTGGGGAGCGCCAGACCGTCCGCCAGGGATTTGGACTGCTTGGCTATGAAAGGAGGGTATTCTCCCTTTGGGAGCCAAGTAAGTAAACATTGAGTTCCTGCGTCCCTGGCTAGGGGCTTCACGCCGGACGATTGTAAAGCCCCATTGATTAGCGGTGGAATCGGATGGGTTAACAGCCTGAGCTACTTGAGGAGAGCGTCGTGAGATAATCAACTGGAAGTTATTCTGACCACAAAACTGTAAAACTCCTGTCCCTCCCATGTTAAATTTGCCTTGCACAAAAGGAATACGTAATTTATTGGATTTAGAAAGTGATAACAGCGTGTCAGGCATCATTTCGGGAGTTTGCCCTTCTCCAAGATCAAAGATAATATAATTAGGTTTTTGTTTTTGGCCGGTCGCTACAAAACCGATATTCTTGGCAAGTTTATTTCTTCGTGATGCAGAAATATTTGCGAGATTACCCTGTTTTACCTCAAAAAAATCTTCCAGTGCCTGCGTTATAGTCGGTGGAGCGTCTGATCCTTCGGGGTCAAGCCCTCTAAGATAGCATTCCCGCATCAATACAGCATCAATACTATTAACAAATTTTTCAACTATAGCAGCTATGGGATTGCCCTGTTGATTACCGATAATCGAATAATTGTTTTCGTTATCTCCAAAAGGTCTCCATGCTTGAGGATCACTCCACACACCTGCATTTTTCAAGAGTTTAATAACATCACGTTCGGTTTCGGCTTGCAGAAGACTTTTGCAAAGTCTTTCGGCTCTTATGCCTTCAAGCTCTTCCATCACAACTATCTCCTTGCATCTTGCGTGTCCCTAACAAAATTAATTATATACCACTTGTGATACAACATTCAAGTACCTATGTCGAGTTGTGTATAGAATAAAACGGGGGCGAAGGTTAATTCTTCGCCCCATCAAATCCTTTTGATAGTAAATTACATCTCCTACCGCGCGGCGGCGTCCTTCGCGGGACGGGCCTTGAGCGGGCCGGTCTTCCGGTCGGCGGCGGCCTGTTTGACGAATTCCAGGTAGTCCTGGCGGAAGTGTTTGATCGTCGCCGTGACCGGGTTCACGGCGAAATCCCCCAGCGCGCACAGCGTGACGCCGCTCATGTTGCTCGCCACGTCGTTCATCACGGCCAGGTCGGCTTCAGAAGCCCGGCCCGCCAGGAGCGCCTCGTAGCGCCGCCGCAGCCAGTACGTGCCCTCGCGGCAGGGCGTGCACTTGCCGCAGCTTTCGTGCGAGAAGAAGCGCATCATCTTCGCAGCGGCCCAGGCCACATTGACCGTCTCGTCCAGCAGGATGATCGAGGCCGAGCCAAGCGTGGAGCCGATCTTTGCCACATCCTCGTAGGTCAGGCGTGTGTCGAGCACGGCGTCCGTCGCGGGCAGGATCGGCCCTGACGCGCCGCTAGGCAGAATGGCCTTGAGCGCCCTGTCGTCGGGAATGCCGCCCGCGTGCTCGAAGATCAGCTCGCGGAAGGTGACGCCGAGCGGCAGTTCGTAGTTGCCGGGTCGGGCCACGTTGCCGCTGAGGCAGTAAATCTTGGGGCCGGGACTCTGCTCCGTGCCGATCTTCTTATATTCCGCCGCGCCGTTGGTGATGATCCAGGGCACGTTGGTCAGCGTCTCGACGTTGTTCACCACCGTCGGCTCATAGTACAGGCCGCCGCCTTTCTGCGCCGGGAAAGGGGGACGCACGCGCGGCTGGCCAAGCAGCCCTTGCAGGCTGTTGAGCAGGGCTGTTTCTTCCCCGCAGATGTACGCGCCCGCGCCCAGGTGGGTGTACATCTCGCACGACCAGTCTGTGCCCAGGATATGCTGGCCGATCAGGCCGGCCTGCCGCGCCTCGGCGATGCGCTGTTCCAGGGCGGCGGCGATGTCCCAGAACTCGCCGCGCAGGTAGACGTACACCGCCCTGGCCTGGATGGCGTAGGCGGCGATCATGGCCCCTTCGATCAACTGGTGGGGGTTGCCCTCCAGAATCTGGCGGTCCTTGAACGTGCCCGGCTCGGATTCGTCGGCGTTGACCACCACGTACTTCGCCGGTTCGTTTTTGGGAATGAAGCTCCACTTGACGCCGGTGGGGAAGCCCGCGCCGCCCCGTCCGCGCAGCCCCGACGCCTTGACCTCGTCGATCACCTGGTCGGGCGTCATGGTGGTCACGGCCTTGCGCAGGGCTGCGTAGCCGCCGTGTTCGACGTAAACGGCGTACTCCTTGATGTCGGGAATGTCCAGGTCGCGCAGAAGGATGTGCGTCATGAGGGCTTTACTCCGTCAGGCAAAAGACATTTTTCAGCAAATACCCAGGCGAACGGGTGGAACAGATGAAATTATACCGCATCTGTGCATTTTGCGATGCGTTCGGCGAGGGAAGGTCCAATTGACCGGCAGGCCCACGCCCCGGCTACTGGAGCGGCAGCACCACACGAAAGGTGCTGCCCTGTCCCAGTGTGCTTTCCACCTCGATGCGGCCCTGGTGGGCCTCGACGATCTTGCGGGCGATGGGCAGTCCCAACCCGGCCCGGCGGGCCGTGCGGGCCTGGTCCACGCGGTAGAAGTGATCGAAGATGTGCGGCAGGGCGTCGCTGCTGATCCCGATGCCGCTGTCGCTGATCTCGACGACGGCCTGCGTGTCCCGTACAAGCGCCCGGATGCTGACATTGCCGCCGGCAGGGGTGTAATCGATGGCATTGTCCAGCAGATTGCCCAGCGCGACGCGCAGTTCGCCCGCGTCGCCGAAGATCGTGGGCAGGTCATCGGGCAGGTCCACCGTTAGCGCCAGCCGCTTTTTCGCCAGGGAATCGCTGAAGCGGTTTATCAGATCGTGCAGCAGGCCGTCCAGACGTACCGGGGCAATCGGGAAAGACACACCCTGTTCCAGCTGCACCATCTTTAACATGGAATCGATCAATCGCTGGATATACTCGGCCTGCGCGGCGGCGGCCTGCAGGCGCTTGCGGCGCATCTCCGGGTTATCCATCCGTTCGAGCAGGTACAGGGTGGTGTTGATCACCGACAGGGGCGTGCGGAATTCGTGCGAGGCGTAGGCGATGAAATCCGTCAGGATTTTCACGCGCCCTTTTTCCAGCGCCAGTTGAAGCCGCTGCTCCTCAGCATGTTTGCGGTCGGTCACATCGGTTGCCACGCCGATCACCCCGATGATCTCGCCGGCGGCGTTCCGCAGCGGCGAGATGCGCACCTCTTCCCACACTCCATTGCCTTGCATCACGACGCTTTGGTCTTCGCCCGCCAGGGTTTGTTGGAAAATCCGAGCGACTTGGGAAAGATGGGGATGCATCTCCTGAATCGAGCGTCCGAGCAGGGCGTGCGGCTCCATCCCCATGATCCGGTTCCTGCCTTCCAGGAACGTGAAGATGCCCTCGCGGTCCAGCGCGAACAGGCAGACCGGCACGCCATCGATCACGGCGCGGTAACGCGCCTCACTGGTGCGCAGGGTGTCCTCGGCCTGTTTGATGGTATAGAGGTGACCCAGGGTCGCGCCGTACAGTGTGAGCAATTCCAATTCGTAGGGGCGCATTGGCTGTTGAGAAAGCATGTTATCGGTTGCCAGCCAGCCGAGGGCCTCGTCGCCGTTCCAGAGCAGCGCCAGGGCGTTCCAGCCATGCCCCTCGACCTGCGTGATGTCCATCAGAGGCACATCTTGCCAGACGGCGACGCGCAGGTTATTTGCCACCATATCCCGGATGCGTGGAAGCTCGTCACGCTTGAGGACGTAATGGCGCTCATCGCGCAGTTGGCCATCTGGGCCGGTGCCGAACGTGCCGATCATCTGCTCGCCCCGCATCAGCCAGACGCCCAGGCGGTCGAAGCCGAGCCATTCGCGGCCCAGTTCGATAGCGCGGCGGAGCAGGTCGTCGGTGTTGGGCGCTTTTTGCAGTTCGATGCCGATCTCGTGGAGCGCCATCAGTTTTTGCTGGAATTCGCGGGCCACCGCCATGCTGGCCTGGAGGGCCTGCTGGGCCTGCTCGCGCTCGGCGATCTCGTGTTCGAGCTGTTGTTCGTGAGTGCGCACCTGTCCCAAGGCATGGGTGAGCAATCGGGCGGCAAACCACTCCAGCAGCGTGACGCCGATCAACCCGCCGGCGATGGTGATGCTGCCGGTTAGCACCAAGTCGAGTTCGTTGGCATTGCGAGTCAGGCTGAAGTACACATACGCGCCGATGCTGAGCGCCAGCGCGATCCAGGGGACCGCGCCGCCGTGCAGCGCGGCAGCCAGCAGAATGGCGATGACGTAGAAAATCGGCGCCGTTGTGATTGCGCCGCCCAGGGAATTGAGGAAGGCGCCCAGCAGAAAAAAGGCCCCGACCAGGATCACGCCCACCCAGAAACGCTGCCGCCCCCGGTAGACCAGCCACCAGCTTCCCGCTGCCGACAGGTCTAGCAGCAGCATGACCCCCAGACTCCCCCAGTCGAACGTGCCGGCGAGACAGCCGATCAGGATAGGCAGCGTAAACACCAGCAGCGCCCCCGCAACCATGCTCAGGACGACCCTGGTCATGAATTCGCGCCGCGCTTCCTCTTCGTGGAGATTGGCTGCTGAATCCGTCAACCAACGCCACACCGTTTGCAGGCCGCGCTTCATCTTGCCCCCCGTTGACCTGCCCTGCGACGGCGGTGATTGTCTGCGGGACGAGGTCCCCAGGCAACGCAATCCGTTTTACCCATTATGGGAGTAAAATTTAAAAGGTCAAGACTACTCTGGTCAGGGCAAGCATTTGTTGAACGTTGTCGTATACATGCTGCCGGGGCCTGTGCCGTCATGGCAGCGTCTCCCAGATCGGCGCTGCGACACGCACCTCGGTCTGCGGGGCGAGGGCCAGGTACAGGCTGCCCCGGTCGCGCGCGGTGGGCACGTCGTAGATCACCGTGTCGCGCAGGATCACCTGCGCCCGGTTGCCCTGCACAACCACGGTAATTGGGCGCGACAGGCCCTCGAACTCGGTCAGGTCCAGGCGGGGGCGCTCCAGCCCGGCTGCCGGGTCCATCACCCCGGCCATGCGGCAGGCCGAGACCTGCATCGCCATCCCGGTCAGACGATTATTCAACGGAAAGACCAGTGCGTCGCAGGTCAACATGCCCGACCCTGCCGGATGCCAGGCCGCGCGCACCCCCAGGTAGAGCGTCCCGCGCGCCAGTGCCAGGCTCAGCGTCAGGCGATAATCGCCGTCTGGGGCGTTGGCGGGGGCAAAGGCATAACGCAGGTGGTGGTTTTCCAACGGATAGCCGCGCACGGCGGAGGTGTCGCCGACCAGCGCGCCGTCCGCGCCCACCGACCAACCCGCGTCTATCCACCAGCCGGACCAGGGGCCATCCCCGCCGATTTCGGCCAGCGGCGGGGGCGGGTCGGGCGTCGGCTGCAAGGGACGCAGACTCACGTCCAGCAAGGCGACGAGCAGGACAACGGTCAGCAGGGCGGCGGCAATCAGGATGGCGATTGAGGGACGGGTCAGCGTGTTCATCGGGCGAACATTGTAGCGTCGGCTCCGCGCCGACGCCACACCGACCGCTCATGGAAAGGCCTTCGGCTTATCCGCGCCTGCATCCCCGGCGGCCACCCTCGGAACTCAGAACTTTGAACTCAAAACTCAGAACTACAGGTATTTCTCCACCGCCCAGCCGCCCACGCGCACGATGGCTTCTGGGTGAACGAGGCCGCCCGCGGGGTCGAAAGTCAGGGCGTTCTTGCCGGTCAGCGCGTCGAGCACGTCGCCCATCAGGTCCGCCAGCGCAACCGGGCGACCTAACGCCTGGGCGATCTGTTGGGGGTGCACGTCGTCCAGGCTGACGCCGTCGGGATGGTCAAACATAAGGCGCGGCAGCACCACGATCTCGCCCAGGGTGCGGCCCTTGAGCTGCGCGATCACGTCCGCGCCCATCAGCAGCCCGGCGACGGTGATCGTCTCGCCCAGACGGGTGTTCGTGATCGGGATCACATCAAGGCGCACGCCGGTGTCGGCGGCCAGTTCCCCGGCAGATTGGGCCAGCGTCGGGGCGAACAGGGTCGCGGTGGCGAGGGTAAGATGGTTCGCCGCCAAGGGCGCGCGTTGATCGTCCGGTAGGGATACGGCATGCCGTGTTCCTACCTCATCTTCACGGACAGATGCCCACTCGTCCAGAAATTGCCGCACCATGCCCAGGCCATTTTCGTATAGGTCCAGGTCGTCGTAGTCTTCCAGGGGCGGGATGGGGCGTCCGGTGACGAGATACCATTCGTCGGTCGGATAGACAAAGCGCACGCCGAGCGCATCGAGGAATTCCGCCTGCCACGCTGTGCAGGCATCAAGTACGGCGTGCATCTCGGCGGGGGTGTTGACGCGCTGGCCGTAGCGGTGATGTTTGGTCAGCCCGACCGGCACAACGCTCACGCTCTGCACGGTCGGCCAGAGCGCCGCCAGGTCGCGCACGGACTTTTCCAGATGGGGGCCGTCGTTTAGCCCCGGCGTGACCACGATCTGGGTGTGCACCTCGATGTGCTGCCGGCCCAGTTCTCGAAGCTGCACCAGCACGTCCGGTGCAGAGTCGTTGCGCAGGCAGGCGCGGCGCACGGCCAGATCGGTGGCGTGCACCGACACATACAGCGGGCTGAGGCGCTGCCGCCGGATGCGCTCCCAGTCGTGGGCGCTGAGGTTGGTCAGCGTGACGAAATGCCCGAACAGAAAGGAATAACGATAGTCGTCATCCTTGATGTAGAGCGTGCGACGCATCCGGGCGGGCATTTGCAGCACAAAGCAGAACGGGCACAGGTTGTTGCAGCGCCGGATGTCGATGTCGAAGGTAGGGTGCGCGAATTCCAGGCCGAGGGGCTGGCCCTCGCGCCGCCTGCCGGTCAGCGTGATCGTCTGGCCGTCGCGGAGCAGGGTCAGGCTGACGTGGCTTTCAGCAGCGTAGAACTGGACATCGATCACATCTTGGCACGGCTGATCGTTGACCGCGATTAGGCCGTCGCCGGGGCGCACGCCCAGCGCCGCCGCGAAGCTCTGCGGTTCGACGGCGGTGACGTGGCCGACCGGGGAAACAGAGAGAGAGGATGTGTTCACCGTGTTCTTCCCGCTCCGGCTTTTCTGCCGGGCAGCCGGAACTCAAAACTCAGCACTCAAAACTCAGAACTTCTCTTTCGCCAGCGCCGCCGCCAGCTGCCCACAGATCAGTTCGAGCATCATGGCGTGTTCCTGGTGGATCGTATCGGGCTGTTCCTTGCAGGCCAGCAGCACACCGAAGCGTGTGGCGATGCCGACGGGCACGCCCACCCCTGCGCCCAACCGTCCACGCTTGATCAGCGCGTAGTTGATCTCGTCCTGCGGCCCGGCGATGCGAATCTGACCGTTCTGGGCGACCCAGCCGACCAGGGTAGACTCGCTCTGCTTTTCCGGCGCAACGGTGGTCAAAGCCGAGGGGCCGGCCACCGTGCTCAGGAACAACGGCGGCGCTTCGTCCAGCCGATAAAAAGCTACGAAGTCGTACCCCAGGTCCATCACCGCCTTCACGGCGGCCTCGATCTTGGCTGCCGCGCCCGACGCCTGGCGCAGCAGTTTGGCGATGGCCCGCACGGGCGGCAGCGAATCGGCGCGCAATGTCTCGGTGCGTCGTTCACGCAGCAATTGGTGGATGCGCCGGACCAAGTCGTCGTTGGTAAACGGATCGGTTGTTACGTCGTCAGCGCGCCCCGGCATACTGAAGTCTGCCCCTTCATCCAGCAAGATAATCAGCAGGCGGGGGTAAGCCTGGCGCAATTCGCGGATCAGTTCAAAGGCGCCGCCCAGAGCGTTATCGATGGCGAAAACGTCGGTATAGCGGTCAGGATCGGCCAGGATAGCGCGCGCCTCGGCGTGACTGGTGACGACCTGCGCCGCCAGCGTTGGTTGGGCTGACAGGTACGCCTGGTAGCGTTCGGCAGCCGCCGGGTGAACGGCGGCCAGTACGTGCACTTCGGGCATGGGTTCTGTATCCTCCACAACAGGCAAGAGGGCCATCAGCGGTCCGTCATCAGCCGTCAGCCCACCGCTGGCAGAACCGGCTGTTTATCGTCCCGCAAGCATTCGCGTCGATGATCGCCGTAGAATGCCTCCTGCTGCTATTCCCGCGCAGGAAGAAACGGCGCATGAAAATCTTCTCCCAGAAAAGAAGAGCGCGGCACACCGCGCGCCGAAAAGGTCATGCGGGCGTCTGCGGTTCGCTGGTCGCCGCCGGCGGTTCGCCGATTGACGCCGGTGGTTCGCCGGTCGCCGCCGGCTCATTGGTGGCAGACGGCGCCTGCGCATCGGCCATGGACGGCTGCGCACTAGCAGCGGGCGGGCAGCGGCTGATCGCTTCTGGCGACCACTCGGCGGTGGCCAACAGAAGCAGCAGCACCTGTTTGATCCCCTGTTTTAACGGTGCCAGGTCGATGTATTCGTCTAGACGGTGGGCGTTGCCGCCCTGCGTCACGCCAATCGTCACCGCCGGCAGGCCCATCGCCAGCAGGTAATTGGCGTCGGTGCTGCCTTTCTCATAGATCGGCTGGACACCCACCGCATCGAGTGCAGCAGCAGCGGCGCAGACCAGGTCGTGCTCAATCTGGATCGCGCCGCCGGGCCGGTCGCCGACGACCCTGACCTCAACGCTGATTCCATCGGTATTGTGAAACTGTTTGACGATCTCCATGACCTGCGCTTCTAGTACGGCCAGGGCGGCGGGCGATTCGCTGCGCAGGTCCAGGTAAAGCTCGGCCTCGGTTGCCAGTGAGTTGACCGAGTGCCCGCCCTTGATAATGCCAATGTTATAGGTCGTGCGCGGTTCCGCCGGCGGGTCTAGGTGGGTCAGGTGCGCGGCCAACTGCACCAGCGTGTGGATGGCGTTCGGGCGACCGAAGTGCTGCCACGAATGCCCTCCCTCGCCCCGGCAGATGATGTTCAGGCGGCGCACGGGGATGCCCACATGGTAGATGCGGCCAAAGGCCAGCCCTTCTAACACGATGCCCAGCCCGAAGCGGCTGCCGTGGCGGTCGTAGATGGCGCGAATCCCCTCCATGTTGCCCAGCCCTTCCTCCCGGCTGGTGGCAGCAAACCAGATGTCGCGGCGT
The DNA here is from genome assembly GCA_964529715.1 of uncultured Anaerolineae bacterium. Classification (GTDB taxonomy): domain Bacteria; phylum Chloroflexota; class Anaerolineae; order Aggregatilineales; family Ch27; genus CAZGXI01. The sequence goes on along the minus strand of CAZGXI010000044.1, from coordinate 21,976 downwards.
GGGCGGATGAGGAACTGGCGCAGCACGTCGGCCAGGGCGATCAACACCGCCACGCCCAGGCTGTTATCGCCCAGGCCGGGGCCATAGATGCGCCCATCTTCGGTGCGCCGGATGGTCAGGTCGGTGTCGCTAGGAAAGACGGTATCGGTGTGGGCAGTCACCAGCACGGCGGGCGCTTCGGGGTCGCTGCCGGGCAGCCGCCCGACGGTGTTATAGAGGGAGTCGATGCTGGTATCTATCAGCCCACATGCCCCCAGGCGGCTCAAGACGTGGTTGGCGCGCACCAGTTCATGGAAGGTCGGGGCAGGAATTTGCTGGATGACGACGGCTTCGGCGATGATGTCGTTGAGCACTTCATCCAGATAGCGCCAGACGTCGTTCAGCGCCGACTGCCGGCTGAGATGAGCCACTCGTGCCGAGAGATCCATGACTGCCATACTTCCCCGCCTGCTGTTCGCTTGAACTTCCGCCCGGCTTTTTCGGTAACGGTTTCATTATGCAGCAATGCGCGAATTTCTGCATGTTTTGGCGCGACCGGGCGCTAACACCCCCGGCGACTGATCGCCGGTGGCTCTTGGGATAAACGGCGACGGGGTTGGGTTATATCGCGCTCCGATGGGGATAAGCGATTCTGCCGAGTGGACCATCGCAATGTTAAAATTTTCCACCAAGTGTTGTAAATTCTTAACCGCCACATGTGGGGGGCGAGATGGGTGTTTGGCCCCTAGCGGTGGGGAGTCGGGCCGACAGCGCCGTTTGGGGCTGCGTAACAACAGCAGTCCTGAAAAGTGCCTCTTGCGCGCCCGGTTGCCCTGTGCCGTTGGGCGGCTATAATCGCCATCACCGCAGCCCAAAAAATGCGTTTGGTGGTAGTTAGACTGGCCGCCATTGTCGGGAGGTATTCATTTATGCACGCGGCAAAGGTCCTGCTCATCCAGAGTGCACGGGCCAATGGAAAATCTTTTGCGCCCGCCCTGCGAAAGCGTTATGACCTGTTGCTGGCGTACTCCGGCAAGCAGGGCCTGGCGATGATCCAGGCCGCCACGCCGGATGTCGTCGTCGTGGATGCCGTCTCGATGCGCATCTCCGGGGATCGAATCTGTCGGGCCTTACGGGCGCACCTCCCCTCCGGTACGCCGATCATCCACATCCGGCCAGTGGCAGAGGCGGGTGAGCAGGCCGCCCCCTCTTCTGCCGACGTGGTCCTGTACCCACCGTTTACCTGGCGCAAGCTGATCAACCGCATCAAGCCGTTCGTGGAGCGCCACGACCAAAAAGCCGGTGATGTGCTCCAGGTCGGTGCGCTGAGCCTTAACGTTCCCAAGCGCCTGCTAACCGTCGGCGCGCAGGAAAATCGCCTGACTCCTAAGCTGACCAGCCTGGCAGAACTGTTCCTGCGCCATCCCAACGCGACTCTGGATCGGGAAACGCTCATCCGCACCGTCTGGAACACAGACTACATGGGCGACACGCGCACGCTCGATGTGCACATCCGCTGGCTGCGCGAGCTGGTGGAAGAAAATCCCAGCCGCCCGCGCGTGATCACGACTGTGCGCGGGGTGGGCTATCGCCTGGTTTCGCCGCTGGAAGTGGGGGCGTAGCTAACCCTGAAGCTGGAAGTTTTTCTTGCCGGGGACAAAGGTCCCCGGCGTTGTAGCGCTGGCCCACCGGGGCATTCCTCAGGCAACGAGAGAAGATACGCCGACCGAAAACCCAAACAGGGACGCAGCACTGCGGCGTCCCTGCCAAAGGATTTTTCGTTCAATGGCGCGGCGACTTTACGCCTGGAGCTTGTTCAGCTGCTTCATCAGGCGGCTCTTGCGCCGGGCGGCGTTGTTGCGGTGGATCACGCCCTTCGTCGCGGCCTTGTCCAGTTCCTTGATCGCGGCCAAGACGGCCTCGCGGCTGGTCGCCGTGTCGGGCTGGGCGGCGCTCATCTGGGCGCGCGCCTTCTTGACGAACGTGCGCACGCGCACCTTGACCAGGCGATTGCGAATGCGCTTGCGTTCAGAACTACGAATACGCTTGAGGGCAGATTTATGATGCGCCACAGGCAAGACCTCTTCCGTCCAATTCCTGTTTGGTAGCTCGATAGTAGCCGGATTTTACCAGACGGGCGACAGGCTGTCTAGACGCGGTTTACGCCTCGTCCGAGTCCCCCGGCGGTGGATGCCCGTCCACTGAAGGGAATTGACATCCGCCATCTCGACCTGTATTTTTAGTCCGCTTCAGCGGACTTTGCGGGCTTAGCCAGGGGTTCAAAACCCCTGGCGACCGGGGCAGACACGGTTGTTTTTGAAACTTGTACATTGGGTGAGCAATCAGCGATTCGCCGAAACCGTATGCCTGTTTTAGCTTCCCGGCACAATCCACTCTTCCAACCGGTTGCGAGGTACTACTATCTCATCGCTGCTGCGAGATCCATCCACACAACGCGCGGCTGAATGCTGACAGCTCCTTACCCCACCGGCTTCAGCGAATCGCAGTTAGCGTTGCCCAGTACCGCCCCCACGTCTATTGTCCAGCGCGATCCCACCGCCATGCGCTGCCATTGCTCCGGCGTGGCGAAGACGCAGTCGTAGGTGGCTTCGCCATCGGTTTCGCGCAGGTGAACCGTGTACCGCTGTTCGCTGCCTGCCTCGCGCTCGTTGGAGGCCAGGTTCAACGTGGGGCGGTGCGGTGGGTCCGACAGGCTGCCGCTGGCCGTTGCCGTGCGCGCGTAGCTCCAGCGGTCGATGGTGTAATAGCAGCGGGTATCGTAAACTGGCTCGTCGCGGTAGCGCGTGCGGCATTCCTCCTGCTCGCGGTAGGTGCCATCGCCGTTGTCGATGCGCCGCACAGAGCATTCCTCGCCGTCGGGCACCTGGCGGTAGGAGCGCACTTCTTCGCGCCGCGAGATGTTATATGCCCCACCGGGCATCTGGTCGCACCAGGCGCTTTCGCCGTGCGGGCCGTAGGCTTCGATCTGGACGGACCATTCCCAGGTGTGGCCCGTCACGGCGACGGACGCCTCGCGCGTGCGGGTGAAAATGAAGATCGCCGCCACGCACAAAAACACCACCGCCAGCGCGCCGAGGACCAGCATTGCTTTCTGGCGGGCCGACACGCCCGTCGCCCCTGGCGTCGGCATCACGCCCACGCGCTGCATCTCGGCCTCGAACTGCTCTTTCACCACATCGCGCGGGCCGCTGGACTCGAACTGCTCCCCGGCGGCGCGGGTCTGGTCGGCCAGCACTTTAGCGCGGGCCGCGTCGGTCAGCGGCGCGCCGCACTGGATGCAGAACTGCGCATTGCCGCTGTTGAGCGCGCCGCACGCGCCGCAGGTCACATCCGCGCCGACGTACACATGGTCCTGCACGGCGACCTTTTCCGCGTCGGAAGGGAAATAGCGCGTGTTGGGGTCCTGCGCCGCGCCGCAGTTGGGGCAAAAGCGGTGTGTCTTGCCGAGCAGTTTGGTGGTGCCGCAGAACTTGCAGTCCCACTGCATCTCGTAGACGCCTAACTGCTGGATGCGCGCCCCTGGGTCGGGTTCAGGGGGAGGGCCGGTGCGCCGCGTGGCTGCCGCGCCCCTCGGCCTGACGTGCGGCGTGGCGTCCGGCGCGATTTCGTCCAGCCGCGCCAGCCATTCCCGCGCCGTCGGATCGTTGCCCAAAGTCCGCAGCAGGGCGCGCGCCTCGTCGTAGCGCCGGGCGTCGATCAACTGCCGCGCCTGTTCCAGTTGCTCTTGAGACATATGCCGTCCCCCGAACCTGAGATGGTTTCTGTCTGTGTCCGGCAAGGCTGCCGGGTGCTATCTTCAGTGTAACAAGAAGCCGTCTGCCTGTATAGAAACGTCTTGGAGACGCTTACCCCAACCCCACACCCTCTGCGTGAACGACGCCCGTCCGGGCGCGTTCGGTGGCCAGCGGCAAAGCCTGGCGCAGTAGCGTTTCGATCATGTAGGCGCGATAGGCGGCGGTGGCGCGGTATTTGCTGGCGCGGGGATGCAGCGTCTCTCGCGCGACCTGCACCGCCCGTTCGACCGCTTCCGTCCCGATCGGCAGGCCGCATAGGGCGGCTTCGACCTCGGCGGCGCGCACGGGCGTAGGGGCCACCGGCCCGATGCAGAGGCGCGCCTCGGCGTAACAGGCGTGCTGCGAGTCCAACTTTACCCACACCGCGCAGCCCAGAATCGGCAGGGCCACGCCCTGCGGACGCATGATCCGCTTGAAGGCGCTGCCCTCGCCATCCTCCGCCAGCCGGAAGCGGAACGCCACTAGCACGTCGCGCCGCGAATCCAACGCCGAGACGCCCGGCCCGACGAACAGGCTGCGGATGGGCAGCCATTCCCGCCGTCCGTCGCCCCACGCCACCTCAGCCTCGGCGTCCAGCGCGACCAGCGAGGTCGTGCCGTCGCCCGCCGGGAGGGCGTGCGCCACGTTGCCGCCCAGCGTGCCCACGTTGCGCACTTGTGGCCCACCCACCACGCCGCAGCTTTCCACCAGACAGGTCGCGCCCGCTTCCAGCAGGGCCGTTTTGACAATGGCCGTGTGCGTCACCGCCGCGCCGACGGTGCACCAGCCGTCTTTGGCCGTAATGCGCGTCATGTCGGGGATGCGCGTCACGTCTACCAGCGCAGCCAGGGGATGGGCGTGTCCGTCGCCGTATTGCAGGTCGATCATCAGGTCGGTTCCCCCGGCGATCACGCGCGCTTCGCCCCGGTACGAGGCCAACAGCGCCAGGGCTTCTTCAACTGTGTGGGGGGTGTGGTAGGCGTTCCAGAGAGGCATGGGGTGGCAATCCGGGTTGGTGGCGGCGAATCCTGATTCAACTGTAGCACACCCGCCGTCTCGCCGACAAGACTCAGCTACCTATATACCTGATATACCTGAGCCGCAATGCGCCGTGCAGCGGGCGCAGTGGGGAGTCGGGCGCGCGTATGGTATAGTCGGCACTGACCTGTACAGGAGGAAACAACCATGCTTCTGCTCAAACGACTCCTGCCTGGCAGCGCGCTGGCGGTGTTGATCCTCGTCGCAGTCGCTACGATGCCCTTCCCAACCCGTGCGCAGACAGAAGTTCCGCGCTTCGAGCGTGTTACCTGTGCGGCGTTTCCGCTGGATGTGGAGATGGAGTGCGGCTATCTGATCGTGCCGGAGGACCGCAGCCGGTCGGACGGCCCGACCATCCGCCTGGCCGTCGCCGTCTTCAAGGCGCGCTTGCAGGACGCCGCGCCCGATCCGGTCGTTTACCTGGCCGGCGGACCCGGCGGCAGCGCCTTGCAGCAGGCCCCCGCGCTGGTCCGCAGCATGAACCGCCTGTTGCGCACCCGCGACGTGATCCTGTTCGATCAGCGCGGTGCGGGCTTTTCCGAGCCGTCGCTGGACTGCCCGGAGATGGACGATGCCTATTACGCCCTGCTGAGCGAGAACCTGAGCGCCGCCGGGCGCGCCGAACGCCGGGCGGCGGCGGCCCGCCAATGCCGCGAGCGATTGGCCGGGCAGGGCATCAACCTGGCGGCCTACACCAGCGCGGCCAACGCCGCCGATGTGAACGACCTGCGCCTGGCCCTCGGCTATACAGAGTGGAACCTGTTCGGCGTCTCCTACGGCACGCGGCTGGCCCTCACCGTGCTGCGCGATTATCCCGACGGCGTGCGCAGCGTGATCCTAGACTCGGTCTATCCGCCGCAGGTCAGTCTGCCGGAAGGCATCACGACCAGCGCCGCGCGCGCCTTCGATGCGCTCTTCACGGGTTGCGCCTCCGACCGGGTTTGCAGCCGGAACTACCCCAACCTGGAAGCGACCTTTTATGCGCTGGTGGACCGCCTGAACAAGACGCCGATCCCGCTGGCGGTGCGCGACCCGCTGCGGGGCGACGGCTACACCCTGATGCTGAACGGCGATCAACTGGTGCAGCACCTGTTTGAACTGCTCTACCAGACCAACGCCATTCCCTTGCTGCCGCACGCCATTGTCGCCCTGGATGCCGGCGACACGCGCCTGTTTGCGGCGCTGGCCTCTCAGAACCTGCTGGGACCGCATTTTTCCAGCGAGGGCATGTACTACTCGGTCGAGTGCGCCGACGAGGGGCCGTTCAGCACGGCGGAAAGCATCGCTGCCGCCGCCGTTGGGGTTGACGCGCGCCTGAGCCGGGTATTCGCGGTGTCGGCCCAACAGTCGCTTGCCATTTGCGCGGATTGGGGCGCGGCAATCCTGAGCGATGTCGAAAACGCGGCAGTGATGAGCGATGTGCCCGCGCTGGTGCTATCCGGCCAATACGACCCGATCACGCCGCCGTCCTGGGCGCGGCAGGCTGCCGAATCGTTGAGCCGCAGCACCGTCTATGAGTTCGCCGGGCTAGGGCATGGCACGGCCTTCTCTCATCTCTGCCCGATGAGCGTCGTGGTCGCTTTCGTCAACGATCCCACCGTTGCGCCGACTGCCACATGTGCAGCCCGGCTGGACGGGCCGGATTTTGAATGAACGGCGCTTCACCGCAAAGCGCGCAAAGGACGCGAAGATTCACGAAGAACCCTGCGCGATCTTGGCGGTGAAATTGGCAGGCCCGATGTGCAGGTTTCTTGCAGAAGATTCTAAACACGGCGATTCCCCCTCTCCCTCAGGGAGAGGGGGTGAGGGCAACCGACTACCCGATCAGGAGGGGTTCAAGACCCACTCGCGGATGTTGAAGAACGGCGTCACGCCCCCGATCAGGACGTTTTCCAGGCGTGGGCCGACGGCCCAGATGTCTGGGTCGTACCACAGCCCCAGCCAATACATCCGGTCGTGCATGATCTGCCCGATCTGGAAGAACGTCTGCTGGCGCTCGGCGAAGTCGGCCTGTGTTGCCTGAAGACGGAACAGCGCGTCTAGCTCTTCGTCGCAGAGGGCCTGCCAGTTAAGACCGTTGGGCGATTCTGTCGTGGGAATCTCGCTGCACAGCCAGTAAGCCGCGTCGGGGTCGGGGAAGTTGGGCGTTTCGGAATACTCGTAAATATCGAGCTGGCCCGTCGCTGCTGGGCCGCCCTCGTTGTATCCGGCGAACAGTACGTCCCCGCTGAACTGGAGCAGGTCCAGGCCGATGCCTACCTGCGCCAACTGCTGCTGCGCCACCGCCTGCGTGTCTTGCCGGACCTGGCGGATGCTGGTGCCGTAGGTCAGCATCAGGTCCACACCGTCTTTCTCACGGATGCCATCGCCATTGCTGTCGATCCAGCCCGCCTCGTCCAACAGCGCCCGCGCCCGGTCAGGATCATAGGGCCAGGGCTGAATCGACGGATCGGCCCAGGGCGTGTTGTGCCAGAAGGTCGCCGGCGGCTCGGTGAGGCCTAGCAGCAGGTCCCTCACCAGCGCGTCGCGGTCCAGGGCCAGGGCGATGGCCTGGCGCACGCGCACATCTTGCAGCGCCGGATGGCCCTGCGCCGGGTCGAGATAGAAGAACCAGCCCTCGTTATAGCCGGAGGCAACGGCGATCACCCGCACGCCTGCCGCCTGAAGCGGTGGGATGTCGGCATAGGCGATGAACGCGCCCACGTCGCCGTCGCCGGCCTGAAGCGCCGCCACCTGGCTGGCGTCATCCGGCACGAACAGGGTCACGATCTCGTCGATAAGCGGGCGGTCCAGCCAGTAGTTTTCATTGACCACAAAGCGGGCAAAGCTGCCCGTCTCCCACTCGCTCAGCACATACGGCCCGCAGCCGACCGATGGAAAGCGATTCCATGCCGCGTTATCCAGGGTGCCCTCTGCCTCGTAGACCGGGCGCAGGATGTGCTCCGGCAGGATGCCTTTCCACATCGTCGCCAGCCAGGGCGCGAACGGTTCTGGGAAGGTAATGACAACCGTGCGCGCGTCTGGCGCGCTGATGCTCTCGATCCGGTCGTAAGGATAACTGGAAGCGACAGCGTTGTTGGGATCAATAGCCATCTGGTAGGTGAACAGGAAATCGGCGGACGTGAGCGGCGCGCCGTCGGACCAGACGAGGTCGTCGCGCAGGCGCAGCGTGATCGTCCGCCCGTCTTCAGAGATGCCGCCATTTTCGCGGCTGGGAATCTCGGTCACGAGCACCGGGTGCGGCGTGTTGGTTTCGTCGAAGTCCCAGGCCCAGGCGTTCCAAATCTGATGGGTGATGAGCGAGAAAAACATATTCGTGTAAAGGGGGTTCAAAACGTCAAATTCTTGGGTAAAAACCAGGATGGCAGCCTGGTGCTCAGCCTGCCCCAAGACGGCAGCCGGGCCGCCGCCCATCACCCCTGGGAGCAGCGCCAGAGCCAGCAGGTATGCGAGCAGCTTGTGGCGGGACATGCGGACATCTCCTCCTCAAAGACCTTCATTGCGGAAAAGCGACAATTTTCCCCCTCTCCATGCGGGAGAGGGGGCCAGAGGATGAGGGCGATTGGCTAACACACAGTTTATTTGACCACCCTATCCCGGTGCAGGTGTTGGCAAGATGCCCAGGTCGCCTTCCGGCGGCGGACCGGTGGGGATCGGTGTGGCGATGACCTCCCCGGCTTCTTGCATCCCGGTCTGGTCCATCAGCGGACCACCGGTGGCTTCCCCCATTCCCGCCGAACTCTGGCGGTATACGCCGTCCGGTGCGCCCTCTGGGACATCCCAGGCGGTCAGGCCGCCCGGCTGTGTCCCGGTGTACTGGCCCGGCTGCGGCGGCGCGTCGGCGGGCCACAGGTAGCCGTCGCCTGCGGTGCGCGAGAAGCCCGGCCAGGGGTCTTCGGAAAAGGCCGTCGGGGCCAGCAGGTCTGGCAGCGGGGCTTCGCCGCGCAGGCCCGCGATCACCTGATTCAGAAAGCTCTGTCCCTCGTCGGCATTGCTGGGCAGATTATCCAGGATGCGCACAAACGGTTGCAGCAGCAGCGCCAGGTTGACAAACGCATCGTGCAATTGCGTCTCACGCAGCGGAATCAACGCCCGCACGTTCAGGCTGACTGGCACGGTGGTGTTCACCGGCACGTCCAAGTCCAGCGAAACCGGCAGGTCCAGCCCTTCTGGCAGGACGATGCTTACGCTGCCGTTGATATTGCCGCCACCGCCCGGCAACACGAACTGCGCATTGGCCTGCAATGGCACAGGCGCAGTCAGGCGCACCGAGGTGTTCTGTTCCAGTGGCAGGGTGAACGAGATCGGGATGCTGTCGCGCACGGGGATGATCCGGTCGATGGTGGCGCTGTCCAGCCCGGCGAAGCTGGAATATAACCCGCCGATCAGCGGCTCCAGCAAGTTATTCTTGAGGGCGTAAAGCTGGGTCGCCAGGATCAAGAGACCAACGATCAGGATCAGGTTGACGACGAAGGAGAGCACAATCGCCACATTCTTGAACACCGTCCAGACGGCTTTGATGCGCTGCATGGGCCTGCTCCTTTGGGGATGACAGGAAACTGCACCTTATCATAACATTGGCGGGCGAAAGCGGTCAATCGCCCTTATTTGACCTGCGACCAGGTGCCGCCGGTCGTGCCGCCGGCCAGACGGTAGACCTGGCCGGTGGGCGTATCGATGTAAATGGCATTCCCGCCTGCCTCGACCTGGATCGTGCGCGCCCCGCCGGTCTCAGGGGCGATGCCGAACTGGAGGAAGTCGCGTACGCGCTGGTTGTTGTAGGCCCCGGTCTGCCACACGCTGCCCAGAATACCCTGCGGCGTGTAACGGCCCGGCGGCGGCGCATCGCCCGGCTGCGAGACGCCATCCCAGGTGTTGAGGTAAGCGCGCCACTGGTTGCCCGCGTAGAACAGGACGTACACCGTGTTGCCGGGGAAGTTCTGGCTGGCGGCGTTGGCGTAGATCATCAGCCCGCCGTCGAACTGCTGGTACAGCCCGTCGCCCACCGCGCCCACGTCCGCCGGGCAATAGCCCTGCGCATATTGGTTGCCGAAGAACCAATCCCGCCCGCAGGTGATGGTGATTGCCAGCGACTGCGAGGTGGGAATGCCCTGGCGAATCACGGTCAGGCGGAATGTCACCAGCGCGCCCAGCCCAGAAGGAATCTGCACAGCCAGTTCGCCCGTCACCGGCACTGGCTGCGACTGGGTCAGGTTGCCCTGCGTGTCCAGGCGGTCCAGCACTGCCGAATCGCCCTGCGCCTGCCAGCGCAGCACGGTGGTTCCCCCGGCGGGCATGGTCAGGTTATCCGCCGTGAAACTCGTAATCACCGGGCCAGACGGCGTGAGGGTGAAGGTCGGCGTGAACGTCGGCGTGAAGGTGTAGGTCGGCGTCGGCGTAAAGGTGGCGGGCGGCGTGTTGGTCAGGGTAGGGGTGTCGGTGGGGGTGAAGGTGGGCGTGACCGTCGGCGTCGGCGTAAACGTGGGAGTAAAAGTCGGCGTCCAGGTGAAACTGGGCGTGAAGGTGAAGGTCAGCGGATCGCCCTCGA
>CAZGXI010000044.1:0-11607 GCA_964529715.1 uncultured Anaerolineae bacterium | reverse complement strand
GCCTGCTGGCGCTGGCAGCCGATCAGCGTCAGGGCGATCAGCAGGACCAACAGGATGACAAGCGAACGCTTCTTCACGGCCCACCTCCGAGTATGCAAAAGCAGACATCGCCGGGACGGTCTGCAGCCGATCCCAGAGCAAAGCGCCTTGATCCTTTAAGGTGAGATTAGCACAGGCTTGCGGGCGCGGCAACTGTCCCTTTATGCTAAAATGCGGCGGTCAGCCGTCAGCATTCAGCCGTCAACAACCCGATGCCACTGCGAATCCGGTACTCAAAACTCAGAATTCAACCCTTAACACTGCTCCTGCTGGTGGCGCTGCTGCTGGCCGGAGCATCAGCCTGCCGCACTGACCCACCGTCGCCGACCTTCCTGGCCCCGGTCGAGATCACGTCGCCCACGCCGCCGCCCACGCGCCGCCCCAGCGAAACGCCGCGCCCCATCCGCACGCCGACGCCGCACCCGTCGCCCAGCGCCACGATCACACCGACGCGTACCCCTGGCCCCACTGCCACCCTGCGCGACGCCCCGCCGCCAGAGACCATCGCGCCCGCCCTGCTGACCCAGGTCGCCGCGCCGGTGCGCACGGCCACCCTGCCCGCCAACGTGACCCTGGTCGGACGCTCCGTCGAGGGGCGCGGCATCGTCGCTCGGCGTCTGGGAAACGGTTCGCAAACGCTGCTGCTCGTCGGCGGCATTCACGGCGGCTGGGAGGTGAACACCGTCGTACTGATGAACCAGGTAATCGCCCACTTCGATGAGGCACCAGAGGAGATTGCGCCGGGGCTGGCGCTGGTCGTCATCCCGGCGCTGAACCCCGACGGCCTGGTACGCGGACGGCAGCCGGAAGGACGCTTCAACGCGCGCGGCGTGGACCTCAACCGCAACTGGGGTTGCGATTGGTCGCCGGAGGCCTTCTGGCAGGATCGCCCGGTCGATGCGGGGACGCAGCCGTTTTCTGAGCCGGAGAGCGCCGCCCTGGCCGATTACATCCTGTTTAACCCTCCGGCAGCGGCGCTGTTCTACCACAGCGCGGCCAATGGCGTTTTCGCCGGGGCGTGCGACGGCGATCACGGCTCGCAGGCGCTCGCCGACCGCTACGGCACGGCGGCGCACTATCCCAGCGGCGCGGCCTTTAGCGCCTACGAAGTGACCGGCGACGCTTCCAGTTGGGTCGATGGGCAGGGTATCCCGGCTGCCGTCGTGGAGCTGCAAAGCTGGACTGAGACCGAATGGGAGCGCAACTACGCCGGAATCATGGCTGTGCAGTGCGACCTGGCCCGCCGCCTGATCGATCCGGGTGCGCAGGCGTGGGTCGCGGCCCGCTGCGATACGCCCTCGTCTTAGCTTCCGGCTGCGAAAAGCTGTTTTACCCTACAGGGTGACAGAATTTCCCGAAACCCTTTGCGGTGAAAAAACGCCCGCTTTCTGACGTCCACCCCGTCCTGAGCGCGGCTGGAAGAAAACGCTTAGGGGAGTATAATGAGCAACAGCATCGATCTTGCCTCCCGCGAAGGAGCGCCTGATGAGCGAACACGAACCCGTCCAGCCCGCACCCCCGCCGCCCGCGTCGCTGCCACCCGAATCGCTGCCGCCTGCGCCGGTTAACATGCCGCAGTTCGAGCAGGCCGCCCCGCCTGCGAAGCCTGTTGCCCCTGTGGCGAAACCTGCGCCGCAGCACTTTGGAGCAGGGGTGTGCCCGCGCTGCGGAAGCCAGGACTTTAGCAAAGGCGCGCTGTTGACCTACGGGACGCGCTTCCGCCCGGCGTATTATAAGCCTGCCCGCCTGTCGCTTTTCCGCCTGCACAACATGCTGCGCCCATTCCGGCGGTTGGTCGAAGTCGAGGCGCAGGCGTGTCGCTCGTGTGGCCTGGTGCTGTTCCAGATCGACCCGGCGCGGTTGGCAAAAATCGACAAATAGCGGTCAGCAGTAGTAATCAGCGATCAGCAATTAGCCCTAGTCTTCGGCTGACCGCGAACGCCTGACAGCTGATGGCTGAATGCTGATGGCTCATATCTATCCATGCCACGACGCCTGTTCCGCTACGACCCTGCCCGCGACTATTACGCCCTGCTGGGCGTGAGTCCTGCCGCCAGCGCCGCTGAGATTCAGCGGGCTTTCCGCCAGCGCGCCAAGCAGCTTCACCCGGACCGCAACCCCGACCGGCAGGCATGGGCGACGGCGGCGTTCCAGGCGATCAACGAAGCCTACGCTGTCCTCAGCGACCCGGTTCGCCGCCGCGAATACGACGCTTTGCGCTGGCCGCATGTTGCGCAGACGCAGCATCACGCCGACCATGCCTGGTGGGAACAGTCTTCCGCCGGGGAAGCGGCCCGTCATGCGGCGGCTGGGCCGGAGAGAGGCCCGGCAGATGACTTGTGGCGCTATGCGCCGGGCCGCGTCGAGATGCGCGGCGTCATCCAGACTTTCTGGGTGCTGCTGCACGGCCCCTATGGCGGGGTGCTTCGGCTGGCGCTGGTGCTCTGCTTGCTGCTCCCGTTGTCCTATGCTGCTATCACCGTTACGGTCAGTCAGATGGTCACTACCGCCACGCCCCAGTTACCTGCTGCTGTCGGGGCGTTATCGGGCTGCGATAACCCCGCTGCCCGCATCACATCTCCGGCAGAGGGCGCGGTCGTCCCGGCGGTGTTCAGCCTGCGTGGCAGCGCCGCCGGCCCGGCCTTTGCCGCCTATCGGATCGAGCTGGCCTACCTCGGCCCGGCGGCGGATGGGAGCGGTGTGCGCCAGTGGACGACCCTCGGCGCGCCGTCGCGCCGGGCCGTGCAGGAAGGGACGTTGGTCTCAAATGTCGATCTGAGCGCCGCCCTGCCGGGCTATTACGCGCTGCGGCTGACGGTGTGGCAGACCGACGGCAGCGCCTTGCCGGTGTGCGAGCGGCAGGTAATTTATCGCCGATGAACTTCCGACCGCTGGCGACGCTCGCGCTTTTGCCCGGCGGACAGCACCTTGCTCTTGCCTCGCCCAATCTAACATGATAGAATTGATAAAGGATTGATCAAAAATTGAATTTTGGAGTGTATCTAAATTCGCGTCCAAGTTCCGTCTGACCGGCCTTAAAGGACAACCCCTGACGGGCCAGGTGATCCTTGTGAGGCATATGTGGCGGGCTACTATCATCTGACGCACGAGCCGCCAACCCTGTTGGTGTTGCGGGTGTACGGTGCATTGGAACTGGAAGCGGCGCGAACGTTGATGCATGAGCTGCATGGCTACCTGGATCAGGCCCCCGACGGCCTCGGATTGCTCCTTGATGTCCGGCAGGCCGAGGTGATGTCAATGGCCGTGCGCGAGTACGTCTTCGGCCAGATGATGCACATGCGCAAGCTGCTGGCCTATGCCGTCCTTTGTTCGCCCCAGTCGAAGCCCTGCCTCGACGAAGTGATGGCTCAGGCAGCGGGCATGGCCCCTCGGATGCACACCTTCCGCGACGAAACCGACGCCCGCACCTGGCTGCGCGACCGCCTGGGTTGAGATTGCTCTGCCGCGCGTTTTCCTGTATGGTTACTGTTAATCTGACCCAGGAGGAAACTGGCCATGAGTGGGACGTATGAGGTAATCGCGGAGTCCCCGCGCCTATTATTCGTGCGCATCGTCGGTGCCTTGTCGATCCCAGATGCTCGCAACCTGGCGCGCGAGATCGAGAATTACCCCGACCAGGTGGGCGGGCCGATCTATGTGTTGGGCGATATGAGCGAAATCCAGGTGATGATCCCCGGCGCACGGGCGCCTCTGATCGAGATGATGCGTAATCCCCGGCTGCTGGCCGGCGCATTCTGTGACGACTCCGCCGCGTAAACGCGGCGGCTTCTCGGAGCACGCTGGACCCAGCGGTCTACGTTACGCTCCGAAGGCCCCGTCCGGGCCTGGAAAGAGGTTCTCTCTTATGTACGGTTCAGATTTTACGTGTGAGCCTTCCTCACACAACCGGATACCTGAAGTTGTTAAAGAGCCACATCGGACGCGCGCTGAGGCTATGATCCTGCTGACGCCTGTTGCCCGACCGTATGTTTACAGGATAGCACAAAGTTGCGAAAAGGGCAAGGCGGCTTCCCCTGTCGCCTAACCCAGCACTTGCGTACTGGGCAAGTGAGGCGACAGTCCCCGCCGCCAATTCTTATGGCGCACCGCTGTTCGCGCAGTTGGGCATCAAGGCAGTCGCCCTGGCTGCCGGGGCGCTGGATCGTGTTCACTTCTTCCCGACCGAAGAGGCTGCGCGGGTCTGGCTGGCTGGGCAGCCGTAGTCGTCTCGCTGGAGGTGCCATGCGCACGGTTCGCTTTGAACTGCTCCGTCCTGACGAGATTCTGGCCGAAAAGCGGCGCTGCCCTGTTGTCTACCAGCCGGTTGCGCCGTTGGAGTGGCATGGCCCGCATCTGCCACTGGGGACCGATCCCCTGCACGCCGAGGCAGTGGCTATCCGCGTGGCCGAGACGACCGGCGGTGTGGTGATGCCAACCCTCTACTGGGGCACGGAGCGCGAGCGTTCGCCGGAAATGCTGCGCCATCTCGGCTTCGGCGGCGACGAATGGATCATCGGCATGGATTTCCCTGCCAACAGCCTCAAAAGCCTCTACAGCCCGGAGGATGTGTTCGGCCTGGTGGTGCGTGCCCGGCTAGAGTTGCTGCTCGCGCAGGATTACCGCCTGATCGCGCTGATCAACGGGCACGGCGCGACCAACCATATCGCTGTGCTAGAGCGCCTGGCCGCCGAATTCACGGCGCATGGCCCGACCCGTGTGCTGTATACCATCGCCTTCCCACCGGAACTGGCCGGGGCCATCGGCCACGCCGATGCGGAAGAAACATCGCTCATGCAGGCGCTCTACCCCGCTTCGGTGGACCTGACCACGCTGCCGCCGCTGCCCGCGCCATTGCGCAACACCGACTGGGCTATCGTGGATAGCCCGACCTTTGCCGGGCGGCCTAACGCTGAGCGCACCGTGCAGCCCGAAGCGGACCCCCGCCGCGTTGCCTCCGCCGAGCGAGGGCGGGCGCTGATCGAACTGACAGTCGCGCGGATCGCAGCCCAAGTGCGGGATGCACTTCTGCCAGGGGCGACTGTATCCTGACCCGCCGCGCGTGTTCGGGCGGCGCATTCTGAAACAGGATGTTTCACGTGACGACTCCGCCGCGTAAAGGCGGCAACTTCTCGGAGCACGCAGGACCCAGCGGTCTACGTTACGCTCCGAAGGCCCCATCCGGGCCTGGAAAGAGGTTCTCTCTTATGTACGGTTCAGATTTTACGTGTGCGCCTTCCTCACACAACCGGATACCTGAAGTTGTTAAAGCGCCGCATCGGACGCGCGCTGAGGCGATGATCCTGCGGACGCCTGTTGCCCGACCGTATGTTCACAGGATAGCACAAGGTTGCGAAAGGGGCAAGGCGGCTTCCCCTGTCGCCTAAAGGCGACAGTCCCCGCCGCCAATTCTTATGGACCCTCAGTGGTTGCAGTGGGCCAAACGGCTCCAGGCCATCGCGCAGATCGGCCTGGCCTACACCCAGAACGTTTACGACGTGGAACGCTACGAGCAGATTCGCACCATTGCCGCCGAGATGATGGCGGCGCAGTCCGATGCAGACCCGGCCTACGTGCGCGAGCTGTTCGCCCAGGAGGTGGGCTACGCCACACCGAAGGTCGATGTGCGTGGCGTGGTGTTCTGCGACGGCGAAATCCTGCTGGTTAAAGAGCTTTCCGACGGTCTGTGGACGCTGCCCGGCGGCTGGGCCGACGTGACCGATTCGCCGCGCGAGGCGGTCGAGCGCGAGGTGTGGGAGGAAACCGGCTACCGGACGCGCGCGGCCAAGCTGCTGGCCGCCTATGACCGCGAAAAGCAGGGCCACACGCCGCCCTATCCCTATCACGTCTACAAGCTGTTCTTCCGCTGCGACCTGATCGGCGGCGCGGCTGCCGACAGCCACGAAACGGCAGGGGCAGCCTTCTTTGCCCCCAACGCGATCCCTGCTCTGTCGCTGTCACGCGTCACCCCGGCGCAGATCGTGCGGCTGTTCGAGCACTATCGCCATCCCGATCTGCCGACGGATTTCGATTAGCAGTTCAGCAGGCGGCGCGCCGGACGAGACCGCGCTACAATCGTCTGGTGCAGTGTCCTTTGTTGACCGCTGATTGCTGACGGCTGACCGCTACCCATGACCACCATCAACTTCTGCCCCCAGTGCGGCGCGGCGATCTCTCAGGCTGAACGATTTGGGCAGATACGCCCGGTCTGCCCAGCCTGCGGCTATGTGCACTTCCACGATCCAAAGGTCGCCGCCGCTGTATTCATTGAGAACGATGGGCGTGTGCTGCTGGTCAAACGCGGTGTGCCGCCGGAACAGGGCCGTTGGGCACTCCCGGCGGGCTTTGTGGACGACCGCGAGGACCCGCGCGTGACGGCGGTCCGCGAGGTGCGTGAGGAAACCGGCCTGGAGGTGCGCGTCACGCGCCTGCTAGACGTCTTTCACAGCGAACGCGCGACAGGGGCCAGTATCGTCATCGTGTACGCCGCCGAGGTCGTCAGCGGCGATGTACATCCCCTGGACGACGTGGACGCGGTCGCCTGGTTTGGGCCAGACGATCTGCCGGACCTGGCCTTCGAGAGCACGCGCTGCCTGGTGAACGCCTGGCTCGCGCGGCAAGCGCCATGAGATCGGCCCCGTGTTGCGGCAGAGCCTGGCCCACCCAAGGCACGAAATCGGTTGACAAAAAGACAAAAGAAAGCTACAGTTGCGTCCCGTAGGACGCAGGCAGCAGCAATGTGCAGAACCACAAACGACGCCCAGCGATCCATCGCTCCGGGCGTCGTCTTGTCGCAGGCACAGCGGTCGTAATGCATGGCGGCCTATGCCAAGTTTTCAAGCCATGTGTGAAGGAGAATTACCAATGGCTGAACGTGTCGTCGGAACCGTGAAGTGGTTTAACACGGCCAAAGGCTATGGCTTCATTCAGCAGCCGGACGGCGGCCCGGACGTGTTTGTCCACTACTCGGCTATCGCAGGGAACGGCTTCCGTAACCTTGAAGAAGGGCAGCGCGTAGAGTTCACCATCGAGCAAGGACCGAAGGGCCTGCAAGCCAGCAACGTCGTCAAGCTGTAGCCTGTGTGTCAGTGGGTCAATTCATGCCCCCGCCTTCCGGCGGGGGCTTTTTTGTTTGGGGCGGCCTGGGATGGCGTGGCCGTGCGAATTGCCAATTTCATCATAAAACGGTAAATTAAGTAAGAAAAACGATCTGATTCGGCTGGCGCCGTGCTGGCGGCGCAGGAGTGTACGCAACATGGACCTCTGGATCGTCTTTCTCACCGGCCTGACCACCGGCGGTCTCACCTGCCTGGCCGTGCAGGGTGGCCTGCTGGCAACGGCCCTGGCGCGGCAGGTGCCTGTGCAGACCGGGCGCGGCCAGACCCGTCAGGGAATCCAGTTCCCGCGCCACCCACTGCCGGTGCTCGCCTTCCTGACGGCCAAGCTGGTTGCCTATACGCTGTTGGGGCTGCTCCTGGGCGCATTGGGATCGGCCTTGCAGCTTTCGCCGACCGTGACCGGGATCATGCAGCTTGTGGCCGGGCTGTTCATGCTGGCGACGGCGCTTAACATGCTGAACGTGCACCCGATCTTCCGGTATGTCGTCCTTCAGCCGCCCAAAGTCTTTACCCGTCTGCTGCGCGACCGGGCCAGGAGCCAGGAGTTGTTTGCGCCTGCCCTGCTCGGCGCGCTGACCGTGCTTATCCCCTGCGGCACGACGCAGGCCATGGAGGCCCTGGCGATCAGTTCCGGCAGCGCCATCGCCGGGGCGCTGGTGATGTTCGCCTTCGTGCTCGGCACGTCGCCGACCTTTTTCGTGCTGGGCTTTCTGGCGACGCAAATTCGCGGCAGGTTCCAGGCGATCTTCGCCGCCGTCGCCGCACTGCTGATCATCGTGCTGGGCTTCTTGGCAATCGATGGCGGCCTCAAGGTGTTGGGCGCACCCTTCGCGCCGAGCCGCATCCTGGCTTCGCTGGCTCCCCGGCCCTACCTGTACGAATCGTCCGCGCCGACCCAGGCCGCCCGGCTGGTGGACGGCGTGCAGGAAGTGACCATCTACGCCACGAACTATGACTACTCGCCCGGCCACTACACCGCCCACAGCGGCGTGCCGCTCCGGCTGCGCCTGATCACACACGAGACTTACGCCTGCACGCGCGAATTCACCATCCCCAGCTTGGGCATCTGGCAAATCCTGCCAGCGACGGGCGAGGTGGTGCTCGACCTGCCGCCGCAGCAGCCCGGCGACCTGTACTTTGTGTGCGGCATGGGCATGTTCGGCGGCGTGATCGCCATCTACTGAGCGGTCAGCCGTCAGCGTTCGGCAGTCGCAAACGCAATGCGCAAGTTTTTCTGTCTTTCGCCGAACCTCACCCTCCGCCGCCCTCTCCCGGCCAAAACACCGGGACAGGTCTGCACCCGGAGAGGACGGGTCGCCGGCGCAGATTCGACGCGACCGCTTCCCCCTCTCCGCTTACGGAGAGGGGGCTAGGGGGTGAGGTTTGCACTCACCCTGACTGCATTCCTGAAACTTGCACATTGGGTCTGCTCATTGCCAACCGCTAACTACAACCCTGCCGCGCCGGGATCGAGCGTCTTGATCGTGCGCGCTGGGACGCCCGCCACCACCGTGTAAGGCGGCACATCCTCGCGGACCAGCGCCCCCGCCGCCACCACCGCACACCTGCCGATCCGCACGCCGTGCAGCACGGTGGCCCCTGCTCCCAGGTAAGCTCCATCCTCGATGATCACTGCTCCGCGCTTTGTTGGATAGGCTTCCAGCCGCAGCGGGCTGAAGTAAGCGTCGAAATGGGTGATCAGCGTGACGCGCATCGCCAGTGTGACGGTGGCCCCGATGGTAATCGGCGCGGTCAGGTCGAGCAGACAGTCTTTGCCCAGATGTGTCTGTGCCCCAATGGCAAGATCGCGCAGGCGGTTCTGCGGGTTGTGGATCAGCAGCGGGCAGCGCAAATCCACCGCCGGGCCGATTTGCGCCCCTAGCGCGCGCAGCAGGGTAGGAAGCTGCCGCCCGCGCGCCCGCGCGATCAACTCTGTTACCGGCTCCATGCCCCAGATCGCTTCCTCAACCAGGGCACGGATGACCAGGGCCGTCGTACTCAGCGGACGCCATAACACGCGGTAGGGGCCGACGGCCAGAAAAAACGCCTGTCCCAGCGGCGAACGCGCCACGTTTCCCTCCTGCCAAAGACGCGGTATGATGCCCGGTCAGATCGGGATGCATTATAGACGAATCGAGCGCGCATGTCCTTCGACCTGACGCCGTTCGCGGCTGCGTCCGGCTTCACCCTGTTTCACACGCGGCTGTGGATCGATACCCTATTGCAGGCCTTTCCGCGTTGGCGAGATGCCTCCGCCGTGATCGTCCTGCCGGACGGACGACGGGCCTGGCTGCCGCTGTTGCAAACGGACCGGGTTGGCCCCTGGCGCTGGCTGGAAGCCATGCCGTTTGGCTTTCTGGGCGGGCCGGTGACGGATGCGGGCATGGTCCGGCCTACAGACCTGGGCCTCGCGCTGGATTGCCTGTGGAAGGGGGCCGGTTGGCTGGCGATCAACCTCGATCCCACCGATCCCCTGGCTGCGCCGGACGCGATCTCAACTGGCGCGGTTGCCATGACGACCCATTTGCTGGACCTGGCGGGCGGCTTCGAGGCCGCCGAGCGCGGGTTCACCAAGACGGCGCGCTACGACATGCGTCGGGCCGAGCGCGAAGGGGTGGTCGCGCGACGAGGCAGCGGCGTGGCGGATTTCGACGCCTACTATCGCCTGCTGCACCTGTCGGCACGGCGATGGGGCTTGAGCGAGCCACCCTATCCGCAGGCGCTCTACCGGGCATTGGCCCGTCTGCCGGAGGACTGCGTCAGTCTGTGGCTGGCCAAATACGATGGGCAGATCATCGGCGGCCTGATCAACGTCTACTACGCCTCAGGGCGCGTGTTGCACTGGTCCGGCGCGCTGGACTCCGACTACGCGCGCCTCAACCCGACCAAGCTGCTCCAACGAGAAGCCATCCGCGAGGCATGCGACCGGGGCGCGACACTCTACAACATGGGACCGAGCGCCGGCTTCGACGGTCGCCCCCTGGATGGCGTGCGGCAGGCTAAAGAGGCGCTCGGCGCACGCCCGCACGACTACGCCATCCCGATCCTGATGCAGCCCTGGGCAATGCGCTTCCGTGCGGTGAAGGCGCTGGCGCGGCGGCGGCTGGCCCGACTTGTCCCGGAGTGAACTCCGGGGCTAAAAAAGATAAGCCCTCCGGGCTAATCCTATCTCAGCCCGGAGGGCTTGTCCTTTGTAGCTGGGGGCTTGAGTCCCCGGCAGTCTGTTTCTCGTCAGAACGCCGTGCGTTCGCCCCGCAGTCGTTGCGCCAGGTCCATCCCCCAGCGCGTCGGGGCCATCAGGGCGCGCAGCAGCAGCGCCGCCGCGACGCCGGAGTATTTACGGGCGTAAACCAGCAGATCGTCGAAATACACCTGCGAGGCCAGGCGTTGCACCTGCGCCGTGCTGGAATGTTCCTCGTGCAGCAAAACGGCATCTGCCACGAAGTGCACGGCGTAGCCGGCAGCATGGAGACGCCGACAGATGTCGTCTTCGGTGAAGTACAGCTTGAAGTGCTCGTCAAACAGCCCGATCTCCAGCAACACGGCGCGCGGGGCCATCAGGCTCGAATCGGGGATCACCTCGACGGGGCGTGTGGTGTCGCGCTCCCAGCCGGCGTACCACATCCGCGCGCGGCGGCGGTCACGCCAGGGCGCCAGGATCGGGCCGAGGAAGGTATAGCCCAGCAGCAGATCCGGGTAGCGCGGGGCCTGTGAACAGGTCGATTGCAGGCGTCCGTCGGGGAAGCGCATCTGGCAGCTCACCGCCCCCACCTCAGGATGGGCGCGCAGGTAGGCCAGCAGCGTTTGCAATGCGCCGGGTCGAATCACCGTGTCCGGGTTGAGCACGAAGACATACTCGCCCGTCGCGGCGCGGATGCCGATGTTGTTGCCGCCGGTGAACCAAGAGTTGTAGCCCGGCTCGATCAGCACGGCCTCAGGCGCGCATTCGCGCACGAGGTCCGGGCTGCCGTCGCGCGAGCCGTTATCGACCACAATGATCTCCAGGTCAAGGTCGCCGCGCGTCGCCCGGATCGACTCCAGGCAGCGGCGCAGCGGGCCACCCGTGTTATAGCTGACGATGACAATGGATAGTTCAGGCATGGTAACGCCGGATCACGTCGATGATGTAGGCCACTTCTCCGTCGGTGAGCGCTGGGTACAGTGGCAGAGTCAGCAGGCGGGTCCACTCGCGCTCGGCGACGGGCAGGGGCGTGGCGTAGGGGCGGTACATGGCGTGCAGGTGGTTAGGGATATAGTGCATCCCGGTGGCGATCTTGTGTTCGCGCAGCCAGTTGGCCAGGCCGTCGCGGTCGTCCAGCCGCACGACGTAGTTATGCCGCGCCGAGATCACCTCTTCGCGTTCCACCGGCAGTTGCAGCCAGGGCAGGTCGCGCAGCCCGGCGTCGTACAGCGCGCAGATTTCGCGGCGGCGAGCGTTGGTCTGCGGCAGGCG
>CAZGXI010000043.1:0-34269 GCA_964529715.1 uncultured Anaerolineae bacterium | reverse complement strand
TCGAATTGTCGTATTCGAGCAGGCTGATCTGGTCGCGCTGCGCGGCGTCAACGAACCAGCCTGCGCCAGCGCGCGCCGTCAACGTATCGGGCGACCACACACCCGTCGCCGTCCAGCCTGTGCCCGTGTCGAAGGTTTCCACAAAGGGCAGGCCCACCGGCGCGCTCGTCGGGGTCGCGGAAGGGGTAGCCGTCGCCGCAGGGACGGGCGCCGCGCCGTGCTGGATCGCCAGATCGTCGATCCAGTAGCCCGCCGCCGTCGCGTTACCGGTCAGCGGCGCGATGGCGTTCACGCGGAAACGCAGCTGGATCACCTGGCCGCCGAACGCGGTCAGGTCCACCGTGCGCTGCGCCCAGTCGGTCGAGAGGCCGGTCTGCGCATCCACCAACGCCCAGTCGTCGCTGCCCTCGGGCCGGACTTCCAGCAGCACCACGTCGGTGCTCGCCAGCTGCCCGCGCTGCCAGAAGGTCAACTCCGGGCGCGGCACGTCGCGCAGGTCGATGGTCGAACCGTATTCCAGCGCGCTGACCTGCCGCCGCTGCGCGCCATCCAGGAACCAGCCTGCGCCGCCGCGGGCATCGAGGGCGCTCACCGCCCACGCCCCTTCTGCTGCCCAGCCCGCGCCCGTGTCGAGCGTATCGCTGAAGACCGGGCCTGCCGATGTGGATGTTGCCGTTGCCGTCGGTGCGGCGTCCAGGGTCTCACCCTCGGAAAGCGCAGTTTCTCCGGCGGCCAGACTCTCGCCGCCCACGGCCAGCATTTGCTGCCCACCCGCCAGCGGGCAGCCGGTAGTCACAAAGGGGCTGTAGGTGACGTTCGCGTTGACGGCATCCCCGGAGCCGGGACCCGCGCCCGAAGGCCCGTCTGCCGCGCCCCACCAGTTGTCGGTCGCGTCGAACCCGGACGTATTGCTGTAGACGCCGCTGCTGACCCCCTGCGCCGTATTGCCCACGATGCAGGCGTTGCCGATGCTGTTGGCCGCCGTGCTGTCGTTGTAGACCCCGCCGCCGCTCACGTCGGCAGCATTGGCCGTGACGTAGCCGCTGTTCAGGGTCAGCGTGCCCCCGGCGTTGTAGATACCCGCGCCGCTCGCGCTGGCGTAGTTGGCCGCGAGGGTGCTGGTATCCGTGATGCTCACCGTGCCGGTGTTATAGATTGCGCCGCCGTTCACGGACGAGTTATCCGACAGGGTGCTCTGGCTGAACGACGCGCCTGCCGCGTTGTAGAGGCCGCCACCGGTGGTCCCGCTGTTGTAGGTGAAGCTGCTGCCACTGACGGAGGCCGTACCCAGGGCATTGTAGACACCGCCGCCGTCCGCCGTCGTGTAGTTGCCGTTCACCGTGCTGCCACCGCTGAGGGTCAGCGCGGCTGCGTTGTAGACGCCGCTGCCGTTCAGGTCCGCGCCGTTGTTGGACAGGGTGCTGCCGTCAATCGTGGCCGTGCCCTGGGCATTGTAGAGGCCGCCGCCGCTGCTGTGCGCGTAGTTGCCCGACAGGGTGCTGCCGCTGCTCACTTCGAGCGTGGCCGCATTGTAGATGCCTGCACCGTTGCCGCCGGTGTCGGTCACGCTGTCGGTGATGCCGCTGCCACTGAGAGTCAGCGTGCCCGCGGCGTTGTAGATACCCGCGCCATCTTGCCCGGCGTAGCTGCCGTAGACGGTGCTGTCCGTGAGGCTGGCCGTGCCGTTGTTGTAGAGGCCGCCGCCCCAGGTCGCGCTGTTCAGGTTCAGGGCGCTGCCGGTGATGCTGACCATGCCCTGATCGTTGTAGACGGCGCCGCCCTCGTTGTCGGCCACGTTGTTGCTCAAGGTACTTTCCGAAGTGATGGTCAATGTGCCGCTGCCGGTGTTCATGATACCGGCAGCGCGCGGCGCAGTACTCCCCGTCACATCCGAGTCACTGAGGGTCACGCTGCTGCCACTGTTGTAGAGCGCGCCGCCTTCGACCATGGCGTAGTTGTTGTCGAGCGTGCTGCCGGAGATCGCCACGGTGGCGGCACCGGTCGTGTAGACGCCGCTGCCCGCGTTCTCGGCGGTGTTACCGGCGATGGTGCTGTTCGTGAGGGTCAGCGCGCCGCCGTTGTTGTAGATTGCGCCGCCGCTGCCCTGAGCATAGTGGCCGGAGAGGGTGCTGCCGGTCACCGTGAGCGTGCCGCTGTTGTGGACGGCGCCGCCATCGAAGCCGGCGTCGCTGTTGCCGTTGGTCAGCGTCACGTCGCTCAGCGTGAGGCTGCCCCCGGCGGCCACGCGGAAGAAGCGGAAGTATGGGGCATTCACATCCCGGGTGAGGGTCGCGCAGGTCCCGCCGTGAATGGTGATAGGCGTGGTGATGGCCGGGAACGCCGTCGGCCCTTCGGCGGTGTTGTCGGCTGCCGTCAGGGTGTAGGTGCCTTCGGCCAGGCTGATGACATCGG
This sequence comes from uncultured Anaerolineae bacterium, assembly GCA_964529715.1. Lineage (GTDB taxonomy): Bacteria > Chloroflexota > Anaerolineae > Aggregatilineales > Ch27 > CAZGXI01. The sequence continues at coordinate 31,857 of CAZGXI010000043.1, read as the reverse complement.
CATCGCCGCTGACATTGGAGGCGTTGATCGCGGCGATCAACCCGGCGACGTCGCCCGCGGCCACAGTGTGCGTCGGCTGGCCGGGCGGCGGCGTGCAGTTGTTGGGGACGCCCGGCAGGATGGCGCGCAGCCGCTCGGTGGCGGTCAGGCGGTTGCCCACGTTATCCAGGGTGTAGACGTACTCCATCAACGTCTGGCCGCCCTGCTCGTAGCGCACACCCGTCAGGCGGTCGTCATCGTCGTAGGTGAACGTCGCCTGGACGCCGTTGGGCAGGGTCATGCCGGTCATCCGGCTGGCCGTGTCGTACTGGTAGACCACGTCGCTGGTGGCCGTATCCCAGTCACTGACGCCTGTCAGCCGGTTGGCCGAATCGTAGCTGTACTGCACGCTGCGCCCGCCCGGCAGGCCGAGGCTGACCTGCCGCCCGCCTGCATCGTAGCCGTAGGTCACGGCCTGGCTGAGCGGGTCGACGACCCCGGTGAGGCGGTTCAACCCGTCGTAAGCGAACGTGGTCGCGCCCAGACCGTCGCTCATCCCGGTTCGCCGCCCGGCGGCGTCGTAGGTGAAGCTGACGTCGGCGGTCGCCGGGTCACTGTAGTTCAGCAGGGTCAGGCGGTCCAGCCCATCGTAACTCAGCGTCTGGACGGCGTTGTTGGGATCGGTGAGCTACACCTCGCGCCCACCCCTGTCGTAGGTCGTAGTCCACAGATCCACCGTGCCCGGCAGGGAGCCGTCGGTCGCCGTGCGGCGGCCCAGCGCGTCGTAGGTGTGGGTGATCACGGCTCCACCCGGCAGGGTGATCGTCCGCAGGTTGCCCAGCACGTCGTAGGTGTAGAGGGTTTGCACGTTGACGTCGGGGGACGCCGGGTCGTTGACGATAGGTGCGCCCGTCGCGTTCTCGATGACCGAGGTCAGGCGGCCCAGCATATCATAACCGAAGGTCGCCCGGAGACCTTCCGCGTCGACGCGGTCAATCACGCGACCCAGGCGGTCGTAGGTGGTGGTCGCGGTGTGCTGCAGCTGGCTGGTCACCGCCGCCTGGCGGTCCAGTCCGTCATAGGCGAAGGTCGTGGCATGGCCCAGCGGGTCGGTCGCCGCGACCACGTTCCCCGCGCCGTCGTAGACCGTGTGGGATGCCTGGGAAAGCGGGTCGGTGACCTGGACCAGGCGGTCCAGGCCGTCGTAGATGAAAGTCGTGGTCAGGGTGTTCGGATTGGTCTGGCCGACCACGCGCCCCAGGCCGTCGTAGGTCGTCGCCGCCCGCACGTCCACGTCGGGCGTATTCGGGTCGTACACCCCGTCCTGGTAGTTGCGGATGGTCGCCACCTGACGGTCCAGGTTGTCGTAGACCGGGCGGGTATGGCGGCCGAGGGCGTCGATGGTTTCGAAGACCCGCCCCAGGCCATCATAGACCGTCTGGCTGCTCACGTCGACATCGGGTGCGTTTGGGTCGTACACGCCGTCCTGGTAGTTGGCAATCCGCTGTACCACGCGCCCGGCATCGTCGTAGACCAGGCGTGTGCGCCGGCCCAGCGAATCGACCGTCTCCTGGACGCGGCCCAGCGCGTCGTAGACGGTCGTGGTGATGAGGTCCGCGTCGGCAGCAGCGCTGGGCTGGTAGCCCACATGGCAGGGATTGGCCGGACTGTTGGGGTCCGGGTCGGCCTGGCTGGCGTTCTCCACCGTGCGTATCCGCCGGTTGAGGTCGTCGTAGCACAGCCAGGTCACGTGCCCGGCGGGATCGACCGTGTGCTCGACGTTGCCGACGGCGCCGTAGTAGGTCAGCGCGATCACGTCGCGGTCTGGCGGGTCGTAGGCCGGGTCGGCGGGGTCGAAGACGTGGATACCGTCCTGGAAGTTCACGATGGCCGCTACCTGGCGGTTGAGCGCGTCATAGAGGTAGTGCGTGCGCACGCCGGCGGCGTCGTAGCCGTCCACGACGTTGCCGTTGGCATCGTAGACCGTCGAGGTGATGATGTCTTCATCGACTGCGCTGGAAGGGACGTAGTTGGCTGCGTCACAGGGATTCGTCTGCGGCGTCTGGCCGTCACCCGTCGCGTTCTGCACCTGCCGCACCGGGCGGTTCAGGCTGTCGTAGCAGGTCCAGTTTGTGCGTCCCAGGACGTCGATGACGCGCGTCTGGTTGCCCGCCGCGTCGTAAGCATAGCTCGTGCTCACGTCCTGGTCCGGTGTGGACGCGCTGTAGACTCCGTCCTGGTAGTTGCGGACTACGCGGGTCGGGCGGTTGGCGTTGTCGTACTCGAAGACCGTCACCCGTCCCAGGGTGTCCGTCACCGAGATAGGCCGCCCGGCGGCGTCGTAGACGGTGGTGGTGACAATGTCCTGGTCGGGTACGTTCGGGTCGTAGACCCCGTTCACGTAGTTGCGGATCAGGCGCGTCACATTTCCCGCTGCATCGTATTCCACGCGCTGGCGGCGGCCCTGGGCGTCCACAATCTCGGTCAGCCGTCCGATGGCGTCGTAGACGAAGGTCGTCGCCAGGTCCTCGTCGGGAGCGTTCGGATCGTAGACCCCGTTCACGTAGTTGACGACCGTCTGCGTCCGCTGGCCGTAGCTGTCGTAGCTGTGGCGGGTGACGACGTTGTGGGCGTCGGTCACGGTTTCCAGGTAGCCTTCGGCGGTATAGGTGAACATGGTGCGGTTGTTGAAATCATCCACCAGCGCCGTGGGCAGGGTGGGGAAGCGGGAATCGTTGTACTCGTAGCGTGTCAGATTGCCCTGCGCGTCGGTGACCTGGGTGAGGTTGTTGTAGCTGCCGTAGGCGTAGCCGGTCGTGCGCCCCAGCGCATCGGTCACGCCGTTCAGCGTGTTGCCGTCGGCGCTCCAGGTGTATGTGGTTGGGTTGCCGTTGGCATCTTCCCGCTGATTCGGGCGGTAGTTCTGGTCATGGCCCAGACTGGTCGAGATCGACTGGCCGCCGTAGCTGAGTTCGACACCGGTGAACGTGCCCCGGCTGCTGTACGTGTAGGTCTGGGCATTGCCGCGCCCATCGGCGACCACAACGCGTTGGTCATCGAGGTAGTCCAGGCTGACGACGATTGCATCCTGGCCGTCGCGCTGTTCGGTGACGCGCCCTTCCGTGTCGTAGGTCTGCCGCTCGACCACGTGACCGAGGGGATCGAGCACGGCAGTCAGGTGGTGGGGATGGAGTGCATCGGTGTACTGGTAGGTCCAGGTCTGGCCGCGCAGGTCGGCCATGCCGGTCAGGTTGCCCGCCGCATCGTAAGTGTACGTGACCGCAGGGCTGTTGGGGTCGGTCGCGCGGCGGTGATCGTAGACGGTGGCGATGCGCCCGTTGGCATCGTAGCCGAATTCCAGGTAGCGCGATCCATCGGCCACGCGCGACAGACGCCCGTTTCCATCATAGGTCAGGATCACGGGGTTCCACGTGCCTGTGCCGGACAGGTGGTCAATCTGGGCCAGGCGACCGGCATTGTCGAACTGGTAGCGCAGCTGGTTGGTCAGGGTCATGGTGTACACGTAGCTGCCCGGCGCGCCGCTGCGCTGCAGTTGGGCCAGCAGCCCCGACTCCGGGGTATAGGTGCCATCGCCATGATCCACGAAGCGCTGCCGGGAACCATTCGCTTCCTGGAAGACGACCCTGCCCACTTCACCTTCAGGGTCGCTGCTCAAGATCAGGCGCAGGTTGTAGTTGTGCGTCCAGCCCGGCCCCAGGACATTGTCTGCCCAGCGCAGCCGGTAGGCCGAGTAGATGCGGCGGAAGCTGAGGGATTCGCTCCGTCCGCGGACGGTCAGGTCGGTGACACCGTAGACGTAGTTGCCGGTGCGCGGATTGATGGGACTGCCCACCGTGGGCTGCGTCTGCTGGTTCGTGTTTGCAGCAACACACCCTTCGGTCGCCGCCGCGCCGCATTCTTCACCCGAGGATGCATCGTCGTTGCGCTGAGTGACCTCGACCCAGAACAGGTCTACACAGGTGTTATTGGGGTCGGTGGAAGCGGTCGTGATCTCGTCAGCCGTTTCACTGATCGAATACGTGAGGTGTGCCCAATAGCTCTGGCTGGCAGGCACAGAAGTGGTCCATGGACCGACAGTGATGTCGAGGTTGTAGGGGTCAAGGGCCACGCAGGTTGAACTGCCGAAGAGAATACTGACGGCAGTAATATTCTGGGTTGTGCCGAGAGTTAGCGTGAGTGGTCCTGACCACGCGCGCCGGAACCATGATCCGCCGCCATTCCACAGCCAGTTGTCGTACTGCTGGGGTTCGCCGGTCGTCCAGTGAGAGTCACTGAAATCGTAGCGCGCCGTATCCCCCTGGATCGTCGGCAAACTAGGTGTCACGACGTCAAACCACCCCAAGTCCACACAAGTGTGGTTCGGGTCGGTTGAAACAATACTGATCTGGCCGGCCGTTCCAGCGATCTGGTAGACTCGGTGCGCCCAATAACTCTCGCTGGCAGGCAGAAATCCCGTCCATGAGCCGATGGTGATGTCGTAACCGTAAGGATCGACCGCCATGCAAGACGAACCGCCAAAGAGGATGCCGACGGTAATAATATCCTGGGTCATGCCGAGGGTTAGGGTGAGCGGCCCCGACCAGGCGCGGCGAAACCATGCTCCGTCGCCGTATTGCATCGGACTGCCGGTCGTCCAGTGGGGATCATCGTAGCCGTAGCGGGTTGCGCCTCCCCCCTCCCCCCTGCAGCAATGCCGGGCTACCGCCAAGCACCGGTTCTGAAAGTGAAGGTGCAGCTGAGGATTGCGGATGAACGGGTGGGACGGCATCCCAAGCAGACAGGGGGGACTGACTCTCGCCGATGATAGGCAATGAACGATTCGGCGGCGGAGCACTTGATGAGGCATCTCCATTCGCCTGGTTCGAGGCCAGCGCGAGGGTAGGATACAGGGGGGTCAAGAATTGAAGAATGACGACGACGTAAATCAGGCCACAGCGGAGCGCAGATTGCAGGTCGTGAGGCATTGCCTACCCTTTGCGAAGACAGGTTTTGGGTACAGTGGTCGTCGGTTTCCTGCCAGGAGTTGCTGCTTGGGCCTATGCCGGAGACCGGACCGAAAATGCAGGCGGTAAATACCCTGAGGTGTTTAGAAACACCCGAAGAGAGCCAGGCACAGCGCATATCAACCAGTCCGTGTTTCAGGAGCAAGTTGCTTACTGGCGCATTTGACCCGTACGGTGAGCGATGAAACTTCAGCAGCAATGGATGAGATGATGGGGGAGGAATGCCTGCGGCGCGGGGTAGAAAAGTTTATATACCGAACCGAGCAAGCAGGGTAACGGGCGTTCCAGACGCAATGCATTCTAAAGGTTCATATTTGCTGCCATAGTTGCACATTGTTTTTAACACAACTGGATCGCTGAGTCAACATACTTGTGCATAGCGCGTAGAAGTTAGGCGTTTGTGCTGGAGATTCAACCCAATAATGGCGCAGCATAATAATATCCCTGAATCAAAGCCCCACCTCCTCAGCCGGATGAATAACCCTTTACCAGTTCGCTCAAATCCGGCAGTTTAGCGAACACGTCGAGGGGCACGGGCATGGTGTAGCGCGCGGTCGCGCCCACGACCAGCCAGCCGTGGGCGTTAGTGTGGCCGAGGTAGAAGGCCACTTCCTCGAGGGACCAGCCCGCTTCCCGTGCCCGGTGGGCGAAGTCGTGGCGCAGGTCGTGGTAGGTCAGGTCGCAGATCAAGGGGTATTCGTCCTCCGCCGCCAGGGTTTTCAACCGCCGGAACCAGTGATGGATGCCGCTCTCGGTGAGCCGGTCGGCCCGCTGGGAGAGGAAGACGAAGGCGCTGGCCGTGTCCCCGCGCTCGCGTTCCAGGTAAGCAGCCAGCGCCTCCCGCGCTTCCCGGCACAACTCAATCGCGCGCAGCTTGCGGTTCTTGTAGCCGACCGTCACCACGGCCTTCCCCGGTGTGAGGTGGACGTTCGGCATCGAGAGCCAGGAGACGTCGCTGACCCGGCAGCCTGCCCAGTAGCCGAAGGCGAACAGCGCCGTGCTGCGGGCTGTGCCGTCCCGCTCGACGAGGCGAAAGAGAATGCGGCGCTGCTCGGGGGTGAGCACGCGGGCCGGGCGAAGCAGCTCCCGCTCGACCGGCAGCCCGCGCGTGGGGTTGCTATCCAGAAGACGGGCGTCTATCAGCCAGGTGGAGAAGCCGGAGATGGCGGCCCGGGCGAGCACGCGCTGGCTGGTGCTGTAGCCGCCGGCTGCCATCGCCTGCAGGAAGTCGTGCACCGCCTCGCGGGTGAGGGTATCGGGGTCGAAGGTGTCTATCTCCCCGTCGGCGCGGTCTTCGAGCCAATCGAGGAAGCGCCGCAGGTGGCGCAGATAGCCGTCGACCGTGCCCACTGCCTTGCCCGCCAGCACCCTGTCCCGGTAGTCTTCGAGCAGGAACGAAGTCGTGACGGCGGTCACTTCCCGAACGCCTTACCCCAGACGCGGGTCAGGACGACGATGGCCGGGCCTATCCACCAGGCCGGAATGTGGCTGGCAAGGTGAACGTTGAAGATCGTCCACTGCGGGTAGCCTACCACCAGCAGCGCCGAGAGCACGAATACCGGCAGCCAGGGCAGCAGGACCCCGGCGATCTCGCCGAGCGACTGGGCGATCCTGCCCAGGTCGCGGCACATGGCGCGCAGTTCAGTCCGCGTCGGCAGCATCGAACACCTCCCATCCTTTCGCTGCCCGCACCAGGCGGCGCAGCAGCTCGCAAACAAACGCCTGCTCTTCTTCGGTTTCGCCCCGCAAAGCCTTCACGCGCGCCAGGAGCAAATCCTCCGCGTCCGCCGGGGTCGCGCCATCCTTCAACGTCCCGACGTACCAGACGCGCTGGCGGACGCCGTCCCACCAGCGGAATTGAATCTGGATGCTGCGCTGGCGGCGGCGCTGGCAGACGAACCAGCCCGCCCCGGAAGCCGGACGGGCCATCAGAAGACCTCGTGAGCGCCGTCCACCCCGTAAGCATCCCCGGCGGGCGTCTCCGGCTGTGGATGCCCGCCGCGCAGGACACGGTTATTTAGTCCCGAAGGTGAGGATGAAGGGGGCGGGGAGGGCTTGCGGGTGGTGGTACTGGCGCGGGCGGCGGGAGCCGGGCCGGGCGGCAGGTCGGCGCGGTACTTTCCGCCGCTCCAGGTCGTGGGGGCGTCCGGCAGCCGGTTCGAACTCAACGCACTCTGCTGGCTGCGAAGCTGCGCGGCCAGTTCGCCATCACCCGACCCGGCGTAGCCTACCTCGGCCAGCGCGCGGCGGTCCACGAAGGCAAAGCGCCGCCGGAAGCGCTGGACCGCCAGCGCTGCGAAAGCGCCGGCGGAGAAGATCAACGCCGGGCCGAGACAGCAGAACAGGCCGACCCACAGGACAGGATTCTCGTTCACAGGTCCCCTTTCACGTCACGTTTCCAACAGCGATACCCGGCGGGCGCGGATGGCCCGCCAGGCTTCGAGCAGCCCTTCCCGGCGATCATCCTGGCCTTCAGGATCCACCGTCGGCAGATCACCATCCTCCTCCACTGCCTCCGCCGCGAGGTCCTCAACAGGCAGGCCTTCAGCCAGGGTTTCCACTTTCGGCGAGCCGAAGACGGGCGGGACGGTCTCGGTCAGCGCCGCGACTACGTCCGGCTCGACCGGCTGCAGGCGGAAGTAGTTGCGCTCCGGCAGGAGGAGGTACGGCTGGCCGTCGATGACGACCGCGCCGGTTCGCGCCTCCTCGTTCCTGCACCAGGCGACCAGGTTGGAGGCCATCGCGCGGGACATCCCTTCCCCACCGAAGGCCTCGACCAGCCGGGCGGCGGCCAGCACGCCGCCCAACGCGCCTTCCGGGTCCACGACCTCGCGCAGCAGGGCGGTACGGTTGTAGATCAGGGGCACCTTCGGCTCCGGCAGTTCCAGGGGAACCGGGTCGGGCAGGGTCCGGGCGTAGCGGACGCACTGGGCGATGTCGCCGTCCGTCACCAGGGGGGTCTGGACGACGAAGCGGTGCCGCCCGGACTTGACGACCATGCGGCCCGGCACGTCGTCGAGGGCGGCTGCGTCGCCCACGCCCAGGATGGTCATGCTGTCGGTGGCGGTCGAGACGGACCCGGCGATGCGAAGGGGCATGTTGTACTTGACGTTGGCCGGGACGACCTGGATGGCCGGGCGCTGGGTGCAGACCAGGGCGTGGACCCCTGCCGCGCGGCCCAGGTTGGTGACCTGGCTGAGCAGGCTGACGACCAGGTCGGTGATCTCCTTCGGCTGGCCGAGCATGAGCTGGGCGAACTCGTCGATGACGAGCAGGACGCGGGGCATGGGGTCGCCGGGATACCTGCGGTTCCAGTCGGAGAGCTTGCGGGCCTTTCCTTCGAGCCGGCGCATCCGCCGGTCGATGAGCGCGACGAGACTGCCCAGCACGGCGACGACTTCCTCCGGCTGGGTGAGCACCTCGCCGGCCAGGTGAGGGACACCGGCGTACATGCTGAACTCGACACGCTTGAGGTCCACCAGGATCAGGCGGATGTGGTCGGGCGACTGCCGGGCGATGAGCGAGCAGATCAGGTTGTTGACGAAGTTCGACTTCCCGCCGCCGGACTCGCCGCCGACCAGGATGTGCGGGTGGTCTTCGAGATCGGCGAAGGAGATCTTGCGGTGCTCGCGCACGCCCAGGCAGATGACAGGGCGGCGGTCGCCCACGGGCTTGTGAGCGTCGGGGAAGTGCTCGAACATGGCCGGGAAGCGGACCATGGTCGGCAGGCCGCTGACGCCTTCGAGCCGGTCCACAATGACCCAGACGCCCCTGCGGTCCTCGTGGTAGGCGGTGACGCGGCGCTGGCAGGCGACAGACAACTCAAAGAGGGTGCTCTCGGAGATGAGGTCGCCGGCGCTGACCTTGTAGGGCAGCGCGTTCTTCCAGCCGAGCATGGTCCGGCGGGTGGTGAGGACCTTGTAGTAGAGCCGCTCCTCCTGGCAGCCGACGCGCTCGATCCTGACGCGCTGGGTCCTGCGGCGGCGATTCTTCGAGCCGGCAGTCGTGTGAGCGAAGCCCAGGCGCGACCAGACGCCGACGATGATCTGCTGGAAGATGTCCGCCTCGCGGAAGAGTTCGCGCTTCGAGCGGTCCTGGGCGTGCCTGCGGCGGACGGCGCGCTCGTGCAGAGCCAGCCGCTGCCGGAGGCGCTGGCGGCGCAGGGGATCGCGGGCCAGCTTCAACGCCCAGCGCACCTGGAGCGCGCCCAACGGTCCCAAAGGGTGGGTCAGGCGTTCGAGTTCCCGGCGGCGTCTGCGCTCCTCCGGCGGCAGGTGTTCCAGGTCAGGCTGAAGCAGGTCCACGCGGGTTGGCTTCGCGTCCAGGTTGGGCGGCTGCGGGGAGCCGACCAGGGTCGCGTCATACGCGCGCCGGGACTTCGACGTCCCGACCTGCGCCCTCCGGCGTGGCTTTCCTTTACCGGGCATGGGCGGCACACTCCGAGAGCGGTTCAATCAAGTCCAAAAGTGTTTCCCCGCTAGAGCGGCGATTCGGCGGTCCCCAGGCAAAACCACATTCACGGGCCGCCTCTTCAGGTTGAAGCAGCACTTCGTACAGCGACACGCGGCCCAGGGCGTTTTCGTAGAGGGTGCTCACCAGGCGGTTCGGATGCGCGCCGAGGAAAGCCAGCGTCTCCTCCTGCTCGGCGAGGACGGTCATGGGATTGGCGTGCCAGACGACCCAGGCCCGCCGGAAGCCCTGCCCGGCCAGCTCGCCCGGTTCGGCCAGTTCAAAGCCCATCGCGGCCTTCGTCCGCTCGGTGAGGGCCTGGTTGAGGTCGCTGGCGCGCGGCTACAGGCGGTAAGGCAGGTCGGGCGTGTAGTAGTGGGTCAGCACGGCCATGGTGATGTTGGTGTGGTAGAGCACGTCGCCGGGCTGCCAATCCGCCAACGCCTCGTTCAGCCAGGCGCGTGCGTCCTGGCGGTTCGAGGAGGCGGGGAAGTAGTAGCTGACCAGCCCGGCGAGCATCACGGCAGCGACGAGCAGACCTGCGACGCGGCGGTTGTCCTTCGACAGCGCGGCCAGCGCCGCGCCCCACAGGATCACGACGCCGAAGGCGGAGGGGATGAAGGCGCGGGGCAGGTAGACAGGCCGCCAGAGAACCGAGGCGAGGGCGGCCAGGGCAGGCGCGCCGAAGGTGAAGGCCAGCAGCAGCGCGCCGCGCCGCGTCTTCAGCCGGCGCCGGGCGGCGACCAGGCTGAGCAAGGTCATCCCAAAGACGACGGCGAAGCCGTGCATCTGCAGCGCGTTCGGGAGGCGGCAGCCCAGGATCAGGGCGGGCAGCGGCCAGAGCAGCTCGCCGAGACCCTGGATGGTCCACAGCCAGAAACCCTGACCCATCGCGCCCATCTGGCCGAGCATGACGGCCATCCAGGGCAGCCAGAGCGCGGCGACCGCCGCATTGGCCGGCAGCGCCCGGCGGCGATCCGGGCCGCAGACGATGGCCGCACCCCCCGCCGCCGCGACGTAGACGAGCGCGAGGTTGTGGGTGTAGAGGGCCAGGCCTGCCGCCGCGATGTAGAGCAGCCAGCGGCCCTTCAGCGCCGCCCACAGCGCCAGCAGGCAGAGCAGTGCCAGCAGGGCGTACATGCGCGCCTCGTTCGCGTAGTACAGCCCGGCGGCGGGCATCCCGGCGGCCAGCGCCTCGGCAATCAGCGCGCCGCGCTCGGAGGTGAACTCCCTGGCGATGAAGTAGACCAGCAGCACCGCGCCCAGGCCGAACCACACCTAGGGGAAGCGCAGCGCGGCCTCGCTGTCCCCCAGCAGCCGGACGTTCAGCCACTCGACCAGGTACCACAGCGGCGGGTGCACGTCGCCGGCCAGGGCGGTCCAGAAGTCCTGGCCGGAAAGCCGGGCGACCCACCAGGAGAAGGCTTCGTCGTACCAGAGCGACTCAGCGCCAACTGCGGCCAGGCGCAAGATCAACGCCGCGCAGCCGATCCACAGCCAGGGCGGGATCGGCAAAGAGAACCGCCGGGTCGAAGGTGTCGGCATCGAACGGCGCAGACCGGTCAGCATAGGACATCCCCAGGGCAGCAATCAGCAGGGTGAGGAGAAACAGCGGCAGGACGGCCCGGCGGAAGGCGGGCAGCAGGCGCGGCCACAGCCAGCGCCCGTAGCACAGCCACAGGACGGCCAGCAGGGCGGCCAGGGCAATGAGCAGGGTGCCCTGGTCGCGCCCGGCGAGGGCGTCAAGCCAGCGCGCGTGCAGCGGGGTGATCTGCACCGGGCCTTTCCTCCTGTTCGAGATGGATTTCCTGGCGGGGCAGGCGGATGAGGACGAGGTAGCGGTAGGCGCGTCCGCGCCCGCCGGTGGCCTCGCGGGCGATGACCTCGCGCAGTTCGAGACGGGCGAGGTTTTCCTTGACGGTGGAGTAGCCCAGGCCGGAGGCCTCGGCGATCTCGTGCAGGGTGACGCCCTGTCCCTCCTGGCGATCCACCTGCAGGCGGACGATGGACCAGAGGATCGAGGCCTGGTTGGGCGAGAGACGAGCGGGATACTTCATCCTCCGACTCCTGGAATGGGTCCTCAGGGGGACTGCGCGGGCGTTGAGATGAATTGTAGACAAGGCCGGGGGGAGAACACCCACAATACGTCCCCAATTGTAGAGTCAAAAATCAGGGGTGGGTGGCTCAGAAGCCATTTTTCGTCTGGAAAGCCGGAGAAGACCTGCACAGACGAAGAGGAGCTTACCAGCTCAGCGGGTGCGCGAATCTGTGACAAGACTCAGACATGCTATCGCAGGAGCAGATCGCCATGAGACAGCCCAGACTGAACCAGACCCGTCGAGACGACCTCGCCTTCGCCGCCATGCTCGTCTGCTGCCTGCTGGCGCTCCTGGCGGCAGCGGTGGACCACGCCGGGGCGTCGCCGCTGCGGCAGGAGACGGCCACGCCCACGCCGACCGCCATGCCTACCGAGACGGCCACGCCCACCATCACCCCGACACCCACGCCCGACACGCTGCTCTACAGCACGCTGGACCCATCGGGGCAGGCGGTGGCGGTGCGGATGGAGGTCACGGCGGGCGACCTGGCGCTGGTGTTCCTGGGACTGGTGCAGCTCACGCTGCTGGTCGTCGCGTTCGTCGTCGCAGTGGTGCGAGGGCGGGTATGAGCGGCTGGCTGATGATCGTCCTGCCGACGGCCATCACGGCGCTGCTGGTGGCCGGGCTGGAGGCGCTGTTCGACGTGATGCTGAACGCGGGGCCGCTGGACGCGGAGGACTTCGAGTGACGCCGCCCACACCCGACGTGCTCAGCCTGGCCGAGCAGTTCCTGGGGCAGCTCATCGCGCCGCTGGCACTTCCGGCGGCAGGGAGCGCGCTGGGGCTGTACCTGCTGGGCACACTGGCGGGCAGCCTCTACCGGCTCATCCGGCGTATTCGCCTCTAGTTTTCAGAAAGGAGATCTTGATTCGATGTCCAGCTTCAACTTCGACATGACCGGGCTGCTCGACGTGGCGGCGAACCTGTTCAACGGGCTGTGGCCGATCTTCGCCATCATCGCCGGGCTGAGCCTGTCCGCCGGGCTGCTGGTCATGGTCACGCGCAGCATCAGGAACATCTTCTCCGGCGGCGCGTAGCGGCTCCAGGCATCCCGTCCGGCAGTATCCGAGTTATCAGGAAAGGAGTAGGCAATCCGTGGCGAGTTTCAACTTCGACATGACGCAGCTGCTGAGCACGGCATCGAGCCTGTTCAACGGGCTGTGGCCGCTGTTCGCTATCGTGGCGGGACTGTCGCTGGCGGCAGGGCTGCTGGTGATGGTCACGCGCAGCATCAAGAACATCTTCTCCGGCGGGTAGTCCCCGCTGCCCTCACTATCCGTCCGCCGGGGAGCGCACCTTCACGGGTTTCTCCCCGGCGGCGTCTGCCAGACTGGAAGCCTGAATGCCCCGATCCGCCCGCCGCCTGCTCCATACCACTGTTGTGCTCACCGTGCTGGGTACGCTGTCCGTTCCCGGCACTGCTGTATCCTGGTCGCCCGGCGCGCCGCAGCAGGCCCAGGCTCAGGGCGGCTGTGGCACGCTGCGCTGGGACTTCACGATCGGCTACGAGGGCTGGTGGATGTCCACCGACTTCGACAATGGGTACTACTTCTCCCTGTGGCACAACGCAAGCGAAGGGACGCTGTATGCCCTGGGACGCTGGCAGGGGCGTCAGGAACAGTTCATGGGCAGCGTGGACTTCGGGCAGACCTGCCGGGTGACCCGAGTCACCCTGCGCTGGAAAGCGGAATCCACCAACAGCGCCAACGAGACCCACGTCAGCCTGTACGACGGACCGGCGCCCTCCACCTACACCGACTGGCAGAGCAGCTACCTGGTCTACCGCTGGTCCAACGACAGCTATTGGAACTGGTCGACGACGACAGTCTACGAAGACCCGATGGGCGTCGATGCGCGGGTGCTCAACGTGTACATGAGCACCACGTGGACGGAAGCCATCGATTGGGTGGAGGTCGAGACGTACCAGCCGTCCGACGGCGATGGCGACGGCGTGCCGGACGCTGAGGATGCCTGCCCGACCGAGGGCAACCAGGGCAGCGGCGTGGACGCAAGCGGCTGCCCCAACGCGCCCTCCAACACCTGCCAGGACCGGAGGTGGGAGTTCGAGGCGAACACGGAGGGCTGGACGTTCCAGGAGGCGTTCCGGGTTGTCACCGGGCGGACTGTGGTCGAGGGTGCCTGGCAGGGCGAGCTGGACGGGGCAGCCGGGCTGACGGCGGCGGGCTACAACGGCAGCACCAGCCAGGAGGAATTCCTCAACGCCGCCTTCACCTTCAACCAGCCGTGCCAGGTCGCGCGGGTGAGCCTGCGCTGGAAGCTGCAATCGGAGGTCCCGGACACGCTGCTGCGCCTGCGGCTGCTCAACCCGGATGGCGGGGGTGGGTACACGAATACCGCCGAACTGGCGATCTCCGGTGGGCCGGGCACGTGGGACGTGTACGACTGGTATCCCCTGGAGGCGGCCTCCATCACCGCGACTTTCGCCCAGGCATCCGTACTCAACGTCTTCTACGGCAACCTGGAGCAGACCCAGGCGCACCGGGCCATCGTCATCGACTGGATCGAGGTGGACGTGGCCGAGCCGCTGGACTGGCAGCTGGGCCGCCCGCTGGCGCAGAGTGACGAGCACAGCTTCGGGCAGTACGGCTCCCCGGTCGCATTCGACTTCGCGTATGCCGTGACGGCCTTCTCGTACCAGTGGGGCGCGCCGGTGCACGCGGTCGCCGAGGGGACGGTCGAGTCGGTGCGGCCAGTCAGCCTGAGCAGCACGACCTGCGCGCCGAACCTGTTCGGGCACAACGGGCGGTTCGGGCATTCGGTCGTGCTGCAGTACCAGGCCTTCGGCTTCAGTGCGGGAGAAGTACCTCCGGCCACCTGCCTGCTGTCGCACCCGGACCTGCCCTTCGGCGGGGTGTACTGGGAACTCGACGCGGCGGTGAGCGGCTTCTACGGCTACACCAACCTCCACGACCTGTACGTGGACCTGGCCGGAGCGAGCGTGGTGGTGGTCAGTTCGCCGACCTACGGGCGCGTCCACTACCTGGTCACGCAGCCGCAGGTCGTCGAAGGCGGCGCGGTCAGCCAGGGCTGCGTGATAGGTTACACCTTCGGCTTCTACCCGGAACGGACGGACGCCCTGCAGGGCATCGGCGGGTTGGAGCGGGCCGAGGAGGGCATCGCCTTCGTCGCCCTCTACGACGGCGGTGGCAGCCCGCGCAGCGTCCTGCCTTACAACTTCCAGGTCTACCCTTCCAACAGCAGCACGCCCTGCGTGGAGGGAGCCATCGAGGCGCAGTGCATCGACGCCAACAGCCGGCTCGAGAACAACGCTTCCGGCTGGGTCGTCGAGGACCCGGCGGGGACGATCTCGCTACCGGGCGGCGGGCTGCGCCTGGCCGGGCGCATCAGCCAGGCGCTCCTCTTCCCACCGGAGGGCGAGTATTCGCTGGTGGTGGATGCGCGCCTCGAAGCCCCTGCGCCCGATGGGCAGCCGCAGGTCCTCAAGGTCGGGATGGGTGACGTTAGGCCGCCCAATGGCCCTATCGACATCCAGGTTCCGGCCAACGGGGAGCCGGTGCATTTCACCGTCCCGCCGCAGGTGTGGACGCCCAACAGTGGGACCGACCAGTACGACCTCTACCTCCAGCCGGGCCTGTTCAACACGGCGGCCATCGTGGTCGATTTCGTGTGCGTCTCCGACAACGAGGCCGACCCGGTGAACCTGCCTTCCTCGTGCGCCTTCGCCAACCCGCGCTTCAACAACGCCAGCGGCTGGATCGCCAGCACGAACGGCCTCAACGGCGATCCTCGATTTGAAGAGGGGACGGTGACGATACCGGGCGGGGCGTGGATCGAGCAGAGCGTGACCCTCCAGCCGGGCGACTACACCTTCAGCTACGAGGGGCGGCTGCGGCCTCGTATCTACGAGGGGGCGCACTCGGTCACCGCTGAATGGACCTTCAGCCCGGCCAGCGGCGGCAGTATCTTCGACACCATCGACTGGACCGGGCAGGCCGACCAGATCAGCGTCGAAGCGACCACGACGGCCAGCTTCCGCATCAGCGCGACCAACGCCACCGACCCGGCAGAGGACGAACTCCAACTCAATGAAGTCTGCATCACGCCTGCCGGCGGGCCACCGGCGACCCCGGTCACGGGTGGGCAGTTCGCCGAGGAATGCGAGGTCTGCTCCTACACCACCTCCGGCGACGTGGCCCACGACCTGCGCGAGCTGATCGCCTGGCTGGCCTGCCAGGTTCGCCAGCTCTGGTTCTGCCACGCCTATACCATCGCCTACGGGACGTGGGAAGGCATTCTCAATATCCTACGGGGTATCGGGATGCTGGGGCGCTACCTCGCCTACGCCGCGCAGCGCTTCCTGCTGTTCGGCCAGGATTTCACCTACTACCTGGGCGGCCACCTGGCGAACCTCGGCCTGCGCATGAGCGAAGTCGCCGGCGGGCGGACGGTCTACGTCGAGGGCGGCGGCGGGGCGACCTTCTGGGACGTGCTCGTAACGCTGTTCGACGGCCTGCGCGACGTGCTGGTGACGCTGCTGGATGACCTGCTGGCGGCCATCCAGACGCTCGTCGCGGCGCTGTCGCCGGTGGTGACGACCCTGCTCAACCTGGTGGTGGGGGTGCTGAATATGCTGACGACCGTCCTGAACACGATCCTGGCCCAGATCGCGCTCATCCCGCAGATTGGAGCGAGCATCATCGGGGCGATTCAGAACAGCACGCCGACGCCGATTCCCGGCGCGCCGGACTGCTCGACGCCCAATCTCAACCCCTTGTGCATCGGCACGTACGTGGTGGACAACACCCTCTTCCGGCCCACCAGCCCGGCGGTGATGTTGGTCCCCCTGGTTCTGGGAGCGGCATCTCTATGGCTGATCGCCTGGGCCGTCGACCGCGTGCGGTCGTCCTTCCTGGCCGCGTCGTGATAGCCCTGCTGACCGTGCTGGCGTCATCCGTGATTACCCATCCAGCGGGCGCGCAGTGTGGGCGGGACGGCGCGCTCAACCCGTGCGGGCCGCTGCCCTGGTCGCAGCTGCCGCTGCCGGCACTGCGCAGTCCGACGCCGTACACGCCGCAGCCGGCGGTGGTGATAACCGTCACGCCGACGGCGACTGCGACCTTGACCCTCACGCCGGGTGGGACGACCCCGACCGCCGATCCGGGAGCGACGATAGACCCCGGCCTGATCTCGACCCCGGCAGGGATGGCGCAGGAAGCGATAAACACCCTGGCCCCGCTGATGGACGTGCAGTTGGTCAATCCGAGCGGCACGCCGCAGGGGTTGGTGGAACTGGCCGAGGAGATCGGCGGGCAGGCCGGGACCTTCGTGGGTTACGCGCGCGGCCTTGAACTGCTGCACCTGGGAACCATCGGGCAGATCATCTCGTGGGCGATCCTGGCGCTGGGGTTCGTCGCGCTGGTCTTCGTCCTGACCGCCGGGACGCCGGTCCTGATCTGGATCGCCAACGCGGTCCTCAAGATCGTGGACCTGGTGTTGGAGTTGATTCCGTTTTAGGAGACCGTTATGGATTGGATAACCCCCACGCCCTGGCCGACGCTGGAAGCGACCCCATTTCTGGACCTGTCCGGGCAGGCGATCCCGCTGGCCGATACGGTCATCAATGGTTACAGCTTCATCAATGCCAGCGGCGCGATTGACACGATCCTGCTGGGACTGATGATCCTGCTGACTATCTTCCTGGCGATTGCCGCCGTGCGGCGGTTTTCGAGGACGCGATGACGAAGAAGACCTACCACGGGCCGGGCGACGACCCGACCCAGCGCGAGTACAGCCCACCCAAAGCCGGGTGCGGCGGAGCCGCGTTTCTACTCGTCCTGGGTATCTTCGCCTGCGTGGGCTTCACTCTGCTGGCTGCGCGGCCAACGGCGTCCACCGCGGCGATCCCGACGGCAGCCAGCCTGCCGACGATCACCACGACGCCTTCACCGACGATGACGGAAACACCAAACGAGGCGACGATGACCGCCCAGGCGACCCTCACGGTGACGGCGACGCCAACGGCCACACCATCGCCGACCATCACGCCGACAGGAAAGGCGACCCTGCCGGTGCAGCCGACCGTCTACAGCGCGCCGCGACAACCGACCAGCCCGCCGAGAGCACCTGCGTCCAATCCCATTACGCAGAACCCATCCATCACCGGGCAAACCACCTGGTCGCAGCCGCCCGCGCCGGTGCAGATTCCCAGCGCGCAGGGCAGCATCGGCCTTCCCGGCGCCGGGAGTGCTATCAGCGTGCCCGCGTCCACCCAGGTCATCATCGTTGTCGTGACGGCCACGCCGCTGCCATCGGCGACGCCGACCTGGACACCGACAGGAGAACCCATTCTTGATCCCACGGCTCTTTTCACCGGGACTGCGACCGACCCCGCGCCAACGGGCACGCCCACGCTTACTGCCACAGCGACAGTCTCGCCGGCGAGCAGCCCGACACCGACCGCTTCTGTGACGCCTTCGGAAACACCTGCGGCAAGCAGCACGTCCAGCCTGACGCCAACGGCGACAGAGACGGAGACTCCGACCCTGACTCCATCGCCCACGGAAACACCCAGCCCGACCTGCACCAGTACTCCTGAGGAAACACCCGTATCATGAACATCGACATCAGCGCGCTGACGCAGCCGCTCATCGCCATGCTCAGTACCCTGTGGCCGGTCTATGCCACCCTGATCGGCATCACGGTTGCCCTGCAAATCCTGAAGCAGATCACGCGCACCATCGGCGGCGCGTTCGGCATGGGCACCAGGTCGGGCAAGGGGCAGCAGAGGGAGGAGTTGGTCCTGCGCGATGGCAGAGGACGCAAGAAGGGAACCATGACCGCTGAGGAGTACGAGGAACTGCGCGGCAGCCACAAACGCAGCAGCCAGAGCCTCAAGGGCAAGCTGGACGACCAGCGTCCCCTGAAGCGAGGTGAAATCCGGGGGCAGCGGCGGCAGCGGGAGCAGGCCGACAAACGGATACGCCAGGATCACGGCGAGCGAGAGCGGTGGAAGCAGCAGCTTCAGGACCGCGAATGGCGGGAGACTCGTGAGGGTTTCAAGAAGGCCAGGCGCGCGCCGTCCACGACAGCAGCTCCGGCCCGGCAGTCGTGGAAACCGGCGGCCAATGACCGGGAAAGACTCGAGCGGCTTTCCAGCGCCGAACCGCTGCCGAAGGACTGAACCCGATGCTGCCCAGACTCCTGAAGCGCATCCGCGCCATTCTGCGGTACACCTCGCCGCGCGACCGGATACCCCGGCTGCTGCCGAACTACCGCAGCGGACTGATGGGCGATGAGGAAACGTACACCGATCACGCTGCCGACGAGGACAGGTGGATCATCGGCGCAGGGCTGGCCCAGACGGTCGCCGAGGCGCAGGAGATGCGCCATCACTTCGGCGATGCCTGGGAGGTCATGCAGCACCTGGCACGCCCGCGGCGGCGTCAGCGGGTGCCAGGCTGTGTTCGGTTGTGGAGGCGAATCTCAAAATGGCTGTTCTAAGCCTGCACCTGCCGCGGAGGGGATGAAAATGGTGATAAATGGCAGGCGCAAATCGGCATATTCACCTGAGCAGGGTTCACTTCTCAGGGGTAGAGTCGGGCTTCGGTAGCTCTACCAGCGGCGGGAAGAAGTACTCGACTGGCTGCTGAAGTGCACACGCGATGGAATAGAGCACATCCACACTGATGGTAATCATCGCGCCTTCATACCGTGATACAGTTCGCTGGGTGCGGTGGATCAACTCTGCCAGTTCGGTCTGGTTCATCCCCCGGTCTTTACGGGCTTCCTTGATGCGTCGGGCCGCGAAAGTACTGATTGGACCAATATCCTTTTCCATTTCTGACCGCCTTTTACTTGACGTACCGCATACTGCGAATATAATCAAAGTGGTCAGGGGTGTTGACTTTGCTGTCGTCCAACACAAAGTTAGCACGTTCTGAACACAAATGACAAGAGGGCGCGGAAATGCGCCCTCTTGAAAAGCGAACGCTCCACCGTCACTCGTGGCAGAGACCACGGCAGAGCGTTCCGGGAACCTTAACAACTGAATAGGAACCCGAAGTATTCAAGTGCTATTCTGTTGCAAGCGGTGAGAAAAAGAGGTCGGGGTGAACGGATTTGAACCGTTGGCCTCTTGCACCCCATGCAAGCGCGCTAGCCAAACTGCGCCACACCCCGATGATGAATTGAATTATAGTCGTCACCCGCTCAGAAATCAAGGGCTGTTGCGCCCATACCCTCCGATGGCAAGAGAGTATGGGCGCTTTTGGTTTTGTCTATTGGCCTGTAAGCGCCAGTCCCAGGTCGTAGATGGTCGGATCGGTTGGCGTGCGATCCCGGTGATCGTAGATCTCCACGCTACTGCCTTCTGCCGTGCGCAATCCATCCAGCCATTCGGTAAAGGCATCCTGACGCTTGCTGTCGTACTGAGCATCCGTCAGTTCACGCTCTTCACGGGCATGAACCTGGATAATGTGATAGCCGAACTGTGTCTGCACCGGGCCAATGATGGCGCCGATTTCGCCATTGAACGCAGCGTCGTCAAATTCGGTGACAAATTCTCCCCGTCCGGTCCAATCCAGTTCTCCGCCGTTGCGGGCGCTGGTGGTATCGGTAGAAGCGTAGCGGGCCAGTTCGGTGAATGACTCACCTTCGGCCAGGGCGGTCAGGATGTCTTGAGCCGCCTCCTCTGTTCTGACCAGGATGTGTCTTGCATTCACCTGCTCTTCGACGCGCGGCTGGTCAGCCGTGATGATCTCGTAGAGCTGGTTTCGCAGGGCTTCTGCCTCAAAGATCGCGCGAATCTGTTCCCGATTGAGGCCAGAGATGGTCGCTCCCTCGGTGAAGTAGTCGTTTGCGAACTCCTCATAGCGTGTGCGTTGCTCGTCGGCAGTCAGAGTCGGCAATGGCGTCGGTGTATCCAGTGGTGTCGGCGAGGGCGTGGGCGACTGCTCCGGTGTTGGTGTGACGGTCGGGGTAGGGGAGGGCGTCGGCGAGACAATCGGCGTCGGCGTCACTGTCGGTTCCAGGGTCGGCGTCGGCGTTTCAGGATTCGGATCATACCCGAAAAACTGCTGGATGCGCTCCTCAATCTGAGCCTCGTCGAGGGTGATATTTCGCGCGGCGGCTTCCTGGCGGATGAGGAGTTCGTCGATCATGTCGTTGAGGACCCGGTCGCCGATCTGATACTCTTGCCCTGGTTGAAGTTCAAGGTACTGGCTATAGAAGGGGCTGTTTTGGTTAGTCAGTAAGTCGGTGCCATACTGCGAAGCAAGTGTGGCGAGCTGCGTGCCCGTCTGCCAGCGGGTATAACGCACACGCGCCTGATAGTCGCGCGTGGTGATGGCCTGGCCGTTCACCACGGCCACGGGCTGATTGGGGTAGATCACCCCTTCGTAAATGACGCCTGCCAGTAAAATGATCAAGGCAATGCCGAGGGCAATCCCCATGCCCAACAGGATTATCCGTTGGACGCGCGCTTCACGCTCTGCGCGGGACAGATAAACTCGGCGTTCTTCTTGCTCGGCAGTACGTTTTTGCCGGGTAGGGCCGCCCGTGGTGGCTCTTTTGGTCATGCGAATTTTTCCTCTAGATAGCAGCCGGAACACACATGCATAGGGCGCTGTTCAGACAACGCCCTATGCGGTGGACAGACAGGATCGTCCGGGCATTGCCCTTATTCGTGCATGTGCAGACCGGTGAAGGGCAGCAGCGCCAGGTGTCGGGCGCGCTTGACGGCGCGCGCCAGGCTACGCTGGTGTTTGGCGCACACACTGGTTTGACGGCGGGGGCGGATTTTGCCCTCTTCGGTGATAAAACGGCGCAGCATATCTGCGTCCAGGTAGTTCACGCGGTCGGCGCCATCTGCGCAGAAGGGACAGACGCGATACCGTCGCCCTTCACGCCCTCGAAAGCCCCCCGGCCGCCCCGAATCCTGGCCGTCATACGCGCCGTCGTCATATCCCGCAACGTTACGATCTAGATCGCTCATGGTGTATCCTTGCTTTTGTTGCTCTCGAAAACCCCAGCAGCCGCCGATTGTCAGAAGGCATAATCCTCTTCGTCACCAGAAGCATAGTGATCGAAGTCAGTCTGCGGGCGGCGGTCGCCAAGCAGGATCATCTCGTTGGCAACGAGTTCAGTCCGGTAGTGCTTTTTGCCTTCCTCATCTTCCCAGCCGCGCGTTTGCAGGCGACCTTCGATATACACCTGCTGGTTTTTGCTCAGATGCGATTTGCAGATTTCCGCCAGTGCTCCCCAGGCAACGACGTTAAACCATTCGATTTCTTCACGGCGTTCGCCCTCGGCAGAAGTCCAACTGCGGCTTGTTGCTACGCTGAAACTCGTTACCGGACGGCCACTAGGGGTATAGCGCATTTCCGGGTCGCGTCCCAGGTAGCCGATGATCATGACTTTGTTCAGTCCCCGACCCATCCGGCTACTCCTTCAACCAGTACATCTCGTCTTGCGATGGGCTGACTACTTACTGTCGGCACGAATCAGCAAATAACGCAAGATGACGTCGCTCAGTTTGAGATTGCGTTCCAGCTCAGCGATTGTCTCAGGAGCTAACGACGCTTCCATCATCACGTAATGCCCTTCGCGCTGGTTGTTGATGGGGTAAGCCAGACGGCGGCGTCCCCAACGATCTACGCGCCCCACCGTATTGTCCTGTGTGGTGATCCAGCCCCGCACCTGTTCGATGGTCGCCGTCAGATCATCCTCGGACACGTCGGGACGCACGATAAACGTCAGTTCATATGCACGCATCACTCGCCTTTGCCTCCTTTCCTCGGGATTGCCCTTACACACATTGGGAAGTGGGTGTTAAGAGCGGAAAGCTGACCCCGTGAGCGGGTCAGGCAATTTTGCGAGCGGGATGTTACCTTAGAATGGCGGCTTTGACAAGGGGCTTTCTGGCGTCTCGCGTCAAACTGTACTAGACTGCAACCGTCGGACCGGATATACAGCCTTTTTGATTACTTGCCTGGGAGAGCACTGCAATGAAAGCCTTGCGCCTGATCGCTTATTGTTTGCTCATTGCCGCCCTGGCCGGAGCGCAGCTTCCTGTTCATGCGCTGATGTCTCCATCGCTGGCGTCGGAACTGCCGGCGGCCGTTTTTCCCGTTGACCCCACATCGCGTCTTCCTCAGGCCGATCGTCTGGAGGCCGGGGCTGCTATGGCGCGTTGGGCGGAGCAGCTTGCTTCTCAGGTGGCCGGGACACCTACAACGGAGCAGCGCGCCCGCCAGAACCGCGCAGCCTGGACCGTGATGGTCTACATTGGGGCGGACAATGACCTGGAGTCGTTTGCCCTGACCGACATCAATGAAATGGAACTGGTGGGCAGCACGACGGCAGTCAACATCGTAGTCCAGATGGACCGTACGTCGGGCTACGATAGCACCAATGGCAACTGGGCGGATACGCGACGCTTTTTTATTACCCGTGACAATAACTTCGATCTGATCACCAGCCAGCCGGTGCAGAACCTCGGCGAGACCAATACCGGTGATCCGGCCTACCTGGCGGACTTTACCACTTGGGCAATGCGCACCTATCCTGCAAACCGCTACGCCCTGATTATCTGGGATCACGGGGGGGCGTGGTTGGGAGTTGCCACGGATGAGACGGCGGACGAGGATGACTTGAGTCTGCCAGAGTTGGGCCAGGCACTCTCTCAGGTTGTCAGTCCGGGCAGTGCGGCGCGGCTGGACCTGATCGGCTTCGATGCTTGTCTGATGGCGCAGTACGAAGTGTTGCGTACCCTGGCGCCCTATGGCCAGTATGCGGTGGCGGCTGAGGAAACAATCCCTGGCTACGGCTGGGATTATGCCACGTTTCTTGATGCGCTTAACCGGAATTCCGGTATGGATGGTCTGGCGTTGGGACGTGCCATTGTAGACGCCTACATGACGTTCTATACGGATGTCGTGACGAACTATGACGTGTTCGATCTGGGAGTAGCTTCCCTGGCCCAGGCTGACGCCGTCTTGAATGCGCTGGATGCGTTTTCCAGGGCGGTGCGCGCCAACCCCGGAGCAGTGCTCAGCGCCATTGGCGATGCGCGCAACAATACCCTGTCCTTCGGCGGGTTCGATGACCCGCAATATTTCGACATCTGGTCGGCAGCAGATTTGATTCGCTTCGCCGAATTGCTGGCACAGCTTTCGCCAGACCGCAGTGTGTCGCAGGCGGCGCAGGGGGTGGTCAGCGCCGGGACGCAGATGATCCCCTATCATCGTGGAAACGATGTGCTGGCTGCGTCGCGTGGGATGACCATTTACTTCCCACGCAATCGGGCGGCTTACGAACAATATGGCTTTTCCAGCCGCTATGCCGACCAGGCGCCACGCGAGATGGCTTCGTGGCGCGCCTTCCTGGACGCTTTTCATGGCACGGCGACGACCACTGTTACCGAAGGGCCGCGTGTAGACATCACCGGTGTTTATCCAGCGACGGCCAGCATCCACGAACCGGCTGTCATCCAAATGGAGGTGTCTGGGCGCGACATCATGGAGGTGATCTTCTCTGCCACACTGCAAACGCAGGAGGGCACGAATATCATGGTCGAGTACGTCCCGCTGGTCTCGGCGGTGACGATCACTGGCGGTCTGGAGATCGTGGATTGGGCCGACGGGGTTTCGACACGCAGTTTTGTCTGGGGCGCTGAAATCCCGGTCATTTCCGACGGCAGCGTGGAGGTGCCTGCGTTGGTGATCCCGAACTCGGCGAATCCGACTTCGGCAGTGGTCAACGGGACGTTCATTCCTCAGGTAGGTAGTCAGGTCGAAGCGCAGTTGGTTTATGATCTGACAACCGGAGCAGTGGCGAGCGTCTGGGGCGTACAACAGACCAGCAACGGCTTCATGCCTTATGAGCTTGCCATTAAGCCGGGCGACCAGTTCCAGCCGAACTGGCTCTATTGGAACGCGAACCACGAACTGGCCTCGACGCCTGCCGATGCCCGGTTGACCTTCGGGGAGGAGCCGTTTACCTACCGTATGGTTCCGGCTCCAACTGGAACCTATACCCTGGAAGTGGTTGCCAAAGACATTGCCGGCAACAGCATCAGCGACAGTGCGCAGGTGTCGGTCAACAATGAGGGATTGGATGTCAGCCAGCGCGGGTTTACCAGCACCGAGTTCGGCGTGAACTTCCGCTATCCGGCGAACTGGATCGAACCACGCTATCTCTCTACCGACGAAGGCGGTCGGTTGTTCACCGGCGACCCGGCGACGGGCGTGGTGCTTTCTGTCTTGCCTTACGACCGGGCGACCTCAGCGCAAGACGTGGCTCAGCAGGTGATCAATAGCTGGAATACCCTTCAAAATGCGCAGTTGGTCAGCCAGCAGCAGGTCGAGATCGGCGGGCACGAGGCTTACGTTGTGGACTACACCTATACCTTCAACGGCCAGAACCGCGTCGGGGCAGTGCTGGCGATCTATGTGCCGGAGCAAAACCTGGGGTACGGCTTCGACATGGACGCGCCTGAAGGGGCGGTAGACGTGGCGACGAACGCTTTCAGCCTGCTGGTCCAGAGCGTGAACTTTTTCGACGTACAGGGCACGCTTGGCGCGAGCAACTGGGCGTTGACCAGCATCGGCGGCGCGACCTTCTCCGTCCCGGCAGCTTGGGTGGAGACGCCCGTCGGCGAGTGGACGGTCTATAGCCCGGTAAATGACACCACGACCTTTGTAGCGATCCATGCCGGACCAACGCAGAGCCTCAGCAATGAGCAGCTTGCCGATCAATACTACGGCTTGCTCCAGCAGAATACGAACGTGACCAATCTCCAGGTCCAGGCCGCCGAGCCGTATTACATCGGCAGTGTGTCCTGGTATGCGGTGGTGTTCAACTACGTCAACGCGACAAATCGCCTCAATACCACCGGGGCGTACTTTGTCACCACACAGGGAGCGCAGGAATACGTCTTCTGGCTGGAAGCGCCGACCAGCGCCTTCGATCAGACCTTCACCAACACGTTCTCGGTGATCATCAACGGCCTGACCGTCGGCGGATAGGGCGGCTCAGGTGAGGTTATGCCCCCCTTTCCCATCCGGCGTTTGAGGATCGGGAGAGGGGGGGAGCTTCCAGCCACAGGCGCGACGTGCTCAACGCCAGCCCGACGATCAGCCAAAAGAATGCTACTGATGCCTGGAATTCCAGCTTGAAAAAGTAGTGGTCGAAGATGCCTGTTGCCAGCGCGGCGATCAACCCTGCGTGTGTACCCAGCCAGAGCGGTTCGAACTGCTCCAGACGGCCTGGACGCCGCCACGCTCGCAATCCATAAAGAAACAGGCTGCCGACGGTCACCAAAAAGACTGCCGTCCCTGTCAGCCCGATATTAGAGGCCATCGTCAGGTACAGGTTGGCGACGCCCAGGTACAGGTCAATCTCCGGCGTGCCCGAAAAGCCCACGCCCAGGATCGGATAGCGCCCGATCAGCCGTAGCGCATCGCTGTATTCGCCGAAGCGCATCTGGGTGGCCTGATCCGCGCCCTGGAAACCTTCCACAAAGCGCGCCACATAGCTCTGAGTGACGGGCAGCAGGAGCAGCAGCGCCGCCACCACGATCAGAATCAGCAGCAGGCGGCGGTAGCGCATGGCGGCAATGAAGACGACCCCCGTTGCCAGCGCCAGCAGCGATCCGCGCGAGAAGGTCAGCAGCAGGCAGAGCGTGATCGCGCCGAGCGCACCTGCCACGACCCAACGTCGTCCGCCGACGGGCTGCTGCGCGAAGACCTGCGGCGCGGCCATCGCTCCTAGCACGGCCAGCACGCCCCCGAAGGCATTCGGGTCTACCCACAGGCCGATAGCGCGTTCCGCTAGGGCAGGGTTGTCTTCCACGTAGCGGATCACGCCGCCGTTGGGATAGCCGATGCGCGCCAGCGTGACCAGCAGCCGTTCGGCGGTGGCATCCGGGAGCATGTACAGGATCACGCCGATCAGCGCCGTCAGGCCACCGATCACCAGCACAACCGCCGTCACGCGGCGCAAGGTCTTCTCGTCGCGGATCACGTCCGCCAGGACAAGCGCGGTCACGATGCTCAGCAGCAGTTCGGCGAATTGCCGCAGTGTGGCCGGGGTCGGCTGCGCGTGGCCGGACCCCAGTACAAAACTAAATACCAGCAGAACGGCAAAAAATAGCACCAGGGGATTGACCGGTGTTCCCCGGAACAATCGCCGCCGCCCCGTCATCCACTGGAACAGATAAACCAACAGAAATGCGCCCATCACAGCGTCTAGAAAAGTCGGTGTCAGGCCGACGTTGAAGGGCAGCGTACCGAACGGCAGCAGGCCGATCACGGCGATCACCGCGTATAGCGCCACCTGGATGTCCGTGAGGATATACAGCCCGGCCAGCAAGCCCAATACCCCGCCGATCATGATGACGGGACCTGCCAGGGCCAACCCCAACCCGATCACCCCCGCCAGCACACCGAGCGTCACGCCGATCAGCGCGGCGCGCGCCCGCCCGCTCATGCCCATCAATCGCTGCGCCAGACTTTCCGTCGTCATCTTTCTACCTCTTCAAGCTGATGAAACGTGGAACTGCCCGCCGGTATTCCGCGTATGTCGCCCCGTATTTTTCCAGCAGCCAGGGTTCTTCGGCAAAAGGGACCAGTACCAGCGGGACAATCCCGGCCAGGGAAACGATCAGAGTCAACGCCGAGTTCGTGATCAAGGCCCATCCCGCCAGCGACAGCATGAAGCCGACATACTGCGGATTCCGGGAAAACCGGTATGGTCCGTGCCGTGTGAGCGCACCCGCTTCTCCGGCAGTCGATGCGACGCCGAGCGCGGCGACGGCCCACAAGGCCAGGCCGTTGCCGGCGATCCCCAGCGGGACGCCCGCTCCCACGCGCACCCCTACAGGAAGGTTGAAGCTGTCCCAATCGAGAATACCCAGGAGTATCACCCCGCCTCCTGAGATAAAGAAGAGGATCAGCATCAGGGGCTGTTCCCACGAATGCTTCTGAGGAGGCGGCCAGATTCGCTGTTGGGGTAGGGCGATACTGATGGCTACGACGACGGTCGTGAGCATTTCGGCGGCCAGGGTGAGGGTGAAAATAGCGATATTCACGCCAAAGAGCCTCTGTCAGGCAGCCCGGCGGCGACGTAGAAACAGCCAACCGCCGTAGCCGGTCAGGCCGAGCCACGTAGCGGCGCTGATCGCCGCGCCGAGCGTGAATGTGGCTGGGCGGTAAACCAGTTCCACACGCTCCGCGCCCGCCGGCAGGATCACCGCGCTCAGACCGCCGTAGGCCCGCAGCAGAGGCGTTGTTTCTCCATCTACTGTCGCCTGCCAGCCGGGATAGTGGGGCAGGGCGATGCTCAGGATCGCCGGGGCAGTGCTGCCTGTGATTGTGATGGTGATTGCCTCCGGCGCAAAGGCGGTCACGGTAGCCGTCCCGGTGGCTTCCAGGTGATCCGGCAGGGCTAGGTCGCCGCGATCCAGCAGGATCACGCTCTGCCGGGGATCGAAATGCGGATCGGCCAGTAGCGCCCAGGCGAACTCGTCGCTGTCCACACGCGCCACGTCGTCCAGCAGCAGGGCGAAGGGACGTGGGTCGGTTAGGCGGTGCAGATTCACCGGGCCGAGGGCATCCTCTCCCTGGGCGACGACCTCGCCCGGCACGGGCAGTTCTGCCCAATCGCTGATCACGTAGCGCACGGCGAACAGCTCCCAGGCGCGCGGCACAATAGCTTCCTCAGAGATGATCGCGCGCGCCCCGCGTAGCCACAGGGGGCTGATGCCGCGAATGTCGGGCACCTGCCACAGACTGCCGAAATTGTTGCTGATGCCGCGCAGCCCATCGACCCGATAGGGCGGAACTTCCGAATCCGCCCGAATCGCGTCCACGAGGGCAGGTCGGACCAGCCGCTCGGTCGGCGGGATGGGATCGGTTTGCAGGCTGTCTAACCCAACTGTGAACAGGTCAAAGGCGATCAGGGCGATTAGCGCCGCCTGCCGCCACGTGCTCTGGGGGCGATCCAGCAGCCAGGGAAAGATCGCCAGCGCCAGCGCCGCCAGCAGCGTCGAGAAAGCCATTGGGCCGAGCGACGCCTGATATGTTTCGCGCTCCGGTCCCAGCCACAACACGAAAACTGTTGCCGTCACCAGGCCCGTCCCGATCAGCAGGCCGGTTAAAACCCGCTTCAAGGTGTGCCGGAGATTATGTTCCTGGCTCCATGCAGCTAGCCGTACTGCGCCCAGCCCGGCCAGCACGCTCAGTGCCAGCGCGACGATCAGCGCGGCGCGTTCCTGCCCGCGAAACAGGCGCAGTCCCGGCAGCAGGTTATACAGCAGCCCGTAAATGGCCGTGTTCCCGCCAAAACTCAGGCCCAATCCCACCAGCACCGCGCCGCCCCAAAAAGCCCAATCGCGCACGCGCAGCCACAGCGCCGCGCCTGCCAGAACCAGCCCGCCGATTCCGACGTACAACGGCGACCATACACTGACCACGCGCGGAAAGATGAACTGGATCACGTCGTAAATGGGAAAGCCGCCGCTTTTGGCCTCGAACGTGTAGCCGATCCGGGTGGTATGTTGTAGATATTCCAACCCCGGCAGCAGTTGGACTGCCGCCAGCGCCCCGGCCAGTGCGCCGACCAGCGTCCCGCCGACGATGAAAACGGCCCAGTGCCAGCGATGCAGGTATACCCGGTAGGCCAGCAGCGCCAGGAGCAAGTAGATCAGCAGCCAGGCCGTTTGCGGATGCCCGGCCAACAGGCACAAGCCGAGCGCCAGCCCGCTCACGGCCAGCCAGGGCCAGCGGATGCGCTCCCCGGTGGTGGCCTCGTGAACGCCAAGCAGGATCAGTGGCCCCCAGATGGCCGCTTCCAGCACGGCCAGTTGCAGCGGGGGGTAGCCGGTCATGAAGCCGCCGTAGGACCACGTGATCGCGCCGATCAGCCCCCCGAAGACGCTGCCCGGCTGTCCTGCCGTCAGCCGCCGCACGAGCGCGTACATCAGGACGTTGCCCAGCAGGACGTGGACTATCATCTCTAGTTCGAGCGTGTGGTAAGTCCATTCGCCCGCCAGCCCGGCCAGTGCAATGGTGATCAGGCGCGGCGGATAAAAGACCGCCGACTGGGTATCGGCCAGGAAGGGCAACCCGCCGTTGTTATAGGGGTCCCATAACGGCACTTCTCCGTGCCACAGTCGCGCCGCCTGGTACGCCCCGAAGGCGACGAACTGGCCGGAAAAGTCGCCTTCCGCCAGGGACGCCTGATCTTCCGGGATGGGCGTCAGGAAGCGCCAGAAGAAGGCCGCCCACAGCGCGACCAACACCAGTACGACCAGGGCGTCCGCGCGCCAATGGGAGAGTCTGCGCGTCATTCTTTGCCTCCGGGAGCAGCATCCACCGCAATTTGCGCCAGGTAGAGCACATCGGCGCCCTGCCAGCTCGTTGTGGTTACACGCAGCCGCTCGAACACGCCCGGCTGCGGCTGGGTATATAGGCCGACTTCGATCTGATATACACCGGGCGGCGTGGTCGGGTCGAGCATGAGCGTGTGCGTGTCGATCACGGTTTCGCCGGGCATCCAGCTAGACGTGGGGCGTGTCCATGCGACGGGCTGGGCATCCGAACCGCCGTAGATGCGGAGGGTTTGCGGATCGACGATGTGGACGAATACTGTGTAATCCTGCGGGATCGCCCGCTGCCCCTGCCAGTATAATGTCACGTCCAGGGTTTCGCCGGGCGCAAGCCGCCGCGCGCTGTAGGCATAACCACGCAGGGCGATCAGACCGCTGAAATCGTCCTGGCGGGCATTGGGAAAGTCACTTTCAGGGTCGAGTGGCAACAGGCGGATGGTGGTTTCGAGCCGGGCCGAGTCGCTGCCGTCGGCAGTCACCATACGCTCTCCCGTCACTAGATCATAAAAACCCAGCCTGATCGCCAATTCGTCCGGGGTGTAGCTGCCTGCCGTCAGGGGGATGATCAACGTCTCGCTCCAACGCTGGCCCAGTTGTAGGCGTTCGGTCGCCAGCAGCCCGCGCCCCAGATAGCGATCGCGCTGTCCGGCGATCAGTCCGGCGCCGTCGATGGCATGGGCGAACAGGCTCCAGCGGCGGGTCGGCGGCTGTACCACTTCCCAGTAGAGGCTCAGTTCAATGTTTTCGCCCGGTTCGGCAGCAGACGTATAAAGTCCGTAACCCAGCAGTCTCAGGGTTGGCAGGGCGGCTCCCGGCTCGTAGAAGTCTACCACTTCGCCCGGTAAATCCGGTGGGAAGGATTGATCCAGCGCCGGAGGAGAATACGCGGGCGCAATCCAGGCTAACGGTGCAACGGCTGCAATGACGATATGAGCGCCGCTCAGACAGGCCAGGATAATCCCTTGCCATTTTTGCCGGAGCCACCACGCCCAACCGACCGCCATTCCCAGGCAGATCGGCCCGACGGCGACGAACATCAGCCGTCCCTGCGAAGCCCAGGTGACACTGGTCCATTGCAGCAGGCCGAGAAACGTGGCGATGGGCCAGAAGACCACCAGCAGCAAGGGCAGCAGAGATGGCGCTTGCCGTGTTTCTGCCTGTGTTCTATGCCGCAAGATAATTTTCAACAGATAGAGTGCGAAGCCGATCAGCCCGGCTGCGCCCAAGATGTTCAATAAGGTGTAAATGGCCTCCGGCAATGGCACGTTGACGCCGCCGAACAGCCCCCACCACGTCCGCACGAATGACTCGCGTTCGCTCCACAGTTGGGCAAGGTCCGCGTGCGGCGCGCGCTCGCCGACCGTATCCAGAAAGACGTTGAGCGCCGTCGGATCGCCGTAGAGCTGCTCGTTGCGCGCGTACCACCACCCGGCGATCAGGAGGGTCAGTCCTCCGGAGATCGCCCCGCCGACGATCACGGGGTGCCAGTCGCGCATCCGCAAGCTGATCGCCAGTAGCGCCAGCGCGACGACCGGCAGCAGCAGGCCGAAGCTCAGTTTCGAGAGCATCCCGACGCCCATTAGAACGCCTAGGACGGCGTAAACGTCGCTTCTGGGGGCGGCCTGTGCCCGGAACAGCCGCGCTAACTGCCAGATTAGCATCCCGGAGACGAGATTCGAGAGGTTGTCGTTATTCACCGATCCGCTGACGAACAGGAACATTGGCAGGAAGGCGTTGAACGCTGCCCCGCCGAGAGCGACCTCCGGCCAGTGCGGAAACACTTCCCGCCCGATCAGGTAAGTCGTCAGCACGGTTGCCGTGCCCATCAGCGCCGAAAGTAGTCGGACGACGTGGATTGCCAGCGTCGCGCCCTGCCAGGGGAATGACTCGCGGGCCGGGTCGTGCATGATCATATGGGCGTTGCCGTCGGCGCGGACCAC